>CAZYWJ010000005.1:34583-39740 GCA_964651785.1 uncultured Cryomorphaceae bacterium
TCCACACATACTACTCCTTCCGTTACGGAACCCTCTCACCCGAGGAAGTTCTCGATACGGCTATAGCCAATGATTACGATCTTGTGGCTTTGGCGGATATCAATTCTACTGCGGGATCGATTGACTTTGTGCGGATGGCTTACAAAAAAGGCGTAAAGCCCGTCCTCGGAATCGACTTTCGCAACGGAGCTCAACCGCTCTTTGTCGCGCTCGCAAAAAACAACGAAGGCTTTCGTGAGATTAACGCTTACCTCTCGCAATTTCTCCACTCGGGAGAAGCCATTCCGCCGCAAGCGCCGACCTTCGAGAATGCCTATGTGATTTATCCTTTTGAAACCGTCGATCCTGAGATTTCTCTCCGCGCCAACGAGTTCATTGGCGTCCACCCGCGCGACTTCGTGCGCCTCTCGCGCTCACCCCTCGCCAAGCGGAAGAATAAGTTGGTTATGTGGCACCCTTTTACGTTCAACTCCAAGCGGCATTTCAACGCCCATCGTCTTCTCCGAGCCATCGACAATAATTGCCTCCTTTCCAAACTTCCCAAGAGTGAAGAGGCCCACCCCGAAGACTGCTGGATGCACCGCAACGAGCTGATGGCGCTCTACGGCGACAACCCGCAAATGATCGCCAATACCACGCGCATTCTGCAGCAATGCCGCATCAACTTTGAGTTCGGCGATGCCTATCCGCACAAGAACCTTCGCATCTACACGGATTCGGTAGAAGAAGATGAAAAACTCATTCGCGAGCTTTGCTACAAAGGCCTCGAATACCGCTATCCCGATGCCAATCAAGAGGTGATCGACCGATTGGAAAAAGAGCTGGAAGTGATCACCCAAAAGGAGTTCGTTTCCTACTTTCTCATCAATTGGGATATTACCTCCTACGCGCGAAAGCAGGGCTATTTCTACGTGGGGCGGGGGAGTGGTGCCAACAGCATAGTGGCTTATATCCTTCGCATCACCGATGTGGATCCCATCGAGCTGGATCTCTACTTCGAGCGATTTATCAACCTTTATCGCAAGAATCCGCCCGACTTCGATATCGACTTTTCTTGGCGCGACCGTCCCGACATTACCCGCTACATCTTCGAGCGATTCGAGCACTGCGCCATTCTCGCCACGTACAATACCTTTCAATACCGCGCCGTGGTGCGCGAGTTGGGAAAAGTATTCGGGTTACCCAAAGAAGAAATTGACCTTCTCAGCAGCGGCAAGTTCAATCCTTCCAAGCTCGATCAGCTCTCCACCCTGGTCTTGCGTTACAGTCAACTCATTCACGGATTTCCGAGCCACCTCAGCCTCCATGCCGGTGGAATCCTCATCGCCGATGAGCCCATCCACACCTACTCGCCCACGTGGATGCCACCAAAGGGTTTTCCCACGGTGCAATACGATATGGTCATCGCCGAAGACATTGGTTTGTACAAGTTCGACATCCTCGGACAGCGCGGACTCGGAAAGATTAAGGACAGCCTCGCCATCCTGAAGGAAAACCATCCCGACGATCCGCCCATCGACATCCACGACCTGCGGCGGTTTAAGCAGGATGAGGCCATCCGTGAAATGCTGCGTAACGGCGATGCCATCGGCTGCTTTTACGTAGAAAGTCCCGCCATGCGCGTGCTGATGAAGAAACTGCGCGTCGACAATTACCTCGGGCTGGTGGCGGCCAGTTCGGTGATTCGACCGGGAGTGGCTCGCTCGGGAATGATGCGTGAGTTTATCCTCCGCTACCGCTTCCCCGAAAAGCGAAAAGAAGCTCATCCCGTGATGCTGAAAATCATGCCCGAGACCTACGGCGTGATGGTCTATCAGGAAGACGTGATCAAAGTAGCACACTACTTCGCGGGGCTTACCCTCGGTGAGGCCGATGTGCTTCGTCGCGGGATGAGCGGGAAGTTTCGTTCCCGTGAAGAGTTTGCCAAAGCCAAAGGGAAGTTCTTCAGCAACTGCAAAAAGAAGGGCTATAAAGACGAGCTCACCGCCGAGATTTGGCGGCAGGTAGAGAGTTTTGCGGGCTACGCTTTCGCGAAAGGGCACTCCGCCTCCTACGCGGTGGAGAGCTACCAAAGCCTCTTCCTTAAGGCGCATTATCCGCTGGAGTACATGGTGGCTACCATCAACAATGGCGGTGGATTTTACAGCCGCGAATTCTACGTGCACGAAGCGCGGATGAAAGGAGGCGAAATCGTTCCGCCCTGCGTCAATGTGAGTCGTCACGAGGCGGTGATTCGGGGCAAGTCCATCTACCTCGGCTTGGGGATGCTCCACGCTTTGGAAGACGAGACCATCCACCGCATCTTGCGTGCGCGCGGGCGGGACGGCGATTTCCAAAGCCTCGACGATTTCCTCGATCGGGTGCCCATCGGGGTGGAGCAAATCGACATTTTGATTCGCATCGATGCTTTCCGCTTCACGGGAAAGAACAAGCGCGAATTGCTTTGGCAAGCTCGCTTTAAACTCGACCCCGCTAAGCGAAATATGGAACAGCAAATCCTCTTCCGCGAGCCGCGCAAGAATTACCAACTCCCTTCCTTGGAGTCGAGCCAACTCGAAGACGCCTTCGATCAAATCGAGCTATTGGGTTTCCCCCTGGTCGACCCCTTCAGCCTCTTGGAAAAAGAGCCCGATAGCCGTTTGCTGGCCCGAGATCTGGAAAGCAGAGTGGGGCAGCAGGTCAGGATTTATGGCTACATGGTGACCCGAAAAGATACTTCCACCGCCCGCGGCGAGCGCATGGCCTTCGGAAACTTCGTGGACTTCCGCGGCGAGTTTATCGACACCGTCCACTTTCCCCAAGTGGCGCGGCAATACCCCTTCCGCGGCCGCGGTGTCTACGTAATTGAGGGTAAAGTCACGGAGGAGTTTGACTGCTTTAGTGTGGAGGTGGAAAGGATGGAGAAGGTGAAGTTGGTTCCTGATGCGAGGTATGTTGAAAATTGATTATTTGTAGGGATAGTGAATTCTATCCTTTGGAGAGCTGTTAGCTATTAGCTTTTAGCCGCTAGCTGTCTTGAGTCCTCATGATATAGCTTGACAGGCTACCTACCTAAAGCCTAAAAACGGTCATTCCGATGAATTGCGTTTCGTTAATAAGCGGAACTAAAATACGCTATGAAAAAAGCGATAAGCTAAACTTTACGAATGATACACGTCCGGTGAAAGCTTAATCGACATGTTTTCTATCCAAGGTGTTAGCTCCAACCGCAAAAGCATAAACTGCAGCCGGGTAAAAATTCAAATGTATACCATCGTGAACTTGATCTTCATGTTTATCGATAGAAGTGACAACCGCATCAGTCATTCTATTTGCATGGCAGAATTCGAAAAGACTCTTCAGGCTTCGAGGTTTTTTGACATATCGATTGCTCCACTTTACTTCAACGCACCATTTTGGGTTTAAGCCTTTTTTATCGAGCATCACCATATCCACTTCTCCATTTCTTCTGCCTTTGCTCCAACGGGCATAGTACAGCTCTGCATTTTCTCGATGAAGCCATTGTGAAAAAATAGCCGTTTCAACCATATTGCCCGCGTCTTCATCTAAAGGTTGAATGGGGGAAAACAGGGCCGTTCTCAAAGATGGATTGGTGAGGTATATTTTAAAGACGGTGATTCGCTTAAAGTGTTTTGAATTCACATCTATTTTGTGAATGACCTTGATGAGAAAAGCGGCCTCTAAATATTCAAGGTATCGCCTTATTTTTTGTTTTTCAAGACTACTTTCCGCTGCCATTTTCTCCCAAGAAAATTCTTTTCCGGTGTTATAAGCCAAATAAGTAAAAAAGCGATTCAACTCTTGCACGTTTGTGATTCCGTATAGACCCGGAAGGTCGCGCAGGAGCACTTTATCAATGATGTCGCTTTTTATGAAACTCGGCATATTACTTCGAATCGTTTCATTGAAGATTACTTCAGGATAACCGCCGTAGTTCAGATAGTTAAAGAATTGGACATTTAGTTCTTTTACGTCTATGGCCGTATAGAAGGGATAGGTTTCATTTCTGTAGGTTGTAGTTGATTTCTTTATCAAGTTTTGTAAATCCTGTAAATAAAGAAACTCTTGAAAAGTAAGTGGTGGGAGCATGAAGTCGTGAAAACGACCGGCTCCACTTTCCGTACTTTTTAAGCGCAAGGCCGCGGCCGCAGATCCGGATACAATAAACTTTGTGTTCGGATAGGTATCGACGAGAACCTTTAAATGTCTTTCCCAATCATTCAAATATTGAATTTCGTCAAAAAAGACGTATTGGCCATCGGGATTGTCATTTCCCGAAGCTTGCCTTACTAAGTCAAATAGTTCTTCTAAGCCTTTGTTATTATAGATAGGATTGTCAATGCCTATAAAAGAAATGTTGTTGGCGGCTATTCCTTGTGTGATCAACTCTTGGATGGCCTGGTGCATCATTACGGTTTTTCCGACACGCCTCGGCCCCATTAAAATTACTGCTCTTTTTACTGTAATTTCGTTCACCTGCAGCATAAAGAGTTTAAAGTACAAGCGCCGTTTCATCTCCCTGTATGTCTGATTAATTTCACGCGATTTCCACCAGCGATTTTCGATTCTCAGTCTGTCAAGAATTCTTGAATCCGGGATAAGAAAGGGATTAAACATGTCGACTTATTTTAACTTGAATGTAAATATAAGCATATTGAATTATTCTTAAATATGCAAAATTTGTAAATTTAACCTGTTTATTCGGGTTGGATCGTGCTTAGATCGACTTTATTTTCATGTCAATGCATTCAACAGAAAAAATAAACAAGCCCTTTTGTGGCAAGGGCGCTATAAACTCAATATCACCAAGCGCAATATGGATCAGTAAATCCTCTTCCGCGAGCCTCGTAGGGATTATCAACTCCCCTCCTTTGAGTCGAGCCAACTCGAAGACGCTTTCGATCAGATCGAACTCTTGGGCTTTTCGCTGGTCGATCCCTTCAGTTTATTGGAAAAAGAGCCCATAGTCGCCTCTTGGCTCGCGACCGGCCTCAGAGGGTGGGGCAGCGGGTGCGCATCTACGGCTACATGGTGACCCGAAAAGATACGAGTACCGCCAAGGGTGAGCGCATGGCCTTCGGAAACTTCGTGGACTTCCGCGGTGAGTTTATCGACACGGTTCACTTTCCGCAGGTCGCCCGGTTATACCCTTTCCGC
>CAZYWJ010000005.1:39840-96205 GCA_964651785.1 uncultured Cryomorphaceae bacterium
TGAGTTTATCGACACGGTTCACTTTCCGCAGGTCGCCCGGTTATACCCTTTCCGCGGCCGCGGAGTCTATGTCATTGAGGGCAAGGTCACGGAGGAGTTTGATTGTTTTAGTGTGGAGGTGGAAAGGATGGAGAAGGTGAAACTCCTCCCTGATGCCAGATACGTTGAAAATTGATTATTTGTAGGGATCCTGCCTTGCGGCTTCGGAGGGCTTTTAGCTGTTGGCTTCTAGCCACTAGCTGCTCCTCTTACAGTCACAATTATCTCAAAAGACGGAATATTATCACCCTTTGTGCGATAGCTCGCGGGTGGCGGAGGGGGTGCCGACGAAGGAGGTGGGGGTGGATGATTCGCTACAAGCTTCCAACCGACTTTCTTGTATTTCAAATCCAATTTTATAAGTCAACCACGCTCGATAATCGGCAGTATTTAGCCCTCACGAAAAATGGTTAGCGGCTAGAAACCACGGGTTAAAAGCTTGTGTATTGTTGAAAAGATTGGAAAAAACGAAGTAAAGCGAGCAGCGAAAAATCACTACCTTAGATAAACGCGATGTAGAGGAGGTGAGATCAGTGAAATCAGGATTTTCGCAAGTAGTGTTATGAAGCCAGTTTTAAGGTGATAACGCTGTATTTTGTTTGATTATGAACTAGTTGTATGGCATTAAAATGAACGAGAATCTTAACATATTCAGAGAATTCGACCAGTTGGTCAGGAATCAATATGATTCTATTCCGCTTCGACACCTTGGTGATGTCAATTTCGGAGATGAGAATTCTATCAGCTTCTTTAGTCGAATTATCAGATCAAAACAAAGCTTGAAACCTTTCGAATACTCCGACTTTAAATTTTTCGATGAACTGCAATTCATTTCTAAAGACATAAAGTACTATACCGCTTTACTTTATTATTTCAGGCCTTTTATAACCGACTCTTCTATTTCTGGAACGTATTATCAAACTCCAGAAGACAGACGCTACATGATGTTTGCGAGTGTCTGTTTTCAAGCGGTGTATAATTATTGGGACAGAATTGGTGACTTGCTCGACAAATTTTTTAAAACAGGTCTTCATGATTCGTCAGTTTATCTCTCGAGAGTTCTCAATAACTTTCCCAAAGAATACAAGAACTCTGAAAATTTTAAATGGCTCAGTAACACTTATCAAACTGACATAAAAAATTTCTTAGGCCAGAGAGACAATATTGTTCATGCCTATCAACTTGAATGTGAGTATTACTGGAAAGTAATTGAAGCGAAAATGGATACACTCAAAACCTCAGAGATTCAAAAAGAAAAGGAAAGTTTTCCTGAAATTTTTAAAAATCAGACTGAGTTAATGATTTCAGGTTTTGAGTATTCTTTGAGATTAATTAATGAACTTCCTGACAAAAAGGAAAAATGAAAACGCCATACAACAACGCATATAGTGCATGGCTTCCTCACGTCAGCCACGACACCATATGCAAAACGTTCAACCTTAAATGACGATGAACCTTAAATTTCCACCTTATTCTGCCAATATTAAGTCAAGAGTGCTGCTTGGAATCGTTGTCTTTCTTTTACTCACAGTTGACTCATTTTCTCAAGTCACTTCCAGAGTGAGTGATGAAAAAACCAATAAACCAATCCCTTTCGCCAGTATTTGGATTCGAGGCACTCAGATCGGAACGACGTCTGCGGCCGATGGTTCTTTTCAAATTGATACGGGTGAGGACGACAGTCTGGTATTTTCAGCAGTCGGTTATGCAAGGAGAGTTTTAGCTGTAAACAATGTTGTAGACACAGTTCGTTTGACCTCAAGCGTGATCGAGTTGAGTGAGGTAACGATCAGTCCTTCAGCGGCTCGGTTTCTCAAATTGGGTGGAGTAAACAGAAAGGATATTGAGGTACATTGGCGGCCTTCAGTTTCCTGGAGTGTTGGTCGGTATTTTGAATACAATCAGGAGATCGCTGAGACTCCCTACATCAAAAATTTATCGATTGTTACTACGAGCAAACTAAAGGAATCTACCGTGAAGATTCTTCTATATCAGCTTGATGAAGACGGGCAACCCGCGAGTTTAATCCACGATGAAAACATTATTGCCACTGTGAAAAAAGGGAAGCGAGAACAAACCTTGGTTGATCTTTCTGAATTGTTTCTCCGCTTTCCCAAAAATGGACTATTGGTAGCCGTGGAAGCAATAAATCTTGAGTCCAATATTTACCATTTTACAAAGAAGATTTGTAACAAGGAAACGGGAAAGTGTAAAAAACAAAAGTTTAACTCATTGCAGCCAAAATGGGGATCCCTCCCTAGATCTTACAATTCTTACGCTTGGATTTACAGAGATGAAAAATGGGTAAAACTCGGCGATCATTTGGATGAGTTTACAGAAGAAGGAAAGCGATATGGAGGGGCACTCGCCGTGGATCTCACACTGAGTGATTGATTCCCTGGTATCAACTCTAAACACTCGGCTGCGCTTTGTTGCATGAGTAACGACAGAATCTGTTGCAGACCACTTTATTTGTGTAGCCGAAGTAGATTGAGAACCTTAACTATGATGTCGCTTTATTTAGCTAGCGGCTAAAGGCTAAACCATCCTCGTATTCTTTCCTCAACCCATCCAGCTCCGCAATCAACTCATCCCTTTGCATCAAAATCATTTGATAAGCCTCAGGTCGGCGCCTGCGGCGGTTGATGACTCTGACCATGCGGACGAAGTCGAACCACAATCGGGCGTAGCGGGCCGCATAGACTCCGAATCCGTAGCCAACCACGATGAGAACGGGAATCAACCAAGCTGAACCGGTAAAGGCCGTCAGTGTCAGGGACAGCAAAAGATACCAGATCAGGAAAACCGCCATTCCGATAATGAAAATCATGGAGGCCAAAAAGGAAGGGTTGAGCTTGCCGGCCTTGTAAGTTGCCGAAAATTTCGGGCGCATGTATTTTTCAAAAGCCCATTTTGAGGTCATTAATGGAAGGATGTTGATCGTCCAAGCGATAAGAAAAAGGGGAAGACCAAGCAGCAGCCTGATCAGGAGAATCGTCGGCCAACGATATCCTCCCATGTACCTCAGGTCGAGTTTATGTTTTTTCAGATTCTTTTTAAGCGCCGCCGCTTTGGAGGTGATCTCCTCCAGCTTTTCGGGCTTGTGCTGATGGAAAAAATGAACGGCCTCCAGTATCTCTTTTTGTAAAAGGTAAATGCGGGCGGTTTCGTCCTTGGAAAGATCCTTTCTGGTTCTCAAATGTCCGACATAAATAAGATACACATCTCTTGCTATCTGAGAGAAGTCATCTTTATCGAAATGAAAAACCAGTTCAGCCATTTTGTCCCGGATGCGCTCGGTCATGGCTCTGACCTTTTCCTTCTCATCGGTCTCCTTGATATCCCCAAAATCAATCGGGTCGCCCAAGTGCACGATGACATCGCTTTGGAAGCGTCTCGGGTCGTAGTAATTCAATCCCAGCGGAACGATTTTCACATTTTCCCAATCGGCGTCGGTATTTTTCAAAAAAGCATCGCCCCCGATTTTGATTCGGGCCGTTCCCGTTTTTAGCTCCCGGATATGCGCCACCGTAACGCTGGTCCCTTCGGGATAGATTACAATCCTCTTTCCTTTGGCCAAAGCTTGGTAGCATTGTTCGAATACATCATCATTGGAAGCCTCTCCCCCTTGTTTCAGCCAAGGACGGGCTACGGGAATCATATTGAAGTGTTTTCGGAAAACGTAATTTTTAAAACCATTGCCAAACCACTCCGCCGCGGCCAGGTAGTAGAGTTTAGGTCGCTGATGGGTAGCCAAAAGCAAAGGATCTAAAGCCGCATTGGGGTGGTTGGAAACGTAGATGATCGGCCCCTCGAGTTCTAAATTCTCTTGCCCGACGATGACGATATTTCTGAACCAGGCTCGGAGAAACCAACGGATTAGGGGTCTGAGGATGTAGTAGAGCAATGTTTTTTCGCGGAGTTTAACGGCGTAAGATATGTCAGAATCAGTTAAAGTCCCGTTTCGCGTTGAATTGGCTGAAAACTTCAGGCTCCAAGCTAACCCTCTTGCAGTTACATTTTTCATATAACGCCATCTCTTTACTTCTTCATTATAGACTTCGGTTTTCGTTACGATATGCGGTGTCCCGGCTGATTAAACTAACTTTTGATACCCGTTTCCTGCCTTTCAGCCTTCGAGTGAAATTCTTGCGCTAGCCAAAGGAAGTTCCAATTGCAAATATGAAGCACCCTTCTGGGAAAAATCGCCTGCAGCTGGCAGCTTGCAGCCAATCCGTTCCATGCTGAGTAAAACCCAAAACATTACACTTCATTAAATTCGTCCCCACCAAGAAGAACCCAAAAAATGAAAAAACTACTCGTATCCACCGGTGGCGGCGACTGTCCCGGATTGAATGCCGTGATCCGCGGAATTGTGAAACGAGCCTCTCAGGAAGGCGATTGGGAAGTGTGGGGAAGCATGGAGGCCTTCAATGGGCTGATGGCAGAACCACCGAGATTGGTGAAACTCGACGACGAAACGGTATCGGGAATCCACGTGAGGGGAGGCACGATCATTAAAACCACCAACAAAGGCAATCCGCTGGAATATCCTGAAGTGCAGCCCGACGGTAGCGTTCAAACCATCAATCGCATTCCCGAATTAGTCAAGCGTGCGAAGGAGCTTGGTTTTGAGGCCATCATCAACATTGGTGGCGACGGTTCTCAGGCTATTTCGCAAGCCTTGCATGAAGCAGGTATGCCAATAGTCGGTGTACCCAAAACCATCGATAACGATCTTTCCGGCACCGATTTTACCTTCGGGTTTCAAACTGCCGTGCAAACGGCAACCGATGCCTTCGACCGATTGGTGACCACCGCCAGCAGTCACCATCGGGTGATGATTATGGAAGTGATGGGCCGCGATGCGGGCTGGATAGCCCTCTACACCGCCATCGCGGGAGGAGCGGAGATCTGCCTCATTCCCGAAATTCCGTACGAGTTGGATGTCATCGTAGAGCGAATCCGCAAGCGCTACGATCAGGGCCGCGGCTTCGTCAACATCGTCATTGCCGAAGGAGCCAAGCCAAAAGACGGTACCGTAACCGCTTCCGAGGGTGAAGCAGGACGAATCTCCGTCAGACTGGGAGGTGTGGCCTACACCCTCAGCCATCAGCTTAAAGAAGCAGGAGTGGAAGCCGATATTCGAGAGACGGTTTTAGGACATACCCAACGGGGTGGAACGCCCATTGCTTACGATCGGGTTCTGGCTTCCGTGTTTGGGGTGGAGGCGTTCGAGCGCGTTCTGGGTGGCAACTTCGGAAGTTTGGTGGTTCTCAAAGACAACGATTTTACCTCAGTGCCTATTAAAGACGCGATTGATGCCTACAATGTCGTCGATCCGAATGGAACTTTGGTGAAGTCGGCAAGAGGGTTGGGAATTGCGTTCGGGGATTTGAAATAGAGATTTCCCAGCAAGGGAAAAATCCGGACTCTTTTTCGGAACGTATTTGAATGCGAGAGTAGAAAATTTGAGTCATTTGAAATGCGACCGAACTGAATTGGTCTCCGATTTGATAAAACAATGCCGATTCTCTATCGTTTATCGAAAAATAGAAAGTTATGAGAGCATCTTTGATTTTAATCCTTAGCCTGACTTATTTAATGGCGGCCTGCCAAACGTCTTCAAGCAAATCGGATGAGGAAAATTCATACCCCATTCATAAAACCGAAGAAGAGTGGAAGGAAATGCTCACCGATCAACAATTCAAGGTATTGCGAGAACAGGGGACAGAACCTGCATTTTCGAATGCCTATTGGGACAACAAGAAAAAAGGAATTTACTATTCAGCGGCTACCGGTCAGCCCTTGTTTAGTTCTGAGCATAAATTCAAATCGGGTACCGGATGGCCGAGTTTTTATAAGCCAATTAAACCCGGAGCTGTAAAAGAAATCGCTGACAATAGCTATGGAATGACTCGTGTAGAAGTCGTTGATAGCGGGAGCGGGTCACATTTAGGTCACGTTTTTGAAGATGGCCCCGAGCCTACGGGATTCCGTTATTGTATGAATTCAGCGGCGATGATTTTTGTTGCTGAAGGAGAGGAGCCACCCGCCATCGTGAAGGAGTGGGAAGCGAAATACGGAAACTAGTTTATGTGCCGCAAAAGGTTTGATAGTCCTCGTCTATATCGGCGGTGACTTTTTGCATGGGAACAGAATCATCGTAGGGGTGTGACAGTTCTTTCAAAAAGTCTTTGAAAGGCTGTAGATCTCCCGAAACGGCCTCATCCAAAACTTTTTCAACGAGGTGGTTGCGCGGAATGACAACGGGATTGGTCCCGGCCATGAGGGCCTCGCTTCCCGAGATCGATCCCTTCCTTGTTCGCGCCGCTTCCCATTTGGCGTACCAGGTCTCGAAACTTTCTTTACCTCTGAGCTCGGTGATGACTTGGCCATCTCTCCTCAGTTCGGTGAAGAAATTGGTATAGTCAACCTGATGTCTCATCAATTGGCGAAGACATTCTTTGATGAGTTCGAGGTCCTCGTTAATAGGATTCAAGATGCCGAGCTTATTGCACATCATCTCGAAATACCCCTTGGAAAAGGCATCCGGAAATTTTCCCAAAACTTCTTCGGCTTTCTCAGCAGCCGTCTTTTCATCTTTATCGATCAGTGGAAGCAGAGCATTGGCAAAAACACTCAAATTCCAATAGGCAATGTTAGGTTGATTGGCGAAAGCATAGCGGCCTTGGGTATCGATCGAGCTAAAAACCGTCTCGGGATTGTATTGATTCATAAAGGCACAAGGGCCGAAGTCGATGGTTTCACCGGAAATGGCCATATTGTCGGTATTCATCACCCCGTGGATGAAGCCTACACGCAACCAATCTACGATGAGGTTTTTCTGCTTCATCATCACTTGTTCGAGCAAATTCAAAGCAGGATTTTCGCTTTCTGCCAAATCGGGATAATGTCTGTTTATGGTATATTTTAAAAGGGCTTCAAGATCGCCTTCCTTGCCCATAAAACGTGCGTATTCAAATGTTCCTACCCTGATGTGACTGGCCGCCACTCTGGACAGGATGGCACCCTCATTGGCTACTTCGCGGTACACGGGATCTCCCGTTTTCACCACTGCCAAACTTCTCGTAGTCGGGATTTTGAGGGCGTGCATGGCTTCGCTGATGAGGTATTCCCGCAGCATGGAATAGTAGGTTGCGCGGCCGTCTCCACGCCTGGAATAGGGCGTACGCCCCGAACCTTTGAGCTGAAGATCATAAAGGCCTTTTTTGGTTTCTATCTCACCTAAAAGAATGGCTCGTCCATCGCCCAAACGCGTAAAATGTCTAAACTGATGACCCGCGTAGGCCTGCGCAACAGGCTGACTTCCGACTGCTATTTCATTTCCCGAAAGGAGGGCCACGGCTTTGCTCTTATCCGAAAAATGCTCGGCTATGCCCAATTCATCCGCCAGGGCATCATTGAACAAAGCGATCATCGGATTGCTCACCCTTTCAGGTGCCTGCGCAGAAAAGAGATTCTTCGGTAGTTGATTTGCGTAGGTGTGATTGAGCCAAGTCATTTTCATAAGATAAAGCACTGCAAAATTAAGATTGTTCATGCAACGAAAAGTTCACTCTTATTTGAGAAGAAGTTTTGTACTTTGGTAGAAATAATTGAGAAATGAACCGATTGAAAAATTTCCTTCTTATTTCCTTAATGCTTACCTGTTTTTCTTCATGCGAGGAGATTTTTGAAGAGGAAAACGAGGAAGCCGGCAGGGAGTATTTGGAATTCAAAGTCGACGGAAAAAGTTTTGAAAGTGTGAGCAATTCTGCTCAATGCACTGGATTAGACTTTCATTATTTTCCCGAACCTTATTTGGATTTATCACCGGGATTTATGGAAATGGTTTCCCGAAATTGCTCTGACTCAACATCACTATCGCTCACATTTCAAAGGGTAACACCGGAATATACCGGGACCAGCTCGCTCGAAACTCCGAATTTTGCCAATTCATTTAAGCCCGAGTTGCGCTTTGAAAATAATATGGTTTTTAATCGCCTTCTCGATGGAAATATTACCATAAATCAGTTTAGTGGGTCGAGTAAAAAGGGTTCAGGAAGACTGACCGGAACCTTTGAGATGAGGTTGATTGATTCTGAGAAATCCGACACCATCAGCATCACGGATGGTAAATTCAACTTTTTCATCGAGCGGAAGCTACACTGATCGGTTCGAGCCGTGCTTAATGCGAATAAATAAGTCTGTTTTCATCAATGCTTTTTCTAGTAAAGCCGGTCAATGATATTAGAATTTAAAAAAAATAAAATAATACTATAATAAGATTTATCAATTTCAAATGCCTGAAAGCCCTTGCGGTGATCGCCATTTTATTGGCATCCACTCAACCCAATCCCACGGAATCTGAAGAGCATTAAGAACTCGAGGCCAAACACGAAGCTATGGAGGCCGAGCACGAAAGGCCGGAGGCAGAACACGCTGAAATGAAAATGAACCACGATGCGATGATGGCTGCTCACGAGGAGCTGAGCGACGAGTCTGACTCATTGCACATGGTTATGTAGGAGGAGCACCAAATGATGATGGAGGAGCACAAGATGGTGGAAGAGAAACGCAATAAAATGAAAGCCGAACATGATCAGATGCTCAGAGAACACAATGAAGCCTCGGAGGAAGAATAAATTTTATTGAACCTTCTGTTTATTTAAAAACCGCCCGAAAGACTTCATGACCAAAAGGTGTATAGCTGCTTGAGAGAGTCTGTAAAGATACCACGGCAGCCGGGGCACGAACTCGTGAATGGCGGCAATTACGAAGCGATTGTCCAATACCGATCTGAATTCCAACCAGCCGTAATCTACTCGTTTGGCCAGTATGCCTCCCGTGATGTAAAAAAGTCTTCTTTTTTTGTCACTTCGTTCTTCCACGAAGGAGAGTTCTAAAAGTGTTTTTCCGAATAGCTTAAAGCAGATTTTCTCATCTTGTTTTTCTGCTTTTAGAAAGAAGGTGAACTTTTTGGAAAGCCAGTCGGGATAAACCTCAGCTACCCACGCTGCACTCTTCTGAGCGGGATTGGCCAGACGCTGTACGCTTCTTACCGTATTTTTCGGTGCATCACCGTAATGGCGCTTAGGAATGGTTGGAGGTTTTTCGGTGAGGGCGTTCGAAATAGATTCTTCAATCGGTGTGTAGTCGAGATCAGAAAATGGATTCATGTCTTCGTCCACCCGCATATCGTGCTTGAGGCTTTCGATCAGGGGAGAAACAAAGGTGGTACTGGAATCAGAAAATTGAGCCACCCATAGTTTCGAAAAACCCGCCGTAAAAACAGGTATGGAGAAGATCCATCGCCTTTTCCCCATTTGCCGGGAGGTGATTTTCAACAAGTCCATATAGGAATGAACTTTTGGCGAACCTACTTCAATTGCCGTATTGTAGAGCTCTTCATTGCCTAAGGTTCGATTAATAATATCGAGCATATTCCGAATGTCTATAGGCTGAGAGGGAGATTCACACCACTTCGGACAAGCCATCACGGGTAACCTTTCGGTGAGTTTTTTCACAATCTTAAAAGATGAGCCTCCTGCTCCGATAATGATGCTGGCACGAATGGCTGATAATGCAGTACTTCGCGAACTAAGGGTTTGCTCCGTTTCGTAGCGGCTTCGCAAGTGAGTGGATAAATCTGAAGAGTCTTTAGGGATAATTCCACCGATAAAAACGATTTGTTTAAGATTTTGCTCTTCTGCGGCACGGGCAAAATTATCAGCCAAGAGAAGGTCGGTGTCTTCAAACGAACTCTGATTAAGACGGCTTGAGGGCTGCATGGAGTGCACCAAATACAGAGCGTAGTCAGCTCCCGTAAGCGCTTCGGACGTACTGCTCAGTGAATAGAGATTTACCTTTCGCCATTCAATGGGATCACCATCGGCGTTTTTTACCTCACCACGGCTGAGAGCAATGATTCTGTATTTTTTCGAATACTCTTGGATAAACCAACGGCCGATAAATCCCGTGGCACCTGCTATGGCTAGAACGGGCTTCAAGAGTGAAATTGAATTAGGACCTTGTTCATAATTAAAAATACAACGGTCAGGTGCGGGAAGTGTTTAGTCGTTGTATTTTTCTTAACCCTAAAGAGATATTGTTGACTCTCTATCAAAGATTTAATTGTCTTTGAAAGAATGATTTTACACTTGGAGAAACTTGCTCCATTTTTGATTTTGTATTTTACAAAATCAATAAGTCCGGCAAGGATTGACAAAATCTCCGCATCTTCACTTTTATTAAATGAAAACGAGTTTTACGATATGCGAAGTGCGCCGTACTGCCAAAGTCTCGGATTGTCATGGTAAGGGTGTAGGATTCACGGACCTTTCTTGTTATGGAAAGGAAGTTTACGGCTATGCCATGGGTGCGGATGTCTTCAAATCGGAAGAATAAAAGGAGCATAGAAACGTTCTCTAAAAGCCATTCAATCCAATCATTGAAGAAATGAAGTCCTTTCTTTTAAAGTATCCGGAATACCTTTTAATTCTCCTATTGCTTTTGGCGGCTTATTCGCCACCCTTTTTCTTCAACCCTGTTTTTTTGGTGCTAGCTGCCTTAGTCGTTTTGCAGCTTATCATCAAAAATCGAGTGACGGGCATTTTGATCGGAATTGCCTTTCTTTTGGGCAATTTGCTCTTTTTAGGGGCGCTGTTCTCCGAATTGAGCGAATTTTCTTCTTTCAATTCTGATACCCTGCAACTGTGCATTGGTGGATTGATGCTGTGGATTATCTGCACGGCTGTATCTCTTGCGATGATTTACAAATATTCGGCGGGCTATAGCGAAAGGATTATTTGAAAGATAAGTGCTCGATTTAACGCGATTATTACACCTTTAAAAAGCTCCTTTGCAGCCTTTATCTCGTATCGATTGAATCGATCCAATTGCTCGTTATGATTAGTTTGTGCGCATTTTTCATTTTCATGAAAATGACTTTGCTTTTAATTATTTTCGCCCCGAATTTGAGCCTTCAAATAAGCTCAATAACATTTTTATAACAATCAAAAAATGAAACTAAAGAACACATTCCTGATACCGGCCCTGGTCTTATTTTTAGGTTCTTGTGTTACGACTCAGGAAAAAGCGGAGGACAAAAGCGAAAGCTCAGTTGAGATGGCTGAAACTCCTGCGGAACCCGAGATCAATGCAGACTCTTTGGTGAGTGCCATCGATGCGCGAAGAGAGGCGATCGAAGCGGCGATCGGCGAACCACTCGAAGTGCAGACTACCGATTTGCGAGAAAAGATCAAGCAGAAATGGTCCAAAATGGATTTTTACACCCTTGACGGTGAACTCGCTCGAATCAAGACCTATCCTTACCCTCAAATCTCTACGCGTACGGAAGAATTTTATGCCGATGGCGGAGAACTGATTTTGGTGGTAATTGAAGATGACGGAACGGGAGAAGAGGAAAAGGAAAAAGGCCAATTCGATAAACTTTACTATTTCCACAATGGCGAAGTTATTAAGGAAGCACATTTAAACGACGAGACGGAATATTCCATCCAAGTAAGCGACGGAGAGGAATTGATGACCGAGTTTAAGGAATACGTGACGATTTACGAATCTTCGGCGAAATAACCTATCCGACTGTAGCTTTCGGTTAGAAAGCTTTTCAATTGATAAATTCAATCAAGAACTAAAAAAGGCAGCACCACGTCGCTGCCTTTTTTGTATTAGTTCAGTTTGAGCATGGATTACTGACAAGCAATCTCGCTAAAGTCTATCTCCTCGGCGGTACCTTCATTTTGAGAATAGGCATCGGTAAACAATACGAAGCTATCAATACCGTGACCTTCAGAGCGCCCGGATACTTCGATGGCATACATTCCCGGATGGGTAAAAACGGCGTAGATGTTATGCGCATCGTGATCGCTGGTTGAAGCTTGCCATTTCCAGTCGAGGTTATTCATGTAAATTTTGAACCAGCCATCGGCTCCCGCTCCATTCGGTGTGGTATTGTTTTGATCGGCACTTTCGGGAATAGGCGGCAATTCGGTTTCTTTCGGATAAACGATGTGTCCGTTGTTTTTCATTCCGTAAAAATGGGCCGCATCAGGAATGCGAAGCCATGAGTCATTGTGCTCGGTATTGTTGTTGCCCATGGTGATTTTCGATCGCCAGAGAAAGCGATAAGTTCCGGGCGTAGTGATTTGCACTTTGAAAGTAAGCAAGCCATTCCCGGGATTTCCCATGGAGCTTGGTCCGTCCCATACCAATAAACCTTGTCCCGAATAACCCGGAATATCCGTGTTGAAACTCCAGTTCGTTTCAGAATAATCGGCCGCAACAAAATCAACCTTGACCAAACCACTGTCCTCAACGAAAACGGGAGTGCCATTTTCGGGACACTCAAAGGAGGGTGGAGTCAGCATCGATGGTTTGGCCCCGTCGTTGTCGTCATCTTTATTGCAGGAAGTTAGAAATAGGAAAAATAGAAAAGGGGAGAAAAGAAGCGTGAGTCTTTTCATGGTTTCTAAACTTTAATGGGTCTACGCAGGGAAAGCTCATTTGTTCGAACAATTCCCATTTTTAGGTAGCTCTCGCTGTTTCACTTATCTACCCATGATTTAAAATCCGTGTACTTATCCATACTCACGAATATTTCTCGGTCCGTTTCAGGTGTGAGATGAATTCGAAGCTTATTTGCACTGTAGCGGTTCATTGACTGAATAGCTTCTGCTGATATGATAAATTGACGGTTAACACGATAAAATTTAGATGGATCAAGTAAATGCGTTAGTTTCTCCAGCGTAGGATCTATCAGATACTGTTTCCCGGCCTTCGTGATCAAATAACAATATTTATTTTCCGCGAAGAAGTAAGCCACCTCTTCCACATCGATTTTTTTCAGCGTATTTCCTTCGCTGATTAAAAAACGCGTTTTGTATGTTTTTGGTAAGAAAGATTTTATGATTTCCTCGAACCGGGTTTTATTACCAAACTGTCTTTGCAAGCTTTCATACTTATCAAAGCTGCGCGATAAATCATCTGGATTAATTGGCTTAAGAAGGTAGTCAATACCATTTACTTTAAACGCATTGATCGTGTATTCGTCAAATGCCGTGGTGAAAATGATGGGTGCATCGATTGATACTTCATCCATAATTGCAAAACTCAATCCATCTTCCAAATGAATATCCATAAATACGAGGTCAGGAGCCTCGTTTTGCTGAAACCAATTTATAGCTTCCCTCACTGAAGCGAGTAGAGAGACGACCTCAATAGATGGATCGTACTTCGCGATCATGGCTGCCAGCTTTTTTTGCGCCAGCGTTTCATCTTCGATAATGACAATTTTCATTTCTCGGCAGTTTTAATGAGTGGAATTTTGGCGACGTAGGAATTATTGGATATTCGGAACTCAGGCATGCGATCGCTAAGTAGTCGATATCTTTCAATTATATTTTTTAGTCCTAATCCGGTTGAGGGCGTTTGCTGAAGCCTCAATTGCAGGTTGTTTTTAACGGTGAGATAGCCTTCGGGGCTGTCCGAAATTTCGATAATCAGCGGTTCGGTTTTCGATACGATATTGTGTTTAACCGCATTCTCAATGAGTAGTTGCAGCGTTAAGGGTGCCACCAGATCATTCATGGATTGAGCACCGATATTTACTTTGATTTCAAGTTTATCTTCAAAACGAATTTGGAGAAGGAATGCAAACGATTGCATGAAATCCATTTCGGTTTTGAGAGGCACCAGATCCATGTCCTTTTGCTCCAATAGGTATCGATAGGATTTAGCCAACTGGTCAATGAATTTTTCCGAGAGATTTTGGTCAATGTGAACCAAGGAAGAAAGTACGTTCAAGCTGTTGAATAGAAAGTGAGGATTTACCTGATTTTTCAGGGATTCCAACTGGGCCAGCGCCATTCCTTTTTCTCGCTCTTCGTTTTCAGTATTCTTTCGGATCAGGGCTGAAGTCACAATCTCATTGCAAATTTGCAAGAGGGTAATGTCTTCATCGTTCCAATGCTTTGTTTTTAAAACCGTATCATAGCCTAAAAATCCAATCAATTCATTGTTGACCTTCATCGGTATCAGCAAAATTGACAAAGTTGAATCGCTCTCAAAGACTTCGCGTAGCCTCTTCGCTTCAAGTGGCATATCCTCTAAATGTTCAATTGCAATTACCTCGCCTTTTTCGAGTTTGGATGTCATCCAATCTAATCCATGCATTGAGAGACCGGTATTGTAATAAAGTGAGGGAAATCTCTCTCCATCAGGTCTTCGCCATTCATGGAGACACTCATATTTTTCCATCACTTTATTCAATTGATAGACGTATACCCGGTCTACGGAAGCAACCTTTCCCAGATTTTTCAAAGTCTCTTCCAAGCTATCTCGGAAGTCATTTTTCAGAAATGATTTAGATACCTCCAATAAAAAGCGATACTGTTCTCTTTGCCTTTTAAGAATATCTTGTTGACTAACCTCGGCACTCACATCTGTGAGTGTCAGAATGGTGCCTTTCATTTTTGAGTTCAGTTTGGCAGAAACGGTCCGCAAGTCCATGTATTTGATTTCCTGCGATTTGGTCACTATTCGCAATCGGAGTTTATCAGAACCATGTGAGTCTCCCTTGATGTCATTCATCAGATTGACGCGTAGATGTTCATCATCCCGATGAATCATAAATAAGGGTTCTCGATCCCTGATTTCATCCACCGTATATCCCGTAGCCGATTCGACCGAAGTGGAGGTGTAGATTACCTTGTTCTGAGCATTTACCACTTGAACGACGTCTTCAAGGTTATCCAGTAAAGTCTCAAAGTACTTCTCCATTCGGACTTGAGTTGCGAGACGCTCGTTGCGCTTAATGCTCTCAAATCGACGGCTGATGTTGATTACTGCCAGCGCGCCCAAGGTCAGCAAAAATGCAATGAAGATTTCCAGCAGCAACTGACTCCCGGAAGGAAGAGCTCGTGACAACATTCGGTGAAAGAGATAGGCTAAAACTGCCATGGTAACCGAAGCAAAAACGTAAGCTGAAAGAATGGATAAGGCAATGTGTTGATGCGTCTTTTCGAAGAGAGAAAAGCGTTTTTCAACTAAATATTGAATCCATTTGGCCCCTTCAAAAAGAAATAGAAAAAGTAAGGTGTTTTCCAGAAGGTTTAGAAGAAAGGCAGATGTTACCGCCGTGTTGAGTAGCACTTGCTGGCAGAATATCAGCAAGGCCAAAAAAAAGGACAACAACAATTGCCATTTTCGGCTAAAAACGTCCTCAACATCTGCCCTTTGAGAACTAATCCTTCGAAGATTCATATTTCAATGCAAGATTACACGTAAACCACCAAATTATTTTGCGACGGAGGCAAAATTTTCATGCACTCCGTCGCATTTTGTTTGTCGTTGTCTATAGTCTAAAACTTTCCGACCTTGATGCTCAAGTTGGCCATGAGACCGGAGAGATCTCCCGGTACGCCGTTTAATTCTCTTTCAGAGGTGAAACGGTATCCCACGCCCCCTGCCAATCGAATATTCTTGTGAATATTTAATTCAACGTGCATGGAAGGATTCACGACTAAGTATTGCTGTTTTTCCAGTTCAATGTTATCGAGTTCATTGTCCTCATCAGGCATTTGTCGGTTTGCAGAAAGTTCTGCATAACCCACACCCAGCATCACAGGGAAGGTGAGGTGAACAACCTCTTTATTCCAAATGACGGGCTCCAGATGAATACCGTATTCGTAGCCTTCGAGGTAGCCGCCGCGACCTTCGTCAACGAAATCCAGTTTTATTCGGTTGTAGCGATTAGTGTATGATCTTCCACTCACGCCCACACGGAAATTTTCATTGAAAATGACTCCTCCGGAAATAGCATTGAAAAATACGTCACGGTCAACTACCTCAGCGTAAACGGCAGGTACTTCCACAAACCATCCGGTGAGTTTAAAGTCGCCTCTAAGCAATGTCTTGGTTTCTTGGGTTTGAGCTTGAATGGCGAAGGGGGCCAAAATCGCCAAGATAGCGATCAAAATTTGTATTGCAATTGTTTTCATTGGTTTAGATTTTGCGCCAAAAGTATGTGGCACTTGAGCTGTTATAAACCTAAATAGAGTGAACACCGAGAAAACGAGAGTGAGTCATCGTTTTGTCTATTGACGGGCAGTTATTCATTATTTCGCCATCTAATTCAGAGTCGATTTTTTTGAATGAGAAATTTGATAGTTGGAAAAAAGGCGACTGATCGGAGACTCAAAGAATTACTTCGAGATGCTTTTTACGACTCCAAATAACTCAATCATTCAGAAGACACTGAAAGAGATTACCTTTCTTATCCGAACATGCTCAATGGAAGAATGCGGTGAACATTTCCCGCCAAGTAAAAGACTGAATCACTTTCGGACCAAAAAAATCATCAACTTTTCGATCTTTATGA
This sequence comes from uncultured Cryomorphaceae bacterium, assembly GCA_964651785.1. GTDB lineage: Bacteria > Bacteroidota > Bacteroidia > Flavobacteriales_D > Cryomorphaceae > JAKVAV01. The sequence continues at coordinate 56,282 of CAZYWJ010000005.1, forward strand.
CCTCCACTATCCCGATTTCAGCAGATGATCAGCCGGATTAGAAACGTTTTAAAAGATCGATTTCTGATTATGAAAAATCAGAAACAGATTTAATCCGGCCGTGCAGATAGGTCAGCGTCAGCTCTATTTAAAATACTGCGAGTAAGCGGAACAAGGTAAATTGCCGACCATCTCGGAAACAGGATTTCGCGTATTCTCACGGTTTGAAACAGATGGGATGCTCCTGTTCATTTTTTCGGTGCCTGGAATGACCAACAAGACTTTCGTTGAAATCGGTTCAGATGACGGTGTGAATAGAAATTCGGCTAACCTCTATTTCAAATTTGGTTGGAGGGGGCTTTTCATCGACGGCAATCTCGCTAGCATCAAAAGGGGAAAACGATTTTTTAAAAACTATCCCCACCCTTGGTTTTACCAACCGAAGTTTCTCCATGCCATGGTGAATCGGGAGAACGTGAATGACTTAATCAGAGGCCAAGGCTTTGAAGGAGAAGTCGGTTTCCTCTCCACCGATATCGACGGCAATGATTACTGGGTTTGGGATGCTTTGGAGGTAATCGATCCGCAAGTGGTGATCATCGAATTGATATCGCTATCTGTGATTGCAGTAATTATACCGGGTCGACGCGTTGACCAAAAGAAAGGCCTCTTCTCGATAAGTTTGCTCGCCATTAATATTCTGCTCATCCTGCTTTCGGGTTGGGGTCTGCTTTAATTTCACTATTTTCATCACGTGTCTTCCTTTGGCCATGTACGGGATATGATGGAACGCTACGCGGCCAACCGTGAGCTGCTACAGGCTAAGCGCGAACGTCATTTCAGAAAAAGTAAAATTTTCGAAAACGTTCGATTTAAGTCCCGGTCAGGCCATCTATCGGAATTGAACAAAAGCGAATGGGAGCATGTAAAGAAAAGAATCAGAAGTCAAAAGAAACGCGAATTATGGCTTTGGATTATCACATCCATTATCGCGGTAACATTAGGCATTTGGGCTATTGACTATTTCCTTTGAGTCAAGTCAAAGAGATGCCTGCCGAGATATCATCTTAATTATTCAGAAACCAGAAGAATTGAAATTCCCTTATCGTTGTTGATGAGGTTTTCCCGATCCACGGAGGATATGAAGGAGAGATTTCCACTGTCATTCGCCATGACCGCAATAATTCCCGCACCCGATTTCTCGGCATACTTCAGCGTTTGATTGGCAAAGCCAACGGAATATTCCGTCATTTCTTCCTGTACACGTTTGTGAGCTATTCCTTCTTCCGACAGCATTTGCTCGGCTTCCTCGATTTTTTGATTAATGGTTTTGCTGATTTCAGCCGCCACTCTTTTCACTGAGTAAAAATGAACATCTGCATTGAAGTGACTTGCCAACATTGCCACCGACCTTATTTTATTTTCAAAATTTTCGTGGCCGCCGTATGGAAATAAGATGCGCTTGACTCCCGACTTTGCCTTAACCACATCGGGTACGGTGAGAACGGGAGCGGGCGAACGCTCGGCAATTTTCAAAGCATCCGCTCCGAAAAGTTTTTGACGTAAGCCTCGCGTGCCATGCGTTCCCATCAACACCAAGACGACTCCCGGCTCTGAAGCTACTGAGGGAATGGACGTGAGAATATTTCCTTCCTCGATACGGTGACTTACTTTCACCGCGTGGGTATCTCGAGCATTTTTACAAAGCTCCATCAAGTACACTTCAAGTTGTTCGGGTCGTTTACCTTTTTCCTTGAGCTGTTTTTCCGTTGTTCCGCCTCTCACGTGCAGTAGTTCAATCTCTTGATTTCCTATTCTTGATAGTTGACAGGCCAGTTCGAAGGCATTTTCTGCTGCGGGTGTAAAATCGGTCGGGACGAGTATTTTTTGCATAAAACGGGAATTTCGAAGTTAAATGTGCAAAGTTTTTTTTGAATGAGACGATGAAGTCTGTCTTAATGAGTTGCTTTTGAACCGGAAACGCTTAACTTAGGCCGTAGGTAACGCTCGATGACGACTCAGAACTGAATGGAAAAGTATAAGCATATATTCGACAGGATATTCGGCAGGCTTCAGGAAAACTTGCATCCCGATTTGACATATCATAATGCTGAACATACGCTTATGGTAATGGAATGGGCTAAGGAGCTTGCTCAGAAAGAGGGAGTTTCTGATCGGGAATACATCCTCATCCAAATTGCGGCACTTTTCCACGATACGGGTTTTTTGGTATCGCGAGAAGAACACGAACGTCGAAGCTGTGAAATAGCTCGACACGAGTTGTCTCAAGAAGATTTTTCCGATGAGGAAATTGAAGCAATTTGCGGAATGATCATGGCCACGAAAATTCCGCAGACTCCTACCAATCAACTCGAGCGTATTCTGGTAGATGCTGATCTATACTATCTCGGCACCGATAAGTACTCTAAATTTGCCAATCAGCTCAGAGATGAGTTGAAGAGTTTTAATCCTGACATGAGTTCGGAAGATTGGAAAAGCATCCAAATCAAATTTTTGGAGAATCACAGATACAAAACTGCTTTTGCCAAAACTCACTTAGAGCCTGCAAAGATGAGACAGCTTGATGTCATCAGGAGATCCTGATTCTGCATTTTATTATTTTATGGTGCAGGTTTTGAAAGGCTGAATCACCTGATCCTTATAAGAGCAATGAAATCTAATTCCTATAAAATTCTGCTGGTATTTACCATACTGGTCGTTGGCCTGTATTTCTTCGTGAATGGTATCATTGAAGCTTCGGGGTTTTTAAAGCCTCTTGTGCTTGCCGGTTTGCTGGCTATGGTTTTGATTCCGCTTTCGCAAAAGCTGGAATCATGGGGATTTAATCGAGTGCTTTCCTCACTTTATTCAGTCCTGGTAGCCATGATGGCCTTACTACTCATTCTCGGTCTCTTGGTCGTACAGATAAACAAGATGTCGAACGATTGGCCAGACATTAAGGAAAACCTAAAACCGCAGGTTGATCGCTTCACGAACTTCGTTGAGAACACGCTAGGTCTCACCGAAAAGGAACTTCAATCCATGTTGGAAGAGAATATGCCTTTTTCAGTAGGCGACCAAAACGGAGCCGGCCAAACGGAAAATTCGGAAGGGGACTCGAAAAAGTCGTCCATTCCCGGCATTTCTTCAAAAGCGGTGGGAACGGCGGGAAGTGCCTTGTTGAATATTGTCAGTTTTATGGGGACATTTTTTCTCGTTTTCATATATATCTTTTTTATCCTGTTCTATCGACGGAAGATAAAGCTGTCCGTGCTCAAATTTTTTGATGAAGAGAAACGCGACGAAACGAAAAAAGTGCTCAAGCAATCCGTTAAGCTATCGGGGCAATATCTAATCGGTCGTTTAATTTTGATTTTCTTTTTGTCAATTATATACAGTGTCGGCCTGACTTCATTTGGAATTCAAAACGCTATTTTCATCGGAGTTTTTTCCGCTATTCTGAGCATCATACCATATATCGGAAACATTATAGGAATGGTATTGGCCGTCATTATGGCCACCGTTTCGGGGGGTGAATTATGGATGTATCTCGGTGTCGCCATCACATTCACCATCGCCCAATTTGTCGAAAGCTACATCTTACAACCTTATGTCGTTGGCGATAAGGTGGACCTCAATCCCATCGTGACTATTTTGGTAGTGGTAATCGGCGGAGCGGTTTGGGGAATTATGGGAATGATCATCAGCATACCCGTTTTCGGAATATGCAAAATTATTTTCGATCATATTCCCGCTACCAAGCCCCTGGGATATGCATTGGGAAGTGAAGATATCGGAAGTGATGACCCGAACTTTTTCGAAAAACTTTTCCGGAAGATTAAAAATTAGTCAAGCTTTGTCAATTCTTGGTTACTTTGACATTCACATCGCTTGAAATGTCAGATTCTAAAACCATTATTGAGAAAATCATTGTCGAAGATGCCGCGGGGGAGCGGCTGAGTGATTATGGTGTCGGCAGATTCGAATCATTGCCTTCCGGGAAAAGTGTGAAGAAGGCGATCAAGCGAGGGTTGATCTTGGTGAATGATCAAGTTTCAACTACGGCACATCGGGTCAGGTTGGGAGAAGAAATAGTAGTAATTGCGGACGATACGCGGCGACCGGAATATGCAAGGCAGCTTTCCATTCTGTTTGAGGATGAATATATGGCTGCAGTCCAAAAGCCTGCGGATCTTCCTGTAAGTGGCAATTTCTTTCGAACGGTGCAAAATGCCCTCGCCTTTAATTTAGCATTGAGCAATCAACCCGACGCGATGGCGGTACCACGACCTGTTCATCGCTTGGATCGATTAACAGGTGGGGTTTTGCTCATTGCAAAAACGCGAAAAGCTGCTGCACATCTAGGAAATCAATTCGAAGAACGAAAAGTTAAGAAAACCTATTCGGCTTGGGTAGCAGGAGGGGTAGATGGCAAAATGGTGCTACGGGCGGCAATTGAGGGAAAAGAGGCGGTGACCGACATCATTCCTTTAAAAACCATTCACCACAAATTTTATGGTGAAATCACTTTCGTGAAAGCGATGCCGCAGACGGGGCGGCGCAATCAAATTCGCATCCATTTGGCAGAGGCCGACCGCCCTATTTTGGGCGACCTCAAGTTTGGAGGACCAAAATCGGGTAGAGGACTTTTTCTGTTTGCCGAGTCAATTGAATTTATTCATCCACAAAGCGAGGATGAGATGAAGGTGAATGCCATTCGTCCCAAGAAATTCAATTTTAGCTAGTCACGCGCCTGCTCCTTTGAGTTCAAATTTTGTCGGTGGGAGTCCCTTATAAACACAAAAAAATACCTGAATTACTTCTTCAGCAGATCGCGAATTTCAGTAAGTAATATTTCCTGTTTTGAAGGTTCGGGAATTTCGGGAGCGGGAATTCCTTCTTCCTCTTTACGCGCAGCGGCCTCTTTCATTTTATTATAAGATCTCACCACGATAAATACGGCAAAAGCAACGATGATAAAGGTCAAAATTGTATTTATAAAAGCTCCGTAAGAAATGGCTACTTCGGTAACCCCATCACCCGCACCTTCAGCAGATTCCGCTACTCCTGCTTTGAGCACGTACTTCATTTCGGCAAAATCCACACCGCCCAATAACAATCCTACGGGCGGCATAATTATGTCGTTGACCAGAGATTTAACTATAGCGCCGAAATAGGTAGCCATGATCAAACCTACCGCCAGTTCCATTACATTTCCGCGGTTTATAAACTTCTTAAATTCTGTAAACATTTCTTTTTGGTTTATATGAATTTGCCGTGGCAAGATATCGAATGCAGAAAAATATTGTTGAGATGTGAATAAATTTATCAATGTTGATAACCATGACTTGAGGATTGCAGTCTTCCACTAATCGTGGAGCATGTTACTCGATGCAATGCACATCGTGCTTCGATGGGTGTGCGGATTATATTTTTTCAATTGTCGAGAATTCAGATACATTGCTTACTTTATTGACAACCGTGATGAAAATTTGATTCTGATACAAGGTTCCGGCACGAACATTTGATTGGTAGTCATAAAAGCCAAATTACTATGTCCAAAACCATTATTGTTTCCAACCGACTTCCTGTAAGAATAGAAAAGAAGGATGATGAGATAACATACAAATCCAGTGAAGGGGGACTTGCCACCGGCTTGGGATCCATTTACAAGGAAGGCAACAATATATGGATCGGTTGGCCCGGCGCTTCTTTCGATTCGGATGGCCTCAAAGAAGAAGTGACTGACGGCCTGAAAAAAGAAAGCATGCGCCCCGTTTTCCTTACAGAAGATGAAGTCGAATCATTTTATCTGGGTTTCAGCAACCAAACATTGTGGCCTGCATTTCACTATTTTATTCAGTACATCGATTATCGCGATGACAATTGGCAGAGTTACATTACGGTAAATGAAAAGTTTGCTAAAGTCATTTCAGAAAATCTCGAAGATGATGATACGGTTTGGATACACGACTATCAGTTAATGGTCGTACCTCATTTGCTGCGAAAAGCGAATCCGAATGTAACCATCGGATTCTATCAGCATATCCCCTTCCCGTCATACGAGGTTTTTCGCACACTTCCGTGGCGACGGGAGTTGCTGGAAGGAGTACTTGGGTCTGATTATATCGCATTTCATACCTATGATGATATGCGTCACTTTCTGAGCTCCGTTCACCGGTTATTGGGCTATCCTTACCATGGTAGCGAAATTCAGCTCAAGGATAGAATGGTAGTGGCAGATTCATTGCCGATGGGAATCGACTACGAAAAGTATCGGGAAAATGCATCACACGAGGAGGCAGTAGAGCGCGAAGAAAGATATCGCAAAGCGTTGGGAGATCAACGTCTGATTCTATCCATGGACAGGCTGGATTATTCAAAAGGTATTCCGCGACGGCTGGAAGCTTTTGACGCGTTCCTCGAGAATTATCCGGAATACAAACAAAAGGTTTCACTGTTGCTAATCGTCGTTCCTTCTCGCGACAAGGTGCCTAATTACCAGATGCTCAAAGAGCAAGTAGATGAATTGGTAGGTAAAATAAACAGTAAATACGGCAGGATGGATTGGGTGCCGATCCATTACTTCTATCGAAGTTATCCGTTCAGAGCTCTGGGAGCATTTTACCGCATGTGTGATGTGGCCATGATTACCCCCCTGCGAGATGGTATGAACTTGGTATGCAAGGAATATGTCGCTTCTCGCGAAAACAAAGACGGAGTCCTGATATTAAGCGAAATGGCCGGTGCATCGAAGGAGCTGGCAGATGCTATTTTGGTCAACCCCACCGATAAGATGCAAATGGTAAGAGCGCTGAAAGAAGCATTGGAAATGGACGAGAGCGAACAGTATCGTCGCATGGACCTGATGCAAAAAACCGTTAAGAAATACAATATCTTCAACTGGGTTAACCTCTTCTTTAATAATTTAATGAATGTCAAAAACAACCAAAAGGAATTGGCCGTACTGAAGTTGACGGGAAATAAGGAAGAGGAATTATTAAATGCATACGACGCAGCAAAGAATCGTTTGCTTTTATTGGATTACGACGGCACTTTGGTAGAATTCAATAAAGACCCTTTATCGTGCGAACCCGGTGATGAATTGAGGAATCAATTGGGCCGTTTGGGGGATGACCCGCGTAATGAATTGGTGATCATCAGCGGCCGAAAAGGCGAAACATTGGAAGAGTGGTTGGGCGACCTTCCCGTCTCCTTGGTAGCCGAACATGGAATGTGGAGCAAGGCCAAAGGCGGACGCTGGGAGCGAGACGGTGGAGATTCAGATACTGAATGGAAAGAGGAGGCTATGGAGATCATGAACTTTTATGTAGACCGTACTCCCGGTTCTTTTATCGAAGAAAAAAGTCATTCACTGGCTTGGCATTACCGAAAGGTGGAAAGAGGACTGGGGGAAGTACGAAAGAGTGAGCTGACCAGTCACCTCAAGCATATGCTGAATGAACGCGGTTTTCACGTTTTGGATGGCGATCATGTAATAGAACTGAAACCCGACTACACCAATAAGGGACGTGTAGCCAAAGAATTATTTGATAAGCTAAAGCCTGATTTCACTTTGTGTTTGGGTGATGATACCACCGACGAATATATGTTTGAAGCACTGCCTGAAGAAGCCTACTCTATCAAGGTAGGAAGCGGTACGAGTTACGCATCTTACGGCTTGGAATCGGTTGGGGAAGTCAGAAATTTACTAAACAAACTCTTGAAATTCAGCTAAGAAACCGGGTTTATCGAGTCGGTTGTTTATTCGGGCAGCGGCATTGATTAAACCTACGTGACTGTAAGCTTGAGGAAAATTCCCCCACATGGAACCCGTTTCCCAATCTACATCTTCGCTGAGCAATCCCAAAGAATTTGTATAGGTGATTAACTCTTCGAAAGCCCTACGGGCATCTTCCATCCGTCCCACGCAGGCCAGGGCCTCTGCATACCAAAATCCACATATCAGGAAGGTGGATTGCGGTTTGCCAAAATCATCTTCGACGCGATAGCGATAAAATAATCCATCCTTGACCTTAAGTTCCTTTTCTAAAGCGCTGAGGTGATCTTTAGCAGCTTGAGAGTCGTGGGGTAAATAGGCCATAATGATTAATTGCAACGTGCTGGCGTCCATATAGCCATGTTCTTGTGCTGCACCATAGGCTTTATGTTTCGAAAGGTAGGTGGATTCTATATGCTTTCGAGCCTGTTGAGCCAGACGCTCGGCTTTCTTTTCCAGTTTCGTATTTCCGAGTCTGTTTGCCACTAATGCGGCGGCATTGCTTCCGGCCCATTGAAATAAGTTGGAATACGCGTGACGCTGTGAGCGGTTTCTGAACTCCCAAATGCCTGCATCAGTCTCATCTATTGTCATCTCTATTTTTTCCAAAACAGTTTCCACGAGCAACGGGGTGGTGGCTCCCGGATGGTTTTGAAAACGGCAGTCTACATACAGTGGAAGTACCGCCATCAAAATCTGACCATACACGTCATTTTGTATATGCGTGTAGGCCTCATTCCCGGCCCTTACCGGTTGATTTCTCAAATAGCCGGGAAGATCGAGCTCGATCTCCGTAAGTTTGGAATCGCCGGTAACTCCATAAAGGGGTTGAATTCGCGTGCTGCCCGGCTCGGGAACATTTGAAATAAATGAAAAATACTTTTCCATTTCCTCAAAGTGACCTATGTTATTGAAAGCTTGTAAAGTGTAGTAACTGTCGCGCATCCAACAATATCTGTAATCCCAATTCCGCGTGCTCATAGGTGATTCCGGGAGGGAAGTGGTAGGCGAGGCTATAATAGCTCCGGTGTCTTCGTATTGACAAATCTTTAATGTCAATGCCGAACGAATGACCTGTGCCTGATACAAGTTTCCGATACTTGTCGATTTGACCCAGCGTTGCCAATAAGCAATCGTCTCGTTCAAAAAATTTTCAGAGGTCTCTCTGATGGGGCCTTCGAGTGGGACGCCATACGTGAGGATCATGTAATAAGTCTCTCGAATGATGAATTCACGCTCTTCGGCCACATAACTCAATGGTATGTTGGTCGTAAGTCTGAGATTTTCTTCCAATCCACCATACCTTATATGGTTGCTGCCCGTTTCAACCTTCAAGTCCGTTTGTCCGTAGTTTCCCTTTGGCTTACATCTCACGCACACCCGGGGGTATCCTTTAGTAGGTTCTATTTTGCGTATCAACATTTTAGGACGATAATATCGATCCATATGCACGAAGCGAGGGGCAAAATCGGTTATTTGATATTCGTGTTCTCCGTCGCGCACGGTGGTTTGCAATACATTGGTATTCGGAATGTATTCATGGGAAGAAGAATAATTCGTACGGCAAGGTTTGACGCTGAACTCTCCGCCTTTTTCCCTGCCTGCTATCAATGAACCGAAAACAAAACTACTGTCAAAACGAGGCAAACACATCCATTCAATATTGCTGTCTTTTCCAATGAGGGCCAGGAAGGAACAGTTTCCGATTAGTCCGAAGTTGTAGGTGTGTTTATCCATGTCGGGAATGTTTCTCTATACGATGGGTTAGTTTCCGATCGAGAAAAATTAATTTTTCGTCGAAGATGTCTTTACATATTTAGTAAGGTAGAAAACCTGTAAAATGTTTGCGGATTAAAAAAGCACGTGATCGAATTTAGTAGAAATCGATACCGTATAATCCATACTTCCATGAGTTTTTCATGTTAATTCCAATGACATTCCTATATTTCACCAAAAGATTAAAATTTCTAAAATGTCAGATAAAAAAATAGATATCTCACTGAAAAGATCCATTATCGAAGCTTTCAAAGCGCATAAAGAGGAAGTATTAAATGATTTTCGACAAGAAGAGAAAACCCGATTGGATCAAGCATCCAACGATGATATGGATAACAGGCATATAGACTCTAAGGCGGAAGAAACGTTGAACGAAATGGATTTCCTCACACATAGTATGGAAATTCTTGAAAAAGAACTCTACATATTGCGAAATATGACTACGAATATTCCTGCTAAGAAGGTTGAATTCGGTTCGTTGGTTCAGACGGATAAGTTATTAGCATTGATAGGTGTGGCGCACGAACGAATGGATGTCGACGGACATTCTGTAGTAGGTGTTTCAATGGCAGCTCCGCTCATGCTTTCGATGAAAGGAAAACAGGAGGGAGATGAAGTAAAGGTGGGGTCCATGACGCACAAAATCCAAAAAATTTGCTGAATTCAAGTACGAGATGAGTGAGTGAATTCCCCTTGCTTTCGGGTCTCCGTTTCACGAAATGTTAATCATTTTAAAATTTGACTTCTACTTGTTATTAACGGTTTTGACATAGTGCAAAGCTTTATATTTGCCGGATTAAAATAAAGACCATGTTGAAGAAATTCGTTCTTTTAATCAGCATCATTTTGGTTTCCACGGCATCGTATTCTCAGAGCCCCATAGGCGAAGGAGGAAAACAAGTCAATTTTGGCGTTGGTTTATTTGATACCGGATTTCCCGTTTATGTCGGTATGGATTATGGAGTTCACCCTGACATTACGGTCGGAGGTCAATTAGGTCTGGACTTAGAGTTCAATTATTTTTCCATTTCCGGTAGAGGAGACTACCATTTCAATTCATTATTGGAAATTCCGCGAGATTGGGATTTTTACGCCGGTCTGAGCGTAGGTTTCTTAGGAGGTATCGATAATGATTACAGCTCGGGTTTTGATCTCGGTATACAAGTGGGTGGCAGGTATTATTGGAATAGCGATTGGGGTCTCAATCTCGAGTTTGGTGGAGGAAACAATCTGGCAGGAGGTCGATTTGGTGTCTCCAAGCGATTCTGAGTTTTAACAAGAATTACAGAGTGTTCGCCAACCTGAAGCAACGGGTTGGCGTTTGCTTTTCATGAAAGAGTTTATGATGAAAATGATAGTTGCGGCGATAGCCGTTTTAAATTTGGTCTTCACCGTCCGAGCGCAAGAGAAAACGGATTGGTTCAACCTATCTTATAAAGAAGGAATCCTGGCAGGAGCAGAAGTGGACGATGCGCTCAAGTTAATTGGCAACAGAAAGTTAGATACTATCGTGGTTGCCGTAATTGACGACGGGGTAGATATTTATCACGAAGATTTGGCTGGCAAGATTTGGATCAACGAAGATGAGATTCCCGACAATGAAATAGATGATGATCAAAATGGATATATCGATGATGTACATGGCTGGAATTTTTTGGGAAACCCTGAAGGCGAAAACATCAAATATGAGACACTTGAGTTGACAAGGCTTTATCGTCAGTATTCCGAACGGTTTGAAGGAAGGGACGAAAATTCCATCTCCGAGGATGAAGCGGATGACTACCGGGAATTCCTGAAATATAAAAGTGAGTTTGAAAAAGAATTGAGCACCATTGAGGCGCAGTACTCGGAATATGCTCAACTGACCACTTTGTATAATGGCGCTCTCGCATTTTATGCGGATGCAGTATCGGGAGCTGATTCGGATGAGAATAGTTTGGATGATTGGCAACCTGAGACGCCGGATGGAGTTCAAGTTAAAAATTTCTTAATGTTGGCTGAAAAGGAAGGCTTAGATGATTACTTGGAAGACGCAGGAGAATACTTTGAATCCTATTTGGATTATAATCTGAACGTCGAATTTGATCCACGACCATTGGTGAATGAGGCTGAATTACCCATCGGATACGGAAACAATATGGTATGGGCGGAAGACCCCGGTCACGGAACGCATGTCGCGGGAATCATTGCTGCCGTTCGCGACAATGAGAAGGGAATTAATGGAATTGCGCCGAATGCCGTTATTATGCCTGTCCGAGCCATTCCGGGAGGAGACGAGCGCGATAAGGATGTGGCCTTAGCTATTCGCTACGCCGTGGACAACGGAGCTAATATTATCAATATGAGTTTCGGTAAGTCCTACTCTCCCGAGGCTGACCTGGTCTATGAGGCTATTCGGTATGCCGAAAAGAGCAATGTGCTTCTGATTCACGCAGCGGGAAATGATGCTTCTGACAACGACGTTTCGATTAATTATCCGGATGGAACCATCGGAAAGAAGAAAAGCGCCAAGACATTTATCACCGTTGCCGCATCGGGCGTGAAACCCGACGAAGCGTATCTCACCGACTTTTCAAATTTTGGTAAGAATTCCGTTGATATTATCGCACCCGGCTTGGAAATCAGAAGTCTTGCTCCTGAAAACGGCACTGCATCACAATCAGGTACGAGTATGGCTGCACCGGTGGTATCAGGAGTCGCGGCCCTCATTTGGGGCTTAGACAGCAGCCTGTCGGCAAAAAAGCTTAAAAAATTGTTGATCAAATCGGCTAATGATCTGGAGGATTTAACGATCAAAACCGACGAAGTCGATGTTTCACTCAGCGATCTTCTTCGCAATCCGGTCGTTATTTCTGCCGAAAACGCTGCTGAGAAAGTTCTTCAATAAATTTCGCTCGTAACATTCGGTTGATCTTCGCTTAAAGTTTCGTACCTTAAGCCACTGATTGCGAGCGAATGTTTCGTGTAAAGCCTACCATATTACTACTGACCATGCTGTTTTCGGCACAATTTGCCGTAGCTCAATCGACTTTTGACGGAAAGTCAAACAACATGAATGACTTTTTTGGCTTTGATGGATTGAGAGTTAATAATCCTTCCTTACTATACACACAGCGCTTCCTCAAAGATTCTACCTATTTCTACCAAAAAGATGACATCGATTCTGAATTCGAAACCTTTAAAAAGGCCATTTTTGAATATGACAACCAAGGTAAGCTGCTGATTGAAAATGAATTTGAAAAAAAGGAAAATCAGTGGCTGGAATCAGCTAAATGGCTTTACAACTATGATGAAGATGGCTACGTGCAGTACGCCATTAAAAAACAATGGGAAGGATCAAGGGAGGAATTTGAAAATTACAGCAGGACGTTTTACTCTCGAAATATTGTCGGACTGATATCGCAGGAAATTATTGAACTCTATCAGGAAGATGCGTGGTTGCCTGATCGAAAACACGAATATTCATACACGAATTATTTTGAAGTATCCGTTGAATTGAGTTACGGCTGGCAAGAGCCCGAAATGCTTTGGCAACCGCTCCAACGAAAGCTTTATGAGTACAATGAGTACAAGGATGTAATTTCAGAAACCATCCAAGTTTGGGTGGATTCAAATTCGACTTGGATAAATAAAACTTACAGAGGTTATGAGTATAATGAGGAAAGACAATTAATCAATCTCACCGGTAGTACTTGGAATTTAAATTCAAAAGAGTGGATTGAACAAACCATCCAGGCCTTGTCTTATACCCCGCTCGGTCAATTAGAAAATTACAGTTCTTTTGATGCAATCGATCCTGATGGCGATGCAAAAGAAAGCGTAGAAGCTACTTACGATGAGGAAGGAAACCTCAACACTACCTTGTACAAAGAGTGGGATCCCGCGTCAAACGGCTGGAATTCATATGAAAAGCACGTTCATTTTTGGAGTAGTTACCTTACGGGTAACTTAGATCGAACGGAAAAGAATATTGAGTGCTTCTATACAAATCCTCATTATGTTGGCCTTCCCTGGCACTGTGATGGTTTGTTGAAAAATGAAACTTACACACTATCCGTCTACGACCAAAACGGAGGTCTTCACCACACTCAGCAATTCGTGGGTGGAAACTATTTCAGAATTGCGAAAAATTTAAAGAACGGCCTGTACATGATTGTACTAAGTAATGGTTTGACCGTTCATACCGAAAAAGTTTTGATCAGAAACTAAACCGTATTGAGCTTAGCCTTGTTGTAAAAATGTACATTCAAGGCCTGAATCATTATGGAATCAACCACAGAACTTACTACCGAAACAAAACCATATTCTGAAAAGAAGCTTTCGGAACGATATATTCAAATAAGGAACAGAACGGAAGAGATTTGTGCGCCGCTCAAAACGGAAGATTATCCCGTGCAACCCGTTACGGATGTATCTCCGCCCAAATGGCACTTGGCGCATACGACTTGGTTTTTCGAAACATTCGTTTTGAAAGAATTTTCTGAAGGGTATCGGGAATTCGATGAGACCTTCGGTTTTCATTTCAACAGCTATTACAATAATGTCGGGGAGAGGGTAGGGCGCTCCAACAGAGGTGCAATGACTCGTCCCGAGACTTCTCGCATTTTCGAATATCGAGCCTATGTAAATCAATATTTGATTGAACTTTTAAAGACCACCGATAACGAAGAAGTTGCTCAAGTGGTTGAGTTGGGTCTTCAGCATGAAATGCAGCATCAGGAGCTGTTGTTAACGGATATCAAGTACATTCTGGGGCATCAGCCGTTTTTTCCGGTATACGATAAGAATTTTGATATAGACATTCAGCCGGTAAACGAAGATTTGAGCTGGTTGGAAATCGAGGGAGGTCTCCATGAAATAGGTTTTGAAGGTGAGGGTTTTCACTTTGACAATGAAAAGGGACGTCACAAAGTCTATTTGCAAGATTTCAGTATGGCCAACAACCTCGTGACTTTCGGTGAATACCTTGAGTTTATTGAGGACGGAGGATACGATAATTTCAACCTTTGGCATTCAGATGCTTGGGACTTTATTCAAAGCAATGAAATAAAAGCTCCGCTCTACGTTCATCAAATAGACGGAGAGTGGAAACGCTACTGTCTTTCCGGTTTGAAGAAAGTTGAAGGACATCACACACTTCTTCATGTGAGTTTCTACGAAGCTTGGGCATTTGCTCAGTGGAAGGGCATGCGTCTTCCTACCGAGTTTGAATGGGAAGTGGCTTCCGCCAAATTCGACTATGGCAAAGCTTGGGAATGGACCAACAGCGCCTACTTGCCTTATCCTCGATTCCAAAAAGCTCCCGGAGCATTGGGAGAGTACAACGGCAAATTTATGATCAATCAAATGGTACTGCGCGGCGCTTCGGCAGCGACTTGTCCGGGACATAGCCGCAGTACCTATCGAAACTTTTTTCACCCTCACCTGCAATGGCAGTTTGCAGGAATACGCCTGGCCAAATAATATGGGATTAGCAGAAGACGTCACCGTCGGATTATCAGCCGAAAAGAAATTTTTATACTCCAAGTACTTTTACGATGCCGAAGGAGACAAACTCTTTCAGCAAATAATGAAAATGCCTGACTACTACCTCACCGATTGTGAGTATGAGGTATTCTCCACACGTGGAGCTGACATTTTAAAGGCTTTTGCAGGAAATTCCAAACCTTTTGACTTGGTCGAGTTCGGGGCAGGAGATGGAATGAAAACGAGAATCCTGCTCAAACGCTTGCTCGAAAACGGAGCCGATATGCGCTACGTACCCATCGATATTTCGGGAGACGTGCTGGAAGAGTTAAAAAAGTCTTTATCAAGGGAGTTTCCTGAATTGCCCGTGCGGCTAGAAAATAACGATTACTTCAAGGCTTTAGAAAATCTACAAGTAGAGTCCGATCGTCCTAAGTTGGTGCTTTTTATCGGTTCCAGTATCGGAAACTTCAGAGAAGAGATGATTCACAAGTTTATGAGCAGTCTGTTCAATAAGCTTAATTCAGGTGATCAAGTTCTTCTCGGCTACGACTTGATGAAAAACCCGTTGACAATCCTCAAGGCTTACAACGATGCGACGGGTATCACCAAGGCTTTCAACCTGAATATTCTAAGACGTATTAACAGCGAGCTAGATGCGGACTTTAATATCGAAGCCTTCGACCATTATCCCTATTACGATCCTGAAACGGGCTTGGCCAAAAGCTTTCTGGTCAGTTTAAAAAAGCAGGAGGTAAAAATCGGCGTCAGCAACGAAGTTTTCAATTTCGAGGCAGGTGAAGTCATCCATACGGAGATCAGCCGAAAGTTTCGTGAGAAGGACATCGAAGCCTATTTCCGAAAAGCCGGTTTTGAAGTGGTCGAACATTTTTACGATTGCAAGCATTATTTTGTAGACACCTTAGCGAAGAAACCATGAAAGTTCAAGCCATTTACAATGATCAGGTAATTGCCGAAAGTGAAAACACCAAGCAGCTCGAAGGGAATCATTATTTCCCCGCCGGCGATGTGAAAAACGAGTTTTTGAAAGATTCAGATACGCATACCAATTGCCCTTGGAAGGGGACCGCCTCTTATTATTCCGTGCAGGTGGACGGCAAAACAGGCGAAGACGCAGCATGGTATTATCCCGACCCAAAAGATGCAGCGAGTGCCATCAAAGATCATATCGCCTTCTGGCGCGGCGTAGAGGTAAAGGAAGTTTGATTTTCTAGCTGGTAGCTGGTAGCTAGTCGATGTTCGATCGTCTATAGCCGCGGAAGTCCGGTTTCGGCTGAACGCAAAAACCCCGTGAATTCGTAGAAAGCGCGGAACGTCTACTGCTAGCAGCCTAACACCCCCTCATCTCATTCGAGCTTTAGCGAGCTCTGTGCACTCAAAATACGCCAATTACGTCAAATATTTCTCCATATGCTCGGTGTTAACCACGCCCTGCACGTCACGACCCTTTTCATCGAGCCTTGCGCATTACGTTCTCAACTGCTCACCTCTTCTTGGGCTTCAACCCCAGTTTCTCACCCTCTTTCAACATAAACCGCCGTGCATCTTCGGGATCATTCGAAATCTCTCCCTCGAGGATTGCTTCCTTAATGCTGTTCTTGATGATTCCCACTTCTCTGGACGGCTTGATGCCGAAAGTTTTCATAATCTCATCCCCCGAAACCGGTGGCTGCCAGTTTCGCACCTTGTCTTTTTCCTCCACTTCTACCAGACGCTCTTTAACGCGCTCGTAGTTTGAGAGGTAGCGCCTTACTTTTTTTTCATTTTTGGAAGTGATGTCTGATTTGCACAATATCATCAAGTCGTCTATATCATCTCCCGCATCGAAGAGCAATCGGCGAATGGCCGAATCCGTAGCCTCCTCCTTCGTCAAAGCTATGGGGCGCAAGTGTAGCGCCACCATCTTCTGCACGTATTTCATTTGGTTATCCAAAGGAAGTTTGAGCCGTTTGAAGATGTTTGGCACCATGCGAGCGCCTTTGTCTTCATGACCATGAAAAGTCCAGCCGGTACCCGGTTGAAATCGCTTGGTTGGAGGTTTGGCAATGTCATGAAGTATCGCACTCCAGCGCAACCAGAGATTGTCTGATTCTGAAGCCACATTATCCAGCACCTCCAGCGTGTGGTAAAAGTTGTCTTTGTGGCGCACTCCGTCCTGCTCATCCACCCCGTGTAAATTGACCAGTTCGGGAAAAAACTCATTGAGTAAACCCGTCTTGAAAAGCAGCTTGAATCCAATCGAAGGGCGTTCGGCCATGATGATCTTATTCAACTCCACATTGATTCGCTCGGCGCTTACTATGGCCAGTCGACTTTTCATCTCGCTTATTGCCTCGAGCGAGGATTCATCTATGGTA
The DNA here is from genome assembly GCA_964651785.1 of uncultured Cryomorphaceae bacterium. Classification (GTDB taxonomy): domain Bacteria; phylum Bacteroidota; class Bacteroidia; order Flavobacteriales_D; family Cryomorphaceae; genus JAKVAV01. Next base: position 73,661 of record CAZYWJ010000005.1, read on the forward strand.
AAACCCAGTTGCGTAGCAAAACGAATGGCTCGCATCATGCGCAGCGGATCGTCGCTATAGGTACGATGCGGATCGGTAGGGGTGCGAATGATTTCATCTTCCAAATCGCTCAATCCTCCGAACGGGTCAGAAAGCTCGCCGAGGTTATCCTCGTTCAGGCTTATCGCCAAAGCATTGATGGTAAAATCCCTTCTGAGCTGATCGTCTCGTAAGGTGCCGGGTTCAACGTCCGGCTTTCGCGAATCACGTGAATAACTCTCCTTTCGTGCGCCTACGAATTCTAAATCCCATTCGCCGTATTTCAGCATGGCCGTACCATAGGTCTTAAAAACTTTCACGGGCTGATTATCCAGCTTTTTACTTACGCTTTCAGCGAAGTCTATTCCATCGCCTACCGTTACCACGTCCAAGTCGGTAACGGGTCTGTCGAGCAATAGGTCTCGCACAAAGCCGCCTATTACGTAAGCTTCGGTTGAAGTTTGCCGTGCTACTTCTGCCAAAATCTTAAAAATCGGCATTTCCAAGATGGCACTATGATCCTTAAACGTTTTTTTGATCAAGGTCGAATGATTTTGACCTCCCCGTCTACGTTAAGTTTGACGATGGGAATTTTCTTTTTGTCTTTGAGTTTTGAAAGGGTCGGCAAATTTAGCAGATAATCTACCTCTTCCAACACTGATTCTTCCGCATCTTCCGGTTGGTTTACGGGACTGCCGAATTTATCCGCCAGAGCTGTGCAAGCCACAGGTCCGTTTACCATCTGTACCAATTTTCGTTCGGCGGGGTCTTTCACCATGCGTATGGCTATGGTGCCGTCGGCCGCCAGCGCGGCGGGATCTACATTTTTGCCTGCAGGCAAAACAAGTATCAACTCGCCGTCGGTAGTATCGAGGATATCCCAGGCAATGGCAGGAACTTCGGCGACCATTCGGTTTAGCCGAGCGTCGCTTTCTACCAGAATGGTAAATCCGCGAGTGGTATCACGATTCTTCAATCGGCGCAGGGTTTCCAGCGCTTCCTTATTACGGGCATGGCATAACAGGCTCCAACCCGCAGCCGTAGGGGCCAGGATTACATTTCCCTCATTAATCTTTAGGTGACCGTTATCTTGATTTATTTTTTCCAAATTCCAAGATTTCCGATGTATCAATAGTTGTAGCGCACTTGAAGTGCTTTTTAGGACAAGACTTCTTGCCGTGTAAGCCACATGGTCGGCATTCCAGACTTTCACGCGTTTCTATGACTCGGGATTGTTCGCTCAAAGGTCCGAAACCGAACTCCGGAATGGTGCTGCAAAAAATGGCCGTTACGGGTGCATTTACCGCAGAAGCCAAGTGCATGGGCGCAGAGTCATTTACAAAGTTCATCCGCGCTCCTTTCATAAGTGCGGCAGATTGCAGGAAGGTGAGCTCACCCGCCAGGATTTTTATGTTTCCATGAATGCTCTTTTCTCTGATTTCCGCGCACAGCTCCAAATCGGCTGGAGAGCCGAGCAGGTACACGGGATGGTCGTGATTGATCTGATCGATCAGTTCTATCCACTTCTCCGAGGGAAACTGCTTGGTAAACCAAACCGATGCCGGTGCCACACAATAATAAGCCCCCCCCTTTTGCAAGTCTTCTACTTTTTTGAAATCTTGCTCGGAAGGGTAAAGCACGGGAGTTTGAAAAGAGCTGTCGGTAAGATGCTCGATCAAACTGAGGTTTCGATCTACTTCGTGCATCTCCTGATCGATTACATGCGGAAACTTGTGCGTATAGGCAAAAGAGAATGGATTTTTGTTAAAACCGATTTTCATTTTTGCCTTGGATGAGGTAGTCAATATTCCCGAAGAGGCAAATCGCTGCAAATTAATGAGCAAGTCGTATTTATTTCGCCTCACTTCTCGTCCCAGCTTAGCCAGACTGTTGTATTTTGACTTCTTCTTGTCCCAAATCAAGAGTTGATTGATTTTGGGATGATCTCTCAATAATCCTTCATTTCCCTTTCTCAGCAGGAAGTCAATATCCGCTTTCGGGTAGAAATTTTTTAGCTTCTCGATAAGCGGAGTAGCTAAAATCACATCGCCGATAAAGGCCGTTTGTATGATGAGAATTTTCTTCATAGACGGATTATACCGCTACCTGATACTCACGGAGAGCATCGTTCAACGAGGTTTTTAAATCCGTACCTTCATTTCGCTCGCCGATGATCAGTGCACAGGGCACCTGATAGTCGCCTGCCGCGAAAGTTTTCGTATAGCTACCCGGAATCACTACCGATCGGGCAGGAACCTCTCCACGGTAAGTTACCGCTTCTTCCTTAGTTACATCAATTATGTGCGTACTTTTCGTCAACACTACGTTGGCGCCCAGCACGGCCGCTTTTCCAATCCTTACTCCTTCTACCACAATGCAGCGCGAACCGATAAAGGCTCCGTCTTCCACAATCACGGGCGAAGCCTGTAGCGGTTCCAATACACCGCCTATTCCCACGCCTCCGCTCAAATGTACGTTCTTTCCTATCTGCGCGCAGCTTCCAACCGTAGCCCACGTATCTACCATGGTATTTTCGTCCACGTAGGCACCGATGTTTACGTATGAGGGCATCATCACTACACCTTTGGCCACGTAGGCACCATATCGTGCAATGGCGTGAGGTACCACGCGCACACCTTTTTCTTTGTAGTTGGTTTTGAGGCGCATCTTATCGTGAAATTCGAAGGGTCCGATTTCTATTGTTTTCATCTCCCTCATGGGAAAATAAAGGACTACTGCTTTCTTCACCCACTCATTCACCTGCCACCCATCTCCGGAAGGAGAGGCACAGCGTAAGTCGCCCCTATCTATTTTTTCGATTACCGTCTCGATGGCCTCGCGACAAGCTTTGTCGTTCAGCAAATTCCGATCAGCCCAAGCTTCCTCAATACGTGTCTCTAAATCCATTGGTCGTTTTCAGGGAGCACAAAGATAGCATAACCTCAAAGCTTCGAGGTTACCCGTATTTGAAAGAATGCAATTATTCGACTATTACCAATACCGTGGTGTAACGCACCCCTTCATGAGCTATGGCGAGAATGTAGTTGCCCGCATTCAGCGCCTCCGTTTCGATGAAAGTTTGCTCGGCATTGATGCGCTGCTCCATTACCAATCTTCCCTTCAGGTCATGCACGGTCAGGTCTCCGCTTCCGAGCGAAAAATTTACCTGCACGCGCTCCTTCGCGGGATTTGGCCCGATGGTCAACTTTTCGGGATTCACGTCGGCCACGGCGAGGGTAGAGGTACACTCGGTAGCCAAGCCGTCAAAGAAATTGAACGCAGCCAAAAGGGCGGGTTCTACACAGCCGCCGTGGGAGGCTCCGGGCAATACGTTTTCCGAATCAACATCGGCCGCTCCGTTGTCATTCATAATCTGCTCGGTGGTTGTGCTGTTGGTAAAAGCCACCTGCTCATCGCCGTCGCAGTAGTACATGCGCAGCGGCATTTCGGGTACCCAATCGAAGAGGTCATTATCGGCCAGAGCAACTCGCAAGGGGTGATTCGGATTGTTTTCAAAATTGGTAAGTACCGAGTCGCGCAGCAGGTCGCTGATATTTTGAGGCAATTGGTTATTCACTGTCGTCATTGAAAAATTATTTTGCTCTCCGTTGAAATAGGGATCTTCAATTTCCCAATGTGGGTCTTGCACTACATCGCTCAGTTGGTCGTAAAGATTTCCGTAAACGCTTTGATAGCTTACCAGCAAGTAAATGATGTAACCGGGCGTGGAGTAAGGCTCATCACTCAAAATAAGTTCGGCCTGCGAGCCCGACATATTGTATGGACCGCTCAGCGGAGCTCCCGCTACAATTCCCAATTCTTCCAAGAGATCATTATCCTGAGCGTATTTTAGCGCAGCCATGGCGGCATGACCACCTTGCGAATAGCCGGTGATAAAAGTCTCACCGTTGTCATCCGTATTAATCGTTTCCAAAAATTCCCTCGCTGCCGTGATGAGGTCGAGCGTAGCCGTAGCTTGCGACTCAGCGTGTACGTAGGGATGCACGCCTTCATCTTCCCCCAATCCCAAATAGTCGGGAGCCACTGCTATATAACCCGCCGATGCCAAGGCCACTGTTAGAAAACCTTCGCCGTTTTGGTCGGAAGGCACATTGTAGCGTTGCAATACCGTACCGTGGCAATAGGCAACCATGGGAAAGTCATTGCATTCATTGGTTACGGGAAGGGCCAGTGCTCCCGAGGCCACGGTGGGTTCGCCGTCCGTATCGGTAGTAGTGTATGTTATGCGGTAGAAGTCCACGGGGTATTCCACGGGCGTAGGCAAACCGAGAACGTTTATAACCAAGGTAGAATATTGAAAAAGGTATTCGGCTTCGACCAATTCCTGGCTTTGCGCAAATGGAGTAAACCCGAAACTAAGGGTAATCAGAATGGAGGTAACTATTCTTTTCATCTTTCTATTTTTTCCTTGGCGTGAAAATAGGTCTTTCTTTCCTATTACTTTTGTGTCGTGCCCCGAATACTTGCCATCGATTACGGAACAAAGCGCTGCGGAATAGCCGAAACGGATGATTTGCAAATCATTGCCAGCGCGCTGAAAACCATTCCCCGAAATGAGTTGTTTCCATTCTTGGATCAATACATCAAAACCTACAAGGTAGAGGATGTGGTTATCGGCCAACCCTATAAAGAGACGGGCGAGCTGAACGACCTGGAAGACGATATTCGAAAGTTTTTGCACACATTTATGCAGCGCTATCCTAAAGTTGAAGTTCACAGGCTCAATGAGGCTTTCACTTCCAAGATGGCCTTGGAGTCAATGATTATGGCAGGAAGCAAAAAAAAGGACCGCCGAAAGAAAGAAAACATCGATAAAATTGCGGCAACCATTATCTTGCAGGACTTTTTAGAAAATAGAAGAAACCAACGTTACACATGAGCGAAAAGGAAAAAGAAGATAAAAAGAAAGATCCCGGTCTCTCGAAGTTGATTGAAGAACAGTATGTAGAACAGCGCAAAGTATTTCTTTGGGGCGGGGTAGATGATGATTCTGCCAAGCACGTAATAGACCGCTTGCTGTACTTGGATGCGAAAGACCCGGGTAAGGAAATAACACTTATCATCAACAGTCCCGGTGGCTACGTGACGTCAGGCTTTGCCGTTTATGATACCATGAAAACCATTAAAAGTCCCGTAAGCACGGTGTGCATGGGCTTGGCAGCCTCAATGGGTAGCATCTTGCTCTCGGCGGGGGAGAAGGGTAAGCGCTTTATCTACCCCTTGGCGAAGGTTATGATACACCAGCCCAGCGGTGGCGCGAGAGGACCCTCGGCCGATATTGAGATCCAAGCCAACGAAATTCTTAAAACCAAGCAAATCGGCGCTGAAATTCTGGCCGAAAACTGCGGCCAATCCGTAGAGCGCGTGATGAAGGACTTCAACCGCGACTACTGGATGGATGCCAAAGAAAGCATAGACTACGGAATTGTAGATAAGATTCTGAAATATTGATTCGCTGCGGCGGGTAGAAATTAAAATAGGCGACTGAGAGGTCGCCTTTTTTTATCGGTATTAAGAGTTTGGGCTTCAAAAGTGGTTTAACGACGGAATGCCCATTAAAAACTTTATTAAAAAGCCTCATCAAATGAATGATGAGGCTTTTTAGAGAGTGTTATTAGCTTTAATGGTCAGTCTCAGACATCATCTTTAAAGCGCAATTTCATAAACTGCTTGCGTTTTCCTCTTGTCGAGAAAAGCATGATTTCATTTTCGTTGATTTGCTCGGAAGATAGGGGCATAACAATGAGATTTTTTCCTTTTCCTTCATTGAAAAGTGTTCTTCTGAATACCCTTCCGTCGCTATCCACCTCTACCATGGCTACGTAGTTTTTACGGAAATCCATAGGCTCTAATTTTCCGTCCCCGTTGTATAGCATGTTTTCGGGATGATCATTGAATATGAAATAAATTTTGGAACCGACTATCGCTGAAAGGTAAGACGATCCATAGTTGGAGTGAGTTGTGATCTGCTCTTTCGGTACTCTGGCATGCCATTCAATTTGGCCATCAGCACCGATACTTACCAATACGATGTCATGGTGGTGAAAAACATAATAAGTAACCGTGCGACCATTGGTTGTTCTGGTTACTTTTTGAATCCATTGACGTTCGCCCACAATTAGCGCTCCTCCGTCTTCCTTTTGGATGAACTCGTCAATTTTAAGATTGCTGATTCCGATTTCTTTTCCTTTATCCGCGCGCTTTGATGCTTTCTTTTTCTCACGTTTGCGCATGTCTTCCATTACAAAGCTGTCATCAAACTCATTGAAGCTCTTATGTGTAATGGCCTTTGAGTCTCGGTTCAGTTTAATATAAAAACTTCCGTTGGCTCCGGTCGTCCCTTGATTTCGGTAAAAGCCGGCACACACCAATTCATTTTGGTTATTCAGCTCTACGTAAAGATTACTGACAAATCTTCCATCCAAAGAAACATCATATTCATTGGACTCTTGACCATTCTCCGTCAGGGTGAAAATTTTATAGCGATAGTTTACCTCTTTTTTCTCTCTCTCAGATTTTTCTTTCCAAAGTTTACCCGAGATAAATACGTCCCCGTTATTTGCCACAATACGATCGCTTATTATAAAAAGCTCATCTGCATAAGGCATTTCAACCATCTTGGTCCATTGCACGTTCATTTCACTGTCGTAAAGATTAACTCCGAAACGATCATTTCCTTCATCTTCAAAGGGCAAGTTGTAGTACACCAATAACTTGCTTCGGTCGGGTGAACGCATAATATCAAAGCCAAGATCTTTGATGTCTTTGTTTCTTTCTCCGGGTATTTCTGCCACTTTAACCAAATCATTATTCGGGAGAAGTGTCTCCATGTTTATGGTTTGGTAAAAGAGATATACCTTTTTCTGTTGCTTGTTCAAAAATGAGTTGAACATTATGAGCTTGTCACCTTGCAGGAGAATGCGCTGTACATCGAGATCATTCTTTTCAAATTCCGGCTCCAATTCGGCTTCAGCGATGAGGTTCATGCCGTCCAGTGAAAATTTTGCCAAGTAATATCTGTCTTTGTTAAAGGCAGTCTGGACCACTTGATGTTTTTTTGAAAGGGTATAGTAATACCCGTCGTGAACTGCCAAAATATCTTCAACGATATTCTTGGATTTAAATTCAGGACCTTCTTCAGTCGTAACGATATCGGTCGGATCAAAATCTGCCGTCTGAGCGAAACCGGAGACCGAAAGAATAAGAGAAAAAATGATTAAATGAACTACTGTTTTCATATATGATTTATTTGTGAAAAGCTAGTTTGAAAGACATCAACGCGTTGAATTGTCCGTTTTCGATTAGTCCGCTCCCGTACGTGGTATTAACTGATTGACCTTCGTAGAAGATGAAGCCTGCGGAAAAGGCAAGTTCCATACTCATATAGTCACCTATCTCAAATCGATATCCCTGATAGTAACCAAAATAGGTGTCTTTCCTGTCGTAAGTATATGGTTCACCTGCTCTTTCTGCCAGAATATTCTTATTCTCTCTTACAAAAAATTGTAACCCGTAAATAAGGCCTTGACGCGTATCCTCATAAGGGTGAAACATTGGAGTGATGACAAATTTAAACCCTCCGTCACGTTCTGAGTACAACTGATTCGCCTCAAATAATTCCATCATTGGCGGAATATACTTACCTCGCAGAAAGCCGACACCCACTTCCATACTGAATACATCGTGAAGAAAGCGTTCGTAGTGGAAGGTTACATCGCCTGCTACGGCTTGTAAAATATCGACCTTAAAAGCATTTCGTGGATTTCCAATACCGCCGTCATTGAAATATTTAGTGACGTCAGCATCTTGTGCAATTGACAAAAAGGGACTAAGAAAAATCAGGATAAGGAGAGATCGTCTCATCTTAAAATTTGTGAAAACTTGTGCCGGCGAATATAATAATTGTTACGAAATGAATCCACTCGTGGTGGCCCTCTTGCAATACAATGCCTATGAATTTCGCTTATTTAATTGTCGATGAATGTATTAGATTAAGTAAATCAGAACGGTTTAGGATATCGGCTAAATGATTAATGACTTTTTCAATGTTCATTGGTAGTTTTAAGCTTTAATTTTTCAATCGTCGAGTGTCTTATATGTATTTATCCTCATCAGGGAGTCACTGAAATCAGTGATTTAAATTACCTGAATAGGGTAGCGGAAAAATCATATTTTTTCAAAAACCTTTATCAAGGTTAAAAATGAGAGGTGCAATTATTCTTTTAGCCTCAGCTGAAGCTCCCGGGATGTCGGTATACCGATTCATCTCCGCTACGACTAAGATTAGTGAAAAGCAGTTTTTTGCAACCAAAACCACAGAATGTTGCACCTCATGCAGAGAATTCGGCCTTTATTAATTTACCTGCTCATTGCAGGATGATTAAAGTGGTTAGCCGATTCGAGTAAAGGCATCCGTCTGATATGACGGATGCCTTATTTACTCTGCTCTGAATAAAATTGACCAAAAATGGCTATTGCCAAATGAGGCATATTGTTCAAACTTTATCTCGGTTAAAAAATGCAGGTCATTTTTCGTGTAACTTAAAAACGATGAAGTTCCTCAACAGGAATTGCTAACCAAGTGTGCTGACTTATTCTGATATTAAACAGGCACGTATTAATTACACCAATTTGGCCTCATATTCTCTCTGCGAAATAGCTTTCAAAGAGATAAGTCGGGCAAACCGATCTCGCTTAAAAGCACTCGTGCCAAACGAGTGCTTTTTTGTTTCCCGTTCCATTCTGCCCTATATGCGAGTAATGGTCGGTTCGATTTTAGAGCTATCATTTATTGATCCTCCTGCGGATCGGCTTGAACTGCTGCCACTATTATAGTGCCGAGCAACCCTATACTCAACACAACACCTGCGGTCTTATCTGTATGACTCACGATGTAGCGTTGTGGAGAGGGTTTTTCAATAATCAGAAAATCGTTTTTTGTGTTGTACAAGGATTCACGTTGAAACTCGGCACTTAACAGTTGGAACGGACTAAATGATCGATTGCCTGAGACCACGTAGTGAACTCCGAAAACACTGTCTTGATCATCATAGTCGTACCGCTTAACACTGTATGTACCATATTGGTCGGGCACATCTACCTTTTCAGTGTATAGATTTTTTTTTCGAGGATCGTACTTGACGTGAAAAGGGTAGTTTGTCAATTCGGTGTAAGAATGAGGAGGGATTCCGATAATATTTTTGTCAGGAGGAATTACTGCAGTTCCCTCCGTTGACTGAGTCCAACCCGAAAAAGAGTTATCTGACCTGGCGTGAAAGCGAACCAGTTTAGGATTAATGGCATTGGCTACTACGTTGCCGTTCAGAGTAAATGAGGAGGAGCCGAGATCTACAAAAAGCATTGAGTCGGTTCGGTTGTAGATAAATGCGGTTATTGGGAAGTTGGGACCGCCAAAATCGTAAGCTATCTTTACTCCATCGCCTTCGGTATAATAACGTCTTGTATCCGGTTCAACCGGCTGATCTGAGCTAAGCGTAATGTGTTGGTAGGAAACGCAGCCCGTCAGAAACAACAAAAAAAGAGGTAAAATTCTGTTCATGGTATCAAGGATTTTACTGAAAAATAACAAGAATGGTGCCTCTGCTTTAAGCTTTTGAACAATAAGGTTTTAAGAGCTTTTATTAAGGTGATTACCTCTCCGGGTGATTCGTTATGCCGATTAGTCTGACTGCCTGTCGGGTTTTGAAGTGTAAACATGCAGGCAATTTTTAAACTCCCTTCTCAATTTACAAGGACATGGTATGGAACGTAAAGCGGTAAATCCTAAAACGGATATCCGATGGCAAAATTCAAAATCAGATCATCCCACAGCTCGCCGCCCGTCATCTCGTCAAAGAGCCAGCGGTCGCCTTCAGCGCGTTCCGGACTACGAAGTGGAACACCCAAATCGAATCGCACTACAATGAATTCTGCATCGATTCGTAAACCAACACCACCTGCTACGGCCAATTCATTCAGGAAGCTATTCCATTGAAATTGTCCTCCGGGTCTTTGGTTGTTCTCATTGATCAACCATACGTTACCTGCATCTATAAAGACGGCGCCATTCAGGTAGCCACCTAAGTCAAACCTGGTTTCTGCATTCCATTCCAAAATGATGTCTCCCGTTTGATCGAAGAAACTGTCGTCGGCTTCAGGATTGCTGTAAGTACCCGGGCCCACCTCGCGTGGCTGAAAGCCTCGTATCGATGATGCACCACCCACAAAGAATTGCTTGGCAAAAGGCAAGGTATTCGAATTGAGATAGGGAATGCCTACCCCGACATTTTGACGAAGAACCAGCTTAGTATACTCAGCCAGCGGTATATACATACGGGCATCCACCTGAGAACGGGCATACTGCGCAAAAGGAACATTTCTGCTCTCAAACCGACCATTTTCATCCTTTTCTGCTCCGCTCAGCGAATAGGCTGCGTAGAGAAGATTTCCGGATAACTCCACGTTGGTACCCAAGTAATAATTTATCTTGTATTCAGGCCTCTTGGGTTGAAAGATTACATTGTATGAAGGTCCGAAAATCAATTGATCGGCAAAGCTCTCGGGATCTAAAATTCCTTCTTCAAAAAGCTCTTCCAATCGTTCTGAAGATTCCAGCAGTTTGACGTAATCAAGCCTGATAATTTTTAAGTCGTGCAGGGTGTGCTCATTGGAAAGCCATTCATAACCATAACTTGCCCCGAAACTGCTCTGAGCATAATACTCCGGCTGGTTGAACAGGCGGTAATTTAAGTTGTATTTGGTCTTTGGCACATTTCCCTTTCCGGTCTTCGGACTCAGCGGCCCCGAAACCCTCGGGATGAGCAGGCCGGCATCCAAATTTATTTCATATGAGGTAAGGCCCTGACGGGATCCGCTCAGTTGCCATTCGTATCGTCCGGTAGCACTGAGGCGAAGCTGTTCTGCACCTTTAAAGAGGTTGCGGTTGGTATATTTCAGCTGTAGCCCCGGCCCGGTAAAATTGGTGGAGGTTGTAGTCAACACCATTTCTGAACGCAACGAATGTTTAGGCATGGGTGTAGCCAAGATTTTAGCATTGAGTCGGTTCTGCCCGTTTGAAGTATCTACATCGTATTCCAAGCTTACAAATTGGAAGACGTTGAGCTTATTCATTTGTTGAAGTGTGCGGATTTCACTCTTTCTGTTGTAGAGGCTTCCCGGCTCTAAGGCAATAAAGGGAGCCAGCTTTTCGGGTTTCATAAAAAGCTTGTCTTTGTCTACAATAGCCTGAAGGCTATCGCCAATCACGGTGGGTTCATCAGAATTGGCAGCCAGATTCACGATCACCGTATCGATGGTAAACTGTTCCAGAGCAGCTTCAGGCGTGCTTTGTTGCAATTCGAGCCGCAGTTTGACCTTACGTTCGGCAGCGCTGCTGTCTGCCTTATAGTAAAGTAAGGGGGTGGAAAAGAAGTAGTATCCGTTATTTTTAAAATGATTGGAAAGATCATTGCGTTGGTTGACTAAAGCATCTTTTCTGAAAAGTTCGCCTTCTTTGATAATCGGATTTTCGCGATATACTTGATTCATCTCCGCGCATATAGGCCGCTCCTCCTCACAGATTTTCAAACTATCAAAGTAGTAAGGTAAATTAGCGGTTACGCGATATAAAACCGAGGCTTTATGTTCGCTGCTATCAATTTCTGATTCTACATCAGCACGAAAAAAGCCCGCCGCCCGAACCCGCGATTCCACGATCTCAGCATTCTTTTCAATTTCTACATCCTGCAATAGGGTAGGTGTAGAGCCCAATCGATATTTAATGAAATACTTTAAACCTTTGTCTTTGGGCACGGAATCGATTTGGTAGTAAATCCATGTACCGGGACGGCTCAGAAGAAACCGCCTGGTCGGATCGGGTTCCAGACCATAGAGTAGCGAGGACTTTACATCATCGGGAATGGCTGATCCCGTAGAGTCATACTCTATGCTGAAACCTTCAAAAAAACGTTCTTCAGGTTTCAGATATTTCGTGGCCGAACAAGATGCCAACAGGGCCAACAGGACAATATTTCTTATTAGCTTAATCATTTTACTTCCTCTTGCTCCACCGTCTCTCCGCTTTCTTTCTCGCTATTCTCATCCCCTGATTCCTGTTTTTTTTGTTCTTCCTCAGTTTTTGCGGGGTCAAACAGGTATCTGAATCGATCAAAATCCTTTTGGAATACAAAACCACCACCTGATCTGGTAATTCTGCCTATTACGATATCTTCCAAATCGGTTTTACTAAAAGCGATCAGGCGGTAACGCCCGTCGGGGGTGATCAAATATTCTACTTCCACGTTGGTGAGAACTTGCTGCGATTGGGCCGTGCGAGCATTGTCTTGCTCCAGCGCGATGGTGCTTCCTACCTTGACGATAATTCGGTTATCGGCAAAGGATTTTGCCACGTTTACGCTCAAGTCAGTATTACCCTCACCTGCCGATCCGCCGTATGAGTTGAGGTCGAAGTTGATGTCTATTCCTTTCACGTATTTGTCCGAGAGGGTATTCAATTGATTGGTTAAGATTTGGCTGGCACTGTTTCGTGCTTGATTGGCCACCAGATTATTATTTGAGGAACCGCCATCTTGAGGTAAAAATGAGTTCAATACCAAAAGGGCAAAAACCTGCTTGTTCAAATTACTTTCATTGCTCTCTAAATCGTTCAGTCGCGCTTGTACCGAACCATTCAGGGCTCCCTGAGCCTCTTCGGCCAATTCTATCCCAAAGGAAATTTCGGGTTCTAAAAGCATTCCGTTGATGTTCAGCAATACCAAGAATGGCAATTGTTGATTATAGGCTGTCTCATAAGTTGCATTGGGATCGGTCAACATCAGATTGGCAATCGATGTACGTTGCTGATAAATGGCAGTAAAGTCTATGGTGGCATTTGTCGGTTCTCCGTTCCATACCAATTTGCTTCCTTTCTTGAAATCAAATCGCTTTTTCACCACGTTGTAAAATGATAGCTGGTAAAAACCATCGGCAACTTCATATACTCCGTTAAATCTGAGGGTGCCGGAACGATCATAGTCTATAGATAGTTTGCTGTTTCCTCTGATTTGCAGATAATCACCCGTGGTGGTGTCGATCATTACTTGGAATACAGCCGATTCATCAATGTTCAAGGTTCCCTTGACTTTCGGATTGTTTAAAAGAAAGTTTCCCGTTTCCTCAGTCTCTTTCTTTTCGCGTGTGAGTATTTCGTATTCAGGATCCTCTTCAAAATTGGTCCATACGACCAATGATTCTTCGAAAGCTTCTCGATCAACCGAGGTTGATACCACGTAAGAAATGTCGGTGGGCTTATTGATTCTGATGTCCGCAGTGACCGTCGGTGCCATCATATCGCCTTCAATTTTCAAATCCAGATCAGCAACCAATTTTCCATAAATTCCCAAATCGGCAGATTCTGCCAGATCAACCAACATGAAATCTTCTCCCTCAATACTCATATCCATTTTCGGATTGGTGAAATTGTCGTGCTTTATCGTTCCGTCCAAGGTGAGGTTGCTGTTGTTCTCATCTTGCAAGGTGAAATTATTGAGGCGCAACTCACCGGGTTTGATTACCAACTCATCATTTTTTATGAAGTACTTTGCCCGGCTGACCTTTGGCTGCAAGGCTACGTCTCTGAAACCTATGGAGCCATCGAGCTCGGGATTTAGGGTGGTACCGCCAATGGCTATTTCACCTTCGAGAGAGCCGCCGGCTTCGGAAATGGAATTATTTAAAAGGTTCTCGAGTGTTTTTAATTCGAATCGATTCAACTGAAAGGTTAGATCCAATTCTGATATGGTGTCGTTGCGGGGAATGATGTCTCCTTCAATGACGAAATCGACCTGATCGCCCTGATTGTGAATTTTGGTCCTGAAGGCGCTTTCCTGTTTAGAAGCTTCCCAAGTCAGCTTTCCGAAATCGGCTCCCGACACTTTCCAATCATTGATGTATCCGTCACCTTCAAAACTTCCGTCGTTATTGAGGCTTAATTCACCGAACAAAGCGCCGCTGAGAAGGTCGGTTTCAGTATTAAACATCCCGACTATAGATCGAATCGGGAAGTTTTCAGCTTCCAGCACCAAGGGAGAGGAATCGCCTGATTTCTCCAGTCGGATGGATTGTTCGTTCCTGAAAAGGCGAAAGGCCTCCAGGTTTAGTCCATCGTCGGTTGAGCGAATACAACACTGTTCGTCATAGTTCCATTTCTTTCCGTTAAGAACCAAGGTGTCATTAAATTGAAGGGTATAGCCATTTCTCAAGTAAATGGAATCAGCCTTCAGTACGGCGCCAATGCGATAGTAATTTGAAGCCGTGTCGGGATTGATGGTTAGCAAGAGATCGGCTCCCTTTCCGGTGCGCTCGGCACTCAGATCCAAAGAGCGAAGCGCGAGCGTATCAAAAGCTACTCGATCAATGTGTATTTGTCTTACCGTTCCACTATCCGTATCATTTGAGTTTATGGTGAGGCTGTCTAAACTGATGCTGCCATAAGTAATGCCCGGAAAGAGGGCTTCAGCCATTAGCGTGTTGTTCTTTGCGGAAAAGTCAATCTTCGCAGAGGATGGTTTGAATTCGGTCAATGCGGGTAAGAATAATTCACCGATTTCATCGAGGTTATCAGTTTTGAGGTCGGCACGCCAATATGCCGAAGTATCCATAACAGATCGGTTTTGACCGCGAGCTACCACTTCTGCAATGGCGCTGGTCAGGGAATCAATTCCGCGATTGGAAACCGAATTTAGTTGCAAGAATCCGGCTGTGACATGAGCTGCAGTCGAATCGGGGCAGGTATAAAACGAAGCGGTAATTGGCTGAAACGAATACCGTTCTCCTTCTTTCACAAAGAGAATGTCATTTATAGAAGCATATGCATCAGTTATTGCGCTGTCTTGTTTGTATTGCGCTTGGAAGTCGAGAGTTCCGCGAATGTCTTTCTTTGCGTAATCCAATCCTTGGAGATCCACTCCGTCAATTTGTCCCGTCACCGAGGCGTAGAGGTCATCGGCATAATCAATGTAGCCACCGATATCGGCCGTTACAAAAGTGTCTTCGATCGAAAAAGCAAAGAGTGCATCTTTGGTAGTCACCTCTGCATCGAGCAGTAAATCTGCGTAGCGATAACCGCCGTAATTCAGAGTATCCACCACGAGTTCGGTACAAATACGCGGAACGGAATCGGTGATATCTTGAGAGGTAGCAAAAAGCGAAAAATCGGCGATGAGCGCTTGTGGCATATTCAAGTATTCGCCGATGCGAAGTTGTTCCGAACCGATATTTACCGTGAGGCCTTGTTTGGCTGCCGCCCAACCATCGCCTTTTGCATCCAGTGCAATGGAGCCGAAAGCCGTATTAATTTCGCCGTTCATCTTGGCTCGGTCAGAGTGGTAAAGACCTTGGAAGTTAGCCTTGAGGTATGCGGGTATTTGAGCAGGATCCGTTCCCGCGTAGGCCAAGAATGGCTGAAGATCTTTTTTCTTGACATCTACCTTGAATTGATTTAAGGTAAGATCGCCGGGCCAAAGGCTGTCTCTACCGGCTATCAGATTTGCCTTGAGGCGAATTTGGCTTTGACCCGTTTCCAAAAAAAGCTTTTCCAGATCTACGGCTTCTTGATTTCCGTTTGCTTCGAGCGAAAGAAAAATATCGGCAGCGGGCAGGGGAAGCGTGTCCATTTCCATCGCTTGGTAAATTCGCTCGATGTCGCTGCGCGCAATTCGTGTATCGCTGATGGATGCATCGAGATCGGAAAAGCGATTGGCATTGATCAATTCCTCTACGCTGTTATAAGAGAGTAGAGCGTTCAGATTTATCCGCGACTCACCGTACCGCAAAAAAACGTCGGCTGCTTTGGCTTCAGCCGGTCGAAAGGCAAACTCGCCGCTAAATTCTTTCAGATCGGTGAATTCATTGTAAGCGCCCGTCAGAGATTCCATATTTGCTGCAAATCCTTCTGAGCCCATTTCGAGATCTTCAGCCAGTAATTTCAGGTCTCTGAGATGATGCAAGGTATCCCTTCCGGTAAAGGCTTTTACTTCGATTCCTTCGAGGATGAGTTCGGCCAATGCTACTCGCAGGTCGGGAAAGAAATTTGTGTTTTCGGTATCAGAAGAGCTTTCGGTTTGAGTTGCTGCCTCGGTCGACTCGGCGGGCAGCGGTATCAGAAAACGGCTATCGGAAAGCGATAGTTCTTCTACCAGGTATCGGTTTTCATTCAGGTTGATCTCCTCCGTATTCAGGTATAGTTCGCCCAAGCTGAGATTATAGGGATCCTCGGTTCCCATTTTAAGCGCGATGATGGTATTGGATACTTCCAAAACTTCCAATCCCAGCTCGGGAAGGACGGTTTCGCCGCTGCTTTCGCTACTCTCTGATGCCGAGATTTGCGCAAAGACATTTGTGTTTTCAATGGTGATGCTTTCGGCGAGGTAGGCTTGGTTTTCCAAATCGAGTTCGTCCATGTCCAGCTCAAAAAGCCCCACGTCCAAATCGATGGAATCGCCCGTACTGCGATCGGCGTAAATAAAGTCTATGGCTTTGAGGTTTAGATCGCCCAGAGAAAAGCCCCAGCCACCCGATGTGGTGTCGGTCGCCGCAGTATCGGTCGCCGTAGAATCCGTAAACCCCTCCGTGATAAAGTCAAAGTTGAAGCTGCCGTTTTTGTTGACATAAATTTTTCCTTCCACTCCGCTGAGATTGATTTCGTCTATGCGGATGGTTTTTGCGAAAAGCATGCGCCAACCCGGAAAGATTTCCAAATCATCGATAAAGGCTAATCGATCTCCCTGCGGGTCGTCGAGCGAGATATCTTCCAAGCCAATGAAAAAAGGCAGCCGCAAGTCCACCTCGCCGATACTCAGGTTTCCGCCCGTTTTCTCATTGAAGAAAGAAGTACCTTTCTCTACGGCATAGTCGTGTACCGCGGGGACCTTCCACACGATGAAAATCAGAAGAAATACAAACAGAAGAATGATAAGAATCCACTTAAAAATCTTTCCGACGACTTTTAAGGATTTCTTTAAGAATTCTTTCATTTAGTTTTGCTTGCGAATGGGCGGGCAAATGATGCGCCAAAAAGTGGTGAAAAATACGAACTTTTCAAGGGTTGCAAGGCCATGGGTTCTGATGCTCTTTGCATTTCTATGTGCGATCGGGGTGCACGTAGCCAATCGGTATTATTTACAAATTGATAACCCTACGTCACTACGCGAAGGGATTTCCGTAATCACTTCAGATGACCCGTCTTATCTGAGGCCCGGGCTCAACTTTTTAGAATCGGGAGAGTGGAAAGATTCGGGTAGGGGGCAGGGCGCATACGTTCGTCGATCTCCCGGCTACGGTATGCTCTACACTTTCTTCGTTTTCATTTTCGGTGAAAAATCGGGTTTGGGAGCATTGGTTCTGTTTCAACTGGTACTGTGGAGTTTTGCCGTTGGGGTTATTCCCGATCTCGCAAGGAGCTTGGGATTGAACAGAAAGTTAGCCGGTCTTTCGGGTTTTTTCATCGCAGCCATGCCGATGTTCTATGGTTTTCTCAGCTACACCCTTACTGAGGCACTCACTCCTGCATTGGTGATTTTTTTCTACACCCTCTTTTTTCGAGGTGTGAGAGGTAGCGAGAAGTCACTGTGGCTTTCGGGAATCGTTTTGGGATTTGCCATTTTGATCAGACCCGCACTTTTGCTCTTGATACTTTCCTATTTGCCGATGGTTGGCATTTTGCGACAGAGGCTCGTACCGATTCTTCTACTCTCCATAGTGCCTATGATATTATGGCAAGTGCGCGTTTATCGATTAACCGAGAGGGTAGATCTTCACCCCATCTACCATTCTGATGCGCCCGACCTGTATCGACCGCTTCATAGTGCAGTTTGGGATTTCCATAAAATGACGGGGCAGTCGGGACAGACGTTTCACACTTCCATGAATTTACTGTGGGAAGCAGCAAGGGGAGAAGTAAATGAGGATTATGCCAAATCCGTAGTTATCGGGTCTATCGACCGAAGTGCATCACTGACCTTAGACAGCCTGGTCTTGAGGAAAGCCTACAGCCGATACATTGACGTGTTGCGACAGCAAATGCCTTATTTTGATGGCAATCGCGCCATCGATCGGGAGCTCCAAGGCGAGGCTGAGTTGATTGTGACCTTCGATTCGCTTCATCGTGAATACACTAGGGGAAACTTTGTGAGAGCTTGGATCATCGCGCCGATACAGGTAGCCGGAGATATTATTTTGCACAGCAATCTCTCACCCTATCTGTTTCAGAAGGCATGGCGAGGCAATCTTTTTATCGAAGGGCTGCGATGGCTCTCCTTATTCGTGCACGTCTTCATATTTGCGATGACTTTTTTGTTTTTTTCGCGAAAGCAAACCGGAGAAACATGGGCGGTAAGGCTGCCTTTTCTGCTCTTTTTTCTCTACCTGGTATTTATTCAGCGGGGAATAGAAGAGCGATATATGTTGCCTTTTTTGGTACCGATGTTTTTAGTGGGGTTGCAATTGATTGGGTATAGCGGACTTTCTGAAAGGTTGCGAAGAGAGAAATAGGGTCTTGCATCAATTATCTTTCCTGAACCGTGAAGTTTCATATCTTCAAATTTCTCTTTCTTTATTCTTTACCTACAAAGAAACCCATGAAAAGCATTGCCGTATTCTGTGCCTCTTCCCGAGGAAATTCTGAATTGTACTATGGAGCAGCTCGCGCAGCGGGGCAGAAGCTTGCCGATGAAGGTATTCGAGTGGTCTTCGGCGGTTCCAAGTTGGGATTGATGGGTGCCGTAGCAGACGGAGCCTTAGATGGAGGCGGGGAGGTTATAGGGGTATTGCCTCACTTCATGCGAAAAAAGGAACTGGAACATAATGGCCTTTCCGAGTTGATTTACGTAGAATCGATGCACGAAAGGAAACTCACCATGCATGAGTTGAGCGATGGAGTTATTGCCCTGCCGGGTGGCTTCGGCACTTTCGAAGAGTTGTTTGAAATGCTGACATGGGCGCAATTGGGACTTCATTCGAAACCCATGGGTATTTTTAATATTGAGGGCTACTACAACAAACTTTTGGAAATGTTTGATCATATGACCGAAGCAGGTTTGCTGCGAAATAGTTGCAAGGAGATGGTTTTGACCTCCGACGATTTACCCGATTTATTGGAGAAAATGCGTAACTATCAGTCTCCTTCCTCGGCCCCGGAGATGTTGGAAGAGCAAACGTGATTCACCGGCTGACAGATTAGAACTTTCATTTTATTATTCATTCCTCTACAATCAGGCCTCTTTCGTCCTGCCCGATACCTGATATTTAATGTTTTTTGTTTGGACTGAATGCTCAATACTAATTGCTCACTACTCGATTCCACATAACTAAATACTACCTTTGCCGCGAAAATCGACCGGATGAAAAAAACTGCATTATACGATAAGCACATTGCCCTCGGAGCCAAAATGGTTCCCTTTGCGGGTTATGAAATGCCCGTGCAATACACGGGTGTAAACGACGAGCATCGAAACGTGAGAGAAGCCGCGGGAATGTTTGACGTCTCGCACATGGGCGAATTCTTCGTCAGAGGCGAAAACGCACTCGAATTCCTGCAATGGGTTACGAGCAACGACGTTTCAAAATTATTTCCCGGCAAGGTGCAATACACCTGTTTGCCCAACGGCAAAGGTGGAATAGTAGATGACTTGCTCGTTTACTGTATTTCTGAAACGGAATACATGCTGGTGGTGAATGCTTCAAATATTGAAAAGGATTGGAATTGGCTTCAAAGCCAAAACAAAGTAGGGGCGGAGATGGAAGATGTGAGCGATCACTATTCACTCTTGGCCGTGCAAGGACCCAAGGCCATCGAGGCTTTACAAACGCTTACGGAGGTAAACCTTTCTGAAATGGGCTACTACACCTTCACCGCCGACCAAATGGGTGGAGTAGATGATGTGATCATTTCGGCTACGGGTTACACCGGCGCCGGTGGATTTGAACTATATGTACCAAATGAGCAGGCGGCCGAGCTCTGGGACGCCGTTCTCAAGGCAGGCGAATCCGTCGGTATGAAGCCGGCAGGTCTGGCCGCTCGGGATACGTTGCGTCTGGAGATGGGTTTTTGCCTTTACGGCAATGATATTGATGAAACCACTTCTCCGATTGAAGCAGGTCTGGGCTGGATCACCAAATTCACAAAAGACTTTGTGGATAGGGAGCGCTTGCAGAAGCAGAAGGAAGAAGGAACCGACCGAAAATTGGTAGGTTTTGAAATGATCGATCGCGGCATACCCCGAAAAGATTACGAAATTGTGAATGCCGAAGGAGATAAAATTGGTGTGGTGACATCGGGTACCATGAGTCCATCTTTGGGTAGCGCCATAGGTTTAGGCTACGTGGCCAATGACTTTAAATCTCCTGAAACTGATATTTTCATTCAAGTGAGAAATAAGAATTTGAAGGCCAAAGTGGTCAAACTCCCTTTTTATAAGAATGCCTGAGAAGAATAGAGTAGAAGTGTGCTTCTCTCCCGAGGAGTTTGATTTGTACAAACAAGAGTATACCACGGTGGTGGCCATTGACGTGTTGCGCGCCACCAGCGCCATCTGTACGGCTTTCGACAATGGTGCGGCCAAGATGATACCCGTAAGTTCGGTGAAAGAGGCGCAGGCTTTTAAAGACGAAGGATACTTGGTAGGAGCGGAGCGCAATGGGGAGATTGTGGAGGGTTTCGATTTCGGAAATTCGCCTTACAGTTACATGGGCGATTTGGTGAAAGGAAAAACATTGGTGCTGACAACGACCAACGGAACGAAGGCCATAAACCGAGCCGCTAAAACGCACGAAGTATTGGTGGGTTCTTTACTTAACCTTCAGTCCGTCATTGATTACCTCAGTAAATATCCGACGGATGTATTGTTGCTGGCCTCCGGTTGGCAAGGAAAGTTCAACTTGGAAGATAGCATCTGCGCGGGCGCTATAACCGAAGCACTTTTGGAGACGGGCGATTACATGAGCGATGAAGACTCAACCATTGCCTCACTTTTTCTGTTCAGACAAGCGAGAGACAATTATTTCGGTTTTCTGAAGGCGTCTTCTCACCGAAGAAGATTGAGAAAGTTGAACTTGAATGAAGACATTAAGTATTGTCTCACGCCAAATCAAACTCGCGTAATACCCGTTTATCGGGATGGCGCTTTAGTGAAAATGGAAGGATGGGAATAGCCGAAAACGTAGCCAAAATAAAAGAAGAGTTGGGAGCTGGTGTCACTTTGGTAGCCGTCTCGAAATATAGCTCCGATGAAGCCGTGCAAGAAGCATACGATGCGGGCTTACGCAATTTTGGTGAAAATAAGGCACAGGATGTGACTGCCCGTCAGGAACGTTTTCCCGAGGATGTTCGCTGGCATTTTATCGGTCACCTGCAGCGAAATAAGGTGAAGTACATTGCTCCGTTTGTGTACCTCATTCACTCCGTAGATAGCTTGAAACTCTTGAAAGAAATAAACAAGCGGGCGAAAAATGGAGAGAGGGTGATTCCCGTTTTATTGCAAGTGCACATCGCTAAAGAAGAGTCGAAATTCGGTTTGGACGAGAAGGAATTGGAAGAACTCTTGAGTTCCGACCTGCTACCTGCTCTAAAAAACATCAGAGTGGAAGGCCTTATGGGAATGGCTACCAATACCGAAAACGAAGAAACGATCAGGAGAGAATTTAAAAGTCTGAAGGCTGATTTTGATCGATTGGCTAAAGCTGAAACTCCCGAAAACGTACAGATGAAGACCCTCAGTATGGGGATGAGTAATGATTATCAAATCGCGGTAGAATGCGGTTCGACGATGGTGCGAATTGGTTCTGCCGTGTTCAATTAGTGTCTGTCTAAATGGCTCTTTATCATCGTTCCACTTGTTTTAAAATCAGTTATTGATATCAGTCAACGCCTTAATTTTAAAACTACGTGCGCCTTGCTAATGAACCCTTTAGATCAGACATAAATTAATGTTATAGAAGATAGAAGATATGTCAACCGTAAAAAATAAAAAAGTAGAGGCCTTGATGAGTCTCTTGCATTCGACAAAATCGACGGAGGTAATCTCGGCGCTGAAAAAAATTCCTGAGCAAGGAAATGCCACTTTGGTGAAGCCGCTGCTTCGAGCGTATTTGGCTTGGCCCGATGAGGCGGACATTCAAGCGAGAATTGAGAAAATTCTCGGTGAGCTAAAAACGCAAGAGGCCGTACCCGAATTGATCAGCGCCTTGGAAGAGGATGAATTTGAATCGCTACGCGCCATGATTATTTCCGTTTTTTGGCACGCCGGTATTTATCCCTCTGATGAGTTGGATATACTGATCAGACACGCCATTCGCGGCGACTATATGGTAGCCGTTGAAGTAGTGACTGTGGCAGAAAACTCTGATGTTTTTACCGATCCCGACTTGGTGCAGCAATACATGCTCGACATTGATGAATTTTTGGATGAACATCCCGACGCACCGCATGCTACCGTTTTAAATCAACTTAAATCC
>CAZYWJ010000005.1:96305-99305 GCA_964651785.1 uncultured Cryomorphaceae bacterium
TTTGGATGAACATCCCGACGCACCGCATGCTACCGTTTTAAATCAACTTAAATCCGTTTTAAAAAATCAATACAATCTTTAGATGATGAGAATTTCATTAGTTATTGCTCTGTTCGGCTTGATGAGCTGCACGGATTCCGATACAAGCCAAAGTGGCGAGAAATCGGAGAAGTTGCCCGCTTATGAGTTGAGTTACGAGGAATACTCGGCTACTGAAGAGGGTTGTGACGGCACGGAATGCACCGAGGTGCACATTGTCGTGCCCGTTTTAACGGGAGGCGATTCAACTATTGCCGACCAAATTAGCAGAAAGATAGAAGATCAATACCGCCAGTTGATAAAATCGCGACTGCCCGAACCGAAATCTACCGGCTCGTGGGAATCATTGGCGGCAAGCTTTATTGAGGGCTATGAGTTATTTAAAATGGAGTTTCCGGATGATCCTACCGCCTGGTATCTTTACCTTGACGGAAAGGAATCAACCATACTCGGCGACTCCGTGCTGACCACTGTTGTAGACGATAGCGAATTTATGGGTGGGGCGCATGGCAATACGGCTACCTTGATTCAATCATACAGTTTAAAAGACGGTGAGCGAATAGATTTGGTGAGCCGATACGGGGATAAGCTGAAAAAAGTGGCCGAGCGAAAGTTCAGAGAGCAGCATTCGCTTTCGGCAAATGAAGATTTGAACGAGGCGGGTTTTATTTTTCCCGAAGAGGGTTTTATCCTGCCTGATAATATTGGTTACACGACGGAAGGATTGACGCTCGTTTACAATCCATATGAAGTAGCGCCTTATTCTACGGGAGCCATTGTCGTAAACATTTCTCTTTCTGAATTGGAATCGACGAAAGAGGTTTGATTTAATTGACTACATTTGCACTTCCGAATTTTTTTGTGTGAGCGATTTACATCTTATTGATTAATAGCCTGTAAAGAATTTGGATTGAACAATTATATCGTTGAGAAGCCCCGTATTTCGGGGCTTTTCTGTTTTAGATTTTGATGGTTCGGTTATGCAGTGGTTTTGCCGGAGGTGCAATGCAAATATTGAGCTTTATAGACAGACCAAAAAAACGCCCGAGCGCTAGCTCAGGCGTTTCTGTCCATACCGACATACAGCTTAAGGGGGTAGTAATGTCAGGTTGCCATAATTGCTTCGGTACTGCTAGGGGGGCCGATTCCCCCGGCGCCAATGGCAAGGACTCTGAAGTAATATGTTTTGCCCGGTTTCAAATTGTCGATCAGGCAGCGACTCTTCGTGCTGTAGTTGATCGTTGTCCAATCCGATTTCTTCGCATCCTTCTTTAAGGTGCTTTGAACCAGGTAATTTTTGCTATTTCTTACCGGAGACCACATTAGAAGCAGCTCTCCCGAATTTTCCGTGCGCTTAATGCGAAAATTGGCGGGGTGCGTCAGGGCTGAAGGCTGGTTGTTTCTTTTTCTTAATTCAAAACCCGAACGTTCAATCTCTGCCTTATCTCCTTTGCTCATCGCTTCCACATAAGATGCAGCCTGTCGCAATTTTGCATCGAGATTCTTCACGCAAAGGTTTCTTGCGCCTATTGCTCTTCGATCTCCGTATTCCGCCATTTTCATCGCCTTTTCCAAGGCTTCACAAGCTGAAGTTAAATCGTTTATCAACTCCGTGTTTTCGCCATAAATTTTGCTGCTGTTCATTCCGGCTACCACCCGTTTGGCCTTCTCTATTTTTTCCGAGGGGTTCAATCCGCGAAGCCCGATTTTTACTTTCAGCATAATTAATATGACACTTGATGCCCTCGTTTACGCAAATGCTCGATTAAAGGTTTCAAGCAGCCAAAAAAAAAATGCAGATTCAATTTTTCGAATTGTCATTGAATGGCGTTTTTATGCAGAAGAAATTCCACATTTTTCTAATGAAACTGAAACTTTTGCATTAGCGGTAGCTATGAGAATCAGGTGATTATTTTTTTCGTACCGAATAAGGAACATGCTCATCCAGAAGCAATGCTTCTTGAAATTGAGTTTGAGCAAGTCTGAGGTCAATATCTTCCCGCGTTTTAAAACTTACACTATAAATTTGCTTTCGGCCTTTTGATTCCAGCCAGCCGTGTTCATTGCTCAACTCATTTCCTCTTAAAAAGGCCCATTCTACACTGTCATCTTTCAAAACATTGAAATAGCAAATCCACGATTTGCGAAAGTAAAACGGTAGTTTCCAGCGCCGTTTCACCTCAATACCCGGCGTTTCCACAATTAAGTCGTGCAAGCACTGAACAATACCTGCCTGTTCAAGCGTTAGATTGTATAGGTATTCATTTATTTGCACGTAGAATTCCTCTTTTGGTGACGAATATCATGTTTCCTAAGATTACGAATGACTAAATTAGTAACGAATAAGAAAAATCAATAACCATGGACAAGACCATAGAACCTGTAAATTTCAACGCGAGCCAAGAGTTGATTCAACACATTGATGAAATGTTTGATAAATTGGTTCGATACAATGATCAGATTGTAAAGGCTGATATTTACTTGAAATCACTTACGGAGACTCCCGAGCGCTCGAAAAAGGTGGAAGTACGCGTTTTCCTTCCGGGAAAAGACGTTTTCGTTGAATTTGAAGCGGATACTTTTAAAACGGCAGCTCAGAAAAACTTTGATCGATTGAAAGTTATTTTGGGCAAAGAGAAAGATAAATTGAAATCACATCATTGATCTCCGTTTCTATAGACATGAAAAAACCCTCGGTGAACCGAGGGTTTTTTGATTTAACGACCATCATTATTGGATCTGCTAGTTGGTTATAATCACTTTCTTCGTGACCGCCCCCTTCTCAGTGTGAAGCGTGACCAGATACAAACCTCTCGGTAAATCTTCGACATTGACCATATTCATACCTGACGTATTCATCTCATTGATAAGCCTTCCTTCCGTATTGAAAATTTGTACTCTCTCCATTCTCAACAAAGACTCCACGGTGAAGCGACCTGAAGTAGGATTCGGGAAGACATT
>CAZYWJ010000006.1:0-17829 GCA_964651785.1 uncultured Cryomorphaceae bacterium
AGCGACGAAGGATCTGAAAATGCTCCTCAAGTAGAATTTTAAGATGGCTCAAGATTTCTTTTCAGAGGCTGAAAAAGCCAAAATCGTAAAAGCCATTGAGTTCGCCGAGAATAAGACCAGCGGAGAAATTCGCTTGCATCTGGAGAACCGCTGCCCTGAAGACGTTTTAGATAGAGCTGCATTTCTTTTTGAAAAATTGGAAATGCACAAAACCGAGCTTCGCAACGGAGTCCTTTTCTATGTCAGTTTCGAAGATCACAAGTTGGCTATATTGGGCGATGCCGGAATAAATGCCGTTGTGCCCAAAAACTTTTGGGATGACATCAAGAATTTCTTAATCGATTCTTTCAAGAAAGGAGAATACACGAACGGATTGGTAGAAGGAATTAAAATGGCCGGAGAACAATTAAAGGCTCATTTTCCTGTGGCTGATGATGATGTAGACGAACTGAGCAACGAAATATCCTTCGGAAAAGACAAAAAATGAGAAAACTGACAACTGCATTTTTTCTGCTGATCAGCGCGCTATCTTTCGGTCAATTGGGAGAGTGCTATCCCGAGAAGCCGCGAGGTCTCGTAGCCGACCAAATGGATATTTTCCCGGCTGACCAAGAGCGTGCCTTGGAAGCGAGGTTACAGCAATTCAGCAACGAGACGAGCAATCAAATCGTGGTTGTTTCCATTGCCGAGCTCTGCGAAGGTGATGCTGCGCTAACTGCCACCAAAATAGGAGAAGAATGGGGAGTGGGTCAGGCAGATTTTGACAATGGTATAGTCATCTTGATAAAACCCACGGGAGGCTCGGGAGGACGGCGAACATTCATCGCCACCGGCTATGGCCTCGAGGGAGCTATTCCCGATGCTACGGCAAAATTGATCGTAGATCGCGAAATGATTCCGGCATTTAAAAACGGCGACTATTTTTCAGGCACCATCAATGCCATCTCAGTGATTTCTGATTTGGCAAAAGGCGAATACAATTCTCAGGATTATCAAGGTCAGAACCGAGGGAATCCGCTGACGGTAGTCATTCCTTTTCTTTTCATTATCGGTATTTGGTTGCTCTTGATGTATCGAAAAACCAATCGATATGCCCGCCGAAATGATTTGGGATTCTGGGCTGCCTTCGCATTGATGAGTGCCGCTTCGCGCAGCCACAGAGGTTCATACGGAAACTTCACCGGGGGCGGTGGAGGTTTTGGAGGTTTTGGTGGCGGAGGCGGCGGTGGCTTTGGCGGCTTCGGTGGCGGTAGCTTCGGAGGCGGAGGCGCAGGAGGTAGCTGGTAGCTGGTAGCTGGTAGCTAGTAGCTAGTAGCTAATAGCTAGTAAGATAAAAATGAAGATTGATTTTGGGAACTGTGCTGATTATGGAGACCAATCAGATAAAAAATAAGAGTGAATGAAAAATTACGCGCGTTGGATTGGTGGCGGCCTCGGCTGGGCTTTCGGAGGACCGATAGGTGCCATCTTGGGTTTTGCACTCGGATCGATGATCGATAAATCATCCGCCCTTGTAACTCAAGAAAAGGCGGGACAGTCTCGCAGAAGATCGAGCTACGGCTACACCACGGCAAATGATTTTACGGTTTCTCTTTTGGTATTAACCGCCGCGGTAATGAAGGCCGATGGCAAAGTGCTGAAATCCGAATTGGACTATGTCCGAAATTTCCTGGAAAAGCAGTTCGGAAAACGAAAAGCTCAAGATCAGATTCTTCTCCTTCGCGATATTTTGAATCAGCCGCTGGATGTTAGAGCAGTTTGCCTTCAGATAAAACAGAACATGCAGCATCCGCTCAGGCTGCAACTGCTTCACTATGTTTTTGGTTTGGCCAAAGCCGATGGAAGTTTAGACGCTTCTGAAGTTAAGGTAATCGAAAATATTGCGACCTACCTTGGCATAAGCCACAAAGACTATGAGTCAATCCGCGCCATGTTCGGTCACGACGCTCAGAGTGCCTATAAAATTCTGGAAATTGACGAGAACGCGGATGAGGCCACGGTAAAAAAAGCATACCGCAAAATGGCGGTGAAATATCATCCCGACAAGGTGGGGCATTTGGGAGTAGAATTTCAAAAAGCCGCAAAAGAGAAATTTCAGAAAGTTCAGGAAGCATACGATTCCATTAAAAAACAACGAAACTTTAAATAGTGAAAGAGCGAAAACGTCTGTTCGGCTCGATGCTCATTCCACTGCTATTCGTTATGGTTTTGTGGATAATTCACTTTCTGTCTATTGAATTGGATTTTGATCTGACCACCTACGGACTATATCCGCGAAAAGCGGAAGGCCTGCTTGGAATTATAACCATCCCTTTTATTCACGGTAGCTGGTCCCACCTCATCAATAACTCTATCCCGCTGTTGGTGTTGGGCTGGGCCCTATTCTACTTCTACCCTACTCTTTCGTGGAAAACCATTTTTTGGATATGGGTTTCGAGTGGCATCTGGCTGTGGATTTCGGGGCGGCCTTCCTATCATATTGGTGCCAGTGGCGTGGTATATGGTTTGGCTGCGTTTCTTTTTCTGAGCGGCTGGCTCAGACGCGAAAAACGTGTGGCGTCATTGTCGCTTTTAATCGCTTTTCTTTACGGAAGTATGTGGTGGGGAGTCCTGCCCGTCGATCCTTCCATCAGTTGGGAAGGACACATGTGGGGAGCCGTGGCCGGTTTCGCACTAGCCTGGGTATACCGAAAAAGGGGACCTCAGAGACAGATTTACGATTGGCCCGAGGAGGAAGATCAGGATGATGAACTGACTAAAATCGCTCTGGGCGAAATTGAACCCCCGAAGGAAGTTCAAAAGCCCAAGCGAATCGTTTACGTCTATCGACGTAATGAAGAATCAGGCGAAAAGCCTGATACGGATAAAAACACTAATTAATTTCGATCACCTCGATCTCAAAGGTGAGGTCCTTTCCCGCAAGGGGATGGTTGGCATCGATGGTTATTTCTTCGTCAGAAATATCCTTTACCGTTACAATGATTTGCTCGCCCGAAGGGAGTTGTGAAGCCAATTGCTGACCCACCTGAGGTTTCAAATCCGGAGGAAGTTGATCCTTCGAAATCTTTTGAACCATATCAGGTCTTACCTCTCCATAAGCTTCTTCTGCGGGAATGGTAACGGATTTTTTCTCCTTTACTTCCATTCCTTTTACTGCATTGTCGAAACCGGGGATCATTTGACCTGCACCTACCGTGAAAGACAAAGGTTCGCGATTTACGGATGAATCAAACACTTCACCATCCGCAAGTGTTCCTGTGTAATGAACACTTACCGTGTCCTTTTCTTTAACTTTTTCCATAGTTATTGAATTTAGCCGCAAAGATAACGAACATAATCCCTAAGACCTGAAAGAACGGCAGAAACCCTTACTTTTCACAAAAATTAAATCAAATGGAACCGAATCAGAGAAAATTAATCATCATCGTTGCAGTAACGGCATTTTTGCTTTTGGTGCTATGGCAAACTTCTACCGTCACCATAGAGTCGGGAGAAGCAGGCGTACTCTACAAGCAATTTGGTGGCGGAACCGTTACTGACGTGACTTACCCGGAAGGTTTTCACGTGCTTGCTCCCTGGAACAAGATGTACATTTATAACGTGCGAAACCAAGAACAGAAAGAGAATATGACGGCTTTGTCAAAGAACGGGCTGTCCATTGACATGGAAATGTCGATCCGTTTCAGACCGATTGAAGATGAAATCGGGTATATCCATAAAACGTTGGGGCAAAATTACAGAGAAGTGATTGTTATGCCCGAGGTGCGATCGTCTGCACGAAAGGTGATCGGCCGCTACGATCCCGAAGAGCTTTACTCTTCCAAACGAGATTTTATCCAAGAAGAGATCTTCACGGATGTGAAGAATCGACTAAAGGACAAAAACATTTATTTAGATGCTATTCTGATCAGAGGCATTGAGCTTCCGCCGAATATCAAAACCGCCATCGAAAAGAAACTCAAACAAGAGCAGGAAAGCCAGGAGTACGAGTTTCGAATAGAAAAGGAGCAGAAAGAAGCGGAGCGAAAGAGAATTGAAGCGCAGGGTATCAAGGACTTTCAAGACATCGTTTCAGAAGGAATTTCGGACAAGCTGTTGAGGTGGAAAGGAATTGAAGCCACACTGGAATTGGCCAAATCGCCAAATAGTAAGGTAGTAGTAATCGGGCAGGGAGATGATGGTCTGCCATTGATTTTGGGAGGTGACTCAAAATAATGAATCGCTATTTTGCCGCATACAAACCCTATGGTATGCTCAGTCAGTTTTCGCCGGAAGGCGATCGACAAACACTGGCTGCCTTGGGTGATTTTGATAAGGATGTTTACCCTGTCGGACGTCTCGATGCCGACAGTGAAGGGCTGCTTATACTAACGAACGATAAACGCCTGAACGCGGCATTGCTCGATCCGAATGAAAAACACTATCGTACCTACTACGCTCAAGTGGAAGGCGATATAACTGAGGAAGCACTCGAAAAACTGGAAAACGGAGTAGAGCTCAATATCAAAGGTAAAAAACACTTTACGGCTCCCGCGCAGGCCGTACGCATGGTCGACCCTACCCTGCCACTTCGCAATCCGCCCATACGGTTTCGAAAGAATATTCCGACTTCATGGCTTGAACTCCGAATTACGGAAGGTAAAAACAGACAAGTGCGAAGGATGACCGCAGCGGTGGGACTGCCCACACTACGGTTGGTGCGTTGGTCAATAGAGGATTTAACACTGGCATCGTTCGAAGCCGGAGAGGTTAGAGAGTTCTCTAAAGATGAAATGATAAATTTGCTCAAACTTTAACGGAATTGGAGACAATCCTTCGCTGGATTCGAACGGTACTGATATCAGCGTTCACGGTTATTTCAGGTACGTTGAGCATACTTTTCGGATGGTGGCGACCTGCTTATTATTTGATCAGTCGATATTTTTGGGCTCCTGCTCTCTTATCGATCAGCAATATTCGCGTAAAGCGAATCATTCAACCCGACTTAAAAAAGTTGCCACCGTGCATTTTCTATGCAAATCATCGATCGCATTTTGACATTCCGGTCATGATGTACTCCATGCCGCGACCGCTCTACTTTTTGGCAAAAAAAGAACTCAAGAGCGTGCCTTTTCTGGGATGGGGTATGGCCGCAATAGGTATGGTTTTTATCGATCGTTCAGACAGATCTGCTGCGATCAAGTCCATGGAAAAGGCCGGGGATCAAATCAAAAAAGGAAAAAGCATTGTGACCTTTCCCGAAGGCACCAGGTCATCTTCTGCTCAGGTGATGCCTTTTAAAAAAGGTGCTTTTCATCTGGCCAAATCGCAAGGTATTCCGTTAATTCCGGTAGCCATTTCCGGTACGGAAAAAGTACTTCCCAAACACGGTAAATTAAAATCCGGTAAGGTGCGCATCCTAGTGGGCAATCCTATTTTGACAGAAGAAATGGAAAAAATGACCGTTCCGGAGTTACGGCAATTTGCCAACGATCGATTGGCAGCATTGCTTCTGCGATTGGAGGTTGATTGAACTTACTTCGTCAAAACTTAAAAACCATCTGAATTTTAACATTTTAAATTATCAGATTTTACGTGGAACTTCTACCTTTAATCTCTGCTAACCAATCTATCACTAGCGATATACCAAAAGATTTCACTACGTTGTTTTGGTTGGCAAAAGAATTAAAAACCAAATGCCATCGCCCCGTTAAAAGATTTTATCAGTCATTTGGTAGTCATCAGCTTACTGAGTTGCTTGGCCACTTCAACATCCGCCCAAAAGGGTCCCGGGGGAGTTACGGATGATAGCGATGATCAAAAGAATTGCAGACTTTGGCTCAATGCGGGTGATTTAAATCTGTCTGATCAAAGCGATGTCACGCTGTGGATTGACCGATCGATATCAGGAGTCGTTGACGAGGCGTTCTGGGATTCAGGCCAAGATTTTTTACCGCCCATTTTCCGCAACGATCCTTCTAATGGAATAAATGGTAAACCCGTGATTTCATTTGAAGACGGAGGAATGTTATCAATTGGGAGCCTGCCCGCAGATAGCGCTTCAACTGATTTGAATACAAACCCGGGTAAAAAGACGACGTATGAACAGTCAATTTTTTTGGTATTCAGAACAGCCAACGATGTTGCAAGCCGACAAATAATTTGGGAAGAAGGTGGCTACTCCAGAGGTTTAAATATTCAGATATACAATGGCGAAATTTTAGTGGGAGTATACGATACTAATGTTGATGGTGAATTGGTTGCAGGTGGTGGGGATGCTAACATAGACATTTTTTCTCCCGTTCCCAAATTCGGGTTTTCCTACAAGAAACTTCCGATACAACCAAATACAACATATGTATTATCCATGTTGTATGATGTAAGTACATCAAATACTTTACTTAATCCGGCTAATTCACTTTTTACGGGTTTAAGTGGTTTCTTAAACGGAGTGAGCTTTCCATATAACCTTGAAAATGGTTGCTGCGAAAACCCCGGAGTTGGCGGGATTTATACCCATCCTGATCCAATTGGAATCGGTGGTCTTAATAGAGCATATCACAATGAGCTCGGGCCTGTGTCTAATTTCGAAGTACCCACGGGCTCTTTTGGATTTAAGGGCCGATTGGCCGAGATATGTTATTATGCTTTTACTGTATCACCATCTCAGCGAATAATAATTGAGAATTACTTAGCTGCGAAATACTTTGCCAGTGTATTGGGAAATGATAAATACGACTATCAAACCGGTTTTGGAGATGACGTGATTGGAATCGGGAAAGAAAACAACAGCGATTTTCATAACGTCAGTCAAGGAGACAACCTCTTTGAGATTAGCGTTTCTAATTTTTCTGCGGCTTTTCCAAGCAACGAGCCTTATTACCTGATGGTCGGGCACAACAATAGTCCGATGGTTTGGACAGCGCAAAACGTGCCTGACACGTTGACTTTTCAAAGGTTGCGCAGAATGTGGCGTTTCGATAGAAAAGGCCCTGCGAATGGTGATGAAACCCTTCATTTAGAAATCGACTCTGTAGATTTACCTCCCCTTCCGGCAGGATACTCAGCTTATGGAATATTAGTGGACAATTCGAATGGTATTCTTCCCAATTTTAGTAGTGATGAATTGCAAATAATCGGTTTATACTTGAATGAGGCTGGCAGATATGAATGTGAAGTAGAGATAATAAAGGGCTCTTATCTTACGGTGGCTGCCATTCAACCAAGCGTTGAATTTGGAATTTCCTCAAAATCATCAATCGAAGGTGACGATCCTCCGATTTCATTCATAGAAAGTTTTGAAGTACAATTAAATTATTCGCCTCCTATAGGTGTGTCATATGAAGTTAATCTCATTGCAGAGGATGGAACGGCACTGGAGGGCTCAGACTATAACTGGCCTTCATCGAATAGCCCGCTGCTATTTAATCCGGGAGTTCGCAGCATATCAGTTGATGTACAGATTCTAAATGACAATGAATCAACGGGTGATGAGGCTATCGAAGAATTTGAGATCATCATTACTTCAGGGACGGGCGGCCTGTCAGTAGGAAGTGCGGACACTATCATTTATAAAATACTGGATAATGATCCTCCTCCGAAACTCACTTTCGAATCTGCCGAATACTTCTTTAATGAAAGTGCCGGCCAAGTAAAAATTCCACTTGAAATCATTGGAACGTTTACGGGAAACCCTACGGCACAAATCTCCATCAAATCCTTGGGATCAACCACTGCAGGTGAGGATTTTACAATGGCTACTCCTCAATTGTTAACCTTTACGCCTTTCGAACCCAGAGATTCGGTTGTTTTAGATATTTCGGACGATCCGTTGGATGAGTTTGACGAATACTTCACTATGGAAATCTCTTCCGCAAACGGAATCGGATTCGATGATACGCTCAATATTGAAACGCAAATAAATATTGTAGACAATGATGTACCGCCTACCGTGAACTTCTTGGCGAGCTCCTCCGAAGGCTATGAAGGAATTGGTGATCCGAGAATTTACGTCATACTTTCTGCCCCTTCTTCAAAGCAAATCGAAATACCATTCACGGCTCTCGATATCGGTACAGCCACTAATGGCGCTATTTTCGGTAATGGTTCCGATTACGAAGCTGAAATCAACTCGACATTGGTCATACCTGCGGGTGATACACTCTCGTTCATCTATTATGACATTCCTACCAATGAGACGAACTTCATCGTGAACTCTGATGACATTGATGAACCGGACGAATCTGCAGTATTTGAATTAGACCCCGATCCGGTAAACGCTCAAATAGGTACTCTGACTCAACATACTTACTTTATTAAGGATTATGTGGAATTTGATAATCGAGGGGTAGCCGGCGTGGGTAAAGAACGAGATAATACCATATACATGGTGGCAGATGCTGCCGTTAATCCGGGTAACATTCCAAATCTCTCGCCCAGAAATATTGAACTTATTCAAAACACATCTGCAAATCAGCCCGCTATCGAGAACAATGCATTGAACGAAAGGAGCGTTTTAAGCTTTGACGGCATTGATGATATATTGGCAATTGGAGATCCGAGTACCGCAGGACAATCTTCTTTAATAAATACGGCAGGCTTCTACGATGGTAAGTCAATCTTTCTGGTAATTACTCCGGAAAATGCGGGTAGCTCAACTCCCCAAATGATTTTTGAGCAGGGCGGGAAAGGAAAGGGGTTAGCACTTTATTTGCAAAATAACACCCTCTATTTTCAGGGATTAAACGCCTCTAATGATGGAGATTATTCTCCGTGGGGAGCCGATTTAAATGATCTGGCTTTGGTAGCATCAACCACTTCATTTCAAAATGGAGAAACGTATGTGATAAGTGTTCACTATTTGAATAACCTCTTCCCTAATGCGCCTGATAACAGGGGTTTGAAAATCTATGTAAACGGAGCATTGGAACAAAGCTATACCGGCGATGTAGGTCGCCTCTATACCCATACAGGTCGCGCAGCTTTGGGTGGAATTTGGAATAACTCGTTTACATTCAATGGTCCTATTGAAACGTTTAGTGGTTTTTCAAACTTCTTCGAAGGTGATATTGCAGAAATGATCTACTTCAACGAGCCAAACAGAACGGACGCGGTACGAATGAATGACGCAAGAATAAATATCATTCATAATCACTTATCGGCAAAATATGATGTGGCTCTGGCACCTGCCGTACAATATTTTGATGTAGCGGGTTTCGGAGACGCAGGTGATTCCGATTATTTTGGTCATGACGTTGCGGGGATAGCATTTTTAGGAGACCATATCCACGGTGATTCAAAAGGACGTGCTGAAATTCGAGTACAACAAGTAAACTTTACAGGTTCAGGTGACCACTATGCCGTTTGGGGACATAATGGCGAAGGCATGACCGATACTTGGCCCGTTTCCTATTGGAATGCTCCTTTAGAGAATCCGATCCAAGAGCGGTCAAGTAAAATCTGGAAATTCTTCACAAACGCTGATCCGGGGACGCTTAAAGCTCAAATCGAAATTGATTATTCCGCTTCCGCGAATGCCGATTTCATTGAACCAAATGAAGATCAATACCTTCGCCTACTCATTCACACTAATCCTCTGCCCGGCGATTTCAGTCAATTAGATACGATCCTATTGCCTGAAGCAGCTGCAATAGATGGCAATACCGTAATCTTTCGAGATGTGCCAATATCCAATGGTATGTATCTGACATTGGGGAATACATCATCCATTACAAATCTACCCTTACCAATTCAGCTCATAGATTTTACCGCCCAACTGATCAGACAAGAAGTTGAATTAAGATGGCAAACTTTATCTGAGTTCAATAATGATTTCTTTGTAGCCGAACGCTCAATCGACGGAATCAATTGGCAATCGGTCGCCATAGTGGACGGCGCGGGAAATTCCAATCAAAAAAGAGAATATTCTGCGAAGGATTATCTGCCGCTTAAAGGTCTCTCGTATTATCGCTTAAAGCAAGTTGATTTTGATGGCAATCACACGCACAGCGAACCGGTTGCCGTACAGAACACTTCAATGGTCTCAAAAAGAGAGATAAACGTTTTTCCCAACCCGACTCACTTCGGCGAAGTTCAAATTCAATTACCCGAATCGGCCTTAAATCAGAATACGGTTGTCTCCCTTTATGACTTTACGGGAAAAAAGATTTTTGCAACGGAGTTTACACCGAGTTCAACAATTGTATCTCAGAAATTAAATTCCGTCACTCCCGGTATTTATGCCTTGAATATAAGAGTGAGCGAACTACTGAATGAGACTGTGAAACTCATCGTAAAGTAGAGATTTTCCAAAAATTGCGCTACCTGATCTTTACGGCCGGAAAGAAAATGAGAATCTGATTAACTTCGCGTGAAAATTTAGGTACCCTATGGGAAGAGCATTTGAATTTAGAAAGGAGCGCAAAATGAAGCGTTGGGCCAAGATGAGCAAAGTATTTACTCGACTTGGAAAAGATATTGTGATTGCCGTAAAAGAAGGCGGTCCTGATCCTGACACGAATGCCAAGCTTCGTGCCGTTATTCAAAATGCGAAGACGGAAAACATGCCTAAAGACAATATTGAGCGGGCAATCAAGCGGGCTTCAAGTAAAGACCAAGAGGACTACAAAGAGGTGATATTTGAAGGTTACGCGCCGCATGGCATCGCCATACTGGTGGAAACGGCCACCGACAATAACACTCGAACGGTAGCCAATGTGAGAAGCTATTTCAATAAGTGTAACGGAAATTTAAGCACATCCGGCTCGGTAGACTTTATGTTCGAGCATAAATGCTTTTTTAGAATTGCCAAAGGTGACAATGACTTGGAGGAGTTGGAATTGGAACTAATTGATTACGGAGCGGATGAAATCTTTGAAGAAGATGATTCGATCATGATTTATGCTCCCTTTACCGATTTCGGAGTACTTCAGAAAGCTATTGAAGAAAAAGAGCTTGAAGTGATGAACTCCGGATTTGAGCGGATTCCCATGGACACCAAAAAACTGAGTGAAGAAGAAGAAGCCGATGTTGACAAACTTCTGGAGAAACTGGAAGAGGATGACGACGTTCAGAATGTCTTTCACAATATGGCATAAGTAAGCCCCCCATCTTGCATTTTTCTTTTTATCGGCAAAAATTAGGGTTTTGTCGACATAATATGTATTTTCCTCTATACATATTAGAGTTAAATTATTGACTCTACTCGGCTTTAAGACTAATTTTACGGTCTGAAATTTGAAGCTGACCAATGACGGCTTGCAAGCCTCAAAAATAGATTACGCGCTATGAGAAAATATATACGGTTGTTGTCAATTTTGGCTTTTGGCTTTTTGACTTTTAATTCATTCGGCCAAAGAGGACCGGGAGGGGTGAGTTCAGATACTGTCAATCCATCTTATGTTCCGGGTAATCCGGAACAACAAGAATTTATTAGTGAGTGTCGAGTTTGGTTTGATGCAAGTCAAATTAAAGGAATTGGCGATGGGGATCCGATGAGCGTGTGGTATGATTCTTCACCATCTCAAATACTTGATACCGCTATTCAATATGAACCACTCCGCCAGCCTACCTACAGAAGTGATATTAACTCCAGTATAAATGGTTTTCCTGCGCTGTCATTTTCACAGGGGCAGTTGTTCGAGCTCTCAAGTTCTTCAGATATCAACTTGGAAGATGTAGTAACGGAAAAGACCATCTTCGTTGCATTTCGTACGGGAAATGATGTGAATACGCGTCAAATGATTTACGAGGAAGGCGGAGGCTGGAGAGGATTAAATACTTATATCTATAATCAAGAACTTTACATCACCGGTTATGATCTAAACCAAAACGGTGTAGACAATGATGGCTCTCAAACTGATCCGGATGGTACCCCTTGGTGGGGACATGTTTATCGAAAAGCACCTATACAGCCCAACACAAGTTATGTTCTTACTATGGTTTTTTGGGGAGTAGAAGGCAATAATAACGGAGGTGCACTGGATGGTGATATCTACGGATTTTTAAATGGAAGTCAATCACTATTTGGTAATTTACTTTGGAATAATGATGGCTATGGTGCTAACAATGTCGGTTCTCTGGGAGAACATCCTGACCCAATAGGCATTGGTGCAGTGCGAAAAGATTCCTTTACGGAAGAAGGACCGATAAGCGATGAAACCGGAATACACCCTTTTTTGGGACGTATAGCTGAGGTTATTCTCTATAATGAAAGGTTAAATGACGCGAAACGCATTATCGTTCAAAACTATTTAGGAGCTAAATATTTTGCTGACATCATAATTGATGACAGGTATGATTACGAAGCTTCTTACGGATTTGATGTAATTGGATTAGCCCAGACAGTTGGAGGAATACTTCCGGGTACCCACAATTTAAGCAAAGGTAGAAATCCCTTTACCTTAGGTTCAGACATGGCTGGAGCCATGGCAAATAAATTTGCCTTCGTTGGACATAATGGTTTATCATTGGATACCACCTCAATAAATACACCGGAAGCGGATAGAAGTATCGTTCGTTGGAGGAGGGTTTACAGATTAGATAAACAACAGAATGATGTTGGAGACTTTCTATTCGAAATAGATTCTGATGATATACCAACAGCTCCAAGCGGGTTTTCAAAATTTGTACTTCTGGTTGATGATTCGGGAGGCAATTTCCCAAGTTTTGGTTCAAACTCGGAGGTCTATGAAATGGAAGATGCCGGCGCAGGTAACTATGAATTGGAAATTGCTTTAGATGACGGTACTTTTTTTACGTTTGGATATTTAAGACCTACTGTGTCCGTTGTTTCTGAAACGAATTTTGCGTTCGAGGCGAATTCTCCAATAATCACCGAAGGAAGATTAAATTACATCCCGGCTTCGACGGTTACGGTAAACTACGAGTTCTCTCCCGGATCAGCTACTGACCCGGAAGATTATATTTGGAATAATACCTCATCAATTGATTTTGCAACACAAACCTTTTTCGTTTCAACCGACATCGTAGATAACTCTGACCCAGAGAATACAGAAACATATAGTTTTAATTTACTTTCCAGTCCGAGTTTAAATATTGGTAACTTAAATGGAGATTTTATATCTCAGGTCATTTCAATCTATGATAATGATAGTGATCCTAAAATTCAGTTTGATGATTTAAGTTTAAGCTTTAATGAATCTGAAGGTATAGTAAACATAGGCCTTTCCAGAACCGGATCTCAGCCTTCGGATGATGCAACTTTTGATTATCGAATTAATACTTCTTCAGGATATTTTCCTTTAGGTGGTACTGCTACTCCCAACACAGATTATTCGTTTACGGCAGGTTCAATAACTTTTCAACCTATGGAAACGCAAAAAACCATCGAGCTCACAATAAATGATGATATAATTGACGAAATTGACGAAACAAT
The DNA here is from genome assembly GCA_964651785.1 of uncultured Cryomorphaceae bacterium. GTDB lineage: Bacteria > Bacteroidota > Bacteroidia > Flavobacteriales_D > Cryomorphaceae > JAKVAV01. The sequence goes on from CAZYWJ010000006.1 coordinate 13,376, forward strand.
TGTTTTAGAGATAACAAATCTGACAGCGACGGGCGTAAATTTCGAAAACGGAAGAACGCAAACTGAAATCTCAATAATAGACAATGATGATCCTCCTTCAGCATTTTTTATCTCACCTACAAGCCAGTTTACTGAAACCACTAATGATGCCTCTGCAGTTATCGAATTAAGCGCTCCCTCCGCCAAGGAAGTTACTATCGATTATAGTATTGTATCCACATTACCTTTTCCGGCGACCGGTGGAGGAACTGATTATACAACGGCAGCTACAGGTCAAATTCAATTTCCGGCTTCTTCGTTAGCTTACCCTGATACACTCCAGAGATTAAATCTACAACTTGTATCAGATAATACGGACGAACCCGATGAAACCATTGAAATAGAACTAACAAACATTGTAAATGGAGTTTTTAATGTTGCCGTACCGAGACATGTTATGACAATAAAAGATTATAGCGAATTTGAATTTCAAGGAGCCGCAGGTATAGGTAAAGAATTAGACAATATTATTTGGATAAGAGCGGATCAACAAAATGTTTCTAATAATGGAAACAATCTCCAAACAATTGGTAATTCATCGCCTCATAATTTTTCCATCAGTCAATCAAATGACAATAGACGAGCTCAATTATTTACAAGTACAAATCTTTTGAATGGATATAATGTTTTGAGATTCGACGGCAGTGATTATTACACGTTGGAGAATTATGGTCTGATAAATTCGGGAAGCTTTTATGATAGCAAAGACTTCTTTCTGGTAATACGACCAAACAGTTCTTATCAAAGTGAAAGACAATTGATTTACAAGCAAGGCGGTGGTTCCAGAGGCTTTTCGATTTATCTCGAACAGAAGACAGGAAATCTTTACGATTTATATTTTCACGCTTGGAATAATCCCGATGATGACCCTGAAGGAAACTTATCCCCTTGGGGCGCTACAGGTTCAGGGAATGCAACGACAACCTATGCATTGTATGAAGACATATCGCCGGGTACAGCCTATGTTGTAAGTTGTCATTACGATAGATTGGAAACACCTTCTTCTGATCGTTTACGTATTTACGTCAATGGAGAAAAAGGAACCTCAGTGAATGCTGACGATGTTGGTCGAATATATGTTCATACAGGAGCAGCATCATTGGGTGGGGTTGATGGTTCGGCCCTGTATCATGACAATACGGATAATGACAATGACTACCATGGAGACATTGCTGAGTTTATAGGCTACAGTGATGCACCTATGACTGAATCGAGAAGAATAATTCTTACGAATTACCTATCGGGAAAATATGCAATCAATTTGATTAACGATCAATTTTTTAATGTTGCTGAAGGATCTACTAATTTTAATCGCAATATTGCCGGTATAGGTTATGAAGACTCTAATGACTTTCACGGCGACGCACGCGGACCTTCATTGCTTCGGGTATCAAGCTCCAACTCTTTTGCAGACGCTGATGGCGACGACTTTTTAATCTGGGGACATAACAATGTGCCTCTTGACAATTCTTGGCCTTATAGCAACTCAAATTTACCATCTTCCATTTATGAAAGATCAGGTCGGATTTGGAAATTCTTCAAATCAGGCACTGTTGGAGAGGTCGATATCTTATTAAACTTCAGCAGTTTGGAGAACAGTGATATTATCTCAGCCTCAAATTTAGTTTTGCTCAGACACAACAATGTGGATCCACAAAATTTCAGTGATGCGACTATCATACCAGCAATTAATGAAGAAGATGAGGGAGTTACCATGTTATTCCGAGTGTCAAATATTGAAAATGGGGATTATTTCGCTATTGCGTCTACAGCCTCTTCGGCGATCCCCCTCCCCATCGAGCTCCTCGCTTTCGATGCCAAGCTGAACGGCTCCATAGTGGATCTCAAATGGGAAACGGCTTCGGAGATCAACAACGACTTCTTCATAATAGAGCGAGCGGGAGAAGACATGGTGTGGACACCAATACTTGAGAGAGCCGGTGCGGGGAACTCAAATAACTTTTTGAGCTATCAGGAAAAAGACCGCGATCCTTTGGAAGGCATTTCCTATTACCGTCTGAAGCAAGTAGACTTTAACGGAGATTTCACCTACAGTGATCCGGTGTCTATTTTCAATCAACCCGTTTCAGGTAATGAGGATGTATTCATGTACCCGAACCCATCTACCGTTGGTAGTGTTTATTTGAGACTGCCTTTCGTTACCCGAGATTTTGAGACCTCTGTGAGATTGTACGATCTCTCCGGAAAGTTAATTCGCCAAACTCAATTCGATTCTAACTCAGAAATATTTGAATTTCACTATGGTAATATTCCTCCGGGTATTTATTTCATTCAGATAAATTCTGATGCTATTAACGAAACCAAGAAGTTGGTAGTAGAATAGACAAAAAATAAATTTTCTACGATAAAAGCCGCATCCTTATCGATGAGGCTTTTTCTTTTCTATAGGAAAAAAGTGAAACAATCAATTCACCTTTTCAGTAAGAGTGGTACAGAAATGCATTAACTATGAATTCCCCTAAGAATTCCCTCGTACCTATAAATTCGGGATGCGCCTTCTTTTTATCGGCATTCTTCTCGATGTTTTCCATCTTACAATGCTTTGGCCAATTGGGGCCCGGCGGTGTCAGTCATGATACACCCAATTCCATTTCACCGACACAAAGTGATGTACGCCTCTGGTTGGATGCAGGGTCATTAACAAATTTGGCTGATGGCGACGACGTTACCCAGTGGGATGACATATCGCCAAGTGCTGTGAATGATCGGGCTTTCAGACAAGCAAGCGATGATTTTCTACCTCCTTATTTCAGGGATGACCCAAGTGCGACAATAAACGGATATCCCGTCCTGACCTTTGAAAATGGTCGAATGCTTAAAGTGAACTCTAGTAATGATTTGAATACATCAATAACTACGACCTATGAACAAACCATGATTTTTGCATTTCGCACCTCCGAAGATATAACCTCAAGACAGACCATCTGGGAAGAAGGTGGAGGATGGAGAGGTCTGAATATGTACATTTTCAATGGTGAAATTTATATCGGCGCGTATGATAAAGAGCCGGATAATGATCCCGGAAATCCCAATGTACCGCCGTTTGGATACAGTTATATTCGAACCGCCATTCAGCCAAATACTACTTATGTGCTTTCGCACATTTTTTCGGCTCCGACTGATAATTCACTAAACGGATATGTCCAAGGATATCAAAACGGGTCCTTCTTCGGAACCTTGGAAACGGGAGGACAATACGCGGCAGGTATCGGCGGAATTTTCCGACATCCCGACCCGATCGGAATCGGAGCAGTGAACTCCGACTCTTTCAATGAAAATGGTCCGATAAATAATGAAACCGCTACTCAAGCCTTCAAAGGCAGATTGGCCGAAATATGTTATTACAATCGGCTACTGAATGACGCAGAGCGAATAATTGTAGAAAATTATCTTGGTGCTAAATATTATGCAAATATCATTGTAAACGATCGATACGAACACCAAGCCGGCTATGGAAAAGGCGTAATAGGTATAGGTCAGACTATCAACAGTAGCGCTCAGCGACACAGCGTTAGTAAAGGAATTAATATTTTTGAAATTAGCCCCGTTAATGTTGGAGTCTCCTTTAATAGTCCGAATGAATTCCTTTTGGTAGGGCACAATGGTTCAAGCTTGGCCTTTACGGAAAACAATACACCGAATGACCCGGGAAGTACCATGCGAACTGAACGAATTTGGCGATTTGATGAATCCGGGGAAACTTCAAATATTCGCTTTCGCTTCTACCCCGGAGACCTTCCTGCACTGCCGACGGGATTTACAAAGTATGTCCTGATCTTTGACGAGTCCAGTCCGAATTTTCCAAACTTCTCTTCAACTAATTCGCGCGTAGTTGAGTTAGTTCCCACGGGAGGTGGTTTTTACCAAGCAGAACTCAATGTTCAGGATAATGCTTTTATGACCTTAGGCGTCATCAAGCCTCAGGTAAGCTTCCGAGATGCAGAGTCTTTTGCCTTAGAAAGCGATCCGAGTCCTGATAGTACGGTATTTGTAAACCGAATTTACGCCCGCTTGAACTATGTTCCGCAATCCCTGGTCAGAGTCGATCTGGAATACACGGATGGAACCGCCACCAGAGCAAATGATTATGGGTATTTGAACTCAGATGTGGTGAATGGTATAGCGTTCCCGCCGGGAGTACAAGAAATCCCCGTTCGTATTTGGGTTAAGAACGATGTCCTGGCCGAAGATCCAAGTACTGAGAACGTAATTCTGAATTTAATTGACGGGCCGAATACTACTGCCGGCCTGGGTCTGGGAAATCAAAGTCAACATATTTTCACAATTTATGATAATGACCCTCCTCCTAAATTAAGCTTTGCACAAGCCACAAGTTCGGGACTTGAAAATGCCGGTGCTTTTCAAATACAAATTGTACGTACGGGAAGTACTTC
>CAZYWJ010000006.1:17929-32972 GCA_964651785.1 uncultured Cryomorphaceae bacterium
GAATTGGTTGATAATGACCTGCCACCTACGGTCGAGTTTACCTCCACATCATCTCAGAATTTTGAGACCAACGGTACGCCAAGAATACTGATTGAATTGGATCGACCAAGTTCTAAGGAAGTTACGGTAGAGTACACAAAGCTGGAAAACCTGACAACAGCCGCCACCTATGGAAATGATTACACGCTGACCTTCCCGGGGTCCGTAGTTATTGCTCCCGGTGACACATTGGCAGAGCCGGAGAACCTCATCATTATGCAGGATGGTGTGGACGAAGATGATGAAACTATCGAATTTCAGCTCACCGCTGCAACAAATGCAAACTTGGGAAGCAATCTTGACCATGTTTACACTATCAAAGATTATTCGACCTTCGAATGGAAAGGTGCCGCAGGTGTCGGTAAGGATAGTGATAATATCTTCTGGATTGAAGCCGATCGCCAATCCGGCTCTCACAACAGCACTTTACAAACCCTAACCAATTTCAGCCCCCAGAACATAAATATCAATCAAAGCAACAGTAGCGAACGCGCACAATTACAGACTACCTCCAACCTTATAAACGGAAGGAAAACACTTCGTTTCGACGGTTCAAATGATCACTATACAATTGAAAACAGCGGATTGATCAATCTGGCACCAAGCGTTGCCAAAAAGGCTTATTTTTTAACGATTAAAACGGGTAACTCCGTTAGCGGATGGCATACCATCTACAAACAAGGAGGAGGAAGTCGGGGTATTGCAATCTATATTCGCGACGGATCGCTCTATTTCCATGCATGGAATAATCCGAATGACGGACCGGAGTCTCCTTGGGGTGCCGGTTCGGGTCCAGAACGCTATGCAAGATTTGATGGGCTCCAACCCAATACAGATTACGTAATTTCATGCTTCTTTGATAAAGACGCCACGCAAAAAATGAGAATTTACGTAAATGGCCAACTCGGACAACGCGTGGAAACGGGTGCTTGTGGTTTCTTATATACACACAGTGGAGCGGTAAGCCTTGGAGGAATGGATGGCAGCGCTCTTTACCACGATGGCAGCAGTTCGAGTAACAGACATTTCAACGGCTACATCGCTGAGATGATCCATTTTCACGAAGCACCGGTGAATGAAACAAGAAGAAGAATTATTGAAAATTATTTTTCAAAAAAATACGACATTCCATTATCTTCCGGTCAAACAGTAAGTTTAGGAAGCGGATATGACAACGGTGTGGCCGGCATCGGTCAGCTGAATGCCTCAGCGGGTGAAGTACACATTGATTCTCAAGGCAAAAGTATCCTGAGGATTAAATCGCCTTCTTCCATTTCAAATAATTCATTTTTGATTTGGGGACACAATGACATCCCACTTGAAGAGATTTGGCCTTGGTCAGGAGGATACCTTCCTTCAGGTGTAATCGAGCGTTCAGGTATGGTTTGGAATTTTGACCGAACGGGTAATGTTTCAGGAGTGGAAGTACTGATCAATTATAGTTCCTTGGCCAATGCGAATGCCTTTACTCAGGGAGACTTAAAATTATTGGTTCACAATAATCCCGACGGACAGGATTTTACCGGAGCTACCATCTATAATGCTGCGGCACTCATGTCGGGCAACGTTGTAAAATTTACCAATGTGAATTTTGCTGATGGCAGTTTTATGTCAATGGCAAATAGTAGTACGGTAAATCCGCTACCTATTGAGCTTATCTCTTTTAATGCTTTTAAAGAAAATGATGACGTTCGGTTAGAATGGTCGACGGCTACGGAAACTAACAACGACTTTTTTGTAATAGAAAGAGCAGGGCCCGATTTGAATTTTGAAGAAATTGCCACGATAGAAGGTGCCGGAAACAGCAATAGCAGATTAGATTATGGTCTGCTCGATCGTAATCCTCTGGCCGGAGTATCCTACTACAGATTAAAGCAGGTAGACTACAATGGCGATTATGAGTACAGCGATCCTGTCAGTATATATTTTGAAGAAAAAGAAGAAGATATTCGATTCTCATTATACCCGAACCCGACAACCACGGGTGAAATAAAACTTCACAGGTTCGGAAATGGGGTCATATCCCAAGATTTAAGAGTAGACATAATCAACATTCAAGGAAAAGCTATTCAAACCAAAACTTTTAGTAAGGAAAGTATATTTATGGACATGCACATTCCGCCGCAAACAGGTAGAGGAATATACATTGTAAATGTTAGTAATGAAGAGATTAGCGAGAGCTTCAAACTCGTTCTAAATTAATCTCGTTTGAATTATTGAAAAAAAAGAGCCGTTAGCACTTCGGCTCTTTTTATTTTTTGTTAATTAGGGCAAAGAATTTTAGTAAATTTGATTTTACAACCAGCTAATTTTCATGCCCAAACAAGACAGACTTTCCGAGCTTATTTCAATTTATTCAGCCTTAAGCAGAAACGAAAAAGAAATCGTTTCAATTTACACGAAGGCTTTCACTAACAGATCTCATAAAGATTTTAAAGAAATCAGTGATTTGATTGATCTGATTAATGATCGACCCGATATTACCCGCGCTCAGGCTGTAAAAGAACTTAAGATTGACAAGCTGCCTAAAATGCAGCAGAACTTAATTCTTTTAAGAACCAGAGATATCGTCCTCGAATCTTTAATTTTTAGTCAAAATATTGATCGCCCGGGTGAATACAGCAATCAGTTCAGAAACCGAATGCTGAATCAGAAACGGATTGAACAAGCTAAGATTTTCCTATCTCGAGGCGAGCGAGAAATTGCCGAAAATCTGCTGGGAGAAACTGAGAGCAGAGCAGCAAAATATGAAATGTTCGATCAATTGGCGGAGACGAAATCATTGCTAAAATTATCTTACACGACCTATCGAGCTGCGAGAACGATAAACCGATACGAAGAAGAAATAAATCGGGCGAATGACCTGGCGCACAATCTGAATAAGGCTAAGAACATCTATTTGAAATTTCTCTTTTACCTCAACAGAGATGACGATACGGAAGAAAACCGTCAGGCACGGCTGGCAGAATTGAGAGAGTTAGAAACTTCCTCCCGATCTGCTTCCATCGGATATTTGCGGGCCATGGCGGAGGTTTCGCTAATGTTAAAAGAAGAAAACTACGAACCTGCTATCAAATTAATGCAGGCGTTGGTAGAAAACAAACTATATAGCCCTCCTCTTCAGTCTGATCAGGGGGTGAGTCATTTAAAATTTTCTATAGGTGAAGCCCAAGTTTTTATGGGCGACTATTCATCAGCCCGCATTAGTTTCGAGGAAGCAGACAGTTTGGTTAAGAATGATACTTACGAAAGCTATAAGAACAGGCGCAACTTGTTTTTGGTTGATTTTTATGAAGGGAACATGGATAAGATGGGTGCAAAAATCGAAAAGCGCATATCATCTTTCTATACTTCCAGAGTGCCATACGCCTCAGCTTTCTATCATATGCTAAAGGCTGTATTTTTAATCCAGAAAAAAGAATTTCTGAAAGCTGCAGAAATCTTATCCTCAGAACTTGACGCGGTAAAAGATAATTCTGACAGCGTACGATTTTACAGAAACTTATACCTGTTTATGGCGGGCTATGGGTTGATTATGTCGAAGAAACGTCTAGGAGATAATTATTGTACGACGGCTCTTAAAAACCTGCAAGCACTTTCACCAAATAACCTGACTGAAAGAGAAAAATTAATCATCACCGTTTTAAGCCAAATCAGAGCACCGAAGTACAACATGAAACGCTTCATGATGCTTAATTCGCAGCAATTGGATAAGCTCGAAAGTGATAGTAAAGAACTAAGATGGACCCCGCTCTCTGATGAAATTGTTCCCGTCGAAAATTGGATTCGACATCAATTAGACAGACGACGAAATTTGACTCGAATCAATTCTTGAGCTTAGCGTTTCTCAATACGTAAACCAATTCATCCACATTGGTATCATTGAGTTCAAGATTTCCGTGCAACGTCACCCGCTCATCAGTTTTAAAAGTATGATCGGGAGAGGAAAAATACACGGCCATAACAGACTCCGGGCCTGCATTTCCGCAAAAGAAACAAGCGCTGAATGGAAAGGCCGAAAGAACATATTGGTTTAATTCAACATCCACCGGAATGATATATCCCGTAATGGCCACCTCCTTGCCGTCAAGGGATTTCTGCTTCTCTTTAAATAGCGGATAGTACACGTACATATCATCCGATTCCAAATAGAAATCTTTGAAAGTTATATCCATCAAGTCAGTCCAAGATGTTTCAACCTGCGCTTTTAAGGAAAGCATTGAAAATAGTGCGACAATTATAAGAACTGATTTATTTAACATGAGTTGAAAGGACTTTAGAAACATCGATTTTAATAGTTCTTAATGCAGGCAATAATGCTGCCAAAAGAGATAATAATAGAGTTATTGATATGATCAGCCACTCCTCAATGGAAATTCGAAAAGGTGAGATCGAAACCCCGAATTGATCACCGGCATAATCATTCAATGCCAATATTCCGGAATGGGAAACTACAAGTCCCAAAAAAATACCGATAAGGCTCAAAATCATCGCTTCCGTTACGATCATCAAAAAGACTTGAGTCCGCGTAGCACCCATTGAACGAATAAGAGCGAGTTCAAAAACCCGATCTTTCAAAGAGTTGATCATCGAAACGAAAATGCTGACAGCTCCCAAAAAGAGAACGGATAAGGCAACAATTCTCAACGTTGAAATTCCAATGGCAAATAATTCGAAGAGTCGATTAACCTCAATAGATGGAAGAGCTGCTTGCATCGAAGTTTTCTCATTCACCATACGTGGCAAGCTGATCATTCCCATCTTATTCTTGAATTTCACCAACATGGCCGTAATCTCCTTCTGCGCAGAATCTCCTTCGTGTGTATGCACTTCCCAAATACTCTCAGGCTTCGTAAGTATGAGTTTGTCTAAAACCGAACCTGAAGACTCTAAAACGCCGGTAACCACAAAGGGGTGATCATCATGAACCTCGCCTCCCTCATCAGCTCCGTGAGCACTGTAAAATTCATCCCCAACTACTAGATTGGTTTCAGCGGCAACAACGGAACCTATAACAGCTTCAAAAGGTGCTTGGTAAAGTTCTCCACTCGCGAGCTTGGCATCATAGAGCTCCAAGTATTCGTGTGATGTGCCGATTATGCGCCTACCGCTATAGCTATCGCCATACGAAAGTTGAATAGTTGATTCAATCAGTCGATTCTTAGCCAATTGTTCAGCTTCCGATAAAAGAATATTTCCCGTAGGATTGTCAATTTGGTAAACCGCAGATAGAATCAATTGAAGCGGACTACCCTTTGCTCCTACTACCATATCAACGCCGCGAATGTTCTTTTTAAAACCTTCGTCTAAAGCACCTCCCACCAAAACCAGAAGGGAAGCTAGTGCCACACCCATCGTCAACATGATCAACGTCAGAATGGCCGGATAGGGCTTACTCGTGATGTTTTTGATGCTGATCTTGATCAAATTCATAGCGCCACCTGATTTTCAAATTGTGATTTTATGCGATTGTCGTGAGTTACAACAATCAACGTAGCGCCATTCTGCTCAGCTTCTTTCACCAACAAATCCAATACGTTCAACGCATTAACATCATCCAGCCCGGAAGTCGGCTCATCGGCCAAAACCACATCAGGTGAGGTAGATAATGCTCTGGCAATGGCTAACCGTTGACGTTCTCCACCACTAAGCTCGTTCGTTCGTTTTGCGGAATACTTCTCGATTCCCAATTCAGAGAGAAGCCTTACGGCAAAATCCCGATTGACCTTCTTTGCACCAAAATATTGAGCGGCAGTGACATTTTCTAACACAGACAGAGATTGAATAAACGAAGGCTGCTGAAATACAAATCCGATGTGCTTGCCACGAAAAGCATCCAGCTCTCCTTTTGAAAGTTTGGACATCTCTTGATTGTTTATCCAAATTTCACCCGATTGTACGGAAGTCAGCCCTCCCAAAAGGTGAAGTAAAGTGGTTTTTCCAACTCCCGACTTTCCCGAAATCAATAAGTGTTCACCTTGCGGTAAAGCTATATCAGGAAAGATCAGGTTTTCCCCGGACGAGTAACTGTAGGAGAGTCCTGAAGTCTTTAATACGAGTTGCGATTCCTCCATAAACGATCAATCGATGGCAAAGTTAACGATAAGGAAACGTATCAAAAGCTCAATTGTGTAAGTCGGATACCATTATAAAACTCCATTCTGAAAATCAAAACCTCTGCGTGAGTTGAAGCCCGTTTAAACTTCGACTCAAAGGTGTAAAGCGCACACAAAAAACCGCTGTAATCACGGGTATTTCGCTTCATAAATTCATAACAACACCTTCAAGAAATGGTAAGGAAGGATATACCATCTGAGAAGTACAAAGCCCTGACCTTTGCGGCAAACATTAAACAAACTAAAAAATGAAACAGCTATTATTAATTGCAGCACTACTTTTTGTGAATGCTTTCGCTTTCGCTCATTCACCTTCGGAGGATGCTCCGGGGCTCAAAAAGGAAATTAAAAAGAAAATCTCTTATCCCGATTTCGCCAAGGAGTCAAAGCTTCACGGTGAGGTTCGGGTTCACTTCGTGGTCAAACCGGATGGGAACATCGAGGTAAAGCAAATCAATTCCTCTCACGAACATTTGGCAGACCATGTGATCAGACAATTGGAACAAATCGTAGTGAACGATCGACAGGCTATCGGCGATCACTATGCTAAGTTCAGCTTTCGCTTTGTAGAAATGTAATATGCTTTTCACTATGAAGAAAGCCATCACTTTTCCGAAAGTGGTGGCTTTTGCTTTTCTTAGGGAAATGAACTTATTCACGCAGGTACCATTTCAGGAGGCAAACAAGATGGTCGATTACGATTCTGAGCTCATCTTTATCGGAAGCTGCTTTTCAGAAGAAATCGGAAACTGGCTGGACAATCTAAAATTCCGGTGTCTGCTGAATCCATTCGGAATCAGCTACAATCCCGTGAGCATCGCTCGTCAGCTAAGATCTTGTTTTGAACAAAATTCACTTGACAAAGACTTGATTCAAGAACGAGACGGAGTTTACTTTCATCCCGATTACCACAGTTCATTCAATACTTCGAGTAGAGAACGATTTGTGAAGAAAAGCGACACGGTCAGTAAGAATTTGTCCGCTCATTTGAAATCTGCCGATTTCCTTTTTCTCACCTTCGGCACTGCCATCGCATTCGAATGGAAAAAAACCAAGCGCGTCGTGAACAATTGTCACCGTTTGCCTTCCGGCGATTTTGATAAAAGGATGCTTTCCGAAGAAGAGATGAATGAAGACTTGGCAGCTTCTCTAAAGAAAGTGTTGGAGCACAATCCCGAAATTCAAATTGTGCTCACTGTTTCCCCTATTCGTCACTTGCGACATGGGGCAATCCAAAATCTTCGCTCCAAAGCGAGGCTGATTAGGCTCTGCGAAAAGTTAGAAGCTCAATTCGACAATTGTTCGTATTTGCCTATTTACGAACTGGTGATGGATGAATTGAGAGATTACCGCTTTTATCGACAGGATGATTTGATTCACCTCAATGACGGTGGACTCGAGGTCATAAAAGATCGGTTTGCCACGAGTATGATCGACTCGGCGTGTTTCGCGACTATCCGAAAAGTCGAAAAATGGCGCAAATCAATGGCTCATCGGATTCAAAACAAGGACAGCGCCGCAGCCGCGAAATTTGAAGCTCAGTTGAAAGAAATGACTCTGGAACTCAACGAAGTTCTCCCGGGTCGATTTTCGGAAGAACTCGCACGATTCAAATAATCTTAAAGGGATCGTCAAATTCAAATTTCACAGCGAGCATTTCTTTTGATTTTTCAGCACACACCACTTTGCCCTTCGAATTATCGCCTTCATCAAATTTCGGAATTGACATCCCTTTCAGTTCTGCCATTCGGGTGTAATAGTCCTCCTTTGAAGGATGTTCTTTGGCACTTGCATGAAAAACTCTCCCTTTCGGTTCGGAAGCATTGAGCAAAGCTTCGGTCATCTGAATCAAATCTTTTCGGTGCACCAGATTTACCGGATTGAGGCGACCAGATATTCCTTCTCGACCCGCCATATACTTTACGGGATGCCTGTCCTCTCCTACCAATCCCGCGGGACGTATAATAAATGTTTCACAAGAAGAGAGCGACAAGAAACGCTGTTCGGCCTCAAACAAAATGCGACCTCCTGCGGTCGAAGGAACGGGAACTGTTTCTTCATTCACGTTCCCTTCATTCTGACCAAACACGCCCGTGGATGAAATGAAGATGGCTCGCCGAATGGGTGAAAGAGCAATAGCATCGATCAAAGCATCCATCATTTTGCGGTAGTTTTCTACGGCATTTTCGCTTCGCGCTCCGGGCGGAATATTCAACACCAAATAATCGGCTTCCAAAACTTCCGAGAGCGGGGCTCCGTGAGGAGCGGGAGTAAACTCAAGTGGTAATATTCGAAGATTTGAATTATGCTCAGGCAGATTCCGTTTTGTCCCGAAAACGTCGTATCTATCCTTTAAGGTTTTGGCCAACTCCATACCGTACCAGCCTAAGCCCACAATGCTCAATCGTTTTTTCATAAATCAAAAAGCAAATTTCCGTTTTCCACCCTGATCTTATTCGTTTTCAAGAATCCGCAAAGCAGTTCGTGGTTCATCATTTCCGTCGCATTTCCGAAAGCGGCTTTCCCGTTTCCGTCAAAAAGCAAGACGTGGTCAGCCATTTTAAAGGCCAAGGCTAAATGATGCGTTGACATCACGATGGTCTTTCCGCTTGCCGCTAACGTTTTTAAAACTGCAACAAAATCGAGTGCAGCGGGCAGATCCAAGTGGGTTGTGGGTTCATCCAAAAAGAGAATCTCGGTATCTTGGGCCAAGAGTTTAGCAAGCATGGCTTTCCGAAACTCTCCATCGCTTAAGGTGGTTAATTCCTTATCGGTCAATTCCGATATTCCGACTATCTCAATTGATTGCCCGACTTTTTCGAAATCAGTCTTACTCAACTTCCCAAAAAATCCCGTGTGATTGCTTCTTCCTAACGCTACCAGTTCTTTCACTGTAAAACCTTCCACTCGGGCAAAATTGCTGTAAAGCGAAGCCGCGTAGTTTGCCCTCTCCTTTCGGTGAAATTCGGAAAGTAGTTTACCATTCCAAAATACCTCTCCGGAAAGGGGAGCTTGGAGTCCGTTCAAAACACGCATCAAGCTGGACTTCCCGGCTCCGTTCGACCCGATGAAAGCCGTTACGGAGCCTTTCGGCAAATGGAGATTCAGGTTTTCTACCAAAATCTTGCTCCCGTACCCTACCCTTATGGCCCTTGCTTCTATCATGTCAGTATGCGACTTTTTCGACCTTTAATCACCAAATAAATAACGACCGGCGCTCCCATAAATGCGCAAACGGTATTCAATGGCAGAGCAAATTCGCTGAAAGGCAATCGTGCAATCAGATCGCAGAGTAGCGCCAAGGCTCCCCCCATAATGAGCGTAGCCGGCAAAACGGTTCGATGGTTCGGCGTTGAAAAGAGCATTCGCGCCAGATGCGGGGCGGCCAAACCAATGAAAGCAATGGGACCGCAAAAGGCGGTTACCAAACCTACCATGATCCCGGTGGCCACAACCAAAAGAAGCTGAAGTCGCTTGACATTCACCCCCATCGTTTTTGCGTGAAGCTCACCAGGCAAGAGATGGTTGAGCGGCTTGATGAAAAAAGGAGCCATGAAAAAAATGGCCAAAAGCGGAAGCGTCAGTAAGGGCAATTGGTTAAACGAAATATGAGAAAAGCTACCGAAACCCCAGAAAACAAACGTTTTCAATGAGCTTTCATCGGCATAGGCTTGGAGCAGACTGACCACGGCCGAAGTGAAAAAGCCCAGCATCAAGCCGACGATGAGCACCGATGCCATATCGGCGAAACGATGAGCCACTGCGAGTACAATAAGAAGAACGGCAATCGATCCCGCTGCAGCAGCCGAAATCACTACGATCTGCGAAGTTGCCAAAACGCCTCCACCGAGTGTAAGAATACCCACGGCCAGCGATGACCCACTGGTAAGCCCCAAGACGGAAGGTCCGGCCAGCGGATTTCGGAAAAGTGTTTGCATAAAAAGGCCGCCGAGTGCCAAACCTGCCCCGCCGCAAATTGCCGCAACCGTTCGGGGAATGCGCGATTCGCGAATGATAATTCCTTGAAGCTCATTTGCAGTTCCGAAAAAAGCCGAAAGCGGAATATCCACCGAACCCAGCAACAGAGATGCAGGTATCAAAACCAGCAAAATCAACAAACAGAGAAACCACTTGGCCGTTTTGGACATGGGCCAAAGATAAGTTTACTCTCTGTTCTTAAGACTGAAGTCCTATTTTGAAAACAGACAATTTTTTACGAAATTTACTTTTGATAAATTATATTATCATATGATAAAATATAGGAGTTCCGAAGATTCTAAACAGAGGTATGAACATCTGATAGAAATACTCGGATCAAAACTAGTAAATGCAAAAATCGAAAGTCCATTTGATTTTATAACGGCGGCAGTTAAAGGGTTAGATTCACAAGCTATCACAAATTTCAGAAACCATTTTGGTCTTCAGAGAGATTTTACCGCAGGACTTCTAAATGTTTCAGAGCCCACCGTTTATCGGTGGATTAATGACAAAAGAAAACTCGATCGCAATCGTGCTATTTTGCTCTTTGAAGTGACAAACCTCTTTCTCTATGGAATTGATGTCTTTGAATCAAAGGATAACTTTTTCAAATGGCTTGAACTTCCAAATACTGCGTTAGGCGGTCTGGAGCCTAAGCAATTATTGGAGGTACCCGGTGGTATAGCCAGAGTCGAAGAGTTGCTCGGTAGAATTGAATACGGAGTATTGAGCTAGTCAAATGATTCTTTACAGAATTACCAAGAGCAAGTACGCCGCTGATCTAAGTGGATATGGGGCTGCCATACATCCCGGCAGATGGAATAAAAGAGGAACATCAGTATTGTACACCGGAATGACTGCAGAGATCGCCCTATTAGAAACACTTGTGCAACTTCCGAACATGCTGACTCCCCGTCTCGATATGGTCACAATTCAGATACCCGACAAATCATGCTTCGAGTATTCCATTGCAGATTTGCCTGAAAATTGGTCGAACTATCCTGCGCCCACCATACTAGCGGAGATCGGGCAAAGATGGGTAAATGAGAATAAATATTTGGGACTAATTGTTCCGAGTTGCATAATACCTACAGCCAAAAATGTAGTTCTAAACTGTCAACATGTGAGATATAGGGAAGTCAGCATAGTTGATCAGAAACCTTTTCAAATCGATAAAAGACTTATAAGAACTACTTAGCTCAAACTCTTATAACGGTTTGAAATAGTGAAATGTAGGATCAGGTTCTACCTGAGGATGAAAAATGTGATAAAGGTCTGAAAGAATGAGGTGAGGCTCCATAATGGCATCGCCGAAGTAATCCGTTTCGGCCGAATTGCAGATGAAAATCTGCCGCTTCTTAAAAGCGTTGAGGTTTTCATAAAGCGGGCTCATCTCCAGAATATCATCGTATGTAAATGGCTCCTCGGAAGAAACGACGAGCCCCCAATAATCAGCTTGGGAAATCGTAGAAAGCGCCTGCTCAAAATCAAGCTCAGCATTCTCTTGCCCTTCTAAATGTTGGAACGTATAACGCGCTCCGGCATTTCGGATAAACTCCGCAATAAAGCTATCCCTTCCCGGGGCATACCAAAAATCGCCATAGCGGCTACCCGTAAAGGCCGACGGAAGAGTTGAATGAAGCATGGCCTGTGTGCTAACCTTCGTGTAAGCCGCTTCTATTTCATCAAAAATTTTGACCGCTTCCTCGTATTTTCCCAAGAAGCATCCCACGACCTTTATCCATTCGGTTCTGCCGAGCGGATGAGATTCTTTATAATCCATGAGCAGCGCCACCGGAATTCCAAGTTCTTCATATCTCGAAAAATCTGCTTCGCCATAGCTATAGGCGAATACAACATCCGGATGGATTTCGAGCAATCTTTCAAAGTCTATACCATCGCCTGAAATCATTTCTGCAATAGCGCCCGAAGCTATCGCTTGAAGCAGTCGTTCATTCTTCACCCCTTCGGTATATGTCATCCCTTTGATTTCCTCTACCGCATCCAATCGCGCAAAAAAGGCTCCGAATGTAGTGCTGTTTAAAACGGCAGACTCAATGGGAATAGAAATCGTGGCACTGTCAGATTTTGACAGCTGATACGTATCGAGCACCTGCGTAGTATCTTGTGGATTTCTGACGACTATTTCATATCCGGCATCCGTTTCGGATAAGGTGAATCCGGTAGCAAACTTTACCTCGTGAACTACGCTCTCCTTCGATTTTTCAGAAGTTTGATTCTGCTTATTGGCAGAGACACAACCGCAACATATAAGAAGGAAAAGTGTTAGAATCCGCATTAACCCTCCGTGATTGGTTGGTTCCAAATTTTGATCTCATCTCCTTCAGAAACGCCGCTCAGCACCTCGACTTTGATTCCGTCAGACAATCCGAGCTTTACATCGCGCCTTTCGAATTTCTGATCGCCCACCGCTATTTCCACGAAGGTGGTGGTATCATTTTCATACTGCACCAAACCTTCATCGATGGCGAGCACGTCATCTCTCCGGTCCAAAACGACATTGGCATTGGCCGAATACCCCGCACGGATAAATTGGTTCTCCTTCAAGTCCACGGCCGCTTTTATTTCAAATTGTATAGCTCCGTTTTCTTCTACCCCTTTCGGTGAAATATATTCCAATTTCGCGTCGAATTCTTCGTTTTCGATGGCTCCGATGGTAAGTATCAAGTCCATTCCCTCGGATATTTTGCCCACCTCACTTTCATCGACTTTTCCTTCAAAAATGAGGTCAGTCATATCTGCAATGGAAGCAATTGTAGTTCCCTCATTGAAGTTGTTTAATTCTATGACGCTATTCCCGATTTCGATTGGCACATCCAGTACCATACCCGTGATTGTGCTTCTAACCAATGTATTCGCCGCATCGCTGTTTTTGCTACTCACCCCTTCGCGAACGATTTGCAGATTGTCCTTCGCAGCGTCAAATTCAGCCTCAGCGTTCCGCTTTGCCAAGTCGAATGGTTGGTAATCGGCGTAAGAAATAACACCATCATCAAAAAGCTTTTTGTTTCGATCGAAATCAATTTTGGAATTCTCCAATGCTATCTCGGCTCGAGCCAATCTGTTTTCGGCATTATTAAGCGTTACCATATCGGGAATTACCTTGATTCTGGCAATTACATCTCCCTCCTTAATTGACATGCCGGGCTCGATGTAAAGCTTATCAATAATGCCTGAAACGACCGGTTTGATAGCGATCTCCTTTCGGGGAAGAACGCTTCCCGTAGCTACCGTCTTTTTTATGATGTTGGTACGCTGCGGAGCTTCTACGTTGTATGTCACGGGCTTTTCCTGTGATTTTTCGTAGAGGTAGTACATCGTCCAAGCCAGCAGGCCGACGATGAGAATGGACGCAATGATGAAAATTACTTTTTTCATGTTGATTGTTTCTATTCGGTTCTAAGTGCTTCGATAGGTTTGATTCTCACGGCGCGCCATGCAGGAAGCAAGCCTGCCATGGAACCCGAAATGATGAGGATGATTAATGCGGTGAGTACAATTTGAAAATCCACTCCGGGATTGCGAAAAGAGCCATCCTGACCTTCCACAAATACCGATACCAATTCCAAAAGCCAAACCCCGGAAATGACACCCAAAAATCCCGCAATGGAAGCCAGGAAAAGAGACTCCAATAAGATTTGAGAAACAATATTCCAAGGTGTCGCACCTAAAGCTTTGCGCACGCCTATTTCATTGGTGCGTTCTTTTACAATGACAAGCATGATATTGCTTACGCCAATAATTCCCGCAATAAGCGTTAGGACACCCACAAACCAAGAGAGTCCTTTTATCCCGTTGAAGATACCATTCATTTGATTGAACTCTTCTTCTAAATTAAAATAACCAAAAGCGCGGTCATCTTCGGGGTGTATCTTATGGCGAACTTTCAATTTATCTACAATTTTTTGTTCCATCACGGAAACGGGTACATCATCCTGACTCGTGATGCTCATCCAGCCTACCACGTCCCCGTAATTGAACGCCTTCTGAAAAGTGGTAAAGGGCACGAATATGCTCTTCGTATCTTCTTCAGCACGCTCTCCGCTATAAGTAGATTTGTAAACTCCGACCACTTGAAAGTTGACCCCTGAGATTTTAATGTATTTACCCAAAGGCTCTTCACCTTTCTCGAAGAGTTCCTGTTTCACGCGTTCGCCGATTACGCACACTTTTCTCAACTCATCCAAGTCGGCCCAATTGATAAATCTTCCCTCCGTGATGGGGCGTGGCTCTACCTTAAAGTAATCAGGCGTATCTCCGAAAACGGAAAAAGAACCTGTTCGAATTCCTCGGGTCACATTATTTTCTCCGCGGTATCCTCCCAATTGATTTCTGGGAGAAAGGATGTCAATTTCGGGAACGTTACTCTTGAGGTATTCCACATCGCTGCTGCGAAGGTTGAATCGTCTGCCCTGTTTAAAACCTGCATAGGCTTTGGTGGTGGATTGCGTCCAAATGAACATACAGTTTGTCACTCGATTAAAATTGGCGGTAACGCCATTCTGCAAACCTTGTCCCGAGCCCATCATGACAATGAGCATCATAATACCCCACATCACCCCGAAAGCGGTGGCGATGGTGCGAAACGGATTTTTGCTCAGCACCTGAATGACTTCTGCCCATTTGTCGCGATCAAACATTCTACTCGTCTTTTAAGGCAATTACAGGTTTAATTCTTGCCGCTCGCAAAGAAGGAAACAATCCTGCCAGTGCTCCCGCAATGACCATGATGGCCAAAGTGATCAAGGCCACATCAAAGTCGACTTCGGGATTTCGGAACATCTCTACCTCTCCGATTAGGTTGGCTACGCCCTCCAAAGTGAAAACACCCAAGACCAAACCGATGTAGCCGGCCAGCGCCGTAATGAAAATCGATTCTTGCAGTACCA
>CAZYWJ010000006.1:33072-45327 GCA_964651785.1 uncultured Cryomorphaceae bacterium
TCGGTCATTCGCATGGATTCGGGTAGCGTCAGATTGCCGGTAGTGACCATAAACATTTGAATATCGTCACCGGCACCGAATACGCTTTGCCCCGAGCTCAGCGGGATATAGATGTATCGTTGTTCTCGGGAATTTCCCGTGTCTTCAAATACACCCACCACCTTAAACGGAATCCCGAAAACACGGACGTACTCTCCGAGCGGATTCTTATCGGGAAACAGATCTGACACTATTTCTTTTCCGATAACCGCTACTTTTCGGGTTTCCAGCAAATCATCGGGATTCAGAAATCTCCCTTTCATGATGATACTGTTTTCTATAAACTGATGATCAGGATTCACCGCTCTCAGCGGGTAAGTGCTGTACTCATCACCATACGATACTTCAGCATTCCAAACCATGTAGCGTGCCGTAGCATACTCTACGCCATCTATATAGTCGCGGACATTTTCAAAGTCTTCATTTTTGAATTGAATTTCTCTTCCCGGCTTCAAACCCTTGTAGGCCATCGAGGTTTTGCCTGAATAGACCCAAATGCTATTGATGGCATCATCGGCGAACGTATGTATGACCCCTCGGTGCAGGCCGGTGCTGGCCCCCAATAAAATGACAAGCATGAATACACCCCACATCACGGAGAAAGCCGTAAGGAAGGTGCGCAACTTATTCTTGCGAATGGTTGCCAAAATTTCCTGCCATTTGTCGAGATCAAACATGGGCCATGAAATTGTGGCTTTCTATAATTCCGTCTTTCAGCTTGATTAACCGATCGGTCTTTTCAGCGATATCAAGTTCGTGGGTTACGATAACCACGGTCATTCCGTCGGCATTCACCTGTTTGAGTAAATCCATCACGGAATAAGAGGTAGCCGAATCTAAAGCTCCCGTTGGCTCATCGGCCAAAATAACTTTCGGGTTGGTGATCAATGATCGAGCGATGGCCACTCGTTGTTTTTGCCCCCCGCTTAATTCTGAAGGCATGTGGTCAGCCCATTCCAGCAGTCCCACTTTGTCCAGATATTCTCTTGCCAAATCGTTTCGTTTCCGACGGCTTACTCCTTTGTAGTATAAAGGAAGTGCGACATTCTCCACCGCATTTTTAAAAGAAATAAGATTAAAAGATTGAAATATAAAACCGATCAAATCGCTGCGGTATCTGGCCGATTTTGTCTCCGAAAGATTTTTGATCAAGGTTCCGTCCAGACGATACTCACCGGAGTCGTAGCTATCGAGTATGCCGAGAATGTTCAGCAAGGTTGATTTGCCGGAACCTGACGACCCCATAATCGAAACCAGCTCACCGTCTTTTATTTCCAGATCAATTCCTTTCAGAACCTGCAACGGTCGATTTCCGACCATGTAACTTTTATTGATATTGTTGAGGGTGATCATATCGAAAATCTAAGGTAGACAGCCTGAATAAAAGGAAAGTCTTGTTTTACTTGAGCGGTAGAATGTCCTGATACGTGGACAAAAAGCAGTCGCCCGGCTCGAAGGTAATCGAGCCGGGCGACAGAAGATAAAATTCAACAAAGTTTAACGGAATGCTATTCGGGGCAGCCGGGAATGAGCTGAACGAAACCACTATATGGTGCCGTATCTAGAGGTGGTTTCGTAAATGAAACTTGGATTTCATCTAAAATGTCGCCCTCGCTTAATCCGAAAAATTCTTCAGGTATCATAACAAATGAAAAAATGCCGTCTCCATCATTCGTCATTGCTACCTCAGATTCATCAGTGACCATGAGTTCCTGAAGATTTCCTCCATTTACGCGATAACGGAGACGGGCAAAGTAGGCATCTCCGTTGCGCAAACCGGGATTAGCTTCTTGCTTACTATCGTAAGTGATGAAGAAATAATCATCTTGAAAAAAGGTAGTAGGAAATGGACAAACTTTATCAAAACATCCCACGGGTTCAGGGATTATATTTAAATCAGGAGATTTTTGTTCAGGCAGATCAGCGGGGGCTCCATTCCTCTCCTTTATCAAAAAATCGATGCCGTTCTGATAAAATGTTTCCGCAGGAACATTGTAGAATTGAACCAAAGAAGCTCCGAGAAAATCAAAATACCATAAATCAGGGTTTTCAGGATCTTGAGTCATTTGCAAATTTTCATTCGAACTGCCCCACTCGCCATTTTGCACATTGAAAGTTTCACCATTAACATTCAAATCCGGTCGGGCTTCATTGGGATTCCATGCCCAGATAAATAATGGATTAGATTCCGGATCAGCATCAGCCAATTCCGGACATCCACACGCATCTGAAGTGATGTCTACGTACAATCTTATCTCATTACTCGTAACGTCAGTAGGAGATGGCTCAAAATACACCCCTTGAGCATCTATAATATTTATCATTCCAAAAAAAGCAACTATCACTAATAGTATTATCTTCTTCATCATCGTTTCTTTACGATTTTCTCAAAAAAACCAATCTATATCCTAAAACGGCTCGATCTTCGCCATCAATGTTACAGAACTTACGCACGTTCATTTTAAGTTCCGTATCAACAATACGCGTAGGTCCTCCCAACGGAGAATCAATCACTCTATCTTCAGAAACCAAAATTATACGCGAAGGAGTCTGCGGATTATTGAAAGACCAAGTCCCTTCATTCGGAAAAAAATTAACCCCTGCTCCTGATGATGATTGAAATGTCCCATCAGCATTAAATTTAATCTCAAGCAAATCGGTTCCTTCGGTATAAAACCGGGAAATATCCTTTTCGGGTTTCGAAGGGTTCCCTTCATCTACAAGGTATACCTCACTCACCACCCATGCGGTGGCTACCAGTCCTTCAGTCTTTCCAAAGGGTTCACCAATATCGGCTTCATCCTCTTTGCAACCATAAAGAAAAAAAAGTACAAATGTGAAAACTAAAAATTTACTGATGTGAAATTTCATATTTCAAAGATAATTAACATCCACCTGATTGATTCAACGCAAAATTGTCTGTGCCTTCCGTCGCAGGGAATTGCAAAATCATTCCCGGACAATCATAAGGTACGCCCCTAACGAGAATTTCTTCTCCTTGAGATCCTATTCTCTTAATATCATGCAAACGCTGACCATTTACGGGGAAATCCAAACGCCTCTCCAGACGAGCTGCGGCGATGACTTCCTGAGCTGTAGCAGCCTCACTCAGTTTTTCCGTATCATTACCATAAGCCCTCACCCTGATTCTGTTTATGTCATCTATAGGCTGTGAAAGCCCCAAACCGAGCTCCGCCGCACTTTCGGCGCGGATAAGCATCATCTGGGTAATAGTCAATAGCGGGATATTAAAATCATTTGTATTTCGATCAGGCGTAGGTGCAAACATTTCGGTTACATAAACCACAGTCTCTTCTTGAGTCACTTCCACGAACATTGTATCACGCGGACCATCAAGGGCTGATTGGGTTACCAAATCATAAAACTCTTGAGTAAAATTCAGGGTTGTAACCTGATCGGGGCCGGAATAATAATTTCCAGTGAATCCACCACTTCGACCATCAACGTTTCCGTCTTGTCTGATGGCAGAGAAGATGTAAAAAATTGCTTCCGGACTAGCTTGTGGCCATTGGTAACGATTCCACCTGTCTTCATCAAAAGTGTATCCGCTTTGTTCAATAACTTGATTGGCGAGATCATAAGCCAGTTCGTACTCGTGCATCTGAAAGCGCACCTCTGCCTCCAAAGCAAGTGCTGCCCATCTATCGGCATAAACATCATTCATTACCGGTAAATTTGCCTGAGCAACGGATAAATCACTTAGTATTTGATCATATACCTCGGCAACGGAAGATCTTTCAGCATTCACAATGTCTGTACTTAAACGGATAGCCACACCTGGATGAGAATTATCCGATGTCCAGTCATAAGGTTGTGCCCAACCTCTAACAGCATCAAAATGACCCAGAGCCCGAATAAAATGAGCTTCACCTACCAATCTGGATCGCATTTGATCGTTCAAACCAGTAACGTTGTCCAGATTTTCAAGTACCGTATTTGCTCTCAATACTGAAATATATAAGTCGCGAAATCGATCACCTACGTTTCCATTAAATATACTGGTATTTCTTAGCCAAACGGAAGTATAGTTATCTTGCTGGATAGGTCTGGCGAGATTATCCGTTAATAGATTAAAAAGGTTTTGAAGGTTGCCATTGTAAGTATTCGCCAAAACATCATAAGATGAAATCATCACCTGCTCCAAATCTTCCGCAGTCTCAACGGCTTCATCAGGTAAAATATTGGCACCATCAGTTGGAGGTTTTTGTTCCAATAAATCTTCGCACGACCCTAAAACCGTACCCAGAATGGCAACAACCAGAAAAGTTCTGAAATATAATATAGTCAATCTCATCTCTTTAAAAACTTAAGTTAAAGGCCAAGTTAAAGCTCATTTCCTGAGGTGGCGTTAAGTAAGTAATATTCGGACTCATATTTCGATCTGTCGGGTTCTCAAAATCACGTGCAATTTCAGGGTCTAAGCCATCAAAATTAGTGAAAGTCAAAAAGTTCGAAGCACTAAGTGTAACAGAAGCTCCTTTAAATCCTACTGACGAAATATTAAATTGAGGCAATCGGTAAGTCACGCTCAATCTTCTTACCCTAAGATAATCTCCATCATCAAGAAACTGAGTGGTGTTATTATTAAATGCATCATCTAAACCATAGTTCTCCACCAACCGGGAAAGACGTGCAAACTCTGCATCATCACCGGGCTGTCTCCAACGGTCAAACACTTCGGTTCGCAAATTCCAATCCGTTACAACACCATTTTGTCTTTTTGATGATGAATCATAGATATCACTTCCCAGACTAAATACCATAACCACTCCTACTTCCCATTGCCCGAAAGTGAAGGTGTTGGTCATACCTCCTACGGCTATGGGCAATACACGTCCCACCGCTACCCGGTCGGCAGGGTCCCATGTACTTGTCGGGTTACCATCCGCATCCAAATAAATATTTCGTCCCGTTTCGGGATCTACTCCGGCAAATCGAACTAAAAAGTTCGTTCCTACAGGTTCTCCTACAACAACTCGCGTATCGTTCGTTCCACCGCTAACGGCATCTTCACTGTAGTTTCCGATGCTGACAATCTCATTGTAGTTATAAGAAGCGTTAAAATTCGTTCTCCACGTAAAGTTTTCTCTATCAATATTTATAGAGGCAACCTCAAATTCTACCCCACGATTTACGATTTCACCTACATTATCCCAGAAGTTAGTAAAGCCTGTGCTTGGTTGAGGAGTTATGTTCAGTAAAACATCGGTCGTTCTCTTATTGTAAAAAGATAACGTAGTCGTGATGCGATCATCGAAAAATCCTGTTTCAATTGCTATATCGAAGATATTTGCCGTTTCCCATTGTAAATCAGGATTAGCGGGATTTGCTAAGAATCTGAAATTTTCATCATTATATCCGTTAAAAGCTACATTGTAAAGTCCATATGGAAGGTAATTAGGGATCGCCGCGTTTCCGGTGATACCCCATCCTGCTCTTAGTTTTAAGAATGATATGGTTTCATTTGCTTTTAAAAAATTCTCTTCACTCAATACCCACCCTACGCTGGCACTGGGAAAGAATCCGTACCTCTTATTTTCTCCGAATCTTGATGAACCATCAGTTCTGAAGGTTACTTGTCCGAAATATTTACCTTGACGAGCATAATTTACACGGGCGAAAGCTGATAGAAAATTGTATTTCTCTACTGAATTATCCCCATCAGAAACAAATCCTATCCGTCCCTCGGTTGTATCTGTTTGAGCAATCAGTTCTTGGTTTAACAAGTCAGAATTTTCATAGAAAGGACCACCTACCAAACTATCTTCTCTGAATACACGCGCTGCGGAAATGGAGCGAGCCTGTTGGTATTCAAGCCCCGCCATATAGGTCAATGTATTGTTTTCATCCAAATCCTGTATATAAGTCGCAGTGGCGTTGGTATTCCAATTGTTGGTATATGTAGCCCAACGTTCGGCCAAATTGAAGATTCCTGAAGTTCGCTCACCGTTTCTCAGCAATGCATCTTGAAATTTGTCATCCTTCAAATCCAAGTAATCATAACCACCGTAAACCTTTACGAACATATTTTTGATGGGTCGATACTCAAGGTTCACATTGTTAATTGAGCGCCATTCCGTTGTTCGCCAATCCTGCAGTTCTCTTTGTCTCACTGGATTTGAGCCATCATCCCAATAATCAGTGGGAAGGTGAAGAATATTTCCTTGAGCATCAAAAACCGTATCGGGATGAAATATGGGATAAATAGGGAGAGCAGTAGACATGGCAGCTCCCAAACCACCGCTCCAGGCAGCATCCACCCTGTTGTTTACTCCTTGACTCACCGAAATGTTTGCGGAAATATCCAATTTATCATTCACCTTGTAAGATGCATTTGTTCTGAAGGAAGAGCGGACATAAGAATTTCCAATAAGGTAAGAACCATTATCATCGTAACCCAAAGAAGAAAAAAGCTTAAGTTTTTTAGTTCCGAAATTAGCAGAGAAGTTATACGATTGTTTGAATCCAACTCCGATTGTCTCATCCACCCAATCCGTATTTGTTCGCCTTGCTTGCTCCCAAGTTCTATTTCCGGGAAGAGGTGCCAATCCGACGTTTCCATCATTTTCCCAGGCTTCTTGGTAGAGCTGAAGCCATTGATCGGCATTCAACATATTCGGTCTGGCCGTGGGAAGTGAAATTCCGTGCCGCGTGCTCAAATTAAAATCCCATCCCGTTCCTGAACCTGATTTTGTAGTGATCAAAATAACACCATTCGCTCCTCTGGAGCCATAGATACCCGTTGCCGCGGCATCTTTTAAAATTTCTACGCTTTCAATATCATTCGGATTAATGGTAGCAAGTGGGTTATTATTCATAGCCCCTCTATTCCCATTGAGAAAGTAATCCTGAGTGATTGGAATTCCGTCTACAACATACAATGGATCACCTGCCGCCGATATGGATGCGATACCTCTGATGCGTACCACGGAGGCTGAACCGGCCAAACCACTCCCTTGAGTAACCTGTACACCGGCGGCTTTACCTTGCAGTCCCGCTTCAAAACTGGGTGTTGGAATATCAGTCAGTTCTTTAG
This sequence comes from uncultured Cryomorphaceae bacterium, assembly GCA_964651785.1. Taxonomy (GTDB): domain Bacteria; phylum Bacteroidota; class Bacteroidia; order Flavobacteriales_D; family Cryomorphaceae; genus JAKVAV01. Next base: position 40,169 of record CAZYWJ010000006.1, read on the forward strand.
TCGTAACTTTCTCAATGGATCCGGTGACTTCTCGTTTACGCTGAACCCCGTAACCGACAACCACAAATTCTTCTAAACTCTCAGAATTTACGGCCATGTCTCTGTTTACAGTCAACACTCCGTTTGTAGGAATATTTACGGTTTCACGTGCTTCGGTGTAACCAATGAAGGTAAAAACCAGAACGTGCTCTCCTATCGGAGCATCATTGATCTCGTATCTTCCTGCCAAATCCGTTGCATCACCTTTAGTAGTTCCATCTATTCGAACGGTAACACCAGGCATTGGAACACCGTTTTCATCATTTACCACACCTTGGATGCTTTGAGCATGTAGGGCATTAAAGGAGAATAGTAAAACTAACACCCCGAAAAAACGGGTAAATTGCATCTTCATAAATCAGAGGTTAGAATGAAGTGTTAAAATTAGAAAAATTTCTTTGTGTCATATCTACACAATCATGATTCCTGACGAAAATCATCTTTTGGTGTCAACCATAACTTTCGCAGTGGCTACTCCGCCTTCCGTGCGTAGTTGAATAAGGTATAATCCACCTGCAACCTTCTGTCCCGCATCATCTCTTCCATTCCATCGCTGCATGTGATTTCCCGCAGAGAATTTGCCCGATGCAAGCGTTCGAACCGTTCGTCCTTGCAGATCAACTACGACCATTTCTAGTTGACTTGACCTTTCGAGCGTGAAAGAAAGTTGTGTAAAATCTGAAAAAGGATTCGGGTATGGTGCATCCAAGGCTCCGCCCGTAAATTCCGTGTCATATACTCCCGTAGTGATATCGGGTGTTTCAAGCTCTTCGGTAGTGTATACACGATACTCTCCGGGTTCGAGTAAGAAGGCATTATTGAGATCATTAACCATGATTTCACCTCCCGTAAAGTAATCGTACCAAATTCCGGTTTGGGTAAAACCGGGAATCATGTTTATGGCCTCGACGCTGAAGTTGGCTATTATCACCACATCCATCTGTGAAGCCTGAATAATCAAACGCTTGCCAAAGCCGCTAACGTCCCAAGTATAATTGTCACTTTGGAAGGCTTCATTTTCCGTTTTTAATTTGATGAGAGCTGCAGTTACCTTATAAAGTCTTTCACGAGCCGACTCATCTTGGTATTCCCACACAATTGGTTTAGGTGCTGTTCTGCAATCCGGATTAATCGTTCCGTCTTCGCAATAATTGATACTGTAATCGTATCCCAATTCACCAAATTGCCAAAGCATCTTGGGCCCGCGGTGAGGGTACAAAAAGGCAGCCACCGCTTCCTGGCGAGCGAGTGCCGTCTCAATATCCGTCACATTATAACCTCCATTACTATTACCGAATTCCAAGTTTTTATACATCAAACGCTCTTCATCATGACTTTCAGCGTAGGAAACCAAATTCGGGTCTTCCCATCCTCGAACCTGATAGTCAGCCCAATTCAAATTGCTTGAATAGCCCATTGATGCCTCGTTGTATTCGTGATTGATATTACCCCAAAGCATAAATCCCAGATTGGCAAGAACAGTTTCCTCAGGGTTATCCCCGAGGTGTTCCAAAATCAGATATACCTCATCATCGTAAGCATAAATTTCATCACGTATGCGTATCCAGTGGTCTACTCGATCCTGATCGTACTGATTCCACTGCCATACTTGGCTGCTGAAGTTTTGGGTAAAACCCTTACTCAAATCAAATCGGTAACCATCAAATTTGTACTCTTCAATCCAATAACGAAGGTTTCGCTCAACAAATTCTTGAGTATGCGGAGAATCATGATTGTAATCATACCCTACGTTAAAAGGATGTTGCGGCACGACGTTAAACCAAGGATTCTCTGCAGTGACAGGTCCTGCAGCACCGTTTTCAGAATACATCCTCACTTGAGGGTTTTGACCGAAAGAATGGTTAAAAACCTGATCGAGAATCACGGCGATCCCTCTTTGGTGACATTCATCGATGAATTCCTTTAACTTCTCTTCGGGGCCGTAATACTTGTCAGGTGCGAAATAAAACATCGGATTGTAGCCCCAACTGATGTTTCCTTCAAATTCCATAATAGGCATAAACTGAATGGCATTGACACCGAGACGCTCGAAATAAGGAAGGGTATCAATCAGTGATTGGTATGAATGGTCTTCCACAAAATCTCTCACTAACAATTCATAGATAACCAACTGATCGGCAGGCGGACGTTGAAAATCTTCAACTTGCCAGTCATACTCTTCCTGAGCCGTTTGGAATACCCCAACAATTTCAGTAGTCATTCCGTTGGGATAATCAATCAATCCCGGATAGACACTTTCAGGAATAAAAGGATCATTCCATGGATCGAGAATTTTTTCACAATATACATCAGCTACACGTAAATCTTCCTGATCGATACTGTATTGAAAACGGTATTCCTGACCGGCATTCAGCCCTGAGATTTCCAACCAATATCGGTCACCTTCGGGAGTCACGTTCATAAAGTACTCCGTATTGAATTGCCAATTATTAAAGTCACCTAAAACATAGACAAAATCTTTATTCGGGGCGAAGAGTTGGAGAACTACCGTATTGTCATCAATATAGTTTATGCCATCAACGATGCCCGAAGGAGACGGCAGAATATTAAGTTCATCTTGTATAATGAAATAGATAGAATCATAGACCATTTCAGAACCATTATCGGCTTCTGCCCAAAGCCAATACTGCCCCGGACTAAAATTTGAAGCATCCACATCTATACTCAGCTCAGTAATTGAATTTCCGCTCTCAAGTTGAACATCGTCCAGAAATAGAGTGATATCAGACTCTTCACTGGCGGTCGCCGCAAAATTTATGAGTTCAGTCGGTGGTTCAAAATATATCTCCGGTTCAAATGGATTTGTAATACTAACGGCAAACTGATTGGAAAAAAGCGGAACAAAAATATCCGACCCATCGGAAGTTTTACCTTCCAAACTACCATCGGCATTTCTGAAAACAAAGCAAAGTTCGGTAGCCACATCACCCGGTTGAAGCTCGTAAAATTCTGAAATATTAACCGTAAGACTGTGAAGATCATTCCCTAACGGAGTCATTTCCACATCAGGATTAACCGTACCCCACACATCCTGAATATTTTGCCATTGACTGCCGTTAATGGTTATCCCGGTATGAGCATAAACGGGCTGCACTCCGGCCAACTCTCCCGTACCGAGGCTTGCGTCATAAGTTATGGTTACTACGTCATTTTGTGTGGCAAAAGGCGGGTCAATCGTTACAATTTGTCCTGAAGTAGCATAAGATATCGCTAACAGGCTAAATGCATAAATCCACTTCTTCATGTGTCAAGTATTTGCTTATAGTGTCAAAAATACACTTTCGAGACAAAAATGTGTAAAACCGGGCAGAAAAAAAAATGTCATAATGAGAATCCCATGATGTAGTGTCTGACGGAGTTATTTTTTAATAAATGTTTGAACGAAAATCGGGCATCGAATCAGATAGATACCATCGTCAAGATCAGAAACGTCAAAATATTCACCTGAGCCTCCGGCAATTATTCTTCCATCTATGGTTAATATCTGATAGTCTGTTTCTATTCCGAAAAAAAGAACGTCAGAGACGGGATTTGGATAAACCAATCGCGATTCGGAGCCTATGCTCGCCGTACTTAAAAACTCCGAATTAGAAGCTCCGGGGGTGGGATTTGCGAATAGTACCCAAGGCAGTGCTGCATCAGTCTCCCTTCCATAGCTATAATCAGAAGGGAGCGCAGGAACGTCGGTTCCATCAATATACCAGATTCCACCCGGTTCAGACTTAAACAACAAGACTTCCTCGCCTGAGGCGTTCAATCGAAAGTTTGCATGAAAAGGTCCGTCGTGTAAATCCCGATCAGCCCAAATCAACACATATTCACCAGGCTGCATATCATGCTCAGGCAGACGAAATTTTGAGGATGATGCAGAATTATCCGTGATATAATACCCATCCAAATTAATAATGGTTTCCGTCGGATTGTGGAGCTCGATCCAGTCGTCATATTCGCCCGCCTCATCAGGTATTGTCGAATTGTTGGAAGTCATCACTTCGTTGATGACGAGGTTTAAAACATTCGAATTGTAAACGGTTCTATCGGAACAAAACAAGGTAGTGCTCATGCCACCTTCTCCGGTTAAGCTGACGTTGTAGGATATTTCTTCAAAATTATCCGGAAGCGATATTTCCGCAATCAATGAACTGTCGGGATTGGAAATGGTTTGAGAAAGTTGTTGTACTCCATCAATCGAGTAATTGATAATTCCCGAAAGGCAAGACGGACCTTCCAACCCTACTTCGATTTTCAATGTATTCGGAAAGCTTTCAAAATCCTCATTTACGTAGTACGGAATGGGAGCAATACTGACCTCTTCCAACTGTTGAAGCGCAGCATTTTTCCTGATTTCGGCGAATTCTAAAACGCCATAATCCACATGTCCGCCCGCGTTTTCATCTAATGCATTTAAAAAATCAGACTCATCAAAATCCCAGTCCAGAGGCCGGTAAGGATCTGCGAGAGCGGAAGCTTCAATAAAATTCTGAAGACCCTGAATGTAGTTTTGATGTACTGATGTGAAATAATAGTTGTCCAATAAATCACTGATGTGGTATGAGAAAATATCCCTGAAATAGTCAATATCCATCAGACGGTTGAACAGGGGACGATCTGCCCCGGTCTGACTCCAATTGTAAATGTTTCGGTTGGACCAGTTTCGATCCAGCCAATCTATTCCCCATGTGTTATCGGTATCGTAGGGAATGTATTCAAATTGATCCGTGGTGGGATTGTGGTACAGATAAAAGTTGTTTTGGTTGTAAATGTACCCGTCCCAATTTCCCGTAAGGACATCTACGGCAGCCACCTTCAGGTAGGCATACACATTAAAATAGCGATAGAGTCCGCATCGCAACTCTTCATCAGAAGAAAGATTCAGGAAGCCAATAAACTCCGCCAGATCCGAATAGTCGTCCAATTCTTCATTGGTTTTCAACTCATAGGTCCGCGAATCCCATAGGGCAACTTTATAGTTATCGGGATTGCTACCCAGATAACCTAAATCAGCCGGATAACTGCATTTGTAAAGATTCCCTCCTTGGCTGCCGAATCGCAATTCGCAGAATTCCTCATCAATATGTTCGGTATTCAGGTAGAGGCCG
>CAZYWJ010000006.1:45427-55640 GCA_964651785.1 uncultured Cryomorphaceae bacterium
GAATCGCAATTCGCAGAATTCCTCATCAATATGTTCGGTATTCAGGTAGAGGCCGAAATATTCTTCATTGATGTATACTTCTACGTGATTAGACCGAGGAGCCGGCACCTTTCTTTCACGGAACAAATCCCAACAAAGTCGCGACCGCATCATGGCGGGATCGTTTACTTCTGCGTTGAGGTTGAGTTTCTCGAGGCCGAAATATTTTTGTCCGTTTACGAAAGTGTTGAAGGATACTTTAAAGGACTTTTTCAGTTTATCTCGAGAAGTATTTCCTCGAAAACGAAAACCGATGAGTGCAATGGTATCAGTTTGCGTGTCGGACTCAAAAACAAATTCTGCGGGATACTCGTGATCGGAATACCAGTTTTCCTCTAGGTAGAGTTCCTCCAAACTATCGGGGTGAATGGAGATGTGAATTTTTGGAATTTCTTCAGAAGTATAAACGGGGCCGTTATCCGGAAGGTTTGGCTGAGCGAATGAACCGCTAGTCAGAAAAAAGAAAAGCAAGAGTATTGAAAAATACTTCATTGCTTGACGAATTTTTCTGAAATCACTTTTTCATTGAGCCGGCCGCTTACAAAATATACGCCCGCCGGCAGATGGCTCACATCTATTTTGCCTGCAGGCGAAAAACCTTTGTTGACCTTTTGACCGGTAGCACTGAAAATGGAAAAATGAAGGGGTTCATTCACCCCATCAAAATGAATGAAATTGCGGGAAGGATTTGGGTAAATCTCGAAATCTATTTTCTCCAGACTTCCCGATGAAAGTGGATTGGTCAGGTACAGCCACTCAAAAGCATCGGGAAACTCTTGGGCCCAAAACCACTCGCTGTGCTGTCCGTTAGCGACAAACTGAAAATTCAATTCTGCTTCTTCAAATCCTTCATCCTCCAGTAGAGAAATCATTTCATTTAAGTCGCTTTCCAAACCGGCACTTTCTTGTCCGCCGGCCAAAAAATAAAACTTCATGGCGGCCACTTTGCCCATTGCCTCGGCAAAATCATAAATGGAATCATTGAACCAAAACGACGGCGAAAACACACCGACTTTCGAAAAGGTATTTTGGTATTTCATACCGGCGTAGAAGGAAATCAAACCACCCAGCGAACTTCCCATTATACCGGTATGTGCTCTATCGGCAAGAGTTCTGTATTCTTCATCAATGGCAGGCTTGAGCGTATTCACTATGAAATCCACATATGCTTCTCCGTCTCCACCGCCGTATTCAGGATGCGGATAAGGCGTATATTCATCTATGCGCAAAGCTCCTCCATTGTCTATCGCGACAATGATAGCGCCGTTGTAACCCTCATTTTCAAACATAGCCATGGCCTCATCTATTTCCCATTCTCCTGCAAAGGACTCCTGATCGGAAAATAAGTTTTGACCGTCGTGCATATAGAGCACGGGATAATCCAATTCCATCTCATTGTAATTTTCAGGCAACAATACCCTTACTCTCCGAGACCGATCGAGCTCGGGCATGTAAAAAGCTTCATCAAAAACTACCAGATTTTCTGGCAAATCGTTTGGCACGAACTCTCCTTCCCAAGACAAGACTTGGATGTAAAGGGTATCAGCACTGCTGAAGGAAAAACTTCGATTAGGCAGAAAGCCTCCTTCGGCATTTCCTTCCACCGTTTCCCATGAACCTCTTGTAATTTTTCCCTCGAATGAATCAGCGGTCGATTCGGGGACATCCAAGATCCACTGATCCCCGCTTTCGCTAAACACCCAATCCACACTGCCCGGGTCCCAGCCGTTCGGATCACCGGCAAAATGGATTTGATCTTCAGTCGGTGTATTGCTCGGGATTGACGTGATGATAATGGCCCTTTGCCCGAGGGTTGTGATCGTGAAGAACACAAATGAAATAAGAGTAAAAAGTCTCATAGAAAAAGATAAAAAAGGGCATCCGCTAAATGCGAACGCCCTTCATTTAACTCAAATAACCAAAATTACTTCACCATCAATTTGTAAACGGCAGTTTCGCTGCGCTCATTTACCATGTTGAGGAAGTAAAGTCCTGAATTCAAATTAGTCGTGTTGATTTCGTAACGATTGGTGTTGATCACCATATTTTCCGAAACGGTTTTTCCCGTAATATCCACGATGTTCATGCGAAGCGTGTGGTTGTTCGGGTTTTCAACTTCGATAAAGCTCACACCATCAGAAGGGTTGGGGTAGATCGCTACGCGGCCTAATTCGAGGTCAGAGGTGCTTAGAATAGCCTGACAAGTATTATAATAGAACGCAGGCAACACTTCAGGCTCGCCTGATCGAGTATGAAGTCGGTTAAAACCACCGACCGGATTAGGAACTCCGCAGCCACCTTCAAAAAAATCTCCACTCTCCTCGTTCGCAAATTCAGGAGCATTCACATCTCCATTAACAAACTTGAACAATACAAATGGCGAACCCGAGATTAATGCGGTTGCTTCGTAAATCCCATCTTCATCTGCGTCCGTCATCTCAATCGCTCCACCTTGCCAAGTCGGATCAGTAAAGCTTCCGATGACAAAAACACCTTCCGGTGAAACGCTAATCGTATCTGCATTCATATTCACTCGGAAAGTAATTTCAGCAGGGTCCGCAACGAGACATTCTGAAGAACATTGGCCGTAACATCCCGTTAATTCAAGCGTTTCACCTTCTACAACTTCAATCGTTCTATTTCCAATTCCGCCCGCTGCGCATTCGCCTAGTACATCGGGCTCCCAGCCACCCTGACCATTTTGAAATTTAAACTGATATGTTCCAGGGAGTAGATTTAATGCTGCAGTGTAAGTTCCATCTCCATTGTCCATCATTGCCGTTCCTGTCCAACTGTTGAAATCACCTGCAATATATCCGCCGTTATCAACATCTACAATTCCCACATCTTCTCCCATATTTAAGGTCAAATATACATTAGGGTCAGCACAAGGCTCACATGCGCCATAGCAATAAAAAGGTGTTGACACCGTCGTAGTTTCAACGACAACTACACGGTTGCCCGTACCATTTCCGCATTCTCCGGGAACAGACTCATTCGGACCATCGAAAGTATCACCATTTATAAATTTGTATTCAAAAGTACCGGGCCCATCCACATATACTACATATGAAAACTCGTTTGGAGAGGCCAAACTAGCTGTGCCGTATGGAGCAGTCCATTCATATTCTGGAGGAAATAAATTTCCGGCAACATGAATGCCTGCATCACTTATCACTTCATTGGCCATACTGATATTCAGGCGAACTGCGGTCTGTCCTGCCGGGGCTGCACCACCATATACCACGGCCGGCAAAACAAAACCATTCGGCAAATTGAGTGGCTCAGCGTGCCAATCGGTTACGGCAAAAAAACGGTTTCCACCAATGGCTATATCAGTGGGAACCGATTCATCTCCAAAATTATCTCCCGCAGGTGGTCCCCATGCACTTCCGTTGATGAACTTGTACTGATATTCTCCCGTGGGAATATTAACAGTTAACTCATAAATACCATCAGAATCAAGGTCCGTCATCATATTATCACCTGGTTGCCAATCATCAGTTCCGTTTGCTTCAGATTGCCAGCTACCCGCTACATGAACGCCGTTCGGTGATACCGTCTCGCCGTTCATATCCACTTGAAAAGTCACACTCACCTGCGCCATGGAAGCAGTTCCAAAAAGCGCGGCAAGAGCCATTAAGTAAACTTTTTTCATACTAGTTAATTTAAAAGATTGAATTGAGTTATTGTTCTTTTTACACTAACAAATTTAGCGTAATTTCGGCAACCTCGATAAATCGTAAGCTGATTTTCATCAGGTTTCGACTCTAATTATTGATTTTCAGATGATTAAATATCTCAACATACTTGGATTCACAATATTCATTTCTACTCAACTCTTTGGAGCTGTAAATAGTTGTGATAGCACGGTTTTCAAAGAAAATGAAGGCTACACCATTGAGCCTCCGCACTGGTGGACGGGCATGCCTAAAGGCAATCTTGAAATCCTTATTCACAAAAAGCTGATCGGAAAAAATGAGTTTGAACTCAAAACAGCCGAAGAAGGTGTAAGCCTTACAAAAACGGTGACGCTGCCAAACGAGAACTACGTTATTCTCAACTTGAATATTCGAGAAAATGCCGAGCCACAAACTTTGAAGTTCTCGTCGAAGGGTGAGGCGGGAAAATTTTCATTTGAGTACGAGCTGAAAGCCAGAGACAAAACACAACGAGGATTGGATGGTAAAGACTTCATCTACCTGATAACTCCCGACCGTTTTGCCAATGCCAATGAAAGCAACGACAGCTTTGAGGAGATGACGCAAACGGGGGTTGATCGAAACGAGCCCTACCAACGCCACGGTGGAGACATTCAAGGAATAATCGATCACTTGGATTATATGGCAGAACTCGGCGTTACGGCTATCTGGCCCAATCCACTTCTGGAAAATAACCAGCCGCATGAGTCGTATCACGGCTATGCCATAACTGATCATTATAAAATCGATCCTCGTTTCGGCTCGAACGAGCTTTTTCAAACATTAATGGATTCCCTCGAAGAGCGAAATATGAAAATGGTGATGGATGTGGTCTACAATCACATCGGAAACGAGCATCACCTCTACACGGATATTCCCGACAGCTCGTGGTTTCATTTTCACGAGGGGTTTACTCAGACAAACTACCGCGCTCCTGCGCTAATGGATCCTTATGCATCGAATTATGATCGGGACAAAATGACCGACGGCTGGTTTGACAAACACATGCCCGATCTGAATCAGAAGAACGAACACGTAGCGGTTTATTTCATTCAACAGACCATTTGGTGGATTGAAGAATTCGGAATTGACGCCTTGCGAATTGACACTTACGCCTACCCCGATCAGGATTTTATGCGCACTTGGGGAAAGGCCTTGAAAGAAGCTTATCCCGATCTGTTTCTATTTGCAGAAACATGGGTTCACGGCATTCCGGTGCAAGCTTGGTTTTTGGGCGATGGTCTTGGACCTGAATCGAATTATCTGGATGGGCTGACCGATTTTCAGCTTCACTATGCCATCAATGATGCGATGCACAACGAGCAAAGTTGGACGGGCGGAATCGCTAAAGTCTACTACACGATGGCGAAAGACTATGTGTATCAGCACCCCGAAAAGATGGTGACCTTTTTAGATAACCACGACCTCGCCAGATTTTACGGAGTTATAGGAAAGGACTTCGAAAAATTTAAAATGGGAATCGGAATGTTGATGACGATGCGCGGAATACCTAGTTTATACTACGGCACAGAAATATTAATGAGTGAAACCGATGGCCACGGAAAGATTCGCGAAGATTTTCCTGGCGGATGGCCCGCTGACAGCTTAAACAAGTTTTCAGCAGATGGCAGATCAGATTTGGAAAATGAAGCCTTCGACTATATTTCAAAACTAGCGCATTTGCGCCGGTCAAACGAAGCTTTGCATTCCGGTAAAACCGTTCAATACGTTCCCGAAAACGGGCTTTACATCTATTTCCGTTATACGGAAGATCAAACATTTATGGTAGCCGTGAATACTTCGAACAAAGAAGTCACTTCGAAATCTTCTAAATACGCTCAATTTTTAGGGGGTAAAAAAGAGTTGAAAAATGCTCTTGACGATGAGGAGAGAACTATTCCTGAAGAGTTCAAGTTTAGTGCAAAGAGCTTTTCGATTTATCGGCTTCGGTAATTCCAATTAGCTGAAGGTTTTCACGCCAAGTCGCGAAGACGCGAAGGTTCCAAGATTGAAATTAAGATCTTTCAGTAGTCCGTATTCAGTAATTGATCATTGAATAGCTTATCACTGAGCACCTATTCTCTGACCTGTGAGATCTGATCTATGTTTTTTGACCTCGGGTCTCTGTACTTTGAACTCTTTTCTTTGACCTCTCAATAGGTATCCTTAACCAAAAGAGTCAGAAATCCTGCAAATATCATCGTGACCCCGCCCAAGATTAATGCATAGATCGAGTCGTTGCCGAAGAAATTGCTCAATAAGAATCCCAAAATTCCTGCCGCTACAATTTGAGGAATGACGATAAAGAAATTGAATACTCCCATGTAGTAGCCCATTTTATTCGCCGGAAGGGCACCCGCCAACATGGCATAAGGCATACTGAGAATGCTGGCCCAAGCTATACCAACACCCACCATTGATAAGATGAGCATATTGGGTTCATCGATAAAGAAAATAGAGATTAGTCCCAAACCTCCCGCACAGAGACAAAGTAGATGGGTGATTTTTCGATTGGTAGCCTTGGCCAATACCGGTAACAGGAATGCCACCAATGCGGCGACTCCGTTGTATACTGCGAACAATACTCCTACCCAATCTGCTCCGTCATTGTATTCTTTTCTGATTTCGATCAGGCGCTCTTCCATCTCGGGAGTGATTTGAATATCCAACTCATTTTCCTCATCCAAGAAAAATTTAGCAAAATTCACATTCACGCTGGCCAATCCGGTTCCGCTCACTGCGGAGGCGTATTCCTCAAAATCAGCAGTTATCTGATCGGCTTTTTTCGAACCTCGGGCAGCAGGATTTGAGTCAAACACTTCCTTCAATTGCTCAATCTCGCCACCTCCTAGATTCATATCGTAAATATGACTTGTGATTCCCGAAGTGGTATAAATCCACATGGCGAATAGTGCAAACCAAGAGAAGAATTGAACCAAAGCAAGCTGAACCATCGTTTTCGGCATTCTGAAGATTCCAAAAAAGGAATTTTTCAATCCGGTAAATACTCCTTTGTTTTCCTCCTTTTCTTTAAGAAAGGCCTCCATATCCTCGGGTGGATATTCTTTGGTGCGAATGACGGTCCAAATTACGGCTCCTAAAAATGCGACCGCACCAATATAGAACGACCACTTAACCGAATCAGGAATTTGACCTTCGGGAGCGGTATTGCTCACCCCGAACCAATTGGTAAACATCCATGGGAGCATAGATGCAATAACGGCTCCCGTACCTATGAAGAAGCTCTGCATGGCAAAACCCTTGGTTCGTTGCTCATCGGGAAGCATATCGCCGACAAAGGCTCGAAAAGGTTCCATGGAGATATTGATGGAACCATCCATTAACCACAAGGTCCCGGCCGCTACCCAAAGTACTGCGCTATTTGGCATGACGATTAAAGCGATGGAGGCGAGGATGGCTCCTGCCAAAAAGAAGGGTCTTCTCCGTCCCAAGCTATTCCACGTGCGATCGCTATAATAGCCCACTATCGGTTGAACCAAAAGACCGGTAACGGGAGCAGCCAGCCATAAGATCGGAAGTTCGTCTTTACTCGCTCCAAGCGTTTCAAAGATTCGGCTCACATTGGCATTCTGTAATGCAAAACCGAACTGGATTCCCAAGAATCCGAAACTCATATTCCAAATTTGCCAGAAACTCAATTTAGGTTTAACCTGCATAGTGCCGAATTTTAACCGGGAAATATAGAAAAAACATTGGTGTCTGATTAACACTATAAAAAAAGACGGCACCCTCAAGGATGCCGTCTTTATTTCAAATGTCATTTTAGACTATATCTTCAACACTCGGGACATCTGAATTCCGCCTTCGTGGTAAAAACGGAATAAATATGATCCTGATGGCAAATCATATAGATCGTAAATGACGGTTTTCTTGTTGTCGAAATCTACTTGATCAATTTGATATCCTTGATTGTTGTAAACTCTGTAAAATCCGGTTCGAGGAACACTCAAATTAAAAACTGCCCTACCTAAAGTCGGATTTGGATATGCGGCAATTCTGAAAGAGGTTTGAACCTGCTTATAAATAAGTCCTAAAGCACCTGATATCTCGACATCATCTATTAATAGAAGACTATTTGGCATCGGTTGACCGTCTTCCTTACTGGAATAAAATTCTATAGACATTTTGGTAGCGGATACAAAATTTTCATCCAAATCTTCAAGAAATGCATATTGTACTTCTTCGTAGGATGAACTAGGTTCCAATTCAATTATTTTCCCATATACGGGTATCAATGATTCGCCCGACTCCTCATAGAAAGTAATCACGACTTCAGCCAGATCGTTTTCCGCTAAATATTTGTAGTCGAAGCTCAACATCGAATGTTCACCATTCAAGTCAATTGTAGGAATTCCGTCAGGAGTTTCAGTCGTTCCCAGCATAGCTTTGGTAGGATTGGTATAGCCGTCAAATTCTCTCGTGATAAGTCCTAAGGCCAATTCACCTTCCGATGCGTCTTCCGACTTTACGATTGCCGGATTTAGCAAATCTATTTCCACATCAACCTTTACAGGTACAAAAACCGCCGGTACTTGTGTCCACGTTTCAAAATCTCCATTTGGAATTTCATCTTGAGAATTCACAAATTTTAAATTGTCAATTTCGATCCATGGACCAATTGAAAAATCACTGTCGCTTTGAATTAAATCGGCAGTAGCAAAACCAATAACCACTTCATTGTAGTTAGTTCCTACACTTGTGCCGAAATCAAAGATCTCATCTTCCCATTCTTGCTGACCGCTCAAGGGGAAGTAAAAAGTTCCGGTTCCCATTGTTCCCGGCCCGACAGGTATTCCGTCGAGCTTAAATTGTACTATTACGAAACCTGACGACTCTCCGGGAAAATCATAGGCCATATCTACCGAAATTCCCGTTACGTTCGGATCGGATGCAGGTACCCCGCCCGGGAAAATGAGATTCTCTCCGGATGATTCAGGGGTTGAACCCAATAAATAAAAAGCGGGAACCACCTCCTCGCCTGCTAGGATGGTCTCCAGTCTCATGGCCGAACCTTCTTCATGATCAATCTTGTTTACATTAGTAAGACCGGTTTCCATGAAAATTTCATAGTTGGAGCTCATGGCTGTGAAATCCATGAATGGTTGCTCGAAAAGCAAGAGCTTGTTCCAATCTTCAAATCCTCCGTTTTCAATCTGAGAAAACGCGGTGGCTCCGAAAATCAGACAAATTGGTAGTAGTAAAGTTTTTTTCATAGTAAAACAAGTTTGTTTAAAAACTGCAACTTGCTTTACGAGTCGAGAATGCTTTGGTTACGAGAATAGCCCAAAGGAACTAGCCCCTCATCGCTTTAAATGAGTTGATCAACCCATTGGTGCTGCCATCGTGTGAGGTGACGGCACCGTCTCCTTCAAGCTCGGGAAGAATTTTTTTTGCCAAGACTTTTCCGAGCTCAACTCCCCACTGATCAAATGAGAATATGTTCCAAATGACTCCTTGAACGAAAATCTTGTGCTCGTACATGGCGATCAAAGAACCCAAGGTATGCGGATCTATTTTTTTGACCAAAATAGAATTGGTGGGCCGGTTTCCGGGAAATACCTTGTGTGAAAGGATTCGTTCCAAGGCATCGCCTGTTAAGCCTGAAGCCTGCAATTCCTGCCGCGCTTCTGTCTCCGTTTTTCCCTTCATCAAAGCTTCGGTCTGGGCAAAATAGTTTGCCATAAGCTTGGCATGATGGTCGCCGATTGGATTTTGGCTGATAGCCGGAGCGATAAAATCGCAGGGAATAAGCTTGGTACCCTGATGAATCAATTGGTAAAAGGCATGCTGTCCGTTGGTTCCCGGTTCTCCCCAAATGATGGGGCCCGTCTCGTAGTCCACCCGTTTTCCGTCACGAGTCGTTGACTTTCCGTTGCTTTCCATATCTCCCTGTTGGAAATATGCGGCAAAACGGTGCATGTATTGGTCGTAAGGCAGAATAGCGTGACTGGCAGCGCCGAAATAATTGTTGTACCAGATTCCTAAAAGTGCCAGAATCCCGGGCATGCTTTCGGACTTTTCTTTTCGAAAATGATCGTCCATTGCCGCAGCGCCCTGAAGCAATCTCTCAAAGTTTTCATATCCCACTCCCAAACAAATCGACAATCCGATAGCCGACCAAAGGGAATAACGCCCTCCTACCCAATCCCAAAATCGGAACATGTTTTTGGTGTCTATCCCAAATTCGGATACGCCCTCCTCATTCGTTGAAAGAGCCACAAAATGTTTGGCTACATCATTGGTAGAAGCACCACTATCGAGAAACCAATACTTTGCCGTGTGAGCGTTGGTCATGGTTTCCTGCGTCGTGAAGGTTTTCGAAGCAATGATGAAAAGGGTGGTGTCAGCATTGAGATTCTTTAAGGTCTCCGCGATATGCGTACCATCAACATTGCTGACAAAGTGCAAGTTCAATCTCGTCGAATAAGGCTTCAAGGCTTCGGTCACCATCA
>CAZYWJ010000006.1:55740-57549 GCA_964651785.1 uncultured Cryomorphaceae bacterium
ACAAAGTGCAAGTTCAATCTCGTCGAATAAGGCTTCAAGGCTTCGGTCACCATCACCGGGCCGAGGTCTGACCCACCGATTCCGATATTAACCACATCAGTTATTTCCTCTCCCGAGTACCCCTTCCATTGTCCGCTGATGACCTTTTCGGAAAAGACCTTCATTTGCTTCAAAACTTCGCGCACTTCGGGCATGACATCTTTGCCATCAATCATCACGGGTTCGCTACCTTGATAACGCAGAGCGGTATGCATCACCGCGCGGTCCTCGGTTTCATTGATGTGCTCACCTCCGAAAAATACTTCAATCGCTTCATCCAGTTTGCACTCTTTCGCCAGAGCGAACAGACGCTGCATTACCTCTTCGTCAATTCGGTTTTTGCTGTAATCCAACAAGATATTTTCAAAGCACTTGGTGAATTTCTTGAAGCGATCTTCATCATCAGCGAAAAGCTCGCGCATGTGAATGTTTTTCATTCGCTCGGCGTGGCGCTCGAGTTCTCGGTGGGCTTTGGTTTCTGTGAAGTTTATTCGTGGAAGCATAATAATTTACTTGACTCTTATGGCACTCTGAATTCTGTCAGTTCAAGTGATTCTGACATCAATCGGGATCGTATCGAGAACCTCTAAAAGGAAATTTTCGCTTAAATGATTTCTCGATACATTTTCTGATTCCTTCGTCATCAGAAAACACTCGAAATGACAAAAAATCGTTTTCTCTAATCGACTGAAGAGTTATCAGGTTAATGCAAAAAAATGATGATCAATTTCTATTTAAGCAATTCAAATCCTCAAAAGCCTGCGTCAGACGCTTCACAAAGCTCTCCTCTCCTTTTCGCAACCAAACGCGCGGATCGTAGTTCTTTTTGTTCGGCTTATCATCTCCTTCGGGATTTCCGATTTGCGTTTGGAGATAACCTTCCTTGGATTGGTAGTAATTTTTCACTCCATCCCAAAATGCCCACTGCATATCTGTATCGATATTCATCTTGATGGCACCGTAGGAAATGGCTTCGCGAATTTCTTCCTGAGATGATCCCGAACCGCCGTGGAAAACAAAATTTACCGGTTGAGGTCCGGTGTTGAATTTTTCCTGAATGTACTCTTGAGAATTTTTGAGGATAATCGGCTTCAGTGACACATTACCGGGCTTGTAGACGCCATGCACGTTTCCGAAAGCGGCCGCAACGGTGAAATTCGGAGAAATTTTCTTCAACCTTTCGTAAGCATAGGCTACCTCTTCGGGCTGCGTGTAGAGCTTGGAGCTATCAACGTCCGTATTATCGACACCGTCTTCTTCTCCTCCGGTTACACCTAATTCAATCTCCAAAGTCATTCCCATCTTAGCCATGCGCTCGAGGTATTTTCCTGAGATTTCAATGTTCTCTTCTATCGGCTCTTCGCTAAGATCGAGCATGTGAGAACTATAAAGCGGCTGACCGTTTTTCTCATAATATTTTTCACCTGCATCCAAGAGGCCGTCTACCCAAGGCAACAATTTTTTAGCGCAATGATCTGTGTGAAGAACGACGGGTACACCGTAGGCCTTGGCCATTTCGTGTACGTGCAATGCGCCACTGATTCCACCGGCGATAGCTCCTTTCTGGTTTTCAGAACTGATGCCCTTACCGGCAAAAAAGTGAGCGCCCCCGTTTGAGAATTGAATGATGACGGGAGAATTCACTTCTCGGGCCGTTTCCAGAACAGCGTTCACGGAATTGGTTCCGATGACGTTTACCGCCGGCAGAGCGAAATCATTATCATTAGCGTAGTCTAGTAAGTCAGTAACTTCTTGTCCGTGCAGGACTCC
>CAZYWJ010000006.1:57649-58996 GCA_964651785.1 uncultured Cryomorphaceae bacterium
GGCTCGTGGGGATGCTTGTCCATCGGATCGCGAAAGAAAATAACCGCTTGGATTTTTCCTTCGGTTACCATGGCCGCAATTTGTGCATCACCTCCTAAAGGGCCTGAAGCCACCTTATGAACTTCCAAACCTGCGCGCTCCACATGGCTACCCGTGGTACCCGTCGCCACGAGTTCTACGGATTGCTTTCGCAAGAATTCTTTGTGTTCCTGCAGAAAGGCGACCATATCTGCCTTCTTTCCGTCGTGAGCTATGATGGCTAGTTTCATTCAAACAAACTTAAACATGTTTCCATCGGATGCACTACCTTTAAAAGAAAAAATGAGCCATTCCGCCGATGTAAAATGGATTAAAGAGGAAATTGATAAATTAAACGACCCTGAGTTGATTGAGCTTATCAAAAAATTATTGCTCTTTCGATCCAAAGATTCTGAGACAGCTTTGAATAAAGCTTTGGAGGAAGCCTTAGACGATGTTGCGAAAGGACGGACGATACCCCATGAAGAGGTTTGAAAAAAATACCAAAAGTGGCTCTGATCATTTATTACTGAAAGAGCTTAAACTGCCTATTTTCAAACAGAATACTGCTAGACTTATATTTTCGATTGTGAGGCTTAATTTGACACAGAGTACACCCGGTATTTTGGCATTCAAAGCTTATAATTTGAGGTCATAGAGGATTGCAGTCGCAATCTATGAGATCCAATGAACAAACTATTCGGTTATAAGAATGCAAGAGGCTTTCTCTGCGAACTTTGCGCCAGCTTCGCGGCCTCCGCGTTAAATTAAACAACTACATTGAAGCGACAATCCTTCTCGTATGAACATTTTCGAGAATTGAAGTGATTACTAAGCACCCTGAAATAGCTTTAACTATCAGGTTCGGGTTAACGCAGAGGCTTGAAGAGTCGGAGAGTGCGCAGAGAAAATGTTGAAAAAGATAAAAGTGTTAAAGACTTACTTTTCACTTTTATAAAAAACATGATACCCAAAAGGCGCCATCTCAAAACCATCCATCGGAATGCTTGCGTAATCCACCTCGTCAAAAAGACTGTTTAGTTCCATTTCGGGAAGGCCTTCAAAACTTACACTTAGAGCTTCGTCAGTCATATTGAGCATAACCAACACGGCATGATCGCCTTTCTGTCTTTTGTAGATGTATACCTTGTCATCATAATCGGTAGCAAAGCGCTCGAAATCCCCGCCGTATTCGCCATTCCATAGCGCCTCATTGTCGCGGTGGAGTTGGAGCAGTTTGGTGTAAAAGTCTTGTAGATCATACTCTTTCCAATTTATCGTATCCTTCTCGAAAAACTTGAGGGCTTTGTCCATGCCCGCTTCCTGACC
>CAZYWJ010000006.1:59096-62234 GCA_964651785.1 uncultured Cryomorphaceae bacterium
TTATCGTATCCTTCTCGAAAAACTTGAGGGCTTTGTCCATGCCCGCTTCCTGACCGCTGTAGAGCAAAGGCATGCCGTCGATGGTATAAGCCAAAACTGCATAAGTTTTATGACCCTCCATGCCGTAACGCTCCATCACCGTACCGTTCCAGGAATTCTCATCGTGATTGGTGGTGAAGTACATGCGGTAGGCGTCGTCGGGAAAAAGTGTGTCCTGCTTAGCCATGTACTCATCCAGAGCGGCAAGGGTTTTCTCGCCTGTAGCAATGCCGTTCATCACGTGCAAAAATTCCCACGCATAGGTCATATCGAAAGCCTTTTCGTGAAGCTCCTGATCTTCCCACTCGGCGAGCATGAAAATGTCAGATTTAACCGCTTCCAAACTGTCGCGAGCGGTTTCCCAGAAATCAGTCGGGACAAATCCCGCTACATCACAACGGTAGCCGTCTATATCGGCTTCGCGCACCCAAAATTGCAGCGCATCGATCATCTCAGCCCGAAGTTCTTCATTCTCGTAATTCAAGTCCGCCACATCGCTCCAATCGGTTCCTTCGGGCATCTGCAGATTTCCCAACGAATCCAAATTGTAGTAGTCTTTGTGATCCTCCGACCACACGTGATCGAATGCGGTGTGGTTGGCTACCCAATCCAAAATGACCTTCATATCCAATTCGTGAGCTTGGTCGACCAAACTTTTCAAGTCTTCCATAGTTCCGAATTCGGGATTAACGGCCTTGTAATCCTGCACCGAATAATAACTACCCTTTCCGCCTTTTCGGTTTATCTCACCGATGGGATGAACCGGCATCAACCACACGATTTTAATGCCCATATCTTTAAGTCGAGGCAAGTCTTTCGCAAATGCATTCAGCGTACCTTCAGGTGTATGCTGCCTGATGTTTGCTTCGTAGATCGTAGCGTTTTTTGACCACTCATCGTGACTAGTGGCCTCTTGCGACTCTACATTATTTGCTTTTTCATTTTCCGACTTCGATGCATTTTCGCATGCCGTGAAAGAAAAAAGTGTGATTAAGAGAATGATTAGGTTTCTCATATTTATTGGTTTAATATTTCGAATGAAACGGGATTGAGTCTTACGGTGATGGCGCGACTTTCTACAGAGACTACATTGTCAAAATTGGCCTTGAGTCCCTCTATATTGTACTGCACGGGTATTTCGATAGTCACCTCCTTGGCTTCGCGACTTGAGTTTAAGACCAAAATAACCGTTTGGTCAAAATAGTTTCTCAACAGCACCATATGCTCATCTGAAACTTCCAAAACTTCCGTATCGCCGTAGAGCAATGGCATGGAGTTTTTGCGCAAATTGGCGAACGCCGTGACTTTATCCAGCATGGCTTGTTCGCGTTCGGTAAGGTCATCGCCAAATTGCATCATGCGGCGGTTATCGGGATCGCCCGCTCCGATCATACCGTACTCGTCGCCGTAGTAGATGACGGGGATTCCCGGCGCAAAAAAGTTGAAGGCTTGGAGCAATCCCAGTCGGTTAAAGCCGATGGTATCACCGCGAGTGATATCGCGCGTCCATCCTGCCAGTTTTGGGTCTTCGCCAAAATCTACCGTTCCATCGGCGTAGGAGATAAAACGCGTTCGGTCTTGGTTTCCCGAAATATTTCCCATCAAATGGTGATCGCCGTATCCTAAAAGGCTTTGACCGAAAACGCGGTTGAGATCGTTCAAACTACCATCGTCTTTTCCGAAGGCAGAAACCGCCGCATCGTAGAGATTGAAGTCAAACTGCGCATCCAGCATTCCCGAGCTGATGTAGCTTCCGATCAAATCGGGATTACCGTAAGTCTCGCCGATTTGATAAATGCTGCGGTCTTCGGGAACTACGACGCGGTACTTCAATTTTCGCGTAAGCTCACGCCAAAAATTGAGTGGAATGTGTTTGGTAGCATCGTGGCGAAAACCGTCGATCGGAAACTCCTCAAACCAATAGAGGGCGCTATCCGTCATAGCAGCGGTTACATCGTCGCGACTCAAATCGAGGGTAGGCATGAAGGTGTCAAACCAAGTGGTGAGGCGGTATTCATCCCAACGTTCAGTGTTCAAAGAACCATCGGGAAGGTAGAGCTCCGTAGCCCAATCGGGATGCTGCTGATAAACGGGGTGCTCTTCGTGCACGTGATTGGCCACGTAGTCGAGAATGACATTCATCTCAGCTCCGTGCGCTTCATCGATAAGGACATTCAGAACCGAATCGTTCCCAAAACGGTAGTCGACTTTAGAAGAGGAAATCGGCCAATAGCCGTGATATCCCGAAAACTTGGTCTTAACTCCGCCCTTGTCCCAAAGACCGTAAGCCCCGTCAGGATTTTGCACAATTGGCGAAAGCCATACCGTGTTCATTCCCAATTTTTGAAAATAGCCCTCTTCGATTTTTTGGTTCACGCCTGCCAAATCTCCGCCGTAATAATTGGCAATCGGTAAAATTTCGGAATCCTGAACGGGGAAATTATTGGATGAGTCGGCATCGACAAATCGATCAACCATCATAAAATACATCGACCATGTTTGCTTATCCTTTCGGCTGAGCTGATCTGCTTCCATCACGGGAGTACCATTGGCCAATGGAATCAGCACATCATTGGTGCGCTGCTCGCCGTCACTTCCAAAAACGCGAATATGCGAACGATCAACCTCATTGGCGGCAGCCGGAACGGGAAAACTCAAGCGATCACCTCTCCTTTTATACCATTCTTCATCAAGAAGCTGATTTTCCCAGAGAATCAACGGCTTATTCAGATTGTCGGGATAGGTCAAAACAATGCTATCCTTCAAAAATCCATAGGTGGAGATATGCGGCCTGTCGGCAATGGTACCGACTTGAAAAGTGGAATTAAAGCCGCCCGAACCGTTGTCTTTCTTATCCTCATTAGTCGGGTCGAGCATCTCATTCCCATCTTGCACCACCAAGTACTCGTAGAGCCCGGGGTTGAGCACGAGTGTATCGTACCACGTGTCTCCCGATCGGGTGAGCATTCCCGCTTTGTAATTCCATCCGTTGAAATTCCCTTTCAATCCTATCTCATCAGGATTTTCTTCGGGTGGGGAATACTTAAAAATGTGTGCCTGCTTGCGACTTTTGAAAACTGGAATTTCGTATTCAACTCC
>CAZYWJ010000006.1:62334-91803 GCA_964651785.1 uncultured Cryomorphaceae bacterium
TAAAAATGTGTGCCTGCTTGCGACTTTTGAAAACTGGAATTTCGTATTCAACTCCTTCGTAGCTCACCGAAACGTAAGAAACTGGAGATGAAGAAGAGAAACTCGACAAGCTTATCACGCCCGACTCAACATGGTAAGAAAAGTCTGCTTCGCCTGCGAATTGGATTGAATCGACCTTTCGGGGATTTTCGAAATAATCACCAAGGTGAATCTCAGTCTGACCGAAATCCAATCTTATCGGGCTGGCCAATCCTACGATGGCGTCGCCGTTTGCAATTTCAGCTTTTGGTTTTTCATTTTGGCTGCAGCCAAAAAAGCCCAAACTCAAAACGAGCAGGGCGGCTTTTATTTGGTTCATCTTTCGATGGAAATGGTTTCACTTTCGGGAATGTTTACTGACTTTCCGTACACCAAAATGTCCAAGCTTGCGCCTGAAACATTTTTCACGGTCACTTCTTTCGGCTTGACCGTAATACTTAATACGGTACCTCGGTAAACCAAATTAAATCGGTAGGCGTTCCAATTTTTCGGAATCATCGGGTCGAGACTGAGCACACCGTCTCTCACTCGCTTACCTCCAAATCCTTCAACAACGGCCATCCAAGTACCCGCCATTGAGGTGATGTGCAGTCCTTCATCGGCTTCGTGGTTGTAATCGTCCAAATCGAGACGTGCAGTGCGCAAATACATCTCGTAAGCCTTGTCTTCCATACCAAGTTTCGAAGCCAGTACCACGTGAACGCAGGGCGAAAGCGAACTTTCGTGAACCGTTCGCGGCTCGTAGTAGAGAAAGTTTTCGCGAATGGTTTCTTCGTCAAAATCCTCTTCGAAAAAGTACATTCCTTGGAGAACATCGGCTTGTTTGATAAAAATCGAACGCAAGATGCGGTCCCACGACCAGTGTTGATTGATGGGCCGCTCGGAAGGATCCAGATCAGCAGCTAATCGATCTTCTTTATCCAGAAAGCCATCTTGTTGGAGGTAAATCTTCGATCCTTCCATTCGTGGTTCGTAGATTTTCTCGATAATGTCAGACCATTTTTCAATCTCCTTGTCTTCAAACGAAGTTTTTGAAACGAACTCTTTCCAAAAAGAGCCGTCTTTTCGCGCAAGCGCAATGCTATCGCGCGTGTAGCTCATGGTCCACTTAGCGATGTAATTGGTGTACCAATTATTGTTGACGTTATTCTCGTATTCATTCGGACCGGTAACTCCGAGCATCACGTATTGGTTCTTGGCCTTGCTCCAATTCACCCTTTGCGCCCAAAAGCGCGAGATGGCTACCAGCACTTCCAAGCCGCCTTCTTTCAGGTAGGCTTCATCGCCGGTGTGGCGGATGTAATTGTAAATGGCGAAAGCGATAGCCCCGTTTCGGTGGATTTCCTCAAAGGTAATCTCCCACTCATTGTGGCTCTCCTCGCCGTTCATGGTCACCATGGGATAAAGCGCCGCACCGTCTTTAAAGCCGAGCTTCTCAGCATTTTCGATGGCCTTTCCCAATTGATTGTAGCGATAACGAATCAGATTTTTCGCCACCTCATTTCCGGCCGTCAACATGTAAAAAGGCAGGCAGTAAGCTTCGGTATCCCAATAGGTGCTACCACCGTACTTCTCTCCCGTAAAACCTTTGGGTCCGATATTCAATCGCGGGTCTTCTCCCGTGTAGGTCTGATTGAGCTGGAAGATATTGAAACGAATAGCTTGTTGCGCGGCAACATCCCCATCGATAACAATGTCGTTCATTTCCCAACGCTTCGCCCAAGCTGCTTTCTGCTCAGCCAGCATGGTCTCAAAACCTTTTCCGGAAACGTTCTTCAAAACTTCCTTCGCACGATCAGTTAATTTTTCTTTCGGGTGATTCTCAGAAGAGATATTGCAAGCATACTTGTAAACTACAACCTCTTCTCCTTCACTGACCTCAATGCTGAACTGATTCTCGACGTATTTTTTTCTTTCGACTTGCTCTGTTTCTAAAGCAATATTCTGTCCCCTTTTCGTGACAATGAGGCACTGACCCGTGCAAACGTGAAAGTCGAGTTTTTTCGTTGCCAATGTCACATAGGCCTCTTTGTTGGCTGTTTCTTTGCTGACTTCAGACCAGAATTTTTCGTCGTAATTGGAATCCTGATTGATGATATCTCCATCGATGAAGGCTCGAAAATCGATTTTGCCGGAATAGTTCAGCGGGGTTACGCTGTAGCGAATAACTGCAGCCTCATCATCGACCATACTGAGAAATCTGAGGGCATCGATTTTGAGTTCTACTCCGTTTTTAAGGGTCGCATTAAAACTTCGGTGAAGCGTACCCTCCTTCATATTCAGCTCTCGACGAAAATCGGAAACCTCGGCAATATGAAGGTCAAGTTCTTCGCCGTTGACTTTCGGAGAAAGGCCGATCCAATTGGCGGCATTCAATACTTTGGCAAAATACTCCGGGTAGCCGTTTTTCCACCAACCTACTCGGGTTTTATCCGGGTAGTAAACGCCTGCCACGTAATTTCCTTGAAGGGTTTCTCCGGAGTAATTTTCTTCGAAATTGGCTCTTTGCCCCATCCTTCCGTTTCCCAAACTGAAGATGCTTTCAGAAGATTTTTGCATCTCGGGATGAAAGCCGTTCTCAACAATCAGCCAAGGATTTTCTTCGTAATGCTTTTTCATTGTTAGAGTTTTTCGAAAATTTCTACTCCTACATTTTTAAATCCCGGAATGACCAGATTTGCTCGGTACAAGTTTTTTTCTTCACCAACTCCGATGATATACATTCCCGCTGCAATAGCGGCCTCTACTCCGGCAGCAGCATCTTCAAAAACCACACATTCACTCGGGTGAACTTCGAGCGCTTCGGCTCCGAGTAGAAAAGTTTGCGGATCGGGTTTTCCTTTGGAAACTTTTGTTCCGTCGATGATGGCGTCAAACAAATCTCGGATATTCAAAGCTTCGAGGATTCTGACGGCGTTCTTGCTGGCAGATCCCAAAGCCGTTTTGCAACCTGCCTCTCTCGCCTCTTTTATAAAATCAACCGCGCCCGGAAGGGTTTCGTTTTCCTCCATTTGATCGACGTATTCCAGATACCATTCGTTCTTCTTGGTCATCAATTCCTCTTTCTCCTCATCCGATACGGATACGTCACCTTTCTCGAGTAAAATATCCAGTGACTCCGTGCGGCTGATGCCTTTCAGCGATTCGTTCTCTTCTTTAGTGAGGTCGAAACCCAATTCGTTGCAAAGCCTTCTCCAAGCGAGGTAGTGAAATTTTGCCGTGTCTACGATCACTCCGTCGAGGTCGAAAAGGCAAGCTTTTATTTCAGCCATTAAAATGAAATATGTTCGAAGTAGTTTTTAATATGATAGTCATACAGACCATCAATCGGTTTCTTTACGATTTTACCAACATTAATGCCTCTGATTTCTGCTGCTTGCCGAAGCAAATCTTCGTGAAAATGAGCTACTGAGCCGATAAAATGGGTTTGAACTTTTTCAAAATCGCGATAGCATGTAACATGGATGTCCAAGAATTTTCCGATGCCTTCAAAAATCATCTCCTGCACATAGGTCTCAGTCTTAAAGCTCGTAATAAACTTCATGAATGAAGCGAGATAGACATTGGCGTGAGGCTTCATATAAACGTGATCGATGACGATATCTTTGGTCAAGCCAAATTGATCAACCAGCGCCTCGTGAATATTTTTAGGAAGTCTTTTGTAGAGAAAATCAGCAAGTAGCTTCTTGCCGAAGTAGCTACCGCTTCCCTCGTCGCCTAAGATGTAAGCCAAAGCGGGCACTTCTTCACGGACGATGTCTCCGTCAAAATGGCAACTGTTGGAACCGGTGCCCAATATGCAGGCTATACACGGAT
Source organism: uncultured Cryomorphaceae bacterium (assembly GCA_964651785.1). Classification (GTDB taxonomy): domain Bacteria; phylum Bacteroidota; class Bacteroidia; order Flavobacteriales_D; family Cryomorphaceae; genus JAKVAV01. The sequence goes on from CAZYWJ010000006.1 coordinate 66,190, forward strand.
CATCTTCGTAAACGGCAAAAGCTGCCGCAACCAAATCGTGGTCTACATAAATTTCCGCATTCGGAAATACGCGACTCAATCCTTGCTCGGCCGTGCGCTTTAATTCCGTAGATGAACAGCCCGCGCCGTAAAAAAACAAAGCCTTCACCTTATCGGCTACTTTCATCAGCTTTTCTTTTCCGCGCAGTTCTCCCTCTATCACATCCGGATTGTGGAAGTAGGGATTGATTCCCATCGTTGCACAATCGGTGTAAGTTTTATCTTCTGCTATTATTCTCCAGTCGCATTTGGTCGAGCCACTATCAGCTATTACTAACATAAAGTTTGGTATTTACATCAAATCGAGAGAATATCTGCGATTCGAATCAATTCGGGATCAATGGTTAATTTATCACTTATCGCTTTTGAAAAAGGAGTAAGTACGATTTTGTGGTTCATGATTCCTACCATACAATCCCGCTCTCCTTTCAAAAGATTTTCTACGGCAGCTACCCCCAGGCGACTTGCTAAGTTCCGATCAAAGCAAGAGGGACTTCCACCTCTTTGAATATGACCTAAAATAGTCACTTTGGTATCGTAATAAGGGGCCTTTTCGGAAACCTGACGGGCCAGTTCGGTAGCGTTTCCGCTCTTTCCTCCTTCAGCGACAATGATGACGCTTGAAGATTTATTCTTCCGTCTTGCATCACCCAGCTTTTCTACGATGTCGTCTATTGTCGTTTCCCTTTCGGGAATGAGTGTGACCAAAGCGCCGCAGGCCACTCCTGCATGCGCAGCTATAAAGCCCGCATCGCGCCCCATCACTTCTACAAAAAACAGTCGGTTGTGTGAGGCTGCCGTATCTCTGATTTTATCTACGGCGTCGATTACCGTGTTGAGCGCCGTATCAAAACCGATGGTGTAATCGGTTCCGTCCAAATCATTATCGATAGTACCGGGAACCCCTATAAACGGAAAATCAAATTCTTCATTGAAAATATGAGCTCCTGTAAATGTACCATCACCACCAATAGCTACTACCGCATCTATGCCCTTTGATATGAGTTTTTGATGGGCCTTTTCGCGACCCGCCTTCGTCATGAACTCCTTGCTTCTGGCTGATTTCAAAAAGGTACCGCCCCGTTGAAGAATGTGATTCACGGACCGCACATCCAGTTCCTCAATATCTCCTTCCACCATACCTTCATAGCCTCTGTAAATGCCGGCCACCTGAACATCATGATAGACTGCGGTTCTTACAACCGCTCTCACGGCTGCGTTCATTCCGGGACTATCTCCCCCTGATGTAAAAACCGCAATTTTTCTGATTGAACTCATAATTGAAATCAGTTTTAAAGTGTGCTTAATACACTTAGCCTAAATCTAACGCAAATAAACAAGAATTAATTGATATTTTTGGACCCTACTCGACTAAAAACTACAGTACGCAACATGCAAAATGGTACGGCTGCCGATGTTAAATTAAACCCGAATGTTTCCGTTGATTGTGTGATTTTCGGTTTCGACGGTGAAAAACTAAAGGTTCTGCTGATCGATCGTGGTCAGGTAATTAACGGGGATGGATCTGATGATAAGATTTATGCCCTCCCGGGAAACCTCATCCGTGAAGATGAGAATCTGGATGAGGCGGCCCAACGCGTTCTGAAAGAATTGACCGGACTCTCAGATATTTTTCTGGAACAATTTGGTTCTTTCGGGGCACCCGACAGACTGACCAAAGAACACGATTTGGCATGGCTGAAATCGATCAGAGCTCAACCTGATGCACGTGTCATTACGGTAGCTTACTATTCGCTCGTCAGAGCCGATCAATACGAAATCCACGCAAGCGGCTTTGCAAAGGAAGCCTTTTGGCACGACATCGAAAACTTACCCAAGTTAGGATTCGACCATCTAGAAATCATTGAAGGGGCGCTTAGTGAATTGAAGTTTAAAAGCAAATACCAACCGCTGGGTTTTGAGCTATTGCCTGAAAAATTCACGCTGGGTCAGTTGCAAAAGCTGTACGAAGCTATTTTAAAGACAGACTTGGATAAGAGGAATTTTCGAAGGAAAATTTTGAAGATGAGCTTCTTGGTTCCCTTGAAGGAAAAACAGCAGGGTGTTCCGCATAAACCCGCTCGTTACTACATGTTTGACAAAGAAATGTATCAGAATTACAAGTCAAACGATTTCTACTTTACGCTTTAGCGTCGCGAATTGATTGTAGTTTTTCTAAAAGCTCTCTTTCTCGTGAGCTGATTTCTTTCGGTACGGAAATTCTGATTTCCGCAATGAAATCACCATAGACACCCTTTTTCCCGTACGCGGGCATTCCTTTTCCTTTCAGTCTGAGTTTTTTACCTCCGCCTGTTCCCGGAGCTATAGTTAAAGAAAAAGTTCCGTGAGGAGTCTGCACATTGGCTTTTCCACCCAACACTGCGGTATAATAATCCACATCCACTTTCCCCTCAAGGTTTAGACCTTCTTGTTTATAAAAGGAGCTTTCAGCGACCTGAAGTTCGACAATCAAATCACCACCCTGTGGACCTTTACCTGAAACTTTTAGCTTTTGTCCGTCCTTGGCACCGGGCGATATATTGAGGCGTATTTTCTTCCCGTCAAACTGTATGGTTTTAGTCACTCCGTGAAAAGCCTCGTTAAAAGTCAAATTGAGCTTTCCGCGCGCCGTGGTAGCTTGAGGGCTTCTTTGCCCGAAGGCCGAACCGAAATCTGCAGAGCCTCTTCGAGAGCTGAAACCTCCGCCACCGAAAAAAGAATTGAAAAAATCTGAAAATCCTCCGCCCGAGCTTCCGAAAAAATCACTGTATTCGCCGGTGTATTGATACTGCCGCCCACCTCCTCGTTGTGCATTTTTGTACTGATCGTACTGCTTCCAGTTTGCCCCTAGCTCATCGTATTTCTTTCTTTTCTCCGGATCTCCGAGAACCTCATATGCCTCGTTTACTTCTTTAAACTTCTGCTCTGCGGCGCTGTCATCGGGATTTTTATCCGGATGATACTGAATGGCGAGTTTTCTAAACTTCTTTTTGATTTCTGCTTGAGTCGACTTTTTGTCGACACCTAAAATCTTGTAATAGTCTTTGTAGTCCATTTCCTAAATATTAAGACAAAAAGAAAGCGCGAACTAAAGTCCGCACTTCCCTCCATTTAACCAAAACCTAATGAAAAATCTACGCTTACTTAATGGCGATTTGCCGCACTTTACTTTCTTCCTCTTGCTCAACTTTTGGTATTTCCAACGTCAGGATGCCATTTTCGTATTGAGCGTTGATGTTTTCGAAATCCACATTTTCAGGTAGTCTGAATGATCGAACAAATGAAGTAAAGTTGAACTCACGCTTTGTGAAGCGTTCATTTTTCTCTTCTTTCTCTTCCGATTTTTCGGTGCGGATTGTAAGAAGGTCTTCATTCAATTCAATTTTGAAATCTTCTTTTTTCATGCCCGGAGCGGCCAATTCCACGTGAAATGCTTTTTCCGTTTCCTTAACATTGGCAGCCGGAACAGAGCTTGTTCGAGCTATTTTTCTCGGATTGAATTCACCTTCGAAAAAATCATTGAAGAAATTGTCAAAGCTGTTCCACGCGGGAGTCTGGTGTTTAAATTTAATAAGTGACATAATTTGAGTTTTTTAGAGTTTTCAATTTTGAAATCCCTCAGTCAAATGGAATACCAACTGAAAAAATCAAATCAATGACTGTCATTATGACGCAATCATTATAGGTGTTGCGTCATATTGTCACTTATCCCGTTTTTATCATGCTATTTTGTCCGGAAGTGAATTCCAAACAGGGTCATGTGGGAAGGGAGCTTTGATGGTTAAGGGTTCTTTCTTAACCGGATGGATAAAATGAATGGACCGAGCGTGCAGATGAATCGAGCCATCCTTATTGGTGCGAGGCGCACCGTATTTAATGTCGCCTTTTATAGGGCAACCCATTTCCGAAAGCTGTACCCTTATTTGATGATGCCTCCCTGTGTGTGGAAGTACTTTCAAGAAGAAATATCGATCTGAAGAAAAAACGTGTTCATAGTCGAGGGTAGCTTCTTTCGCACCGGTTTTTGGTTTCGTCGAACCGAATGACTTATTCTTGCTCGCATCTTTCTTTAGGAAAGTCCTAATTGATCCCGAAGGATTTTTAGGCGACGAGCAAACCGCGGCTATATATGTCTTGGAGACATCCTTCGTTTTAAAAAGCTCATTTAGTCGGGAGAGAGCTTTACTCGTTTTCGCAAAAATTACCACTCCGCTTACCGGGCGATCAATTCGATGTACGACACCCGTAAACACATTGCCCGGCTTTTGGTACTTAATGCGAATCCATTCTTTGACAATTTCGCTGAGAGGAGGATCACCGGTGCGATCGCCTTGGACCAAGTCACCACTTCTCTTGTTTACCGCAATTAAGTGGTTATCCTCATAAAGAACCTCAAGATTGTTAACGGTCGATCGCACGAACATTAATATTGCTCAGATTCGTTCGGGAAATCCTTTGATCGAACATCCTTCACGTAATTGCCTACCGCGCCCTTTATTTCTTCATGTAGATTCAGGTATCGACGTAAAAACCGTGGATTGAACTCATGTGTGATTCCAAGCATATCGTGAACAACCAAAACTTGTCCGTCAGCTTTTCCTCCCGCCCCGATTCCGATTGTAGGAATGTTTAATTCCGTCGATACCTTCTCCGTCAGTTTAGCGGGTATTTTTTCTAAAACGATTCCAAAACAACCGGCTTCTTCGAGCATCAATGCATCACGCACCAAAGTTTCGGCCTCTTCGTCTTCTTTGGCTCTTACAGTATAGGTACCGAATTTATAAATGCTTTGCGGGGTCAAGCCCAAATGCCCCATCACCGGAATTCCGGCAGATAAAATCCTCAAGACACTTTCTTTGATTTCCAAGCCGCCTTCAATTTTTACGGCATGAGCACCACTTTCCTTCATTATTCTAATAGACGAGGTCAATGCCTCTTTACTATTCCCCTGATAAGCTCCGAAGGGAAGATCAACCACTACCAAAGCACGGTTAACTGCTCTTACTACAGACGTAGCGTGATAAATCATCTGATCGAGAGTAATGGGCAGCGTAGTCTCATGACCCGCCATCACATTCGAAGCAGAGTCGCCTACTAAAATGACATCCACCCCGGCTTCATCAACGATTTTGGCCATGGAATAATCGTAAGAAGTGAGCATGGCAATTTTCTCACCCTTGTTCTTCATTTCCTGCAAGGTATGCGTGGTTACCCGCTTTACATTTGAATGTACAGACATATCAGACTGATTTTATCAGAGTCAAACCTACTGCTTTTCTCATAGCTGAAAAAATGAGAATGTAGATTGGATTCCCGCTTAAGTCGGAATTTATGACCGTTCATGAATCCTTCGGGTGTATTTATAAGGATAAGCCCTACATTTGCGGGATAATTTTTGAAGACATGCGCAAACCGATTTCAGGCTTTCTTTTTATTTTTTCAGCCATTTTTATCCTTTCACTATCTTCTTGTGAGACGGATGTTGAGCTGCTCGCTCCGTATAATGAAACCCCTGTCATTTACGGAATTCTGGACTATACTGCCGACACGCAGTTTGTGCGCATCAATAAAACCTATTTGGGGCCGGGCGAACCAAGTCAGTATTCATCCATCAAGGACTCGGTAGAATATGCCTTAGAAGACGTTCTGGCAGTGATAAACAAATATGACAATAATGGAAATCTTCTCAACACCTACACTTTAGAGACTACTGAAATTCCGAGTCGAGATCCGGGCATTTTTTACGATGAAGACGTACTTTATTATTACACTGACGCTCAAATTTTAACTGAAGACCAGCAAAGCAATCAGGAAGACTTTCTCTTCGAATTGGTAGCCACAATTAAGGGTGAAGAATACAGAGCTGAGACGCGATTCCCCGGATTATCACCATCAACGATTCAAACCCCGACTGAGATCAACGGAAATCCCCAAAAATTGCGATTCACCATCACAAACGGAACTTTCACCTCACAGCGTTTGGAGTTCACCACCGATGCTTTTACAGCTTCTTATTCTACTTCATTCAGAATAAATTTTGATTATGTGAAAACTGATGGCACTCTGGTAGAAAATCAGTTTATCGATTATAGCACGGGCGATTTCTCAAATGTTGAACTTACGCCTGGACAACAAATCACGATCTCCTTGAACGGAGAGAACTATTACAGTTTTCTGGGAAATCAATTGGATTTAATTCCTGAATTATCAGAAGTCCAGATTGAGAATTTTGAGTTCAGAGTTTTAGGCACCACACCAGAATTGAGCAGATATCTGGATGTAGCTCAACCGGTGAGTCAGTTTACCCCTGTTTTAAATAGCTACACCAACCTCACTAATGGAGGTATAGGTATTTTTAGTTCACTGGGTTTGGAATCTAAAGCTGCTTGGTTGGAAGATCGATCGATTCAAAAACTCGCGGAATCACCTTTGACGAATTCCTATTCATATTGCGTGCAGGGCTGGATCGGCAGTGCTGAGTTATGCTCAGAATAATTCTTTCTGTCGTTTTGTCACATTCTTTGACATGATTTGTGTCAATTCTGCCTGAAATCCTCCATAAATACATCCGGTATACCTATTGCTTATTTGTGGTCAAACAAATTGAAAGCAATGAGTAAAGTAATTGGAATAGATCTCGGTACCACTAACTCGTGTGTATCGGTAATGGAAGGTAACGAACCTGTAGTTATCGCAAATAGCGAGGGTAAACGAACTACTCCTTCAATTGTAGCCTTCACTGAAGGAGGAGAAAGAAAAGTAGGTGATCCTGCAAAAAGACAAGCGATCACTAACCCCACAAAGACCATTTCATCCATCAAGCGTTTCATGGGAAACTCTTTTGATGAGGTGAAGAATGAAGCCTCTCGGGTACCTTATAAAGTAGTAAAAGGAGATAACAACACTCCGCGTGTTGAAATCGACGATAGAAAATATACTCCCCAAGAAATATCAGCCATCATCTTACAAAAAATGAAGAAAACGGCTGAAGATTACTTGGGAACTTCAGTATCGGAAGCGGTGATCACCGTACCGGCATACTTCAACGATTCTCAGCGTCAAGCTACTAAAGAAGCAGGTGAAATAGCCGGTTTGAAGGTAAGACGAATTATCAACGAGCCTACGGCCGCAGCTTTGGCTTACGGTCTTGACAAAAAGAGTGAGGATGTAAAAGTCGTGGTATTCGACCTTGGTGGTGGTACCCATGACGTTTCTATCTTGGAATTAGGAGATGGTGTATTTGAAGTACTTTCGACTGATGGAGATACCCACCTCGGTGGTGATGATTTTGACCAGGTAATTATTGATTGGTTGGTACAAGAATTTAAAAGCGAATACAGCACTGATTTAACGAAAGATCCCATGGCTTTGCAGCGATTGAAAGAAGCTGCTGAAAAAGCTAAGATTGAATTATCGAGCTCAACGTCAACGGAAATCAACTTGCCTTATATCATGCCTGTGGATGGCGTTCCACGTCACTTGGTAAAAACATTGACACGTGCGAAGTTTGAGCAATTAGCGCATGACCTGATCCAAAAAACGATTGATCCTTGTGAAAAAGCGTTGAAAAGTGCGGGCTTGAGTAAGTCTGATATTGATGAGGTAATCTTGGTTGGTGGTTCCACTCGAATTCCTGCCGTAGTGGAAAACGTAAAGAAATTCTTTGGTAAAGAACCATCAAAAGGGGTGAATCCTGATGAAGTAGTTTCTATCGGAGCAGCCATTCAAGGTGGAGTGCTTACGGGAGAAGTGAAAGACGTGCTTCTGTTGGATGTAACTCCTCTTTCATTGGGAATTGAAACAATGGGTGGAGTCTTCACCAAATTGATAGAAGCTAATACCACCATTCCTACAAAGAAATCGGAAGTTTTCTCGACTGCTTCAGACAATCAGCCTTCGGTAGATATTCACGTACTGCAAGGTGAGCGCCCGATGGCTTCCGGAAACAGATCTATCGGTCGATTCCAACTTTCGGATATTCCACCCGCACCACGAGGTGTACCTCAAATTGAAGTAACCTTCGACATTGATGCCAACGGAATTTTGAACGTTTCCGCGAAAGATAAAGCGACGGGAAAAGAGCAAAGTATCCGAATCGAAGCTTCCAGCGGACTTTCCGATGATGAAATCGAGAAAATGAAGAAAGAGGCAGAAGCAAATGCCGAGTCTGACCGAAAAGCGAAAGAAGAAGTAGATACGGTCAACAAAGCAGATTCATTGATTTTCCAAACGGAGAAGCAATTGAACGAATTTGGCGACAAGATTCCTGCCGATAAGAAGCAGCCTATCGAAGATGCTTTAGCTGAGCTCAAAAAAGCACATGAAGCAAAAGACATTGACGCGATGAACGCAAGTATGGAAAAACTGAATACCGTTTTCCAAGCAGCATCGCAAGACATGTATAATGCACAGCAGCAAGCGCAAGGTGGCGGAGCTGAAAACACTGAATCGACTACTTCATCAGAAGGCGACGAGGAGGTAACGGATGTAGACTTCGAAGAAGTAAGCGACGAGAAGAAATAATTCTGATCTGACCGAAATAAAGTAAAACGCCCTTTCAAATTTTGAGAGGGCGTTTTTTTTTAGTTAGTTCGGATTCTGATAATTCAGATTTGAAACAAAGCTAGAGTCGGTGAGTGTTTTCAGAAAGGCTAAAATATTCGATTTTTCCGCTTCGCTGAAAAGCTCTTTTTCAGCCATAAAATAATTCATATTGGGATCAATTTGCCGATGTGGTTTGACTCCCTCGCTGTAAAAATCGATTACCTCAGATAAAGTTTCGAATCTTCCGTCATGCATATAAGGAGCAGTAAATAAAAGATTTCTTAAGCTTGGCACTTTAAACTTTCCCAAGTCATCTCTATTTGCGGTAGCTTCATACCTACCCTTATCTGATTGACTTATAGAATCCAAACCATTGTTTGCAAATCCGCCATTCGTACCTAGTCCGTGCGCATCCGTGGTATGACAATGCAGACAATTACCCATTCCCTGGTCATTCACAAATACAAATCCGAGATATTCCTCTTCAGTGAAAAAGTCCTCACCTCTAATGACTCTGTCATATTTAGAGTTTTGAGAAATTAATGAAAACTGAAATTGAACAAGAGCATCGACAACCAAATTGCTGTCAATATTCTTATTGGGATAGGCTGCTTTGAATAATTCAGGATAATTTTCATGAGAGCTTATTCGATCTACTGCTTCTGTCCATTCTAAATTGAGCTCTGTATGGCCTGACACTACTTCCAGTGCTTGGGATTTGAGATCTTTTGCACGACCATCCCAGAAAAAAGCTTCCGACCACGCCAGATTGAATAATCCGGGAGTATTTCTTCTTTGGATTCTGTCGTTGGAACCGGAGCTGAAAGGTTTTCCGAAATCGGAAAAAGCGTATTCAGGTCTGTGACAACCGGCGCACGAAATGGAAGAATCCAAGCTTAAGATTGGATCAAAGAAAAGCTTTCTACCAAGCTCAAGTCCCTCCATGGTAAACGCTTGTTCAAAATCATCCGGTAAAGGCGGAAATTGGCGTGGAATCTCTAATCTATAAGGTCGGGGATTAGAAAAATCCAAAAATGATAATCCAATTATTCCCGCCAACAAAATGATTGTGTAACACCACCTCTTCATTCTATTCAGTTACCACAACTTTATGAGTTTCCGTTTTAAGGTTAGAGCGTACCATGACCTCGTAAATTCCGGGTGGGTAGTCAGAAACATCGATGAAAAACTTTGTCGGAATGTTTGAATAGGCTTTCATCAATTTGCCTTCTTCAGAAAATATTCTCAGTTCTTCAATTACGTGAAATGAATCCCTTTTCTTTAGCTCGATGTTAATTCTTTCCGAAGTAGGGTTGGGATATAGATTAACATATGAATTGCTTGCATTTCGTTCCGTGACGGTATGAATAATGGTGGGCTCTAAAAGTAAATTATCGATTATCCATCCGTCACTTTCCCCGGGTATACTATCGCTGAAAAAAGTAAAACGAATTTTCAACGTATCATCCAGTGTTGAGAACCAACCGTATTCATAACAAAGCCATATCTCATTCCAGGTTGAATCCGTACCTGAAAAAACAGGCGTTCCGTCAGATAGGGTATCGAGATTATTATTCTCCCAGCCATACCAATTGTACACATAGGGGCTCGTAAATGCATTTTCCCAAGTTTCACCATTATCAAAAGAGAAATCAACCGTACCACCATCGAGGGAATCAATATCGAGTTTCTGAACCCATTTAAATGCTGCTATTCCGTAATAGTAATCGATAAACTCTTCATCCATGACCACATAAGTGTAAAATACTGCAGTGTCTGATACACCGTATGGATTAATGGTGTCGGTCATTATAGCACGAGGCGGAGAGTAAGCCTCATCAAAAAAATTCTTTTGAGGTACGCCAATCTGCCAAAGACTCGAGGTGGCATCAATTTGTATACTCAGGGTATCAGTCCAATCATTGGGAGTGCCATTGTCGAAGTCTTGATAATAGTACTGTGCGAGAGTAATTTGAGAAAAGGCTAAAAATAAGAGTAGAAAGGAGAAATGTTTCATAGTTGATAGATTGGTTAAAATTCAGATGGTAAGTAATGAAATTCTGACTTTAAATATCCGTCAACCAATTCGCGGTTTTTAACATTATTAAATTCCTATTCTTTAAGTTGTGATGTATCGGAATTACTATGCACATCCAAACTATTTGATTTTGGAATTAAGAAAATCTTCGCAACAATGACGAAAAATCCATGTTCTTTGCCCGTCAAATGATCAACAAAAGAAATTCCGTCATCGCGCTGATTTTGCTGATTGCATTATCCGCATTCTTTGGCACCACTCTACCCGATACGGGGTTTGACTACAATTTTGATAAATTTTTCAAACCCGATGATGCGGCCACGGAATACTTCCAAATTCATCGAGATACCTTCAGTACCGATAATGATTTTGTCCTTATCGCCGCAGTAAACGGGTCAGGTGTTTTGGATCCTGCTTTTCTGAATAAAATCAGAAAGCTATCCGAAGAACTCTCTCAATTGCCGCACGTACGTTCGGTCACTTCTCCCACCAACGCCACCCTGCGAATTCAAGAACCGCTCACCGGTACCATCTTTCAAAAACCACTTCTTTCAGGAAAACGCTCTTTGGATTCATTGCGCGTATTCTCCGATCCTTCCATAGTTGGCAATCTCTTTTCAGCAGATACCTCAGCCGTTTCCATTTTAATTCAAACAAAAGAATTTCTCAATAAGAATGAGAGTGATGAGCTGGCAAGTGCTCTGAATGATGTTCTCAACAATTATTCGTTTGACGCAATTCACGTTTCAGGCCGGGCTATCGGACAAGTGGTTTACATCAAAAAAATTCAAACGGAATTTATTCTTTTCATGAGCATTGCCATGGCATTTGTGGTGGTCCTGCTTTTCGTAATGTTCAGAAGCCTGAGAGGGATTGTACTCCCCATGGTCACCGTCTTGCTGGCAGTGGTGTGGAGTGTGGGAATTCTCAACCTTTCAGGAAAAGGAATAAGCCTTTTGCTGAATATGCTTCCGCCCGTCATTTTCGTGGTGGGTATGAGCGACGCCGTACATCTGTATTCTCGCTATTTGGAAGAATTGAAAAAGGGCGTATCCAAGAGAGAAGCGATACGGCTCATGATTACCGACACGGGGTTGGCTACATTGCTCACCAGTATTACCACATCCATCGGGTTTGCCAGTCTTTGGTTTACCGGTATTCCCGCATTACAAGAATTTGGTCTCTTCACTGCCGCGGGTGTTTTGGCAGCATTTGTAATCGCCATTATCATGATGCCGGCTTGTCTTGTGTTATTTCCGGAACCGCAGCGTTATCTCGATTCCAAGAACAACCGTCGATGGGATGGATTCCTGGGGTTGCTTTTCAATGTGGTTACTAAAAAGCGAAAACCCGTTTTTATTGTTTCGGGAGTGATAACGGTCCTTATGGTATTTGGCATCAGCCAAATTGAATTGAACAACTTTCTGCTCGAAGATTTGAAAAAGAGCGAAAAGCTTCGTCAGGACTTCACATTTTTTGATCAGTATTTTTCAGGTGTCAGGCCTTTTGATTTGGGCATTAAATGGTCAGATAATTTTGACAGTTCCGATCCCGAATACTTTCAAGCGCTTGAAAAAATCCATGAATATCTTGAAGAAGATTACGGCGTAGGTGCAGTCATTTCACCACTCTCCGTTTTGAAAGAAATCAACAGAAGCAAACATGGCGGAAAAAACGAATATTACCGATTACCTCAAAACAAAGAGGAAATTTCGCGCTTGATTAAAGATTACCAAAAGATTTTGAAGTCCGGCAAGATTTCCAACCTCTCTACTTCTGACGGTGAGTACATTCGGGTACTCGGAAGAGTCGGTGATTTGGGTGCCAAACATTTTTCCGATAAGAATGAGGCATTTCGAAACTTTTTGAAAAAGGAAGAAATAACCGGTATAGCATCGATTACCATAACCGGAACGGGAACCTTGATCGACCGTACCAACCAAACTTTGGTTTCAAGTCTGTCAAAAGGATTGGGGGCAGCCTTTCTACTTATCTCTGTACTTATGGGCTTGATGTTTCGATCTTTTCGAATGGTTTTGATCGCACTGGTTCCTAATTTACTTCCACTCTTGGCGGTGGGTGCGATAATGGCACTCTTCGGAATTCATTTGAACATGAGCACAGGAATTATTTTCACCATTGCATTCGGAATCGCAGTGGACGACACCATCCACTTATTGAGCAGATATAAGCTGGAGTTGGTAAAAGGTCAGAACTCATTCCAAGCAATCAGAAATGCCTATATGCATACGGGAAAAGCGCTGATTATAACGAGCGTTATTTTGTTCGGTGGCTTTATCGGTCTTTGCTTCAGCTCTTTTCAAAGCACTTTTTTCATCGGACTATTTGTCACACTCACTTTGGCCTTCGCATTAATTTTTGATTTCGCGCTAATTCCGCCTTTGGTTCTTTCTTCAAAAGAAAAAACGTCCTAAGCCGCGGAGACTTTTTTCCCGAAAAGGGAAACGATGAAATACAATAAAACGATACCGATCAGGTAATTGAGCAGCCATGGCATGGGCAAGGAGGCTGAGAGCGTGGTAAACACAATGGCCACGAGCCCTACGGTTATAGCGTAAGGAAGCTGAGTCCTCACGTGTTCGATATGTTCGCAACGCGTAGCCAACGAACTGAGAATGGTGGTGTCGCTTATCGGCGAACAATGATCACCTAAAACTGCGCCGGCGAGCACACATGATGTGGTGTTCAGAAAAATCTCCATGGCCGCTGCAGGCTCTAAACCATTTTCTATTGAAAGTGCCCAGGCTAAGGGCAACATGATAGGGTAAATGATGGCCATGGTACCCCACGATGAACCGGTAGAAAAAGCAACTATGGCTGAAAGAAGAAAGGTGATGGCAGGCAATCCCCAAACGGCGAAGCGGCCCTCGACCAGACCCGTAAGGTAATCGGCCGTATGCATCTGATCTGTTAGGGCGGCGAGGCTCCATGCCAATATGAGAATGACCATAGCCGGAACCATGGTTTTAAATCCGTCGATTGACACCGAAATAGCGTCTCCGAATGACAAGGTTTTACGAGCCACTGAAAGCAGAACCGCGACCATCAAACCCACCATGGAGGCCCAGAGCAGCCCTTTGTAGCTATCTGAATTTCCGATGATAATCGACAATTTTCGCGAAAGCGTAAACTCATCAGAAAACCATACGGAAGTATCGGCCATATGGCCGGTGTAAACCAAACCTACGGCAGTACCGATCACCAAAACCAAAATGGGAATGATCGCATTCCACATATTTAATTTAGCACCTTCCAGTGGTTCAAATTCATCCAATTCGGAAGACTGAACCTTTGTCGATTTTTTATACTCTACTCCGCTGCGAGCAGCAACTTCAGCTTTATGCATCGGACCGAAATCCCGATTGCGCTGTATGAGTATGAGCATAAAAATCAATGCGAAAACGGGGTAAAATGAATACTTAAGTGATCCTAAAAAGATGATGTATGCACCACTTTCAATCACCGTTTCATTGGCATTAATTTGATCGAGCGCCGATTGGATATACCCCAGTTCGGCACCAATCCAAGTGGTGATCAGCGCAATGGCAGCAATGGGTGCCGCCGTAGAATCAACGATGTAACTCAACTTGTCTCGGGAAATGCGCAATCGATCAGTCAACGGGCGCATGGTGTTTCCAACTACCAGCGTATTGGCATAATCGTCGAAGAAGATACCGACGCCCAAAAACCAGGTAGCCATTTGACCGGACTTAGGAGTTGTAGCCCGTCGAGATATTTTGTCTACCACAGCCTGCATACCGCCGTTCTTTGAAATCAATGCCACAATACCTCCGATAATGGTCGAAAACAAAATAACCGAAACATGCCCTTCATCTGCCATGGCCTCTACCATGTAAACATCGATGGCATTCAGAAACCCGATAAAAACTCCTTCAGAATCCAAGGCGTAATTCGCCGTAATCATAGCCCCGGTTATGATTCCTATAATCAAGCTGCTTACCACCTCTTTGAAGACCAAAGCCAAAACGATCACTAAAAGAGGCGGAATTACAGACAGCCATAAAGGCATGGGGGTAACATCCTTTACATAAGTAAAGCCTCCTACTTTGACAGACATTGGCTCATTTCTGTCAAATGTCATAACCAAGTCTGCCTTTCCGTTTTCAAAAGTCAAAGTCTTTCGCTCACCATTGAGAATAACCTGCGCCTCGTTACCAAGTAAATACAGCTTATCCATATCGCGGCATACCAATGTCCCATGAGCTTCCACGTCATTGACGACTAATACGGGAAGTTTTACTTCAAAATCATCTTTTGTAAAGATGCTCTCATCCTGAGCCATTGCCGTAAGGGCAAAAATAAAGGCGACAAATAAGGAAAAAAGCGTTTTAAACCGTGGAATCATGAAGGCGCAAAATAGAAATTTTAGCTGCGTTCGAGAACCGATTCGCGTTTGTTAATTTTGCCACATGCGTCGATTGATGTTTTTGCTATCGGTACTTGCATTGATTTCTTGCGGAAAAGAAGATATTCTCCAATCGGAATTCAGCACCTTGGATGGATCTCCACTACGATTGGACACGGTTTTTTCCAATTCAAATTCAGCGGTTTTAATTTTTCTTTCGCCTGAATGTCCGCTATGTCAAAATTACACCGTAACGATAAATCAGCTACAGTCTGAATTTCAAGATGAAAAGATTGCATTTTTGGGTGTGGTAAGCGGAGAGTTTTACTCCACTTCGGCAATCGAAGGTTTTTTAATCAGATATGATCTTGACCTGCCCATTATCATGGATCCTGAATTAAAGCTCGCCAATCATTTCGATGCAAGTATTACTCCTGAAGCTTTTGTGATTAATCAATCGGGTGAGACTCAATACAGGGGCGCCATCGATAATTGGGCTATATCATTGGGCAAAAAGAGATTGACCATTACAGAGCGCTATCTTGCAGACGCTATCCGTGCCCGATTAAACGGAATGAAGATTGAACCGAAAAAAACCGAACCCGTCGGATGCTTTATAGAATAGTCGCATTAATCTTTTTCGGATTTCTCTTTGGTTGTGATTCGGTTCAAAAAGAAGAGACCATTTCCGAAGAAATGACAGAACCACAAGATATTACGTTGGGAGAGCTTACTTTTTGGCAGGATGCAGCCCCGGTGATTTTTGAAAATTGCACACCCTGCCACCATTCTGAAGGAGCGGGGCCGTTTCCCCTAATGAGTTTTGGCGATGTGAAGAAAAGAACCAAAACCATTCGTCAGGTGGTGGCAGACGGATACATGCCGCCCTGGCCTGCCGATCCCGCGTTCAGTCGATTCAAGGATGAAAAATTTCTTTCCGCGAAGGAGAAGCAAATCATTGTAGAATGGATTGATCAAGGTGGCCGAGAAGGAAATGTACCTGCAGACCCTCCGCAGCCGCGATTTTTCACCTCAGAAAATTTGGGCGAACCTGATCTTATTTTAAGTTATAAGGATACCGTTCACATCCCGGGCAAAAATCTCGACCTGTTCCGTATTGCTAAAATTCCGATCGAATTGCCTCGCGATACCATTATTAAGGCCATTCACTTCAAACCCGGAAATAAGCAATTGGTGCATCATGTCAATGGTCACCTCATCAACTACCAAGCGGGAAAGAAAAAAGACTTGAGAAAAGGTGAGTGGATCATTGATGCCGAAGAATGGAATTCATTAGAGGCTTATCGCCGGATGGAAATAGCGCAAGATGACGGTACCTACCCCGCCATGAGAGTTTCGGCCTTTAACTATTTACCCGGGGTCGAAGCGTTAAAATACCCCGAAGGAATCGGTGGAATATTCGTAAATCAAAAAGCCGCATTCCTTCTGAATACGCTGCACTATGGTCCGTCGGCATTGGATACATTCGATTACAGTCAGATCGAGGTTTACTTTGCAGAACAACGTCCTGAACGACCGGTTTTGGAATTGCACATGGGTACTCAGGGAGTTACTCCGATTGAGCCTGAATTTATTTTGCCGGCAGGCAAAATCACGACTTTTACAACACGATATCGCGTACCTGAAAACATGACGGTTTTAACGGTAAATCCTCACATGCACTTACTAGGAAGAGAATTTACGGCTTACGCTTATTCTGATGATAAATCAGATACCATTCCGTTAATTCGCATACCCGATTGGGATTTTCGATGGCAGTACTTTTATACTTACGAGCAAGCGCTTATCATTCCGAAAGACTACACCATCGAGGTGGAAGCAGTCTTTGACAATACGATTGAGAACCCCTTTAACCCGCATTCCCCGCCGAAAACGCTGAGTGAGGCCGGTAAAAACATGAAGACCACGGATGAAATGTTTCAGTTTTTTATAAATTACATCCCCTATCAAGAGGGTGACGAACAATTAAAGCTTTAAAATAAAACACATGAAAAATAAAATTACACTTACGATGATTGCCTTTTTTATGGCGATGCTTGGCATGGCTCAAAATTCAGACAGCAAAGCCAATGCGGCTATACAAGAGGAGATGAGGTTATATCATAAGGAGCTGAACCTAACGGGAGAGCAAACTTATCAGTTAACCCAAATATTGGGTGAGAAGATCAAGAAGAGCGAAGTACTGGAAGCACGGATTGAAGAGTTGAAACAACAGTTAGATCAAATCGATTTGATGGCTGACAAACAAATTATAAGTGTTCTAAATGAAGATCAACAAAAAATCATGCAGGAAAAGCTCAATGCTAAATTGGCCAAGCAGCAAGAAGAGTTTAAAAACTCACTGACGGATTAATCCAAATCGTTGGCCACCCAGCGCAGGTTGTTAATTTCGATACCCGAATTTCGCTCGCCTTCGAATTCCATACCGCAAACCACCTGAACGCGAGCCATCATGATTTGATCAAATTCCCGGATGGTGATATTCACGGGAGTGAAAGTAGAGTCATTGAAAGAGTGCGTTGAAATTTCGACGTACTCACTTCTGCGATAAGGGTCGCAATTGCCGTTGTCAGCTATTTTTCCGCTGATGAATAATTTGATAAAATCGGGAGAACCTTCTTCCGGATCAGCTACTCGTGCGTCGAATCTTAAGCTACCCTCTGCAAAGTCGCGGGCATCTTGTTCATTGATCAAAGTGAAATATGAGCGATGGGTGAAGTCCCCGCCCGTTCCCAAGTAAAGTGTTTCAACGGTGGTCGTCGAATCACGCATTTCTTCCATAACCTGACTTACCCCTTCGCAAATATTGAGACTGTAAGCTCCTTCTACCAAATCACCATTCCAGCCGCCGGGCATACCGGCTTGCCAAATAATTTGCTCAGACTGATTGTAACTGCACGCACCGTCATCTTTTAAAGCACTCGGATCGTAGTTTTGCGCTATAGGGTCAGTACAACCTTTCTGCTCAGGGTCTTTGTTGCAGGCTGTCAATAATAAAACGGTAAAAATCGAGAGATAAACTTTTGATTGCATTTTAAGGGGTCTTTGCGATTTCATCGTGTTATACTTATTTGCATCGATTTGGTTTCACAGGTATTGGGGATGTTATAGCTTTGTCGATAAGAAAACGAAAATCAATAGACATATCCAATGACCCTTACCCAATTGAAATACGTGCTTGCCGTCGATACCTACAGACATTTTGCCGCCGCAGCAGAAAGTTGTTTCGTTACTCAGCCTACGTTGAGTATGCAGATCAACAAGCTCGAAAAAGAACTGGATGTATTGATTTTCGACCGTGCCAAACACCCGGTAGAGCCAACCGAAATAGGTAAGCAAATCATTAAGCAAGCTCGCACCACCATGCAGGAAGCTCAGCGCATCGAAGAGCTGGTAAAGGGCAGCAAGGGTCAGGTTTCGGGAGAGTTCAGATTAGGTATTATTCCCACGGTCAGTACCAATTTATTGCCTCGATTTCTCCGGGTTGTAATGGATAAGTACCCTGAAATTGAATTGAGAATAGAAGAATTGCAAACCGAACAAATCTTAGAAAAACTCGATCGCGATCAGATTGATGCGGGAATTTTGGCTACGCCATTGGAAAAATCGGGAATCATCGAGAAGCCTCTCTACTACGAACCGTTTATGGCCTACGTGCCTAAAGGCCATCGCTTGGAAAACGAGGAATTCGTTCTCCATTCAGAATTGAAACTGAACGACATGCTTCTATTGAAGAACGGCCACTGTTTTCGCGACAGCGTAATCAACCTGTGCGCAGCAGCATTTCCGGAAGGAAACACTTCTCATAAAACACTGGAATTTCAAAGCGGGAACTTTGAAACGCTGATTCGCTTAGCCAACACCGGCTTTGGCATGACACTGCTTCCTTACCTCATGGCACTTGATCTGGGTGAGGAAGAAAAGCAGTATATCAAACCGATAGAACACCCTCAACCTACTCGCGAAATAAGCATGATATACAGCCGAGTGCAGTTGAAAACCAGTATTATCGATTTGCTGGCAGAGGTAATTCAAAATCAATTGCCGAAAAAATTGCTGACCCCACAAGCCGAAAGTGTGGTGAATCCGAAAATTGATAAAAGAGTAGCGGGATAGCGTGGTCAACCAGCGAAAATGTCATGAATGCGGAAAATGGACCGACTCGGCTGAGAAGTACTGCGTTTTTTGCGATGCTACCTTAGATCCTTCCCTTCGCGCGCAGGAAGAGAAAGCTGAACGAGATCGAATCGCTCGGGAAAAGAAACTGCTTAAAGAGTCTCGATTCGAAAAGTTTTTGCGTCAGCTCGAAGAATCTGAAAAACCGTTCAATCGATTTTTGTTCAACGTTTTAAATATCGCTTTCACCATTTACATGGGAATTTTATCTTTTTTCATATGGCTCATCGCTTTGATATCGGGATGAAGGAATGTCGGCTGTTTCTCTTTTTGGTATTCTTCTATTTTGCTTTTCGCCTGATGAATTCCCTAGAAGTAAGCCCGGAAATAATTCGTTCCTACGGTTGCGATTTATTGTTTATTCCCATACTCATGACATCAGTCAAAATCGTGCGTTCTCTATTTCAATTTTCTTTCAGCGTAAGCACGAAGGAAGTTGTGATAGCACTTGTATACACATCCATGGTTTTTGAGTGGCTGCTGCCCGATGAAGGCACGAACTTTGTCGGAGATCCGTTTGACATAGCAGCCTATGCTACAGGTGCCGTTTTTTACCTGATTTATATAAAGCCCGAAAACAATCAAAATAGAAAGACCATAAGTCCATAGTCGTTATGAAAAACCTTGTTTTATTCCTCTCTGCCCTGTTCTTGATTCAAAATCTTCTCGCTCAAGACGATTTAAAGAATATGTCTACGAAGGACAAAATTCGAATAGCCGAAACTGAGAAAATTGAAGCGGCTACTGATAGCGAATTTCAACAATTGATGAGCGAAGGGCACAACCTCTTTTCAGACAAACACTATTTGAAAGCCATCCGCAGCTACGAAAAAGCAGCAGAAGTGAGGCCTTACAATGTTTATCCCAAGGTGAAAATAGCGGACATCGAACTGTCGATGAAGGATACATTGGAAATACTGAGAGCCGCCGAGAAGGAAGAACTGAAAAGAGAAAAAACGAAGCCAAAAAAACCTGAGGTAGCTGAAGCTAAACAAAAGCTGCCCGAAACAAAAGAGGAAACTATTGAGCGACTGGATAACTGGGAAGAAAAAGAACGACGAAAATTGGAGGCTCAGCGTCGCAATGAAAAGACGAAAGAAGAAGTGGCTCAACCTGAGCCCGAGCAAACGGGTGATATTCGCAAAATGTCAATTGAAGAATACCGAAAGGAACTGGCCGAGACTTACCCGGGTGGTATCACCGAAACGGTTTCCGAAGAAGGAAATAAAGTCATTACTACACGCGTGGTGGTGCGCGACGGCCACGGAGATGAGTATAAGAAAGTGGTACACAACTGGGGCGGAGTGTTCTTCTTCAAAAATGGAGATGCCGTAACCGAACGAGTTTGGAATCAAGAGACCACGACTGAATAAACTCACTTCTTGGCGGGTGATTTAGCTCCTGCCAAAATCTTCACGTCTAAATCATTTTCTCTTGGGGGAATCGGACAAGAATAACGATCCGAGTACGCACAATAAGGATTGTAGACTAAGTTGAAATCGATTAAAACGGAATCAGCCTCGGGAATCTCTATTTCCAAATAACGCCCTCCCTCATATGTACCGAAACCATTCGAGGCATCGGTAAACGGAATGAACAAACGGTTTTCATAACCCGGCATACGCATTAATTCCAAATTGCGATATGCAGCTAAAACCTGCACATTGGTATCAACCACAAAAGTCAAGATTCCTGCCTTTTGATACCTCTGTTTGATTGCACCCGTAGTTTGAAAAGTGATTGGCTTTTGACGAGTCAAGCTGTCGTAATTTGCCTTCAAGGCAAAATCAGGATTGTACGGATAGCGCGCCACACTATCAAATTCAGCCACCTCAGTTTTCTTCAATGGAGATTTTTCAGGATCTGCAAATTCAGCATCGGTCTTTGACCAAAACTCAATGTATTTGGCTTCTTGAGCATTTAATGTCTTGAAAACAATCCCGAAAAACACAAGTAGAAAAAGAGTCAAATTTCTCATACACCAAAGGTAAAGAAACCGACCATTGATTTTTTTTGGTTTGCGATTTCATTTTTTAGCATATTGCGGTTCATGGAATTGGCTCGTTCTATAAAAGATGCAGAGAATGCCTTGAGAGATTTTATCGAATACTCTCTTGAAAAAAATTTGGGTTCAGACTGGATGGTAAAATGTGGTGTTCAGTCAGCACGCATAGACTTGTGGCGTGAACGAAAAGTTCAAGGTGAGATGGATGCCGTCCCCAACAAAGGCGAAGAGCGTCTGATCTACTACGCCCCTTTCGAAGATCTTTACGATCTGATTTCTGAAAATTGGATCGGTGATTTTCAAAGTGCCTTCACAGACAGAGATCGGCTGATGACTTTCATGAAAATAATGGAAGAATTTCGAGATCCTCAAATTCACCGACGAGAGCTGTTCGTTCACCAAAAACACCTGGTATTGGGTATCACCGGAGAAATCCGGGCTAAAATTACCGCTTACCGCAGTTTATTAGAGGTAGGCAAAGAAGGATATCCGCGCATAGAGTACATCAAAGACAGCTTAGGAAATATTTGGGTGCCCGGAAAGCCCCGAAGACTTAAAACCAATCTGACCATTCATCCCGGCACTACCTTAGAATTTATCGTTCAGGCGAGCGATCCCGAAGAGCAACCCCTGGAATACAAAATTCACGGCCAAAAGTGGCAGACCGGTAATATCCTGTTTTTCGAAGTGGCTGAAAAACATGTCCAAAAACAAGCACAAATTAATATCACCATTAGAAGTTCGCGAAAATTTCACGCTTATCCCTTGGGTTATGATGATCGCGTGGTATTCGAATACCAGATAATCCCGAAATCCTGATTCCGCTTATTTCCACATTCGACCGAAAAAGAAATGAAAGGGTACTTTCCTAAAAAGTGAACCTGATAAATCATAGCTCTGCCTTACATTGGTATCAGTAAAATCTTCTGATGGTTGCTTTGAGCAGAGCAAGAAAAAGCGAGATGATCTCAGATCACTCGCTTTTTTTATTCTGCACGACGTGCGGATTTTTCTTAAATTTCGATGAATTTTGCACACATGAAATTCCTACACAAACCATTCTTGGCAAAAGCCAAAGACAAGATTGAGGTGAGCTTCGACAAGCCCACGAAGGTGTTGCTTCTGGAAAGCAGCGAATTTTCACGATATAAAAAAGGATTGACCTATCGGTATCGCGGTGGTCTTTCAAAAGAATCTCCGACTTCATTTATCGTTCCATTTGACGGAACCTGGCATGCGGTAATCGAAAAAGGAACTTTCAATAACCCTCTCGATGTAAGTGGAAATGCCAAGCTAATTCCGCATCGCTATGACACGCTGAATGGTTCGGAGCAAACGGGAACGGAAAAAAGATCCGTTGAAGAATACGACGATACACTGGATTAATGTCAGCATTTTTGAATTTACTTAAAGCGAATCTTCTCGGGTTCGCTTTCATATTATTGATATTCGTCTCTTGCGATTCACGGAAATCAACTTCCGAAGAAGAATCAATAGAAGCACCGCCGCAAAAAGAAAAGGCGATTGCAAAGCCTGATAGCGCAAGAGTCGTTGAAAGGGAATATCCGAAATTGGACAGTGCAAATATTGAGAGTTTCTTAACGGAATACCTGAAGGAAAATCCTGAGCGAAAAGTCAGAATCGTCACTCGGCTTGGAACCTTGAAAGTAGAGCTCTTCGATGATACACCGTTGCACACGGCAAATTTTCTCATGATGACGAAGCGCGATTATTTCACGGGAACCGAATTTATTCGCGTGGTGCCGAATTTTGTAGTGCAGGGTGGAAACAATGAGAGCGAGGTAGAAGAAATCAAACGGTTGCTCATCGGCTCCTACACCCTTCCGGCAGAATTTCGCGATAACCGAATTCATCAAAAAGGCGCTCTGTCAATGGCAAGATCGTACACCGGAAATCCGAACAAACGATCTTCTCCCTATTATTTCTTCTTCGTCCACGGTCAAAAGTTTAATGAGCCACAACTGCTCTCCATTGAAAGAGACGAGGAAATGGTCATTCCCGAATGGAAAAGAGAAATCTATAGAACCACGGGAGGCGCGCCTCATCTGGACAATCAACACACGGTTTTCGGAAGAATATACGAAGGCCTTGATGTGTTGGACCAAATGGCTCAAGTGGAAACCGATAAAAGCAACTGGCCCAAAGTGCCCTTAATAATGGAAGTAGATGTCATTGAAGAATAGACTTATCCTTTTGTTTACTGTTTGCATTTTCGCAGCCTGTCAGGATTCGGGAAATCAATCAGATTCAGACATATTGGTGGGAAAGAGCCTCGATTCGCTTAAAGCGGGAGTAGCTTGCGCTCACCCTGAAGCCGCGATTATCGGGGCGGAAATTTTGAAAATCGGCGGAAATGCCATCGATGCTGCCGTAGCGGTACAATGGGCCCTGGCAGTGTGTTTTCCCGAAGCGGGAAATATTGGCGGCGGTGGATTCATGGTCATGCGCAGAAACGATGGCTTGGCCGTTTCCTTGGATTTTCGAGAGAGAGCACCGATCAATGCCTTTGACGGTCTGTTTCTGGGAGCAGACGGTCAAGTGAGGGAAGGATTGAGTCTGGATACCAGATTGGGAGCCGGAGTTCCCGGCACGGTTTACGGCATTTACGATATGCACCAAAAATTTGGCAGCATCGAAATGAAATACCTCATGCAGCCTGCCATCGAGCTTGCGCGAAAAGGGTTTCCGCTTACTGCCACGCAAGCACTGCGATTAAACGAAAATCGCGAACTGTTTGAAACCAGAAACCGATCTCAAACGGCATTTGTAAAAAACGAACTCTGGCAGGAAGGCGATACTTTAGTACAAACTGACTTGGCCAATACGCTGACGCGAATCATGAATAAAGGTCCCCGAGAATTTTACGATGGCGAAACGGCCGCGATGATCTTGGATGAGATGGCTGAGGGCCGTGGTCTCATTTCGGAAAGAGATTTAAAAGTTTACCAATCCAAATGGAGAAATCCCGTCAAATTCTCATTCGATAATTATCAGGTGATTTCTATGGCACCGCCCTCAAGTGGCGGAATTGCTCTGGAACAACTCTTCAAAATGGGTAAGATGATGGAGGTGGATTCGATTGAGCACAATTCAACGGAATACATTCATTTCAACGCTGAGATGGCAAGACGTGTATATGCCGATCGATCGATGCACTTAGGCGATCCGGATTATTATGACATTCCTTATGCAGAGATGACTGATTCGAGCTATTTGGCTTCACGCTTGGAAGATTTCAGGTATCGCGCCACACCGAGTTCTCGAATTACACCCGGAAACGTAAACCAAGTGGCCGAGAGCATGGAAACCACCCATCTTTCCGTGGTAGATTCTGCGGGCAACGCCGTTTCCATTACCACCACGATAAACGGCTTATACGGAAGCCGAATAGTCGTGACGGGTGCAGGATTTCTTCTCAACAATGAGATGGATGATTTTAGCGCCAAGCCGGGCACTCCCAACCTGTTTGGCCTGATTGGCGGAAAAGCCAACTCTATAGAGCCGGGAAAAAGAATGCTCAGTTCTATGACGCCGACCATTGTAGAAAAGGATGGCAGCCTCTTTTTGGTAGCCGGCTCTCCGGGAGGAAGCACCATCATTACCTCAGTCTATCAAACCATAGCCAATTGCACTTATTTCGGAATGGACTTGGAAGAAGCCTTATCCGCACCGAGATTTCACCATCAGTGGCTACCCGATAAGCTCTTTTTGGAAGAGGGCCTTTTTCCCGAAAGGGTTATTGAGCTGCTGGATAGCAAGGGACATGAAATCGACTACTTCCCTAGCTTGGGAAGAGTTGACGCGATTAAAGTTTCTGAAAACGGATATCTCGAAGTCTGCGGCGACCCGCGCGGAGATGACACGGCAGCCGGCTATTAAATAAACAGTATGCATCCCGTTCTAAAAAAATACAATCAAGTAAATGCCTTTGGTGAACTTTTGGGTCTCGAGCTCAATGTAGTGAAGCCCGGTATCGTAGAATACCGAATGGAAATAACGGACAAACACTTGTCCAATCCGATGGCTGCCCACGGCGGAGCCGTCTCAGCCATGATGGATGCCATCCTCGGAGTGGCTGCGCTTTCACTCGCAGTAGAAAAGGGCAAGTTGGTAAGCACCGTTGAGTTCAAGCTCAACTATTACGCACCCATCAAAAAAGGAGATAAGCTATACGGCCTGGGAAAGGTAACATTTGAAGGGAGCAGATTGATCTCTTCTGAAGGTACGATCAGCATTGATAACGCAAATGGAAAAGTAGTTTCAAAGGGATTGGGAACTTTTAATGCGTATCCGGTGGCGAAAAATCCGATGCTGGAAAAAGAAAACTAAAAAAGCCCGGCGCCAGGCGCCGGGCTTGTTGATTTATCAATAACAGCTTACTCT
>CAZYWJ010000007.1:0-53057 GCA_964651785.1 uncultured Cryomorphaceae bacterium
CGCGAGCTGGGTTCAGAACGTCGTGAGACAGTTCGGTCTCTATCTGTAGTGGGCGTTAGAAATTTGAGAGGACCTGCCTCTAGTACGAGAGGACCGGGGCGGACGCACCTCTAGTGTACCTGTTATGGCGCCAGCTGTACCGCAGGGTAGCTACGTGCGGATGAGATAAGCGCTGAAAGCATCTAAGCGCGAAACTCACCTCAAGATGAGATTTCTTTTAAGGGTCGTTAAAGACGATGACGTTGATAGGTTGCAGGTGTAAAGGCAGTAATGTCAAAGCCGAGCAATACTAATTACCCATAGACTTTAAATTCTGAAATTAACCAATACGTCAATCTTATTAGGTTGTATTCGCCAATGGGCGAATCGGAGAGCAGAACACCGCTCCCCAGCCTTTCAGCTTTAGGTGACTATTGCAATGAGGTCCACCTCTTCCCATTCCGAACAGAGAAGTTAAGCTCATTAGCGCAGATGGTACTGGTTATTCCGGGAGAGTATGTCGTCGCCAATTTTAATTAAGAACCCCGTAGTTTCGACTACGGGGTTTTTTTATGTTCTGAAAAGCTGCTCCAGCCAATAATTGTAAATAATCAAGCCGATGATTCACACCTCTTACAATTCCAACCATAACGATTTTAAAGTGCAGATAAATCCTAAGGAGGGGTTTGCATTTCATTATATTTCAGGAAAACCTAAATGCCATGTTCCGAAAAGTCCTCCTCTTCCCTGTATTTATTCTTTATTCTTTTAGTTCCCTCGGTCAAGATCTTTGGCCTCATGAAAATGCCGAATGGTGGTTTGAATTGGGACCTTGGCTTTATAATCCTTCTATTGAGCATCGTTATGTTGATGGCGATACTCTAATAAATAATGTGAACTGTACGCGAATAACCTCAGACCGTTACTGGTCATACAATCCGAATTCCAATGACTTAAACTTACATGCTACAAATGAGGAATTTGTCTATTTTAACGGTGACACGCTCTTTTGGTGGAAATTCGATGCCTTTTATCCACTATTATGTTTTAATGCAGAGCCAGGTGATAGCTGGTTCCCTCTTCCGGAAAATGAAGAATTAGGTTGCGAATATAATCCTGTAACGGTCGAAAGCACTGAGATGGTTTTTTACAATGGAGAGCCATTCCGGCAGGTGACGATTTCTGAGTTTGATGAGCAGTCATCAACATTTTATTGGGGTGGTTCCTTTGACGAAAGAACCTTTTGGAGGAGTTTCGACTATCCGGCTTACAATGCTTGTGGAAGCATTGTTGAGTGGTTTACCTACATTTTCAGATGCTATAGTGATACGGAGTTATGGATAAATGAATCAGGTGGAGCATGTAATGCACCTCTTTCTGCGAGCGCTTTAGTTAATCGCTCCTCTTTTCATATTTATCCGAATCCGATAGAACCCGGTCAAGAATTGAAGACAGAAGGAGCTCAAGTTCTTTCTATTGTATCACTGACCGGTCAAAGACTTTATTTCGAGAGTGGCAAGAGTGATTATACTGTCCCAGTAGGTTTAGAGAGAGGTGTATACTTAATTGAATTGGTTCTTCCATCCGGTGATTACATCCGATCTAAGCTTTTGGTTCGATAGTTTTTTTTGTCAACAAGGTCATAGAATCTTTTTCGGATTTAACTGCTTTTCGGCGGAAGCCGTATACAAACTGGCCTCCGAAATCTTTAGGGAATTCTTCCACTCCCGGAAATCCTAACTTTATTTCACCATT
Source organism: uncultured Cryomorphaceae bacterium (assembly GCA_964651785.1). Taxonomy (GTDB): domain Bacteria; phylum Bacteroidota; class Bacteroidia; order Flavobacteriales_D; family Cryomorphaceae; genus JAKVAV01. Next base: position 1,735 of record CAZYWJ010000007.1, read on the forward strand.
TTTCGAATCAGGAATGGATGCAGTTCCAAATAAATAATCCCAAAGACTTAGAGAAATACCGTAGTTCATTCCGTGAACACGATCTTTAGGTAAATGGTACACATGGTGCCATAAGTGCATTACGGGATTGTTGAAAATGTATTTCAAGGGACCATATGTCAGTTTAATATTGGCATGGTTTAAATGTCCGATAGAGATGGCGGCAAAGTGAACGATGTAAGCTTGTTCCGGCTCAAAGCCCCCGATGATCATTACTCCAAGTGTCTTGAGCGGCTTGTAAAGAATGTTTTCCATCCAATGGAAACGAAGGTGAGCTGCAAATCCCATTTCAACCACCGAGTGATGAACCTTATGAAATTGCCAAAAAAGAGGAACGCGATGGAGCAGGATATGAGTAAACCATTGCACAAAATCCAGAGTGACGAAAAAGATAAGCAGTTGCCAAATCATATCCAATCCGCTCATATCGATAAGTGAGAGTGATTCTATCGTTATTCCAAATTCTCCAAACGCTTTCTCAAGTATGGAATAAACACCGGTGATGACAATAGCAAAAACAAAGAAGTTGAAGAACATATAAAATACATCCAGCCAGAAGTCTTTACGAAATAAGCCTTGAGACTTACGCCACGGAAATAGAATTTCCAAACCCCAAATAATAAGTGAGATGATAATTAATCCCCAGAAATAATTTGTGTACCATGGCACTTGAAATATAATCGAATTCCATGTCCAGCGGGCGGTATCTGTAAGGGATTGGATGAATAGTTCGACGAATTCCATTATGCGTATTTGTTCCTGCCGTTATGCTCTTAGTGGATGATCAGGTGTATCGTAAAATATTTAGACAAAGTTAAAGCATTGCATATTCCATAACGTGACTGAGGTTACTGCTGAACGAACTCGGTAATTTCGCTTTTCAAGTTAATTCAGAATCAGTTTTTTGAAACAGATCATTTCAGTTATTTTTGAACACCTTTGGTATGCACGGCGATGAGAGATTTTGAAAAACATAAAGTCACTACCCAACGAAGCCTTAAAGTATGGCTCTATAGCTTATCGCTTTTTTTCATTTGCTCGGTTTTCTCGAAATCAGGATTGGGTCAACTCTATATTGATGTGCCTCTTCAAATGGATTTTTATAGAACCAATTCTACTGACTTGGATTTTTCGAGACGGGGTGTAATTGTAAATCCCACTATAGGTTTTACAATTACAGATTTTGATTCTTCAAGATTTGAGTTGTCTAATGGCTTTGGAGTTTACTATTCGAAATTCAACCAAGATGTGGGAGATGATTCGTTTTACTATCAACGTGTAGGTATCATAAACTACAATGTTCAAGCCTATTATCAGCTATTGCAAAATGTAAAGGTCGGATTTGGCGGCTCTGTCGGAGTATATGGTACTACCCTTGGAAAATTGATTAAAATCGATATTGATAATACATCTGATAAAAGTGATCGACTGGGAAAAGGATTCAGATCTTACAATATTGGCAACTTCTTGGAAGTTCGGTATTCCTTTTCTCCACTATTTTCATTGGGTACCAAATTCACCTATTGGTACATACCCCAATTGAAATACAGGACAGTGAGTGAACTGGGAAAATTTAGCGATTATAAGACTGACCTTTTCACTTCAAGACTCGAGTTTTCAATCAGATTTGATTTAAACCGATGAAAATGAAAAGAAGTGCTTTTCTTGGAATGATCCTTCTGCTAATGAGCTGTACGGTAAATGATAGTTCATTCATCCATGATCCGTTCGATCCACGTTTACCGCAATACTCAGAGGAAGGAGCCAACACTGCAGCGGCTGTGGTTGACGGAGGTATTTGGAAATCGCGTAAAGCCTTTAATTATGGGTTATATGGTTATTACGATACATCGGGAGACATCCGATTCAACTATTATCACCCTGATTCTACGGATGGCATCGGAACGCTTATTATTTTTGAAAAAGGCGTTTTCCAAAGAGATGGAGTTGAACAGAAATTATCAATCGGATTTTTTATAGACAAAACCATACAAAGTCCTGACGATTTGAATCAGTTAGAAGGTCTGGAAATTCAATTGGACGGACTTGCAAACTTCGGTCAAGCTTTTCTAAACTCCGATTATCCGCAAGTTGACTCATTGCACAAAGGAATAGGCAAATTAATTATAAGAGATATTGGTATAAACGAGACAGACAACATCTATATCTCCGGAACTTTCGGCTTCAAAATGCCCGAAGAATCCACAATAAGAGAAGTGTACTCAGGTCGATTTGACTACGAAGTAGGTGACGAGAACTTTTTTGAACTTATTGAATAACCTTATTAAGTCTTCTGATGCTTCTTTTTCGCAGCCGGAAACAAAATATTGTTCAAGATTAATCTATAACCGGGGCTGTTTGGGTGAAGATTTAAATCCGTTGGCGGATCACCCACACGGTGCTGATAGTCTTCGGGATCGTGTCCGGCATAAAAAGTCCATTGCCCTTTTCCCATCGTTCCATGAATGTACTTGACGGTACCCTGTGCTTTGCTCTCGCCCATTATCAAGATGTCACTTTTCACGTATTGCTTCTTGAAAGCCGTTGTTTGCCCCATAAATCCTTTTACCACAGAGCGGTGATTTTGAGTGAGCATGGTAGGCACCACATCCCATTTTGCTGAAAAGTCAAAAAGAGTGAAGAAGTCCTGAGTCTGCGGAACTTTTCCGTGAATATCCGTGGCGTCAATACTCGAAAATTCATAAACCAAAGGATCCCTCTCCAGTTGAAAATCATGGAACGCGAAAGTTTGAGTAAAATCCAATTTAGATTGAGCGGCGGGGTCGGCCGCATCACCGTCGTACATACTCTCGGCGATGTCGGTGTTTTGAGCAGCCAAAGCGATATCGTAAGAATCCGTGCCCGAGCACATGGTAAAAAGGTACCCACCCCCGGCGACGTACTCTTTGATTTTCTGTGCTACCGCAAGTTTTAATTCCGAAACTTTTTCAAATCCCATCTTAGCAGCGTCGGCTTCGGCATCGCGCACCTGCTCTTGATACCAAGCGGCATTTTTATAGCTACGGTAAAATTTACCGTACTGTCCCGTAAAATCTTCGTGATGCAAGTGTAGCCAATCATATTTGGGTAGTGAAAGATTTAAAATTTCCTTATCATAAATCACATCATACGGTATTTCAGCGTAAGCCATTACCAAGGTTACGGCATCATCCCACGGCTGTTTTGACTTCGGACTGTACACCGCAATTTTGGGCGCCTTCTCCAATTTTACGACTTCCATATTTGCCTCAGGGTCGGCAATCTCTCTCAAAATATTGTTCGCCTGCACATCAGCTATCACTTGATACGAAACTCCCCGAATTACGCATTCCTCTTCAATCGTTTTGTACTGATCGATTAAGAAACTTCCACCTTTGTAATTTAAAAGCCACTGTACTTCAATATCATTTTGTAATACCCAGTAGGCGATACCATATGCCTTCATATGGTTTTTCTGCGTTTCATCCATGTTGATTAAAATTTTGGCGGCTGAGCTACTTAAAGTCAAAACCAAAAAACCAATCGACACAAGAACCTTTTTAAAAGGGCGAGTCTTCGTCATTGTCTTTTTTGAAAAAATCATCTTCACTATTGTCATTCATGCGCGATTGCATCGTGATGGTTTGGAACTGATCAAACCCCGAGCCGGAAGGCAGACTATTCGGTTCGTCATAAACGGTTTCCAAATTCTCAAATTTCGCAAAGTCCTTCACAAACTTCAAGGATACCGTGTCCAAGGCTCCGTTTCGGTGTTTGGCAATGATCACCTGACCGATTCCCAACAACGAATTACCTTCTTCATCCTGATCCAAATCATAGTATTCGGGACGGTAGATGAAGGATACAATATCAGCATCTTGCTCGATCGCTCCCGATTCACGTAGGTCAGAAAGCATCGGTTTTTTGTCACCGCCTCTCGTCTCCACCGCACGACTCAACTGAGATAGGGCTATGATCGGAATATTCAATTCTTTAGCAATCGTCTTAATAGAACGCGAAATGGTAGAGATTTCTTGTTCACGGTTTCCTTTGTCGCTACCGGCCGTCATAAGCTGCAAGTAATCGACGATGATCATCTGAATGTCGTGCTTTGACTTCAGTCGACGAGCCTTTGCTCGAAGTTCAAATACAGATAGCGACGGTGTATCATCGATAAAAATCGGAGCAGTACTTAGCTTTTTAATACGGGTGTGAAGTTGGGTGAACTCGTGGTCTTCCAAATTTCCTTTTCGGATTTTCTCTCCTTTAATGCCCGTTTCGGAAGAAATTAATCGATTCACCAACTGAATGGAGCTCATCTCCAAACTGAAAATGGCCACGGGCAAATTGAAATCGACCGCGATATTTCGAGCCATCGAGATTACGAAAGCGGTCTTTCCCATACCGGGACGTGCCGCGATGATGATCATATCAGACTTTTGCCAACCCGAAGTGATTCGATCGAGCGCGTGGAATCCCGAAGGAACTCCACTCACTCCGTCCACATTTTTCTTGGCAGCTTCAATGTTTTCAATAGCTTGCTTGATCACATCGCTCATGGTATCGTATTCCTTTCGGATATTTCCCTGAGCCACCGTGAAGAGGTCTCGCTCGGCTTTATCTAAAAGGTCAAATACATCCGTGCTTTCCTCATAAGCCTCGCGAATGGTGTCGGAAGAAATGCGAATAAGTTCGCGAAGAATGTGCTTCTGCGAAATGATTCGAGCGTGAAATTGAATATTCGCCGAGCTCGCAACGCGATTGGTCAGGAAACTAATGTAATAAGCCCCGCCTACGATTTCCAATTCTCCCTTCTTTCGTAATTCGGCTGTGACCGTAAGAATATCGATAGGCTCAGACCGCTGAAACAAATCGTGAATCGCTTCGAAAATCTTTTGATGACTTTCTTTGTAAAAAGATTCCGGCTTTAGAATATCAATAACCTCATTCACCGCCTCGCGCTCTAACATCAAGGCACCCAAAACGGCCTCTTCCAAGTCTACAGCCTGGGGAGGGATTTTACCGAGTTCATTGTTTTGTATGGGAGGTTTGGCCACCGATTTGCGCCAATTGTCAGTCTTTTTTTGCGAAATTTCTTCCATTATTCAAAGGTACAATCTCTATTGCTCAAGCCCTATATTTGGTTGATCAGGATATGAAAAGTTTTAAGAAACGGTTCTCAACATATGTTCATACCGCCGTGATGATTTTTGCAATCGTCACGCTATCATCATGTAAAGATGATGAAGATGAAGTGTCCCCGCGGGTCACCATTCAGTTACCGTTCGAAAATCAAGTTTTTTCATCTATTGATACAATTGAAGCATCAGCTACCATAACGGATAATGAGCAGTTAACATCTGTTGAATTGGAAATTCTCGATTTGGATTTTAATCAGGTTGCTACCAAGCAGAGCTATCCTGCTTCAGGAACTACATTCAATTTTGGTCAGTTTTTTCCAATCGATGCTCCGCAATTGCCAACAGGTGATTATTATTTGGCTTTTCGAGCCAATGACGGCAGTAACGTGGGTTCAGGTTTTGTGAAAATTAAGATCAACGCCATTCCCCGAGAGCTTGAGGGTGTGACCATTCTTACAACAGAGAGCAATCAGTCATATTTGTATTACCGGAAGGCAGACGAAAATGAATTTGAGGTTGTTACCAATTTCTTTTCAGATGCCGTGGGAGGAGGTTTGAATTACCGAGAAAATATTTTTGCCACGGCCGGGGGGGAAGCAGGTGAGGCCGTGTTTTTAGAAACTGAAGAGTATTCAACCATTTCTTCTTTACCCGGTTTCGGAATGCCGGGCACTTCGTACTTTTTGTCGGTAGATTACCATGAAAACTTGGAGCAATTTACCGTAACCAATCGCGAAGGGCGAATCAGAGTATTTGATAAAAATGCTTTTCCCATCTTAGGTTTTGATGGGTTGACGGGCTTTTTGCCTTTGGAAGTTTTTGAATCCGAGGATGGCTACTTCCTTTCGGAGAAGGAACTTTCGGGACCGCTCTATGCATTCACTGCTTATTCTTTTCAGGGATTGCTGTTAGACAATTATCCGGTTGCAGGGGAAGTTAAAGGACTCTACGATCGCAATCAGAACGAAAAGTATGTTTGGGTAGATGATCCTGAAGGTCTTGAACTCAGATTATTGAACGTATCTACCGAGTTTTTATCACTTCCCTATGAAAGGCCGGGTGAGCGCTTGAGCGATGTTGTGCGAATAGACCAAAACAGTTTTATTCTGAGTACTTCGGAAGGATTACTTCGTTACAATTACAGCAATGGCGGGACTATTCCGCTTTCTGATTCAGCCCCTCAAGGAAAATTGTTTTTTGACGATTTAAACCAACTGATATACCTCACTCAAGGCACGACCTGCTCAATTTATGGAATTGACGGAAGTCTCTTGAATGAATTCTCGTTTCCGCGCGAAATAAAATATGTTGGATTCGATTACAATCGTTAGGAAGTCACTCCCATTTTGGAAAACTTGGTTATTCTGGATTTCACCAACTTATCAATCGGTGTGGGTTGAAGTTTTTCCAAGTTTTTCAGGATGGCCTCTTTCACATTTTTAAAAGTGGTATCCCTGTCGGTATGCGCACCACCCAAAGGCTCTTTAATGATTCCGTCAATTAATTTGTTCTTCAACATGTCTGTTGAAGTCAATTTCAAAGCTTCGGCTGCTTCGACCTTATGGTCCCAGTTTCGCCATAAAATCGTTGAGCAGTTTTCGGGAGAAATCACCGAATACCAAGAATTCTCCAACATCAATACTTTGTCGCCTACTCCTATCCCCAATGCGCCACCCGAAGCTCCTTCACCTATGATAACACAGATAATCGGTACTTTAAGTTTGGCCATTTCATAAAGATTTCTTGCGATGGCTTCTCCTTGTCCGCGTTCTTCCGCTTCTAAGCCGGGAAATGCACCGGGAGTGTCAATAAGCGTAACCACAGGGATGTTGAACTTCTCAGCCAACTTCATCAATCGAAGTGCTTTCCGATAGCCTTCAGGATTTGGCATACCGAAATTTCTGTACTGACGCATCTTGGTATTGATACCTTTCTGCTGCCCGACAAACATCACGGTTTTTCCGTCTATTTTTCCCAAACCGCCTACCATGGCTTTGTCGTCTTTTACATTACGGTCGCCGTGCAATTCGATAAAAGTTCCGTCTGTCAGGTACTCAATGTAGTGAAGGGTGTAAGGCCTTTCGGGATGGCGAGAGACTTGAACCCGCTGCCAGGGCGTAAGGTTTTGATAGATGTCTTTTCGCTTTTTCTGAATCTTTTTTTCCAAATCGCGAATGGACTTTGTCATGTCCACTTCACCTTTGTCGGAGATTTCTTTTGCCTTCTCCAGTTGCTCCATTAATTCGCCGATAGGCTCTTCAAAATCGAGTAATACTGCCATAATCTCTTTCTTGGATTTTCGAAAGTACGATTTAAATCAAAAGGCAAAGTTAAGAAGGTTTTTCAGCGCGAAAGCGACATATTTGCCTCATGGTAGTTTTTCCCAATGCGAAGATTAATCTCGGGCTGGAAATTTTGCGAAAGCGAAATGATGGGTACCACGATATCGATTCGGTATTTTTTCCCATACCGCTTTGCGATGTTTTAGAGCTGGTACCTGACCCTCAACTCAAAAAGGATGCTTGGCATTTTACGGGGCTTCGTATTCCGGGCAGCACTACCGACAATCTCTGCGCTCAAGCTTTAGATCTGCTTCGTGAAAGTTATGATATTCCCGCCCTTAAAATTTTTCTACATAAGATCATACCGATGGGAGCCGGTCTTGGAGGTGGATCTTCTGATGCTACCTTTTTTATCAAGGCCGCAAATGAACTTTTTCAATTGAATTTATCGATTGAAGAAATGGAGAAGGTGGCGCTTTCACTGGGAAGTGATTGTCCGTTTTTTGTAAAAAACAAATCGGCAAGAGCTACGGGCAGAGGCGAACTCTTGGAACCAATCGAGATGGATTTGAAAGGGAAATATTTGGTGCTCATTTACCCGGGTATCCACGTTTCTACGAAAGAGGCTTACGCCAAAATAGAAGTCGATGATACATATACTTCGCCTGCAGATGTAGTAAAAAAGCCTTTGATGGAATGGCGAGAGAATTTGCGAAATAGATTCGAGGAGTATGCATTTGACCGACATACTGAATTGGCTGAAATAAAAAACATACTTTACAAGTCGGGAGCGCTCTACACATCCATGACAGGGAGCGGCTCGGCGATTTTCGGGATTTTTGGGAAGGAGATGGAAAAGCAGAATTTCACCAAATTCGGCTATGTCTTTACCGCTCAACTTTGAGGCTACTTTTGAGCCTTGCGGAGAACGAATATGGCTACACCCGAAAAAAAGATGTTCGGAAGCCAAACGGCGAGCATCGGGTTCAGGCCTGCATTGGTCGCTGCAACCGTCGTAACCTTCATTGCAAAAATATAAACGACTGCTATCAAAACTCCCGTTGCCATATGTACACCGATGCCACCACGGGTTTTCCTTCCGGCAAGGGATACCGCAATAACCGTGAGAATGTAAGTGGCAAATGGATAAGAGGTTCGCTGGTGTTTTTCTATTTGATAAAATACGGTCTGATCGGAACCCTTCTGTCGCTCAGCTTCGATAAAATTGGTCAATTCTTTATATCCCATTGTCGAGGCGATATTTTGTTTCACGCCAAAATCACTGGGCTGCATGTTCAGTAGAGTATCAAGCTTAGCTCCTTTTGTGATGATTTCTCCGTTTTCCGTGAATTCTCTGACGCGATAACCTTGAATTTCCCAATTCCCGTTGGTGCTGTCATACTTCGCTCGATCGGCCATCATTTTGTATTCCAGCTTGCCTTCATCATTCCATTTTTCCAATGAAAACTTGTATCCGATATTATTGATCGTACTGAAGGTCTCGAAATAAGCCAGCGTATTCTCTTCAATTTCTCTATGCAAGTTATCATCCTTGATCCTGAACTTTTTGTTCATGTACTGCTCCTCAAATTGAATACGAACGCGATTTGCAATAGGTAGCTGAATGTGCGTAAAATATAGAGAAATGGCTACGAGAATGGTGGCGGCAATAAAATAGGGGCGAAGCAGCCTCCTGAAAGAAATCCCCCCGGCAAAAATCGCAACGATTTCCGAGCGTTGCGCCAATTGACTCGTAAAAAGCAAGACGCTCAAGAATATTAGCAAAGAGCTGAAGAGATTTCCGAAATAGAACACGAAATTGACGTAGTACTTGAAGATGATTTGATCGAGCGGAGCGTCGTATTTAATAAACCTCTCCAACTGTTCGGATACATCAAATACGATGGCGATAGACATGATCAGCGCCAGCATGAAAAAGAAGGTTCCCAAGAACCGCTTTATGATGTATAGGTCCAGTTTTTTCATGCCTTACAGGCGACTTTCGAGCTTCGTGACCATTTGGTTTTTCCAGCTAGCGAAGGTGCCTTCTTGAATTTTTCGGCGGGCTTCGCCCACCAACCACAAATAAAAGGCCAAGTTGTGAATACTCGCAATCTGCGCACCAAGCATCTCTTTGCTAATAATTAAGTGGCGCAGGAAGGCTTTCGAATATGCTTTATCAACGAAAGACGTTCCATTCGGATCGATATGAGAAAAGTCATCTTTCCACTTAGCGTTTCGAATATTTACGATGCCTTCAGAGGTAAAAAGCATTCCGTTTCTGGCATTTCTGGTTGGCATTACACAATCGAACATATCAATACCCAAAGCGATGTTTTCCAACAGGTTGGCAGGAGTTCCCACGCCCATCAAATATCTGGGTTTGTCTTTCGGCAATATTTGACAAACCACATCGGTCATGGCGTACATATCCTCATGCGGCTCACCCACTGATAATCCGCCAATGGCGTTTCCTTCGCGGTTTTGCGCAGCTATAAATTCGGCAGATTGTTTTCGCAAATCGGGATAAACGCTACCCTGAACGATCGGAAAGAAGGTTTGGCGATAGCCATATTTATCCGGCGTATTATCAAATCTGTCGCAGCATCGCTTGAGCCACCGATGGGTCAGGTGCATGCTTTTTTCAGCATAGTCAAATGGGCAAGGGTAAGGCGTACATTCATCAAAAGCCATAATAATATCTGCACCAATGGTTCGCTGGATGTCTATTGCTCGCTCAGGAGTGAAGAAATGCTTGTCACCATCGATGTGTGACTTAAAGCTCACACCGCTTTCGCTGATTTTACGATTATTCGAAAGCGAGTAAACCTGGTATCCGCCGCTATCGGTAAGTTGGGGTTTTGACCATCCGTTGAAGGCATGAAGTCCTCCCGCTTTTTCGATAGTTTCTATTCCCGGTCTGAGGTAAAGGTGGTATGTATTGCCTAGAATTATTTGGGCTTTTATGTCCTTATCCAACTCACTTTTGTGAACCCCCTTTACCGCTGCTGCAGTACCTACGGGCATGAATATGGGCGTTTCGATCTTACCGTGGTCGGTCTCCATTTCTCCTGCACGTGCATTTGACTTGGGGTCTTCGGCTATGAGTGTGAACTTCAATTTTTGTTGTAAACTATGTTGATAAATAAAGGGCCGGCAAAGATAAGAGGAATAGAAATAGGGAATTGAAAAAGTAATTTTGATTTCTATATGGAAGTCGCTTTTTCTTCTGAATTGGTCGCGGTTTTTTGGAAGATTTGTCTTTTGACAGGCGCTTTCGGGCAGCTTGGCTATATCCTTTTTTTCTATGGCAGAGTCGCATTTTACAAAAGCAAACGCGTTTCTGAAAATCGGCCACCGGTCAGCGTGGTCATCGCAGCAAGAAATGAAGCAAGAAACTTGCGCAATCATTTACCGCGAATTCTGGAGCAGGATTACCCCAAGTTTGAAGTGGTTGTGGTAAACGATTGTTCATCGGATGATTCTATCGATCTTCTTTATGCCTTCCAAGAGAAATACAAGAATCTTCACGTTGTAAACATTATTGAAAATGATCGACACGATGGTGGTAAGAAGCTTGCGATAACATTGGGTATAAAGGGTGCTAAATACGACCGCCTCTTATTTACCGATGCAGACTGCTACCCCGTTTCACGAAAGTGGATCCAAAAAATGACGGAGGCTGCCCCTGATGAAAATGCCATTGTTATCGGATATAGTCCATACATTCCCGGCTCAGGATTCTTAAATCGTCTTATTCGTTTTGACGCTTTTTTAACGGGTATAAACTATTTCGGATTTGCCCTTGCGGGAATACCTTATATGGGAGTAGGAAGAAATTTATCTTATGCGAAGTCATCATTTTTATCGGCCGGTGGATTCAGAACACATTATAAGTTGCGCTCGGGCGATGATGATCTTTTCATTAATCAAGTAGCTAAAAAAGACAATACATTTATTTGCTTGAAAGAAGAGGCCTGCGTAGTGAGTATTGCCGAGCGGAAGTGGAAAGATTATTGGCGTCAAAAACGACGACACCTGACCACGGGATTTCGCTACAAACTGCCGCATCGCATTTTGCTATCGGTTTACCCGATCAGCCTCTTTATATTTTATGTGGCGAGTATTGTTTTATTAGTTTCACACAATTGGGTGGAAATTACTTTGAGCTTGGTATTAATGCGAATTCTCTTACAAATCCTTATTTTTAGGCGCTCATCGCGATGGCTCGGTCAGAAAGATCTCATCGTGTTTGCACCTGTTTTTGAAATTCTAATTCTCATTATTACCACTTTTGCACATGCGGCAAACGCCGCTTCAAAAAGAGTTAAATGGAAGACATAGTAGCAAAACTCTCACCCAAAGCTCAATACGATTATAAATTAGTAAAAAGGGCTGTAGACGATCAGGATCAGGCGGCTTATGCCGAACTGATGGAACGCTACCGCGAGAGCATTTACTACATGCTCCTGAAAATGGTCAATAATCCGGATGATGCTGATGATTTGACAATCGAGGCATTCGGGAAAGCTTTCAGTCGGTTGAAGCAATACCAGCCCAATTATGCTTTCAGCACTTGGATGTTTAAGATTGCTTCAAACAATTGTATCGACTTTATTCGCAAAGAGCGAAAAAAACGCACCATGTCGATAGATACGGGAATGCGAAATGATGAGGGGGAAGAGATGAATTTCGATCTGCAATCAGATGTCCGCGATCCGGAAGAAGAGATGGAGCGCGACCAGCGAATGAAGGCGATGCGACAAGTGGTGGATAAGTTGAAACCGCGCTACAAACAGCTGGTTATTCTGCGCTACTTTAAAGAGTATTCTTACGATGAAATCTCAAAAGAGCTGGATCTTCCACTCGGAACGGTTAAAGCGCAGCTTTTCAGAGCGAGAGATTTTCTGCAGACTCTAATGAAGAACACCAAAGACACCATCTAGTGTCTGTCTATAAAGCTCGATATCTGCCTTGCACTTGTTTTAAAATAAGTCATTGACCGGAGTCAACTCCTTAATTTAAAACTGCGTACGCGTTGCTATCGAACTTTCCAGCTCAGACTTTCAACTAAATTTTAAAATTCATTGAATCGAATGATTGAGCGTTTGACTCAATATTTTCCCGCGATTTCTCAAGATAAGCTTGAGAAATTTGCCGAATTGCAGCCGCTTTACGCGGAATGGAATGCCAAAATCAATGTGATCAGCCGAAAGGACATGGATCAATTTGAGGAGAGACATCTTTTGCATTCGCTCGCGCTAACTTTTTTTTGGCAGCCGAAAAGCGGCGAATCGATTTTGGATATCGGCACGGGCGGAGGTTTTCCCGGTATTCCATTGGCAATTCTGTATCCTGAAGTAGATTTTCTGCTGGTTGATTCCATCGCAAAAAAGATTAAAGTGGTAAATGAGGTTGCGGAAGCGCTTCATTTGAAAAACGTTAAAGCCATTCAGGAGCGGGCAGAGAATGTAACCGGTCGTTACGACGCCGTGGTGAGCCGGGCAGTGGCCCGCTTAGAGGTTTTGACACGCTATTGTACGCGCTCAAAGATGAAGGCTAAAGAGCTGATTTGTTTAAAAGGGGGCGATTTGCGTGAAGAACAAGAGGAAGTAGATCAGTATCCCTCCATTATCTATAAACTGGATAAGAAAATTGATTTGCCCTTTTTTGAAACGAAAAAGGTGGTCAAAGTTACTTTTTCCTAATCAACCAAATTTACCTGTTGCATTTGTTGCAGCTTGGTATACAGCCCTTCATCGTTTGACATCAACTCAGCATGGCTGCCCGATTCGGCAATCATTCCATCTTCGAGAACGATGATTTTATCAGCATTGCGTATAGTGCTTAGCCTGTGGGCAATGACGATAGCAGTTCGCCCCTTCATCAACTCTTCCAAAGCATCTTGAACCAAACGCTCGGATTTGGAGTCCAGAGATGAGGTTGCTTCGTCCAAAATAAGGATGCTTGGATCTCTGAGTACTGCGCGTGCGATGGCAATTCTTTGCCTTTGCCCGCCGCTGAGCTGAACGCCTCTTTCGCCTACCAGCGTTTCCATTCCTTCCGGAAAGTTTGCGATAAACTCCATTGCATTTGCTTTCTCCGCAGCGCTTAAAATTTCAGCTTCGGTGGCTCCGGGATTTCCGTACCCGATATTTTCTCGGATGGTCCCGTTAAATAAAATTACTTCTTGAGGTACGATACCAAAAAGTGATCGATAAGTTGAAAGATCATATTCGATCGCTGTTTTTCCATCGAGTAAAATAGTTCCCGAGGTGGGCTCATAAAAGCGCAAAAGCAAAGAGGTGATTGTTGATTTTCCTGCACCCGACGGGCCCACTATGGCCAATTGTTCTCCTGATTTTACTCGGAGATTGATGTTTTTTAGTACGGGCAGATTTTCGCGGGTTGCATAGCTGAAGCTCACCTCGCGAAAATCGATGTTTCCTTGAATTTTATATTTGACGGCTGCATCGGCTGACTGAATATCTTCAGATTCACCGTCGATGATGTCCATCAGATTTTCCGTGGAGCCTACCGCTTTTTGGATGCCTGCGTAGAGGTCGGGTAAGCTACCGATAGATGCACCCAAGAAAATGGTATACATTATAAAGGAAATGAAAGAAGATTGAAGCATCTCACCTTCTTGCGTCAAAAGCACACCTTGCCAAATAACAAAGACTATGGATCCAAAAAGGCAAAGTATGATGAAGGAAACGAACAAACCTCGCCAAACTGCGACCTTCATGGCGAGTCGTCTTATTTCTTCTATTCGCCCTTGATAGCGGCGAAGTTCAAAAGCTTCATTCGTAAAGGCCTTTACATTTTGAATTCCTTGGAGGGCTTCTTCCAAAATGCTGTTAGATTGAGCGCTGGCATCTTGGGTTTGTTTCGAAAGTTTTCGAATAAACCTACCGAAGAAAACGGCTATTAACGCCACGGCAGGAATAATGCTGAGCATGATGAGCGAAAGCTTTGGCGAAAGCCAGACCAAGGCGGCGATACCAACCACGATCGTGATAACTTGCCTCACAAATTCGGCGATGGTGGTAGTAAATGTGGTCTGTAGCTGTGTGATATCCGTCGCAATTCGGCTGGTCAATTCACCGACCTTATTGCGGTTGAAAAACTCAAGCGGAGACATCACCAATTTTGAAAACGCTTCTCTGCGTATATCGGCCAAAGCGTATTCCGTAACTCTGGTGAAAAGCAAAATTCTGAAAAAGGAAAAAACAGCTTGTGAAGTAAAAACTACGGCCAAAGCCAAAATGATGTCTTCTACGCCATCGAAGTTGAGTACCTGACCGGCTACACCTTCTGTACCGTCATTTCCAATGAGCTGCCCTATAAAGTACGGAAAGAGCATTGCCGTAAGGCTGCTCAGGATCAGAAATATGAATCCTATCGTAAAAATTCCCGCGTAGGGTTTGAGGAAACGAAATACACGTCCGGCTTCCTTAAATGAAATCTTCCCTTTTTTATCTTTCTCTTCGGCCATAAGCGAGGGCAAAGGTAACACCCTTAACCAAACGGCTTTGTCATTGTTTTGTCTAAATTGCAATTAATGTTTTGCAGTAAGTAGAAAAACACTATTTTTGCAGTCCGTTTGAAAAACGGGAAAGAATTTGAACTTCGATTGCCATGAAAAGAACATTCCAACCTTCGAATAGAAAGCGCCGTAACAAGCACGGATTCCGCTCACGTATGGCTACTGCAAACGGCCGTAAAGTGTTAGCTGCGCGTCGTCGCAAAGGACGTAAGCGTTTGACCGTTTCTGACGATAAGCTTCACAAGCGATAAGCTATTTCGCTTTACGATATTTTTTTTTCCGCCTCGAAGCATTTCGGGGCGGTTTTTTTGTTTCCCTTCTTTTGATTTAGTTAAGTGAAACAGAGGAAGTCATGAAATGATTCCCTTGACCTTTGCTATATAAATAGTGAGTCGATCCTTTAAGTCTACGGCAATGTCCGTATATCGAATCAGGATGAAATAACCGGCAAGGACCGGAACAAAAGCAATGCTTGAGTTGATAAAAACATTGCCGGTCTCAATAAAATTCAGAATGGCAAACACGTAAATTATGCATAGCATAAAAAGTGAAAATGCTTTAATACTGCTGTGATTAAATGGTTCCAGACCATACTTCTTTTTCAGAAAAAGCCATCGAATAATATTGAGTATTAGTTGAGATAGAAAAGTCGCAAATCCGGCTCCGCTCAGGCCATATGTCGGAATGAGCAAACGATTGAGACTAATTACTAAAAACAACATGAGAACAAGGAAATAGAAGTTGTATTTGTAATGATCACTGTAAAACAGAATTCGACCGCTATCACCAAAACTCAGTTGAGTAAAGTGGGCAAGCCCCAACCAAACTACCACAAGATATCCCGTTGAAAATGTGTCACCATTCGGCATTAGTTCGAAAATCGCAGGCATAACGCTCAGAAGCGAAGCGTAAACAAATCCTGATATAATCAATTGATTTTGACTCGTTTTATGATACAGGTTATTCAGTCCTACCATATCATTTTTCGCCCAAAGCTGCCCGAATCGAATAGGTGCAATAGCATTGAGACCACGACCGGGTACTTCGACCAACACGGCGAAGAACATCATGATGGCATATATTCCCGTAGCACTGAAATCGAGCAGGTCGGCGACCATAAGAATGTCAATCTCTCTTTTTAAGAATGCTATTGAATTTGCAATGACGGAGAAACCGGCAAGAGATAATATGGACTTAAGTGGAAAATTCGCACCGTTTTCAGGTATTTTAAATCTCAGGCCGAGGCTATTTGCGCCTAAGATGTATATCAAGAGAAGAATGGCCGCTACATAGACCATTTCTATTAAGTATAGAAACAACTCAAAGGAAAAGCTGAAAAAGTACAAGGTCACTAATACGGCTACAAAGCCAAATTTTATAATAACATCGCGTGCAAAAATTGATTTACTGGTCAAACCATGTACATCAAGCCAAGAGGAGGCAGATGAGAAAAGGAAAATAAGCAGGTAAAATTGATAGAGATATTTGAACCAATCCTTCGTAAGCTTATCTTGAAAGTAGTTGAGGTAGATGAAAAGGAAGGAGAGTCCTAAGAGTAAACCGAAGATTAGAATTGCTATGAAAAGTCGGTGTAATTTTTCCTCGTAACCATCTGCTTTGGAAAGAGGGATGTATTTAACCAAGACCGGCGGCATGCCAAGCGCGGCCAAGGATCCTACCACTCCCGATAGAGATATGAAGTACCTCAGAATGCCTATTTCTTCCGTCGACAGTAATTTCGGTTGGAGAAAACCTGAATTGAGAAATCCGAGAACGACTCCAAAAAGGGCAAAGATTGAACCTAGAACGGATTGCCGTCTGATATGAACCATTTATTAATAATCCGATTTTGTCTGGTGCAAATTACGGTTAAAAGCGTCGGGCATTAAACAGGGTTAAACAAATTTGGAAAAGTTACTTCTGTATAATTTCGTCACAGACAATAACAGGCTTATCTTCCGGTAGACTCTCGGAATTTCACGGCAATTTAAAGATTGCATAATCTCAGAACCGGATCGGGCAGGACGCGAATTGAATCTCTGTTTCTCTTCTTGATGGTAAATTGAAAGCATTTAAATTTGCCTTTTCTCAATACGAAGTTCCGTATTAATTATAAATGGATTGGAAAAGACAACATCAGACTCAAGTGCTCATACCCTCCTGAATAGAGATAAACTTGAAAAAGTTGTTTGGGATGCTCTCAATATGCAAGAAAAGTCGGGCTATAGAGGTAAAGATGTGAGTGATGTCTTGGCCTCGAATATATACGCCTACTTTTTACCTCGCTCTACGCGCAGCTTTCCCGCAAAGGTGGTCTATTACTTTTTGGATAAACTTCATAAGCAGTATGGAGACAGGTTGCGAAGTATTTTTGATCTAAACAGTAATAATCAGTACCCTCAAGCTCATGCATTGATCATAAGAGGAATGGTAAAGCTTTACGAGGTCAATCCAACCGTTTCGCTCAAAACAAAAATTAAGTCTATGGCTGAAGACTTAATTGAGATGAGAAATAAGAACTTTAAAAACCATGGTTGGGGTCAGCCTTTTGACTGGCCATCCACACATATTTTGAAAGCGAATACACCACGCGCTACCGTGAGTTCTCAAGCAGGTATGGCTTTTCTGGACCTCTACGAAATTTTCGGCGAGCAAGAGTATTTGGAAATAGCTGAAAGCGTGTGCAATCTTTTTCTGCATGATTTTAATTATGTTCCTGATGAGGATGGAGATTTTTGCTTTAGCTACACTACTGAAGATCAGTATCACATCCATAACGCGAGCACTTTAGCCGCTGCAGTATTATCGCGAACATATTTTCATACCCGAAAAGAAGAATATCATACGGCAAGTACCAAAGCCTTTCGATTTACTTCAAAGGATCAGAATGCAGATGGATCATGGAACTATCGAGCAAAACCCGATAAGGTGACAGGCATGGTAGATAATATTCATACGGGATTTGTTCTCGATTCTTTCATAGACGCCAAGCATTATTGGATCGGAGATTTTCCTTTTGAAAAGGAGTTGAGAACGGGCATGAAGTTTTATCTTGAGAATTTTATCTCCTCAAAATATGAGCCTAAATACCGTCCTGACCGGGTATATCCGGTAGATATTCAATCGTGTGCTCAGATGTTGCTTACCCTTATCCTCTATCAGCGCCATGTCGAAAAGAGTGAGGTGAATAAGAACTTTACGGATAATATATTAGATTACACGTTGAAGAACTTTTACAATGAAGACGGACGGTTCTATTATCGAATTTATCCCAATCGTATTGATACAAACTCGTACATAAGATGGGGAGACGCCTGGATGATTCGAGCGATAAGTGAATTTCTGTATTCCCGAAGCAATGATTAAGACATTAAACTACATAAGGCAACGCCTGAGGCAAACGCATAAAATCAAAACATTGAAAGTGGGCGAGGCCGGGGTGGATAGCGAAGGCGATGCTTACGTTCGCTTAAGAGATGGCCATATATTTTTTGGAGAAACCGCCCATAAAAAGGATAGGAAATACTATTCTACTCTTTCACCTGATGTGCGCAAAAAAATTCCTTTCGAATGTATGCGGGTGGCGATAGACATTGCTACTCGATATTTTGAAGGGGGGCTGATGTTTGGGGGGCCTTTTAAAACGGATAAATATCAGCCAAGTGAAGGAGAAACAGTTGCCGAAATGGGCGCTTACAGAGGATATTTCATTTTGCGTTTGTGCGATTGGGTAGGAGATACGGGAAGGGTTCTGGCTATAGAGCCCATGCCTGACAATGTGAGAATGTTGAAAAAAAATCTGAGCGCAAACTCCGTAAAAAATTGCACGGTAATCGAAAAAGGCGTGTGGCATGAACCCGATAAGATGGTTTTCAACCGTAAAAGTTTTGATAACCAGTCGGGAAGTATGGTTATTGCCGAACACGACGAAGAACAGTTCTCGGTTCCCGTTGATTCACTTGATAATATTTTACAGGAAGCTGACCTGAAACGGTGTGATTTTATGGTCATTCAATTGAACGGAGTCGAGATTGACGCGCTGAATGGATTGACTCGTGTGAGACCCCGGAATTTGGCAATAGCCGCCCGATACGATAAGCCGGGACAGAATGCCATAGAACAAATAGTCGATTGGTTGGAAAAAAATAACTATACCCATGAGGTGGTAAAAAATAGATTTATCTACGCTACATTAAGAAATCGCGGTGTTGATGCTTGATAAATCTCTTATTTTACATCTGTACAACAGACTTTTTTACGGCAAGAAAAAGTTTGAATATTCTGTTTTTGAGTTTAGGGAAGGTCTCCATAAGTTAGAACCCGTCATTTTTTTGTCAACAGGTCGTTGCGGCACCAAATGGCTTACGGAACGCTTAGAAGGAAGCAGAAATTATGTGCCGATACACAATCCTCGTCCTCTGCTGAGGGTGCAAGGAAAATTGATGCATCAATATGATTTTAATTCTATAGATCAAGAGACATTTCACTTGCTCTCAGAAATATTCTTAGCCGGTAGAGAGGAAATTTTTACACTAGCCGGACGGGCGGGAAAGGAACTGGCCATCACTGATAGTCGAGGGACTTTCTTCGCATATATCATTGCAGATCTTTTCCCGAAGGCCAAATTTGTTTTCGTACACAGACATCCCTTTGAAGTCATTCGTTCGGGATTAAAACGAGGCTGGTATGTATTGGAAAATGAGTCGGAACTTAACAGGATACTCCCCAATCCGGATGACCCTGCCTACAAAAATTGGGAGCTTTTTTCACAGACTCAAAAGATAGCCTGGCTTTGGGCTGAAACGAATCGATGGATTGTAGAGTTTCTCTCCGCTATTCCCGATGAACGAAAACACGTAATCGGTTTTAATAACTGGAACGCTGATACACTAAGTGAACTTTTCAACTTCATGAATGCGGGCGTTTCCGACAAAGAAATTATTAAAAACTTAAATGTGAAGTCTAACGCTCAGAAGGCGAATATGAATCCCGCTCACAAAAGATGGACTGAAGAAAATGAAAGTGAGGCCCTTCAAATTTGCGGAGACATGGCGCAAAAGTTAAATTACCTTCTTTAGTCAATTTTTGATTCATCTCGTGTGAAAATCCTTATTCCCAAAAATAATTTCAACGCTGTTTCATACACCCTAAGGTGTTTGTTTCAAGAGTTTTTAGGAGTAAATATTTCAATCATAAAATCAGAGTCCGTCGATGACTACCTGATCGAATACGGCGATAGAACGGTAACCATAGCTAATGTTTTTTTTAAAGGGAAGTCATCTGAGCTTTATAGAAAAAAGAACATCCCGACAGAAGTAAATGCCGGTACAATCGAATTTGCAGGCAAAAATTTTCCTATTGTGAGCATATACGGTAGGAGCAATCTGACTTATATTAATCAAAATCGCCTAAGGCTTGAGTCGGACATTGTAGGAAGTACTTTTTTCATGCTAAGCCGATGGGAGGAAGCAGTCATTGAAGAATACGATCATCACGAGCGTTTCGACTACGATTCCGGTCTTTCGGTGCGCATGGGGTTTTATCAACGGGCCGTTGTAAATGAGTACACTGAATTAGTATGGCAGCTCTGCCTCTTCCTCAACCCTAAGTTGAAACGAAAAGAGAGAAAATACACATGTACGCTAACCTCAGATATTGATCAGCTTCGCAAATGGAAAAAACCTAAGCGACTGTTTGAGTCTGTATACATAAACTTGATTAATGGAAAATGGAACCGCGCATGGATCGATATTTCTAACTATTTCGGTTCCCTGTCAGATCCGAAAAAAGATTTTTACAATAACCTCGACTATCTGGCCCGAAAGTCTCGCGGATTAAAAACCGTCTTCTATCTGAAAACGAACTATTCTCATCCTAAGCACGATAAGAATCGCTACGATCTTCAAGAATACGCAGAAGAATTGGAAGAGGTCAAAGCGCACGGAGTCGAATTGGGAATTCACCCTCATTATCATTCGTACTTAGATAAGGAAAATCTTATTGAAGAAGTTGAAAACCTTAATTCCTTTGAAGATGAATCGGTGAATTTGGTGAGGCAGCACTTTCTGCGTTTTTCCGTTCCTGAAACCTGGCAATATCAAGCTGAAGCAGGACTGAAGGAAGACAGTACAATGATCTATCCTCATTGCGGCGGATTCAGAAATGGAGTTTGTTATTCTTTTCCCGTATTCGATTTCTTAGCAGACCAAGAGTTGGAAATTTACGAATCGCCTCTAATCCTTATGGAGACGGCTTACCTGTCCGGCGGCTTCGGTAAATTGATGCAAGATGCCAAAATGCTGATTAGCGAGGTCAAAAAGTACAAAGGCAATTTTGTGATGCTTTGGCACAACGGAAATCTGGTGTACCCGGAACAACGCTACTATTTTGAAAAATTAATTGAGATGGCTAAAAGCTAGCTGTTTTTAAGGAGTGTAATTTCCCGGCAACTGCATCAAGCCTTCTCGAAATATCAGTTCCCCGTTGGCTCCTGTGAGCATAATGTGCCCTGATCGCAAACTGTGAACTTTGATGTTCGGATTGGCCTTCCTGAATTTTCGTACATTCTTTTCGGGAATGATTTTATCGTAAAGACCGAAGAATAGATCTGCGGTCATGTCCGTTTCGCGCATAGCTGCTCCCAGCCTTTTAAAATCCGGTTCTATTTTTCTCAAAAATGTCCAAACGGCATAAACTTGCTCTTGCATTTCGCGGGTTTTTATTTGCAACAGAACAAAGTTGCGCAGCTTACCACTTATGACTTTTGAGCGATAGAGGCCGTTCAAAATCCAATAGAAGGGTGCGTTGTTTTTGATAAATCCGCGAAAAGCTACACGTCCCAAGCCATAATGACTCAAAAGAGCGTACCACCGGTTTACGATCAATCCATCCGGAGCAAAAAGATACAGCGCATCTATGTGATGAGGCAATACCTCGGCAATGCACATGCTGATTCTACCCCCCAGGCTGTAACCCATCAAGGATGCTTTCATAAGATTTTCCCGATGCATAAAAGCTGCGAATAAATCGGCCAATTCTTTTTTTGATAGTGGCTCGTCATCAGGTGAACGTTGACCAATTTCACTTTTGCCGTGAAAGAAAATATCGAAAGAATAGATGGTAAAAATATCTTGAAATGGTCTTGTAAATCGCAAAAAATCACTCCAAGTTCGTCCGAAGCCGTGAAAAGCGAATAAAGCCGGTTTTCCTTCACCCCAAACGGCATAGTTCAAACATATTTCACCATGTGTAAATAACTTCTCTTGAACTGTTGGTTTATAATCCACTTGGGAAGGAAAAATTCAATTACTTTTGTGGCCTAAATGAAGCAAAATTTAGGCACATCGACGTATTTCTCTCGCCTTATTGACGCTTTTTTCTCAAACTTTTTCTCTCCATCTTTTTTAAAAACTTCACTATGCCCAGAGATAGAAGCATTCGATCCGTACTGATCATCGGAAGTGGTCCGATTGTAATTGGTCAAGCCTGCGAATTTGACTATTCCGGTTCTCAAGCTTCGCGCTCCTTGCGTGAAGAGGGAATTGAGGTGACGCTGATTAATTCCAATCCCGCTACCATCATGACTGATGAAGTAGTGGCTGATAATATTTACCTCAAACCACTAGAGCCGGAATACATCGAGGAGATTTTAGAGAAACACAATATCGATGCCGTTCTACCTACTATGGGTGGTCAAACAGCCCTCAATCTCGCCATCAAATGTGATGAGTTGGGAATTTGGGAGCGCTTTGGCGTGAAGATGATCGGTGTGGACATTAATGCTATCGATGTAACGGAAAATCGAGAAGCTTTCAGAAAGCTAATGGAGTCAATAGGGGTGGGGATGGCGCCTCAGGCTACGGCCAATTCTTTCCTTGAAGGAAAAGAAATTGCGCAAAAATTTGGTTTCCCTTTGTGCATTCGCTCGAGCTATACGCTGGGGGGAGCAGGAGCGGGAATCGTTCACGACCAAAAAGATTTCGACAGCTTGTTAACGAGAGGTTTGCACGCCTCTCCGATTCATGAGGTAATGATCGATAAAGCATTGCTGGGATGGAAGGAGTTCGAGCTGGAGCTTTTGCGTGATTCCAACGATAATGTGGTCATCATTTGTTCCGTGGAAAATATGGATCCTATGGGAATTCATACGGGCGACAGCATTACCGTGGCGCCGGCAATGACCTTAAGCGATCATACCTATCAGCGCATGCGTGATATGGCTTTTAAAATGATGCGGTCGATCGGAAATTTTGCCGGAGGTTGTAATGTTCAATTTGCCGTGAGCCCGGATGAAAAGGAAGACATCATTGCCATTGAAATCAATCCGCGTGTATCGCGGTCTTCGGCTTTGGCCTCAAAAGCTACGGGTTATCCCATAGCCAAAGTAGCGGCAAAATTGGCCATCGGTTATCATTTGGATGAATTGAAAAATCAAATTACCCAAACTACCTCGGCCTTTTTTGAGCCTACCTTGGATTACGTGATCGTGAAAATCCCTCGTTGGAATTTTGACAAATTTAAAGGTGCCGATCGGGAGCTTGGGCTGCAGATGAAAGCCGTAGGTGAAGTAATGGGAATTGGCAGAAGCTTTCAGGAAGCGCTCCAAAAAGCTTGTCAATCACTCGAAATAAAACGTAACGGATTGGGTGCTGATGGTCGTGAATTGAAAGATCAAGCTAAAATCTTGCACAGTTTGGAGCATCCGAGCTGGAACAGGCTTTTCCATATTTACGATGCCATTAAGCTGGGAATTCCATTTAAAACGATTCACGAAAAGACCAAAATTGACTATTGGTTTTTAAAGCAGATTGAGGATCTGATTCTTCTGGAAAATAAAATTGAAAAACACTCACTTGATTCGCTACCGAAGGAATTGCTGTTTGAAGCGAAACAAAAAGGATATGCGGATCGACAGATCGCACATCTTCTGCGCTGCTTGGAAAGCGAAGTGTTCACCAAGCGAAATGAGTTGGGCATTAAGCGGGTTTACAAATTGGTCGATACTTGTGCTGCAGAGTTTGAGGCTAAAACTCCATATTACTACAGCACCTTCGAAGATGAAAACGAGTCGATGGTAAGCGATCGAAAAAAGGTAGTAGTATTGGGCTCGGGCCCGAATCGAATTGGTCAGGGTATCGAGTTTGACTACTGCTGTGTACACGGTGTGCTTGCCGCGAAAGAATGTGGCTACGAGACCATCATGATCAATTGCAACCCCGAAACGGTTTCCACCGATTTTGATACGGCGGACAAATTGTACTTCGAGCCCGTTTTTTGGGAGCACATCTACGATATCATTCTTCACGAAAAACCTGAAGGAGTGATCGTGCAATTAGGAGGGCAGACTGCTTTGAAATTGGCTGAAAAGCTGGATCGTTATGGAATCAAAGTGATTGGTACCAGCTATGAAGCATTGGATTTGGCCGAAGATCGCGGAAGCTTTTCCAAGCTTTTGAAAGAAAACGATGTGCCTTATCCGAAATTCGGCGTGGTAGACAATGCCGAGCAATCGCTGGAATTGGCTGATGAGCTTGGTTTTCCCTTGTTGGTTCGACCATCTTACGTTTTGGGAGGGCAGCAGATGAAGATTGTGATTAATAAAGAAGAATTGGAAACGCATGTCGTAAACATCCTTCGGGATATGCCCGACAATAAAATCCTTCTCGACCACTTTCTCAGTGGAGCCATCGAAGCTGAGGCAGATGCCATTTGCGATGGTGAAAATGTGTACATCATCGGAGTAATGCAGCACATAGAACCCGCGGGGATACACTCGGGCGATTCATATGCCGTTTTGCCACCTTACAATTTGGGAGATTTGATCATCGAGCAAATTGAAGCAATTACTAAAAAAATAGCCATTGCTTTGAAGACCGTCGGATTGATCAATATTCAATTTGCGATTAAAGACGATGTGGTCTATGTAATTGAAGCCAATCCTCGTGCTTCGCGTACGGTGCCATTCATTGCCAAAGCATATGGCGAGCCTTACGTAAAATATGCAACGATGGTAATGCTTGGCGAGAAAAAAGTTACGGACTTTAATTTCAAGCCGAATAAAAGAGGGTATGCGATTAAAATTCCCGTTTTCTCTTTCGATAAATTTCCGAATGTGAACAAGGAGCTCGGCCCTGAGATGAAATCCACCGGAGAAGCGATTCGTTTCATAGATACCTTAATGGATCCCTTCTTCCGAAAGATATACAGCGAGCGAAACCTCTACCTAAGTCGCTAACCGAATCTCTCTATCTTTGCAGGCATTATGATTATGGAAGAGGCAAGTTTGTCAGGCGTATTCCGAATGATATTGATCATTTTGGCCATCTATTTTCTGGTGCGGCTGCTGGGCAGGTTGGTAATGCCTTTTATGAATAATAGCAATACTTCTAGCAGGCAAAGCTCCCGAAGAGAGGATGATAGAAAAGAGGGTGAGGTAACCATAGAATATACCGATAAAAATAAAAAGAACCGAAAAGGAGATTCAGGAGAGGGAGATTACGTAGACTTTGAAGAATTGGATTAATATGAAACACCCGTTAGTTAAGCGATTTCTGCCTCACCTTATAGCCGTATTTTCTTTTTTGGCTATTAGTGCCATTTATTTCTATCCGGCTTTTAACGGATACAAATTAAATCAGGGAGACGTTACCAATTTCCGCGGTATGGCGCAGGAAATTATTGAATATCGCCGTATGTACGGAGAAGACCCTCTCTGGACAAACTCCATGTTTGGAGGTATGCCTGCTTATCAGATTTCCGTGCAGCATTCGAATGACGTTATCGGTATATTGGATGAGGTAATTACCTTGGGATTACCACGGCCTGCAAATTATCTGTTCCTCTATCTTTTGGGATTCTACATTCTGATGCTTTCGCTCAGAGTCAAACCTGCCACGGCGGCTATAGGAGCATTGGCGTTCGCATTTTCGAGTTATTACTTTATCATATTGGAGGCGGGCCACAACACTAAGGCACATGCCATAGGATACATGGCTCCGATTCTGGCCGGAATCATTTGGGCTTATCGAGGAAAATTTCTGTTTGGCGGAGCCGTAGCTGCTCTCTTTGTGGCTTTAGAAGTAGGGGCCAATCACGTTCAAATTACTTACTATCTTGGTTTCTTGGTGCTCTTTGTGGCTTTGGTTTATGCTATTCGAGCCGTTCGTCAGCAAAAAGTAAAGGAGTATGCTAAAGCTTCCGTAGTTCTGTTGATTGCCGCTGCATTAGGGATAGCCGCAAATCTCAACAACTTATGGCCTACGTACGAATATGGTCAGTACTCCATTCGAGGTGCAACGGAATTAACCGTCAGACCCGATGGAAGTTCGAATGAAGCCAATACCACGGCTGGCTTGGACCGTGATTACGTGACCCAATGGAGTTATGGCATTCAAGAAACATTAACGCTTTTGGTGCCCAATCTTATGGGAGGCGAATCGGGGGCATTGATTGATCAAAATACGCAAAAGGAAAACCCGCAGCTTTACAGAGAAATAGCTCAAGGATATCAGGCTACGCAGGTTTTTCCTAATACCTATTGGGGTGACCAGCCGTTTACCAGCGGCCCGGTTTACTTTGGAGCCACGGTATTTCTGCTTTTTTTGCTCGGTTTGGTCTTCGTAAGGAAGCGATTGAAATGGGCTTTGTTGGCTACAGCCATTCTCACCATCGCCTTGGCATGGGGAAAGAATTTCATGGGGTTAACTGATTTTTTCTTAGACTATTTGCCCGGGTACGACAAGTTCAGAGCCGTCACCATTATCTTATCCATTACGGGACTTGTATTTCCCTTATTGGGATTTCTCTTCTTACGCCGTGTACAGATGAAGCCTGAAGTAATTTCAGAAAACCCGAAATTATTTTTTGGAATAGCCGGTGGCGTGTTGCTCATTTTATTGGCACTTGTGGTAGCACCCCAATTATTTTTCAATTTTTTAAGTACCCGCGAAAACGAGATATTCAGCAATCTGTCTCAAGGCGAATCGGGTGCGGCAGTGTTGCAATACGTCTCTGCGCTACAAGAAGCGCGAGCTGACTTATTGGTCGCCGATGCTTTGAGATCACTCCTTTTTGTTTTGTTGACCTCTGTGGTTATTTGGTTTTTCGCTAAAGGGAAACTCAACGAAAAAGTTTTACTGGCTTCGATGGCTGTTTTGGTAGTAGGAGACCTATGGCCGATAGCGAAGCGCTACGTGAACAATGAAAAGGATCGAGGCCGATATATTGCTTGGCAACCCGAAGAATCGGTGACCGCCGCATACCCTGTAGCCGGAGCCGATAAGTATATCCTGGATCGTGAAATCGAAATGAATCCTCGAGTAGGAGATGCCGTAAATGCGGCGGTAGCTGAATTTCGCGCTGAAGCGAAAAAAGATGTTTCAAAGAGAGCCGGTCAGGCTGAAATTGATGATGTTAAATTTGCCGCATTACGCTTTAGTACGGATTATCGGGTATTGAATTTGAACGGTCCCTTTCAAGAGTCCAGAACATCTTATTTTCACAATTCTTTAGGGGGATATCACGGGGCCAAACTCAAACGAATTCAAGAGCTGTACGATTTTCACATTTCAAAAGAGATAGCTGCCCTTAGTTCAGTATTGCAAGCAAAACCGGATGTAAATTCGGTTGACCGCGCCGTGAAGAATATGGATGTAGCAAATATGCTTAATACCAAGTACATCATATACAATCCCGAGGCTCCACCTTTTGAAAATGATTATGCCTTTGGTCCGGCATGGTTTGTAGAATTTATCGATGTAGCTGAAAGCGCAGATGAGGAGATTTTAGCATTGGATGAGCTCGACTTACGTACTGAAGCCGTTATCCATTCTGATTTCAGCGATGCCGTGGCTGATTTCACCTATCAGGAATCTGCCGATGCGGCCATTGCTGTGGAAGAGCATTTGCCGAATTACATCAGCTACTTGTATGATTCGCCGGTTCCACAAGCCGTTGTTTTCTCTGAGATTTATTACCCGGAAGGCTGGAATGCATACGTAGACGGTGAGCCCGTAGAGCATTTTCGTGCAAATTACACCCTTCGAGCTATGATTGTTCCTGCGGGCAGTCATAAGATTGAGTTCAGGTTTGAACCATCTACTTACGAAACGGCTTCCATCATAAGTACGAGCGCAGGATTAGTCGTTTTCTTTTTCTTCTTATTTGCGATTTATCGCAACTTTAAGACACCTGAAAAGGATATTTACGAGGATTTGATGAGTTAGGGCGATCATTTCCGATTCAGTTTTGAAGCTTAAATTGCACAATGATCTTACAGAATTGAAAACCGTTTTGGTCATAACCTACTACTGGCCGCCTGCAGGTGGAGCGGGAGTGCAGCGGTGGTTGAAGATGTCGAAATACCTTCCTGAGTTTGGGATTGAGCCGATAATCCTTACCGTTGATCCGGGGTTTGCTTCTTATCCGGTTAAAGATGAGAGTTTACCGGGCGAAGTTGCGGCAAACATGCGAGTTATTCGAACGAAGAGCTTTGAGCCTCTGCAGATTTATTCTCGCATTTTCGGTCATAAAAATGTGCCGTACAGCGGTTTTGCAAATGTGGAAACCGAGAGTCTTTTTTCGAAACTTTCACGGTGGGTAAGAGGTAATTTTTTTATTCCTGACGCACGCAAGGGTTGGAACAAATATGCATTGGCGGCCGCGAGAAAACTTCTGAAAGAAGAGTCGATCGAGACTGTCATCACTACCGGTCCGCCGCATAGTACCCACCTGATAGGGCAAAAGCTGAAAAAAGAATTTGAAATTAATTGGGTAGCTGACTTTCGAGATCCGTGGACGGATATCTATTACTATGATAAGTTAATGCACGGCCCTCGAGCAAAACGATTGGACCGGCGATATGAATCGGTAGTGCTTCGGAAAAGCGACTTGGTGTTTTCAGTCTGTCCTTCCAATCAAAAAGTGCTTAGATCCAAGTTATCTGAAAAGTTAAAAGACAAAGTTGTTTTACTGCCCAATGGATTTGACGAATCCGACTTCACGGATCGAGTGAGTCCGGCAAATGAAGTTTTTACCATGGCCTATACCGGTACAATGGCAGCCGGATATAATTTCAACCCATTGTTTCAAGCCCTTTCAAAGTTTGAAATGGAGTGGAAGTTAATTATTGCCGGATCCATTTCCCCTGAAGTAGCACAAGAGCTTGAAAAACTTAATCTGGCGCAGAAAGTAGACTTTCGAGGCTATGTGGACCATGATGAGGTATTGAAAATTCTGACACGCGCCGATTTACTACTCCATGTTTTGCCGAAAGGCGAAAAAGGTACTACCGGTAAACTATTTGAATACATCGGTTCGGGAAAACCCATTTTAAATCTCGGGCCAAAAAAGGGAGATTCAGCGTTTTATATTGATGACGCCAATGCGGGTAAAACCTTTTCTGATCAGGAAATTGATGAGATGGTAGAATTTATGGGAAAAGCCTCTACCAAAAAAGTGGAGAATGATTCGGTGCGCCTTTTGCACTCACGTCGGGCACGGGCTAAGCTATTAATGGAATTTGTGGACCAATTGAGTGAATAGCAAGGATTAACTTCGCGAGACCAAAACTTTTTCATAAAGAGCCACAATTCGCTCGCCCATATGCTCAGTATTGAATTTTTCCAGCACGGCTCTCCGTCCGTTTTTTCCCATCTTTTCTCGTTCTTCGGGATGATTTGCCAGAAATTCCGCCTGTTTTGCAAAATCATGCGCACTGTCATCTTTATGGGAGAGACCGCATTCTTCGCTTTCGGCCAAGGTTTGCTGAGGAGCACAATTGCTTACTAAAATGGGTTTTGCAAAATACATGTATTGATACACCTTATTTGCTATCCCCGATTCATGTTGTGGATTTTTTAAGATGGGGGAAATTGCAATGTCCATCTTTGCCAAATATTGGCCCAATTCATTCAAAGGGATCCACGGAATATGCTCGACATATTCGGCCATAACCTCATTTTCGAAATACAGACGGTCATTTTTATGAACCTTTCCGGCAATATGAAGCTCTGCATCAATTCCCTTCTCTCTTAACAGTCTCACACCACGAGAAGCTATATGCAGTCCCCGACTTCTTCCGATCATTCCGAAGTAGAAGATTCTTAAAGTGCTATCTCTGTTTTCCTCAGCGCTTTCTTGTTGATTGAAGAATTCCATATCCGGAACATTCGGGTAAATAGCAAAAGAAGTTGAGTTAAGCTTTGGATATTGCTTTTGCAGAAGGTCTTTATACTCTTCGCTCAAAGCAATAATTCCCTCAGCTTTAGGCAAAAACTCTTTCTCCACTTTTTTCCAATGACCGTAATTTACAAAAAGTCTGTGCGGAAATTTTTTAGTCCAAGAGTATGTTTGAAAGGCGGCGTGGTAATTTTCGTGCAGGTCAACAATTACAGGTAGGTCTTTGCCGTGAGCCGATAAGATGGCCGGAGGAAGCATGTATAAGTCATGAACGTGAAGCAAATCCGGTTGAATCTCTCGGATGAATTTCCCGATTCTCTTTTTCCAGAATGACTGAAACAGACCCAAAGTCGTATCGCTGATGAATCTGAATTTGTCGACGATTGATCCGGTTTGTACGAGAGTCAGGTCTAAGTCAGCCAGCTTGTCAGGATGCTGTATTCTTTCTGCACCGCATAATACGTAAATACTGAATTTTTCTTTCAGAATATTGATTTCATTCAGCACTCGTACATCGATTGAGAGATCGTTAATCAGAATTATTCCGACATGCTTTTTCATAGGAGCAAGAAACAGAATTTTTCACATTCATTTATACGCTTATCAGTCAGTTTCGGAGCTAGATTGCGTGATAACTTACTTGCGAAATATTTTCTGTGAAATACTTTGTTCAGTAGTTCTTATATGAAATAAATCCTGATTGAGATACAGAATTTGGGAATCTGAATTGGTAAAGGGAATAAACTTATTCTGCCTTATTACAATCTCTCTATGTACAACCAAAGAAAACCTTTTGAATAGCCTTATTTGATCACATGTATTTTACGAATGGTTTTCTCATAATTCGAAGTTAATTCAATCAGGTAAATACCTGCCTCAAAGCCTGAGATGCTGATTTGGTTCTGATTATTTGCTTGGTCATAGACCGTCTTACCCGCAATGTCGAGAATACGAAGCCTGCTAATTTTATCTGTACCTGCAATATTTATAAAGTCTCTGGTCGGATTCGGGTAAACGGTGATTTGCTTCATCGTCTTCTCACTTATGCCAAGTGTATTCGTCACCTGAACGTTCTTACAAAAGTTATCACCTCCACAGGCATTATTGATAGCCAGACAAACCATGTAAGTCCCTGAATTTTCGTAGGTGTGTGTCGGGTTTTGTGCCTCGCTATAGCCACCGTCGTCAAAGTTCCAAATGTAGCTGTAGCCCTCGCCTCCTTCGGCAAAAAACTGTACGGTAGGACCTTCAACCTCAAAGTCAAAATCTCCGCTAGGTGCGGGACATCTTTCGATAAAAATCGTGTAGAAGGCACCTTTGTTAGATCCGCCGTCATCATCACCCTCAGCGCTTACAACTATGTCTATTGTGCCATCCTCGTTCAGGTCGCCCACGGTAGCTATTCGAGCAGCCAATCGATCTTCAACGGAAAGATCGAAAGTGAAATTTCCTTCAAAGCGATTGATCTTTTTCTCGTTGATCACCCATCCATCCTCATGCATGAACAGAATCCACACCGAGCCAATATTCTCACCACCATCATCATCACCCGGAGCACCTACCGCTAGGTCAATTGCTCCGTTCAAGTCTAAATCGCCGATTGCGCGTACACTTGAACCAAATTCATCATCAATATTCAGGAATCCACCAAAATCACCTTCAAGACGCGATATTTTTTGAACGTCTGACACAGTCTCGTTTTCACTTCCGTAGAGGAGATAAATAGCTCCGAAGTTGGTATTTTGATCATCATCTCCCGGTGCGCCACAGATGATGTCTTGCTGTCCGTCTTGATTAATATCCGTCAAGCTCAATCCGCTTCCGAAAAAATCACCCTCTTCAAGTCTTTCGCTCAAAAGCGGATGACTCATGTCAATGGTTTCCAAAAGGGCCAGGCCTTCTGCGATATCTACACCGAATCTATAGATGACCCCTGCTTCGTGGCGGGAGGTGGTGTATAAAACCCCGTTTGCGTAAGCCAAAAACTCGCCTAAACGTACCGAGGCATTGGCAATTTCGGTGGAAAGCGTCAACTCTTCCAGTTGGTAGGATTCGGATGAACTCGTTAAGGCGAATAGTTTACCACCTTCCGCGCCGGGCGCTCCGACTATGAGCTCACTCATTCCATCATTGTTGATGTCTCCTAAGTCTACCACTGCCGATCCGAACTCGGCATTTTCTACCCCTTCGAAGTAGGCAAAGTCTGAGGCGGCAATTTCGACCTCCGAAAGAACAGAACCGTCATCGGCAAGCGTGATGATCGAAAACTTCCCGTTTTGATCGTGCGGAGCTGCTGCAAAAATTCGATTATTGATTTGCGATTCCATCACAAATCCGAAATTTCCATCATTCGATAAAGTGGATTGGAGATTGCCGTCTTCGGCGGAAACTTTCTGAAAATCAGCAGCAGTTCCTGTTTGTCCGAATAAAATTTGGGCAGAAAAAAAAGCCCCTGTAAGAAGTAGAGCGTGTTTCATTTGATTGCAGGTTTTAAAACGCGTTCAAGGGGGCTTGATGCTTTTACGCTTTCAGCAGAAGAATGTTTCTACGAATTGTGGTATGGCTCGTTATTCAATATCGTAAACGCCCGGTAAATTTGCTCGGTGGCAAATAGTCGAACCATTTGATGCGAAAAGGTCATTTTCGATAAGGCCAATTTTGATGTAAATCTTTTATAAATCGATGTGTCGAAACCGAAAGGACCACCTACCACAAAAACCAGCCTTTTAGGTCCGGCGTTCATCTTCTTTTGAAGAAAAAGAGCAAATCCCTCACTGTGGTACTGCTGACCTTTCTCATCTAATAACACGACGGCATCCGAACTTTCAATTTTCATCAATAGAGCTTTGGCCTCTTGTTTTTTTCTCTCCTCCGGGTCGAGTTTACGCCACTTTTTGTCTTCGGGAATTAAAAGTTCTTCGAATGGCGTGTAGCGTTGAATGCGAGAAGTGAAAATATCTACTCCCGTTTCCAAATAACCTTTTTCCGTTTGACCAATAATGGCGAGGACTATTTTCATGGATTCAAAAATACGAGGAAAGAATAAGTGGTGCTTTTCTTATATTTGACTCTAGCGGCCCGCTTTTTGCACGTGTCAGTTGATTCAATTTTTACAATGAAAAAGCTGTTTCTGTTTTTCTCTCTGTTCTTTATCGTGTGCATTGCCTTCGGGCAAAGTGTTGAGAAGGATGCCATTTCAATGGCGATAAAATCCGGTGATTCCCAAAAGGTCGCCTTGTATTTCATGCCTTCCGTCGATCTGACGGTTGAGTCGGCCGAGAATGTCTATAGCAAAGATCAGGCTGAAATGATCATTCGACGTTTTTTCGAAGATCATGTACCAAAGAGTTTCGTGTTGAAACACGAGGGGAAGTCTAAACTGGACGATTATTACTACATCGGCACGCTCAGCACTGAAAAAGGCGAGTATCGCCTTACCTATTTTCTAAAAAAGAGCGATGACAAATTTCGCATCAAGCAAATGCGAATCGAGAATACTCCCTAGGTTTTATGGGAAAGTAACCGATCGTAGATTTTCAGTTGATCGGCTATAAAGTGTTCGCGGCTGAAGCGATCCCGACCGGCTAAAGCGTTGGCTGCGAACGTCTGCAACTTGTCTCTGTTTTTCAATAAATCTTCCATTGCTGCGCTGAGGTGTTCCACATCGTGCTTTGCCAAAACCAATCCATCCGTTTCGTGACGCACCACTTCTTTGCAACCACGACTATTGATGGTAATGACCGGCACACCCATAGATAAAGATTCCATCAAATTGACGGGCAGTCCTTCACGCTCGCTTGGAAACACGTTCAAATCTGAAATAGCCAGATAATCTTGAACGTTTTCTTTCCAGCCAACTCTCACGATATCCTTGTCTTCTTTTAAAGCCTTCTCAAAACGCTGCTGCTTCGATGTCGGGTGAATTCTGTCTTTTTCGCCTATGAGCAATAGCTTAATACGATCGTGCTGCTCCTTCAATTTTAAAAAAGCCAGTACCACTTTATCAAAACCTTTGAAATGCGTCTGACGACCAATGAAGATGAAAACAAAATCATCTGTACTAATTCCGTTTTCTTCTTTAATACGTCTTTTGGTTGCTTCACCAATATTTGAAGGATCAAATCGCTCCAAATCACAACCCATACCGTAAGAGTTCAGAACACTTACCGTTGCATTCGGAGCTTTATCCTCCAAGTACTCTTTATCATCTTGGGTTAACACAAAGACTTCATCTACCTTTTCCGCGCTCCATTTCTCGGCTTGAGAAATGGCATATTTTCGCCAGCCTTTAATGAGAGGAGATCCGAGCCCATGAATAGTACCAGTGGATGCCGGCCAATCGTTTTTCTTCCCAAGCATCGTAGTAAAAAGTGCAGCCGAAAAGTGAATATTGATCAGGTCGGGCTTGATTTGCTGAACGAGTTCATTGACCTGCCTGCCGGCAGAAATATGTTTTAGCGGTGCCAAAGCCCTGGGAAAATCGATGTGATGAACTTCGCACTCTATCCCTCTCCTGTAAGCATCGATTCGGGCAATGTGCTTTCGTGATGTCGCCAAATGTACTTCGTGGTTTCGCTTGATCAATTCATGCGTCAGGTCTTCCAGAAATGTGAAGTAATTCGTAATTGAAGGGATGACAAAAAGGAGTTTCATTTAGCGATTTGGTCATAGCCAATGCAAATATAGAAATCCGATCGGGCTTGCCTTCGCTTTTCCGAGATGCAAATCAATTCAATTTCAATCGGTCCCCCGGTTTGATTCGGTAATCACGAGGCAGGTCAGAATGCTTCAAAATTTTCTTCATTTTTACCCCATACCTTTGAGAAATCTCGCGCAGCGTTTCTCCTTCTTTTACTACGTGGGTGTCGTATTTTCTGTTTTTTCCGCGTTTAGGCTGAAGGTAGATCAACTCACCTTTTTCGATGGTTTCTCCGTTATCCAGGTCGTTGTACTTTTTGATTTGCCAAGGTCCCATATCCATTTGTCCTGCCAATGACTCAGGGGTGTACTTTTGATCGGCGACCACATACTTAATTCGGTTCGAACTTTTCTGAATTTCCAATCCTTTTCTGATCTCCAAGACAATTTCTTCTTGCGAATCAGTATTCCTTTTCGCCGGTGCGGAAGTTGGTCGCTTGGCATCCGGATTGTCATAGCTCGCCAAATTATTCTCTTCGATCAGCCTGATCAATAATTCAGGATACTTGGGGTTGGTGGCATATCCCGCTTTCTTCAAGCCCTTAGCCCAAGATTTATAATCGGTTACTTTATAGTCGAAAAGAAATTGGTATCGACTTCTTTGCAAGAAGATACTGTGATCGTCAAAGCTCTCCTGAGCGTTTCGGTATTTGCGAAAGCACTCATTTCGCTCGTCATCATCGTGATAAACTTTTTTTCCCTGCCAGTCGTGGCATTTAATGCCAAAGTGATTATTTGCCTCGCGGGCCAATTCACTATTTCCATCTCCACTCTCTAAAATGGCTTGGGCTAAAGTGATGCTCGCCGGAATGCCATACTTTTCCATTTGGTCAATGGCCACATCCTTCCACTCAGCAATATATTCTGCTCGGGTTTTGCGTTTGTTCGGATCACCTTCCGCAAAGGCGAGAGTACTTATCAGCAGAACTAATAAGAGAATAACCTGTCTTCTCAACATGTTATCAACAAGAATTTTTAACCGGTTAATAAACAAGTTTTCCAAAGTTATCGGTACTTTCAGCGATATGGCTTGCACACGCCACGCACTTATTCACACTTGCGTGTTGAATTAACAATTTCAGTAGATATTAATCCCCTCTCTTTCTTCCATTGCAGGAATGCCCTGCAGGCCTCCGCTGTGAATAAGTAGCCACACTTCGTTAGTCGGGATTTCAATTTTTTTTGCTAATTCGGTCATCGCAAATGCCGCTTTTCCCGTGTAAACGGGGTCGAGTTTAACGCCGGTCTCTTTCGTAAAATTGCGCATGAAATCGATCAGTTCAGGTTTAATCTTGGCGTACCCGCCAAAATGAAATTCGGTCGTTAAGTGAACTTTATCCAAAATAGCCTCCTCCGTTTCAGCATCAGCGAAGGTTTTTCGAGCGTATTCCTTAACGGTATCCAAAAGAAAATCTCCTCCTTTCAATGCGGAGATACCATAGAGAAGACTGCCTGATTTATTGGCTACAGCCAATCCACTCAGGGTCGTAGCGGTACCGCAGGCTACAAAGATTCGATCGTATTTTCGCTGAAGCTCCGTCATTATTTCGCTACAACCCTGAACGCCGTAGTGATTTTGACCACCTTGAGGAATGAGATAAAATGAACCGAAGCGATGACGAAGACTTTCGATATAATCGCGATCCGCAATCGACTTGAATTCCGTGCGACTAACGGGATGAATTTTCATTCCATAGGCTCGCGCCTTGCTGATTGTCGGGTTATTGAAATCAACGTCTTCGCCACGAATGATGCCGATAGATTGCAGTCCATGGACGTTGGCTGCAGCAGCGGTAGCCGCAATGTGATTTGAGTGGGCTCCGCCAAAAGTCAGTAAAGTGTCTCGCTCCGTTTGAATAGCGTTGCGAATATTCCACTTCAATTTTCGCCATTTGTTTCCCGATACTTCATCGTGAATGAGGTCATCGCGTTTCACAAAAGAACGGATGCCTTTTTCGTTCAAAGCTTCAAACTGAACCTCTTGCTCGATAGATGGAAGCTGAAATTTTTTCATACGTGCCAAAGGTAATTTCAATGAATTATCTTCGCGCCGTGGCACGATTAAAATCTTATTTTCAGAGAGGACAGATCGAGGCGGGATGTGACGAAGCAGGTCGAGGTTGCCTGGCCGGGCCGGTAGTTGCTGCCGCAGTTATATTGCCAAGGCGTTGGAACCATCCTCTCCTCAATGACTCAAAAAAACTTACGGAAAGTCAACGTCTAATAGTTCGAGAGGCCATTTTGAAAGATGTGGAATTTCATTCCGTAGGGATCTGTAGTCATACCGAGATTGATGAAATCAATATTTTAAATGCTTCCTTCTTGGCTATGCATCGTGCCTTGGATGCTTTGCCGCATCCGCCTGATTGCATTTTGGTGGATGGCAACAGGTTTAATCCCTACAGGTCGATAAGGCATTGCTGTATTATTAAAGGAGACGGCATTTATCGAAGCATTGCGGCAGCATCAGTTTTGGCTAAGACTCATCGGGATGATTTAATGCTGAAATTGCATTCTCTTCATCCTGAATATGAATGGAACACAAATAAAGGATATCCTACGGGAAAACATAGAGCAGCCATTGCAGAAATCGGCCCGTCTCCCCTTCATCGTAAATCGTTTACTTTACTGTGCGCAAAAGTTTAAGAAATTCGGTTAATCCTTTGCACATAGGACTGTTTAAACGAATCATGCGATAGCAACGACTAAATTCGGTGCCTGTTTAATTTTACACAAAGTCAAAATGGTGGCAAGGAAGATTTTTTTTGTAATTCTTTTGGGAACTATAGTCTCCCTCATTTTTTATTGGTTTTACAAAGATTTTAAAGAACCTGATACCTTTGAGATAGATACGCTGAGCGCCGTACCTCAGTCGGCTGCTTTAATTTTCGAATCTGATAATGTCACCGATGCATGGCGGGACCTCACGGCAAAAAGCAGAGTATGGGAAGAATTATTGGCTACTGATTATTTCTATCGCCTGAACGAAATAGGCGAAGGTTTGGATAGCCTGATGAGGAATGACGCTGAATTGCGTGAAGTTTTATCAGAAAAGCCTATAGCGATTTCTGCCCATATGACGGGAGGGCAGGATTTTGGTTTTCTTTTTATCGTGCAATTAGAGAAAGGAACCAATTTCAGTGAGATACACGAATCGATACGAGAGACTTTTCACACTACGGCCATTGAGTCACGAGTATACGACGGACAAAATATCAATTCGTTCAACTCTCCTTTTTTTGATGGTCGCATATTTTATTACATCAAGGGCCCCTTACTGGTTTTTAGTTTGGCAGAAGTACTGACTGAAGAATCAGTCAGAGCTCTAAAAAGAGATGCATCTGTTCTGGCTAAGGAAGAGTTTGTACAAGTGCGAAAAACGATAGATCGAGAAATCGGTGTACATGCCTATTTAAATTATGAGCAGTTTAAGCCACTTCTCACTCCTCATCTTTCTGAAAATACTTCTGAGATGGATTTTTTTATGCAGCCATTCGCAGAGTGGTCTGCTTTAGATGTAGCCATAAAAGAAGAGGCATTTGAATTAAACGGTTTCGTTGCCGTAAATGACAGTTCAAAAGCATGGCTGGATGCATTTGCTTCCGTGAAGGCACCTGAGGTAAATTTGTTGCGCTACTTACCTGTTAATATGGCCTATTTTGCATTTTATGGCTACGGCGAATATTCGGTTTACAGAGAAGAAGAGCTCAAAAAGTTAGAGAAGAACGGCAACCTTTACAATACGGAAACTGCTTTGAAAGCCATGGATGAATCATGTTCTTGCGATATGCAGGAGTTGGGAGTATCGTGGGTTAACAGCCAGGCCGTAGCCTTTATTACGGAACCATCTTCTGAAGACTATTCGCAAAACATATTCGCCCTTTTTGAAACGGAAGACTCCGAAGAAGCGGAAGAGACGTTAAGAACATTAGCTGAAAAGGTGAAAACGCCGGATACCCAAAATGATTCTGATATTTTCAGGTTGATGATTGGTGATTTTTATGGCTTAACCTTAGGAAGTGCATTTGCAGGCCTTGAAAATCCTTACGTGGTCAGACATGATGATGTCATAGTAATGGCAAATTCGGAAAATGCACTGCGAAATTACCTCGCTCAACTTGAGGAGAACAGAGTTTTTACGGAAACGGATGAATACGAAGAAATCAGCGACATACTATTTAAAGACGTGCATTTTCTTTTTTATAGCTCCATGGCTAAAAGCCCTGAAATTCTCAAAAATCTCATGGATGAGAAATACGTCGAGGATATAGAGGGTCAAGTAGAAATGCTGCGAAGTTTTCGTTCTTTCATTTATCAGGTTAGTCATTCATCGGGTGATTTGTTTTACAACAGTCTCTATTTAAGACAGGGTTCTGAGTATAGAAAGGAGACGGGTGCGATTTGGGAAGTAAAGTTAAAAGCGCCGGCCCGCGGGAAGACCCATTTAGTGAAAAATCACTATACGGGCGTTCTGGAAACCTTAGTTCAAGATAAGAATGACAGAATTTACCTGATTTCAAACAATGGGAAAATTATCTGGGAAACTTCATTGGACGGACCGATATTGGGAGACGTAAAGCAAGTAGATGTGTATAAAAACAGAAAGTTACAAATGCTCTTTAATACACCGTCTACCATCTATTTACTGGATAGGAATGGAAATGCCGTTGAGTCATTTCCGATCAAATTGGACTTTGAAGCTTCTGCGGAAGTTAGTGTAGCCGATTATGATAATAGCCGCGATTATCGCTTTTTTATTCCTACCGTGAACGAGGATATTTTATGTTTTGATGCTCAAGGGAATGCCGTTCCCGGCTGGGATTACCCCGGTGATTTGGGTGAATTAATCATTCCCGTAGAGCATATTCGCATTCAACGAAAGGATTACCTGTTTACTCTGACTTCGGGAGGTAGAATTTTATTACTCAATCGCAGGGGTGAGCTTCGTCATGAAGTCATGCAAATGGCTTATAACTATTACGAAGGGGGATACGAACTGGAAAAGGGAGAAAATATTCAGACGAGTTCTTTCTATTATGCCGACTCTTCAGGGACAGTCTATCGACTGGGATTTGATGAAGGATTTGAACAACTTGCTCCCAGACCTCAATCTCAAAGAGATTACTTCTTCGGTCATATCAAATCAGAGGATGCAATGGATTTTTGCATGCTCTACCCCAATAGCTTGGTGGGCTTCAGTTTTGACGGTGAAGTCTTGTTTGAGACTGCTCTTCCCGAGAGCGGTTATGATAAAACCGGGATACATCAATTCGGAAAGCTGACCGCCATCAGTGCTTTGAATACCGATAAAAACGAACTATCTCTACTCACGGTTAACGGGTTGCAGGTTCCCGGATTTCCGGTGTATGGTTCCTCCATTCCATCAATCGGTGATCTCAATAAAGATGGATTTCCGGATTTGGTGACTACCGGTAAAGAAGGCTTCGTCTATGCCTATTCAATAGAATTGGAATAAAGCGTTCTTTTATTTGACTCGCTCGTTGTATTCGCCCTTGCGCGTGTCAACTTTAATCCTATCGCCTATTTCAATAAACAAGGGAACGCGGATTTCTGCGCCTGTGTCTATGGTGGCAGGCTTCATGGTATTCGTAGCCGTATCTCCTTTTACTCCCGGTTCGGTATAGGTTATTTCAGCTTCGATGAATGAAGGCATTTCCACCGAAAGCGGTGTCTCATCGTCCGCATTGAAAATGATGGTCACCACCATTTCTTCTTTGAGATACTCCGGTTGCTCCACCATGTGCTTGTTTAACATGATTTGCTCGAAGGTATCGGTGTGCATGAAGTGATAGCCCATATCATCTTGGTAGAGGTATTGGTATGGACGATTTTCGATTCTTACCGGCTCGATGCTATGGCCTGCCGAGAAAGTATGATCGACTACTTTACCACTCTCAAGGTTTTTCAATTTTGTTCTCACGAAAGCAGGTCCCTTTCCCGGCTTCACGTGTTGAAATTCAACGATGAAATAAAGTTTTCCGTTGTGACGGATGCAAAGTCCGTTTTTTATATCAGAGGTATTCGCCATTTGTCATGAATTTGAGCCAAAAATAGAAAATTAGACAGGCTTGAATTTTTCAATTTCGATTTTTTCATTGCAAAAGAAGTATTCTTCTTCTTTTTTGTTGGAAGCTACGAGCATAATTCGATCGCGTTTATACTCGGTCACCATATTTCTGTACCAATCTATTGCATTGCTATCCAGATTGCTCGTGGGTTCATCTAAAAATATCGCTTGCACATCACTGAGCAATGCCAACCCTATTCTCACTCTTTGTTTCATTCCCGATGAAAAATACTTTACCGGCTTGCCGGCGGCTCTCTTCAGGTCAATCAGTTCGGAGAATCCGGAAGCATCAATTTCGGGTAAAGCGGGTTTTAATGAAAAATGAAATCGCGCCAATTCGTCGAGCGTCAGCTCTTCGTAGAGATCCAAATACGGCGCGCAAATGCTGAAAAACTTATAGGCCTCGGGCTGCTTGACGATCTTTCCTCCTCGGCGATAAACTATTTCTCCTTTGCTTAAAGGGGCATATCCGAAAATGGTGCGCAGAGCCGTGCTCTTGCCTGATCCGTTGCTGCCTAATAAAACCGTAGAATTCCCGGATTGGAAAGTAGCGTTGAGATTCTTGAATATCCACTCGCTGTTATAGCGCTTTCCGGCATCTTTGAGAATAATCTCAAACATCTTGCAATCCCTTCATGATCCCGTTATGCGAGGAGCGTATGAAAGAGATAATTTGCTTCACCTCGTCTATTTCGGGCACTTGCTCCTCTACCATTTCAATGGCGCGAGTCACGTTTCTGTTTTGGATGTAAATCAAGCGATAGGCATCTTGGATGGCACTTATGACCTTCTCATCAAAACCGCGTCTGGCCAGGCCAATAGAGTTTACTCCTGCGTAGGAAAGCGGTTCACGAGCAGCTTTCACGAATGGGGGAACGTTTTTTCGCACCAGCGAGCCGCCTGCAATAAAACTATGTGCACCGATGGTAAGAAATTGCTGCACGGCCACAACTCCTTCCAAGATGGCGTAATCTTCAATGGTAACGTGGCCGGCGATGTTTGCCGCGTTGGCCAGAATACAATTGTTTCCTACAAAAACATCGTGACCGAGATGGGTGTATGCCATCAACAAGGTGTTGTTTCCGACTACCGTTTTGTGGCGATCTACGGTACCGCGGTTGATGGTAACACACTCACGAATGGTCGTGTTGTCACCGATCTCTGCCGTAGTTTTTTCGCCTTTGAATTTTAAATCCTGGGGAATAGCTGAAATGACCGCTCCCGGAAAAATTTGACAATTCTTTCCGATTCGCGCCCCGTCCATAATAGTCACGTTGGAGTGGATGACGGTGCCATCGCCGATTTCCACATCTCCGTGGATACAAGTGAAGGGGGCTACCTGAACGTTTTCGCCCAGGCGCGCGTCAGGGTGAATGCTGGCCATCTCGCTTCTCATTTGTCTTTTATAATCTGCGCCATCAGTTCTCCTTCACTCACCACTTGATTATTCACATAGGCAGTCCCTTTCATTTGCACGATTCCGCGACGAATAGGTGCCGTGAGCGACAAGTGAAAAACGACCGTGTCGCCCGGACCGACTTTGCGTTTGAATTTCACCCCGTCAATTTTCATGAAGTAGGTGCTCCAGCGCTCGGGTTCCTCTACATTGTGCAAAGCCAAAACCCCACCTGCCTGAGCCATTGCTTCAATCTGCAATACGCCGGGCATTACCGGATTTCCGGGGAAATGTCCTTGAAAAAAAGGCTCGTTAATGGTCACGTTTTTTACACCTACTACCTCATTCTCATCCAAATCAATAATCTTATCGATTAGCAAAAAAGGGTAGCGATGAGGCAAGATTCCCATGATTTGATTTACATCGTAAACGGGCTCTTTCGTAAGATCGAATTGGGGACCTTTTTTCTTTTCTTCTTTGATGAGGTTCTTAATGATCTTTCCGAAAGACACATTTCCGGCATGACCGGGACGCGCAGCCAAAATATGACCTTGAATGGGTTTACCCACCAAAGCCAAGTCGCCCACAATGTCTAATAACTTGTGGCGAGCCGGTTCGTTTTCAAATTGAAGTTTTACCGTGTTAAGCACCCCTATTCCTTCGACCTTAACTTCAAGGTTTTCTTTGCCCAGCATCTTGGCAATCTTCTCGTATTCTTCCTGACTGCGCTCTTGCTCCACCAAAACAATGGCATTGTTCAAATCGCCGCCCTTTATCAGATTGTTCTTAGCCAAAAACTCCAGCTCTCGTAAGAAAACGAAGGTGCGGCAAGGTGCTATTTCCTTTTGAAATTCACTGATCTCATACATCGAAGCGTGCTGCGTTCCCAGCACGGGCGAGTTGTAATCGACCATCACCGTAATACGAAACTCGCTGCCGGGAGTCGGAACTGCCAGCATCTCTACATAGCCTTTTTCGTCTTCGTAGTAAAGATTTTCTTTCAGGGTGAAATAGTCTTTTTCGGCATCCTGATCTACAATCCCAACGCGCTTAATTCCATCTACGAAGTTCTTAGCACTTCCGTCCATGATGGGCACTTCGGGACCATTCAGTTCTATCAGTGCATTGTCTATTTCACTTCCGTAAAGCGCTGCCAAAACGTGTTCCGTAGTATTTACACGAATGTCGTCAATGCCTATAGTCGTGCCGCGATTGGTAGAAACTACGTGGTCTAAATCTGCTTTAATGGTAGGCTGACCTTCCAAGTCGGTTCTTTTAAATACATACCCGTGATTCTCGGGGGCAGGCAGGATGGCCATTTCTACCGTTTCTCCCGTGTGGAGTCCGATACCTTTGAATTCTATTCTGTCAGCAAGGGTTTTTTGCTTGGTGCTCATTCGTGGGTGGTTGCTTTGAGATTTTTAATTTCTTCTTTGAGCGATTTGATTTCCTTCATCAAATCAGGCAAATTCTTGAAGCCTATGTAGGATCGCTTATAGTCGCCGATAGGCATGGCGGGAGAGCCTTGAACGATTTTTCCCTCTTCTTTTATGCTGTGTCCGATTCCGCTTTGAGCGGCAATTTTTACTCCGTCAGCTATCGTCAGGTGTCCGATTATTCCAACTTGTCCGCCTATCATGCAGTTCTTTCCGATTTTGGTAGAACCGGCGATACCGGTTTGTGCTGCAATTACCGTATTCTCGCCTATCTCAACATTGTGAGCTATTTGAATGAGGTTGTCAATCTTTACTCCTTTTCGAATGATCGTATGCCCCAGCGTTGCGCGATCTATCGTGGTTCCCGCACCTACTTCCACATGATCTTCAATGATGACATTTCCTATCTGAGCTACCTTCTGGTAATTGTTTTCGCTGTTTGGCGCAAAGCCAAAACCATCTCCACCTATTACGACACCTGAATGAATGACACATTCGGAACCCACCACACAGTCGGCCAGTACTCGCGCTGCCGGGTGAATCAGAGTGTTATTACCTAAGCGAACATTTTGTCCGATATAAGCCTGAGGAAATATCTTCGTGTTGTCGCCTATCACCACGCCCGCTTCGATCACGACTCCGGGACCAATATAAACATCCTCTCCCAAGATGGCAGACGGATCAATAATAGCTCTGTCCGATATACCCTTACGGTCGTACTTGATTTGATTGTAGAGCTCCAAGAGTTTGGCGAAAGCCGAGTAGGCATCGTCTACTTTAATCAGCGTCAAATCGTTCGGGAGTGATTTTTCGGGCTCGAAGTCTTTTGAAACGATTACCAAAGTCGCTTCGGTAGTGTAGATGTACTCTTTATATGCGGGATTTGCCAAGAACGAAAGCGTGTCTTTTCGGCCT
The DNA here is from genome assembly GCA_964651785.1 of uncultured Cryomorphaceae bacterium. Classification (GTDB taxonomy): domain Bacteria; phylum Bacteroidota; class Bacteroidia; order Flavobacteriales_D; family Cryomorphaceae; genus JAKVAV01. The sequence goes on from CAZYWJ010000007.1 coordinate 46,435, forward strand.
TCGTCTATTTTACTCAGTCCGGATACTTCTGCGTTCTTATTTCCAACAACTTCGCCTTCAAGAAGTTGAGCTATTTGTGAGGCCGAAAATTTCATCGGCTCAAATATATAAATTAACCCCGTAGCTTTTCCTCTACCGACTTTAAGCAGTAAAGCACCTGTTTCTTAACGGGTTTAACCTGAGCTACCAATGCCTGATTATCCGACGCTTCAGCCAAGTCGATTACTTCTCCGCTTTTTTGCAAAATGAGAATACGATTTGATTCATTGTCATAGGCACTGTTCTCCAATTCATCTACCTGAAGGTAGTAGTGTAGCTCGTCAGCGGAAATTCCAAGTTTCTCGATTGTGGCCATTTTCAGGGATTCGATGTAGCTCGGATCGAAGAACTCATTGCTTAGCTTTACGCGAAAGAGCTTTCGGTTGATCAACCTTTGACACAAGTCAGACAAAATGAAGTCATCGCATTCCGACCAGACTTTTATAGCTCCGAGAATATCGTAATCATCAAGCTTCACAAAATTCTTGATGATGTCCGGATTGTTTTTAAAATCTTCAACTCCGTAATCGTGTTTCAAGAAAAACGTGAGTGCCGGTGAGGCAAAGATTTGCTGACCCTTTTTAGTGAGTTCTTTAGCTCTTGTCAAAATATTAATCAGAAGCTTTTCGGCAGAGACTACCGTCTTATGCAGATATACTTGCCAGTACATTAATCGGCGGGCGACAATAAATTTTTCCAAAGAGTAGATTCCTTTCTCCTCTACCACAAGCCGATCATCCGCCACATCCAGCATTTTAATAATTCGCTGGTTGCTCACCACCCCTTCAGAAACGCCCGTAAAAAAACTATCTCGCGATAAATAGTCGAGGCGATCCATATCGAGCTGACTACTCACCAATTGATGCAAAAAGGTTTTGGGATAATCATTTCTGAAAATTTCCAATCCGGTAGAGAGTGCACCATCAAATGCGATATTCAGTTTTTCCATAAGCAAACTCGAAATATGCTCGTGGGTCACGTTTTTCACTAAACTGAACTCAAGACTATGAGAATAAGGGCCATGCCCAATGTCGTGCAGTAAAATGGCTACCATGGCACCCTGTGCTTCCGTGTCGCTAATTTCGACACCTTTATCTCGGAGGGCTAAAATAGCTTCGCGCATTAAATGCATGGCACCCAGCGCGTGGTGAAAACGCGTATGATTGGCGCCCGGATAAACCAAATGGGACATGCCTACCTGCTTTATACGCCTCAGCCGCTGAAAGTAGGGATGCTCGATAATATCGTGAAGAAGCGGATCGGAGATGGTAATGAATCCATAAACGGGATCGTTGAGAATTTTTCGTTTTCCGGGATTCGAATGACGATCTTTGTCGCTCATGGAATAATCTGCTTTTGCACACTAAAAGCGGTGCGTTTTATGTTTAATACTCCAAATGTAAAGCAAATTGGCTGATGCCAATAAAATCAAAACCTGCGACGATATATGTCTTCAAAAATACTCTGGGCCGACGATGAAATCGAATTACTTAAACCACATGTTTTATTCCTTCGGGAAAAGGGCTACGATGTTACCACTGTAAATAGTGGTTCGGATGCCGTAGATCTCGTTCAGGAAGAAAACTTCGACATCATCTTTTTGGATGAAAATATGCCCGGAATGTCAGGATTGGAAGCGCTCAGCGAAATCAAAGCCACCAAACCTTCCATCCCTGTGGTCATGATTACCAAAAGCGAGGAAGAGTCAATCATGGAAGACGCGATCGGTTCAAAAATTTCCGATTACTTGATCAAACCGGTCAACCCCAATCAGATTTTGCTTTCGCTGAAAAAGAATCTGGACAATAAGAAGCTGATCAACGAAAAGACCACGAGCAATTATCAAATGGCTTTTCGCAATATCGGGATGACCTTGGGCGATCGCCTCAGCATCGAAGAGTGGAAAGAGGTTTACAAGAAGTTGGTGTTTTGGGAGCTGGAGCTCGAAAGTGGAAGCGATGGTGTGATGGAAGAGATCCTGAACATGCAAAAGACAGAAGCCAACCGGTCTTTCGGGAAATTTGTGATGGACAATTACCTCGATTGGTTGAATGAAAACTCCGATGAGGCTCCGGTTATGTCACACACGGCCTTCAAGGAATATGTCGTTCCCGAAATTGACGACTCGCCTTTATTTCTCATACTCATTGACAACTTGCGCTACGACCAATGGAAAACCATTGAGCCCGCAATCACCGAGTTTTTTCACGTTGATAAGGAGGACATCTATTTTAGTATTCTTCCTACTGCTACGCAGTATTCGCGTAACGCATTCTTTGCGGGATTGATGCCCGGCGATATTCAGAAAATCTACCCGAACCTTTGGAAGAATGATGAAGATGACGGCGGGAAAAATTTGCACGAAGAAGAACTACTGGGCAATCAGCTCAAGCGATTGGGGAAAGACGCCAAGTTCAGTTACAATAAAGTGACCAAGCACGAATATGGTCGGAAACTGGCTGAGAACATGTCCAACCTGATGTCCAATCAGCTCAATGTGATCGTTTACAATTTTGTAGATATGCTCTCACACGCTCGTACGGATATGGAGGTCATTCGCGAATTGGTCGAAGATGACTCGGCTTACCGATCGCTCACCATGAGTTGGTTTGAGCACTCGCCATTGCGCGATATCATGCGCGCCATTGCCGAAAAAGGCGGAAGGATGATCATCACTACGGATCACGGAACCATTCAAGTAAACGACGACGTGAAAGTAGTGGGAGATCGAAACACCAGCACCAACCTGCGCTACAAGCATGGCCGCAATCTGAATTACGACGATAAGAGCGTGTTTGCGGTTACCAAACCTGAAGAAGCTCGACTTCCGAAAAGCAATATGAGTTCGAGTTATATCTTTGCACGCGAAAGACAGTATTTCGTGTATCCCAATAATTACAATCACTTTCAGCGATTTTATCGGGATACGCTCCAACACGGAGGAATCTCCTTGGAGGAAATGTTGATACCTGTCGTATCGCTTAGTGCAAAATGATAAAATTCATTGCCCGTACTACTGAAGATTTGCCCTACATCGCCGATCAGTTGATTATGGAGGCGGGTGAGCATCGACTATTTGCCTTTTATGGCGAAATGGGCGCCGGAAAGACCACGCTGATTAAAGCCATTCTCAATCTTTTGGGAGTAGAGGAAGGTGGGAGCAGTCCTACCTTTTCTTTGGTAAATGAATACCAAGGTCGGCAAGGTGAAATCATTTACCACTTCGACTTTTATCGAATTGAAGATTTGGAAGAAGTCTATGATATCGGTTACGAAGAATACTTCTTCAGCACCCACTACTGCTTTATCGAGTGGCCCGAAAAAATCGAAGAGTTACTTCCGGAAGATGTGGTTAAGATTAAGATAAGAGTGGACGGTGATCATCGTGAAATACTGCTTGATGTCTCAAATTGAACCAATTTTCGTACTTTCAGGATTGCAAGGAAATTATCTGCTGAATGATTAGCTCCAAAGAAGCCCTCAGAGCATTAGCCCAAGAAGCATCTCTTCAACCGCAGGAAGAAATGCTGGAAGTAGGCAAACGTCAAAAACGCCTGCACATCGGCATACCACGAGAAACATCGTATCAGGAAAATCGCGTAGGTCTCGTGCCCGAGTCAGTAGCCGTGCTGGTAGCAAATGGTCACGAAGTAGTGGTGGAGACCAATGCCGGAAAAAACGCCAACTTTCCCGACAAGGATTATAGCGAAGCGGGTGCCAAGATTGCCTATGATAGAAAAGAGGTTTTTGAGTGTGATTTGGTTTTGAAAGTAGCGCCGCCCAGTACGGATGAGATTGCCATGATGAACCAGAAGAGTACGCTTTTTTCAGCTTTGCAGCTGAGCGTGCAACCTCGAGACACACTGAAAAAGCTGATGGCAAAACGAATTTCTGCCGTGGCTTGGGATTACATTCGAGACAAGGATGGCATCTATCCCATTGTGAGAGCCATGGGTGAAATAGCGGGAAACATGGCGGTCATTATCGCCGCCGAGTATTTGAGCAGCGGTAGCAAGGGGCAAGGTTTGCTTCTGGGAAATGTATCGGGGGTAGCGCCCGCCGAAGTGGTCATCATCGGAGCGGGCACCGTGGCCGAGCATTCGTGCAGAGCCGCTCTCGGTTTCGGAGCACTGGTCAAGGTCTTTGATTTTTCGACCTATCGCCTGCGTCGTTTGCAAAACGATGTAGGATCGAGGATTTTTACTTCGATCATCCAAACCGAAGAGCTCAAACGTGCCCTGAGTACGGCTGATGTGGCCATCGGAGCCATTCGTGGGAATGAGGGGCGAACACCTACCGTGGTAACGGAAGAAATGGTCTCGCAGATGAAGCCGGGTTCGGTGATCGTCGATATTTCAATTGACAGAGGCGGCTGCTTCGAAACTTCGGAAGTAACCAATCACAGCAAGCCGATTTATCGAAAATATGACGTGATCCATTATTGCGTTCCCAATATTGCCTCAGATGTGTGCAAAACCGCATCAATGGCTTTAAGCAACATCTTTACACCCCTACTGCTCAATATGGGCGAGCAGGGTGGCTGCGCCAGCCTGATCAAAAAAGACAGAGGCTTTCGTCACGGCGTTTATCTCTACAACGGAACACTCACCAATGAATCATTGGGCGAAGCCTTCAACCTGCCTTACAAAGACATTGACCTTTTATTCGCGGCATTTTAATCGATGAAATTTACTCGACGCCTTCGTCTCTATCTTACGGGATTTTTACTCGGATGTATTCTGGTGGTTTTCTTCTTTCGAGAAAGACTTTCCGTCCTCACCTCTTGGCTACCGAATAACCGTGTGCTCTTCCGAATCGAGAATACAATGAGCGGAACTTCTGATTTGGCTCAATGCCAAATGAGCTGTTTTGAGTTAGATACTGCTATGTTAAGTTTTGTATTTGAAGAAGGGGATGTTCAATTTGGCATGAGCGAAACCCACGCAGAGCCGAAAATTTATGTCATTGATACGCGCTATGAGGATAGGTTGGTGCGCCTTTCATTTGAAACGGCTGATAGTTCCGCGATGCTTTCCAAAATTGAAATGCCCTTTGAGCAAAACGCTTGCGACTGCGAGTGAATCTTATTTAGTTGACTTGTTCCTTTAATCCCAAGGCCGTCATTAATAAAAATTTCAGTCCTTTCGAATAATCGAGATTTTCATAATCCAACCCGATTCGTCTGATGTTTTCATAGTAATCAGACAAGTGCAAGTAGTAATTCTTTTCCAGTTGAATGGCCGTGGCATTTTTGCCTAGCGTTTCCAGCAGAAACCACTTTTCAAGCAATCTGGCTGCCCTTCCGTTACCATCTTGAAAGGGATGGATTTTGACAAAAACCAAATGAGAAAAAGCCGCAAAATAAAAAGCTTCCTCTATTCCGAGCCTTACCGTAAACAGATATTCAATATCTTCAAAAAGCTTGGTGAGTTGATCTTGAAGTATGGAAGGCGTCGCGGCTACGTATTCGATTCGATCATCGCGATTGATCACAAACATCGGATTATTTCTAACCACTCCTTGCTGATTTTTCGGCAGCATATTTCTTGAAAGAATAGAGTGCGCTTGTTTTAGATTTTGCCAACTCAGCTTTTGATTTTCAATAAAACCGTAAGCTTGGAATAAGTCTTCTGCTCTTTTTGTGTAATCAGCTTTGTAGTTAATTTTCAAAAACTTGTACTTAAAGAAGCTGTCAAAATCAATATTCTCGCCTTCTATTTTTGATGAGTAAACTGACGAAACGGATTTATAGAAGTCGAAATAATCTACGGAAATATCAATGGCTTGGGCTTTTTCAAGATACTGAGAAAGATCAAAATCAATACACTTTTTGAAGTCGCTAAGCATTTCTGAAGGAAGAATTTGAAGCTTCTTAAATTCCATTTCTCAAAGATACAATTAGTCGGTACGCTTAGCGATGGGAAAGAGATAGCGGGAAAGAATTACTTCTTCCTTCCTCTTCTCTTAATCTCCCTTGTAATCAAATTAAGTTCTCGTCCGGTTTGCCCTTTCACGGAAGTATTTTCCTCGGCTCGCCTGATCAAGTAAGGCATTACCTCCTTCACCGGTCCGTAGGGTACATATTTTGCCACATTGTATCCCGCTTTGCTCAAATTAAAACTGATGTGATCACTCATGCCGTAGAGTTGTGCAAAGAAGATGTGCTCGTCATTTCGGTCTATTCCTCGCTCATCCATCTTTTCGGCGAGTAGTAAAGAACTTTCTTCATTGTGCGTTCCTGCACAGAAATAGATGTTTTCCAGATGCTTCAAACAAAAGTCAACGGCGGCATTGAAGTCGCGATCAGTGGCCTCCTTATCGGGTTGGATGGGAGAGGGGTAGCCTTTTTCTTTAGCCCGATCGCGTTCTTTTTCCATATACGCACCGCGCACCAGCTTTACCCCGTAGTAGTATCCTTCCTCCGTGGCGATTTTATGCGCTTTCGCTAAATGATCCAACCTGTCGTGGCGATACATCTGAAGTGTATTGTACACGATTGCGCGCCTTCGATTGTACTTGGCCATCATTTCCATAGCCAAATCGTCTATGGCCTTTTGAATCCACGATTCTTCCGCATCGATAAA
>CAZYWJ010000007.1:53157-71929 GCA_964651785.1 uncultured Cryomorphaceae bacterium
ACTCGAAAAAGAAAATAAGCTTTCCGCAAATCATTGTCGGACTTGCTCGCAAAAGCAACCTCAGTATCATCAAATGACAACCGCTCCGCCTTAGGAGGAATGGTGGATTTAGGAATAGTCGTTTTCTTAGTCTTATTCATTTTCAAAAAGCAGTCCTATATTCGCCCGAAGGTTTAGGGCTTATGGCTAAAGTAGAAATCAAACGTATTAAAACTGACGGCCACGAAGTGGTTTTCGGTCGGCATTGCCTTGCCGAGCTGGCAGAGCAATTGTCAGGTGAAACGTACCGCGGAGTCAAGATATTCATTCTGGCCGACGAAAATACGCTAAGGAATTGCATGCCCGCCATCATTTCCAAAATTCCCGGACTCGAAAATGCTGAAGTTATTGAAATCGAATCGGGTGAAGAAAGTAAAACATTTGAAGTTGTAGGTGGCATCTGGGAAGCGCTTTCCGAATTGGGAGCCGATCGGAGTAGTGTTCTCATCAATTTGGGTGGAGGTGTAATCACGGATTTGGGCGGATTCTTAGCAGGGACTTTCAAGCGCGGTATTCGTTTTATCAATGTGCCTACCTCACTTCTCGCCATGGTAGATGCTTCGATAGGCGGAAAAACCGGCATAAATCATTCCGGGCTGAAGAATGAAGTAGGTCTTTTTAACAATCCCCAAGGCGTCTATGTTGATCCGGCTTTCTTAGATACGCTTCCGAAATCGCAACTGCTTAGCGGGTTTGCCGAAATGGTAAAGCACGCTTTGATTTTTTCACCCGGATATTGGAAGGAACTTCAGGAAGTTAGCCTGCTTGATTTGTCCACCTTAGATGAGAGCATTTTCCGATCCATCGAGATAAAAAATCAAATCGTCAATAGCGACCCATTTGAATCAGGTCGTCGAAAGATTTTGAATTTCGGCCATACGGTAGGCCATGCTTTAGAGGCCTATTCTCACGAAAGTGATACCAGAAGCCTGCTGCACGGCGAGGCAGTAGCTATCGGGATGGTTTGCGAAGCTTACATTTCCAAAAAATCGGAAGGACTTTCAGAAAATGAGTTGGATGAAATCTCCTCTTTCATCTTCAGTCTTTTTCCAAAAGTGAATTTGGATGCCTACACCTTCCATCGCCTGATCGAGCTGATGCGCCACGATAAAAAAAATCAGGATGAACGAATGAACTTCACGCTATTGTCTGAAATCGGTGATGCCGTTTTTGACCGCAATACGCGAGCTGATATCGTTGTGGAATCCCTGCAATACTATCAAAGATGGGTGGGGTAAGGCAAGTCAGACTGACTAAAGGAACGACCCCTGATCAAATCGTCCGAATAGAACTGCCTTCTTCCAAAAGCATCAGCAATCGAGCCTTGATTATTCAGCACCTATCGGGAAATGATGTGGAAATTCTGAATCTTTCCGAGGCAGACGATACGATTTTCCTCGAAAAAGCTTTAAGCAAAGGACAAGGGGAACTATGGCTGGGCGATGCAGGCACTGCCGCTCGCTTTATGCTGGCATATTCGGCTGTAGCCGATGGAAAACGCATCCTGACGGGAAGCGAAAGACTGAGTCAACGGCCGATGCGGCCTCTTATCGATGCACTGAGAGGTCTTAGGGCAGAAATCAATTGTTTGGATCAAGAAGGCTACCTGCCTGTTGAGGTTTTCGGAAAAAAATTGGAAGGGGGAGAGGTAGAAATTGATCCCGGCATCAGCAGTCAATTTATTTCTGCATTGATGATGATCGGGCCCAAGCTCAAAAAAGGTCTCACCATCCGATTTAAGGGAAAGCCTACCTCGATTCCCTATCTGAATATGACCAAAGAACTGATGACCCGCTGCGGAGCAAAAGTGAAAATGGAGAGCGATTTTATTTCGATTGAACCAACCGATTATGCGAAAGCTACCATTGAAGTTGAACCCGATTGGTCTGCCGCTTCCTACTTCTTTTCTGCCGTAGCGCTCACTCCTGCCCTGAAGATTTTGCTCAAAGACTTGAAGCCAAATTCCGTACAGGGCGATGCGAAGCTGGCAGAGCTCTATCAGCCACTTGGAGTTTCTTGTCAATTTTCCGGCGAAGGTCTTTTACTAAAAAATGAGTCCAATACCTCTCCGAAGAAGAGAATTGACCTGAGTGATAATCCCGACTTAGCTCAAACCATTGCAGTGACCTATGCGGGTATGGGTGCTGAGGTAGAATTGGTGGGGTTGCATACGCTGAAAGTCAAAGAAACCGATCGCTTGGCGGCAATGAAAGCTGAGTTGGAAAGGATGGGAGTGGAGGCTGTTACAAGTTCGGATTCACTCACCATCAAAAAGACCAACAAATTAATTCCGAATCAAATCATTCATACCTACGGAGACCACCGAATGGCCATGGCCTTTGCGCCTTTGGTTTTCAAAACGGATTTGAGTTTGGAAAACCCTGAAGTCGTGTCGAAATCATTTCCGGGGTTCTTTGAGGAATTCTCAAAGCTGGGAATTAAAACTTATACCGTATCTGAACTTTGACTTCAGTTCTCGTATTACCATCGATTTCCTCCAGTCCCGAACCCACAACCTGACGATCTGTGAAATAGCTCTGAGCCCATCTGAGCCAAATATCCGTATTCCGCCCCAAATCGTACTTGAGTAAAACGTAGGCTCTCGTGCCTCTTCCACTGTAGGCGGGAATGGAAAAGAAATAAAGTACATCATTTTCGTAAGCGTAAATGCGCGAGTCAAAATTGTCCGTATCAAATAAAGCGTACCTGGCAGCGATGCGTAATGGAATCCGCTTTACATCCCAAATCACATCTTGGTATACCATAAAGCCTCTCGATACCGGCTCATCTCCCCTTCCGTATTCAGTGAGTTCTATTCTCGATCTCAGTCGTATCTGCCGTGAGGCACTATGAGAGAAATTCAGGCGAAGATTTTTTCTTGGATTATCGACTAGAAAATCAGCTCCTTCCACATCTTCACGCGTATTTAATTGACGCAATCTGTCGCGGTAACGCAAATAAATATTCGTTCTTCCGGAAGCTTGGTATTCCAGCTGCCCGAAGAAATCGTATCCGCTTGACGGAGCATCCGTCTGGTAACGCAACCACGGAAATTTGAACTGGTCGATGTAGGCATTCACCTTCCATCGCTTGAAAGGCCTGAATTCAACTCCGAAATAAACTCCGCTTTCATTCTCCACCAGCGATCCTTCTCCGAATCCTACGGAAGCCACACCCTGAAAATCTCTATCGTAATACCGCTGAGTGATGTTCACCAACAGCCTCGGATTCATTTCTATATTTACACCGTTTACCGTTGCTATGCCGCCATTTGCGCTTCGCGCCGTTTCACCAAAAAAGAGGAAGTTATTTAGTCTATAAAGGTAGTCGGCACCAATGGTAGTATTTTCCCTTCCGCCAAATCGAAACTGACTGTAAAAGTCAGTGTTGGGATTTATTTCTCCGTCCAATTGCATGTGCGCGGCGGTAATTCCCAATTGAAGATTTGTAGTGTTGTAGCGCAAATGCCCGCCGTAGTGTTTTTGCAAAATGGCGTCTTTATCTTCTATGTCGTTGGCCGTGCGGTGAAATCCCGATTCCTGAAAGCTCGAAATCAGAACTTCGGGTTCGGAAAAATCCGTTGAATCATCAGGAACAAAATCCGACAGATTTCCATCAATCCGCTTTCCTGAATAGAAAGCCGTAAAATCAAACTTCCCTTTGGTTAAGGTAGTCGCACCACCTCTCAAGAATAGATTCTCGTTTATCGAGGTGTATGGTGTTATTCCCCTTCCCGCTTGAGCCGTACTTACCGTAAAGGAGCTTTTTCGATTAAACCCCAAGCCCGACCAAAATGTGAGTCCCTGACCAAATTGAGCTTGGTAATCACCGATGGCCAATTGCTTCACCGTACCGAAATCCTTCAGATATACGTGGCCTGAATAAAAGTCAAATCCATTGGGTTGGCTTCCGCGAAAAAATTCCTCGCCGTTGTCTTTTTCGGCGGTCATTCCGAAGCTGATTCGGTCCCCGTATCGATAGCGGTAGCGCGCGAAAAGCTTGTCTGGAGAACCCAAATAGCGCGCATTCGGATTTTCTTCCAACCGCTCCTCAGTGACGGGAGCGTATCCGGCTTGCTCTTCGAGTATGCGCTGCCAGCGCATTACAATTTCGTGCTTTCCGTAATTCTTCAGCTTTTGAAAGGTTATTTTGTCCCGCACTTCATTTTGACTCACGATAACGAAAGGCAAGATCAACTCGGCGGTGGCCTGATCCCATCCATCGATGTATGCCAGTTCGTAAAGCGAAAAAAGTTGTCCGAATTCTTTTCGATAATCGATGAACCGTAAAATCTGATCATTGGTCAGCAGCCCTAGTCCATACAGGTCATCAATTGAAGCAGTGTTGAGGTTTAGCGGGAAATCGAGATAAACGGACAATTGCTCAAAAAGGGTAGTGTAGTCCAGATTCTCATCCTCTGCAGCCTCGGCTATTTGTTCAATTCGCTGCTCAATGATGTTTCCGCGATCTACTTTTTGATCGGGCTGAGCCCAAACAGGAGTAAGGGTAAGGGAAAAGAAAACTATGAGGACAAGGAGCCTCATTTCTTAACGGGATTGTAAGTAAGAGAAATCTGTGGGGAATGACCCAATACGCTGCTGTAGCTTGAAGCTAAATCAAATTGGAAACTGTCAAACTTCACGCCCAATCCAAAACTGAAAAGACTCGGTTCGCTGGATGCCCCTATTCTCAAATAGAGTATATCGACAGGTTGGTATTCTATCCCACCGCGAAAAAGTGCATTCTGATCAATATCTTTTTCCACCTCTCCCGCAAACAAGACTTCTTCGCTGATTTGATATCCCGCTCCCAGTCTTAAAACGGTTGGAATCTTTTCGTCGGGAATGGCCAAGTCACCGTTGTCTATCAACGTCGCTCGAGTAGGGTTGAAGAGGTGAGCCGCAACGGTCACCTTTTCGGAGACTTCCATTCGGGCGCCGACTTCAGCCGTGAAGGCTCCTGCGTTTCCATAATCTTCTGCCACTATTCGGGTAGTTTGATAGTTTAGCTGAACTCCGACAGAGAATCGGTCGGAGAGTTTCATTCCGTATGCCAATCCCAATTTGCCTTCATTGTAAACGCTGTAGCCGAAGTTGCTGTAGTTTAATCCGATTGCACCGTTGCCTAAAGGCAAAGCACCTGCAAATCCGGCGAAAGCCATTCCATCAACCAGAAACCTGTTTTCATAAAAGGCACCGGCCGTGATATTTTCGATATGGCCCAAACCTGCCTGGTTGTGAAAACTGCTCCAAATATCGGTGAAGGTCAACGCGGCATTTGCCATACCGGCTGGCCGCGCACCCACGGGATCGTTTCCATTCTGCGCCAAGGCAAAAAACGGAAAAAGGAGGGTTATGAGAAGTGCTCTTTTCAAATGATTGGATTCGACGGCAAAATACGAATCTCTAACAATGCGACTTGTTACTTCCGGATTAATTTCTTCGCTCAAGGTGAATCATTTCGTATCAGAACAACCTTTTGTCCACGGGAAAATCTCTCACTGACAAGATCTTCACTTTCTTGAAAAGCGGATGAATCGGATTCAGCAAATAATTATGTTCCCCATGAACGACCGCAGAGGGAACCTTTAAGATGAGGTCTTTCTGATGGCGCACAAAATCATCACCCACCTTCTGCGTATCCAAAATATGTGGAAAAGCATTCCAATTCAAAGGCAAATCGCTCTCCTTTACTTGCCGGATTTGTTGCGTGATTGGAACTTCTATTTCGAGCATTACATAATCTTGAGGCAAAGCTGCCGCGGATAGATGAACCACCACTTCAGCCAAAGCGAGTGCTCTGCTTTCGGAAGTGTAAACGATTTGTGTGCCTTTTGAATTCCAGCGATTATTAAAAAGAGAGGCTCCTACTCCGTCGAGTTTATCGGAGTATTTTTTAGTAGTGAGTCGAAAAACAACCACTAGGCAAAAATTCCGTGCTCAATGCGGTTGAGCTCTTCTAAGATTAAGGCTCGGCCGTATGAATCTTTGATGAGATCAAAAGGCTTTTTGCCTCCCAAAGCGATAGTGGGAGAATGCATCCAAAGATTGAATTTTTCGGAGGAACCGAAAACCGATTCGCCACGATTCACCAATTCGATCATTTCTAAGATTTTTTCGGAATGCAAGGATTTGAAGGTGTAATTCTTGGCCTTTTTGTGACGCTGTAAAGTCTTTTGAGAAATGTTCAAATATTTGGCCCAATCGCTTTCATTGAAGGAAAGTATGTTTTGAATTTTTTCAAAAAAACTGAAGCTCAATCCCTTTTGAATAACCTTGCTCACGAGCAATTTGTCGTGGAAGAACTTTTCTATGGATGAAGGAGCTAAATTTAAATCCAATGATTTTTTGAGATAAAGTTGCATGGCTTCTTCAAAAACTTCGGGCTGATAAGAGATCGAATAATTCATCCTAAAAACATTTGACCCCTAAAATACGACATTTGTCCCGAAATTAGAAATTTACACCGATTTTTTTTCAATCTTCACCCACTGAATAGCAACGATAATAAGGAATGCCCAGGGGGCGGTGTGTAGAAGTAGATCAAACCAGTCCATAGCTTTCATTCCCTTCGCTCCGCCTAAAAGCCATCTCCATTTTCCAAATAGGTGTGGTTCGGGAAGGAATGGAGCTAACCCGAGCGTAAATGAGGCTATGATAGCCAAAGTCAGTCTTTGTTTAAGGCTTTTTCTCCGTTTTTCGTGATGATTATTACTCATTCTGCAAAAATACGGCATGAGCTAACGGATGTTGGTGCTCCGGGTTACAGAAGAGTAAGCTTACTGCATTTTCAAATCTTCTCAGCGTCTTTCAAGACTTTTTGCTTTAAAGCCTCTTTGAAATCCGTGATTCTTTTTCTCAATTCCGAATCACTTGCACCGAGAATTTGAGCGGCAAGAATTCCCGCATTTTTCGCTCCGTCAAGCGCTACGGTAGCCACAGGTACCCCGCCCGGCATTTGCAAAATGCTCAGAACCGAGTCCCATCCGTCAATGCTATTTCTGCTTTTTACGGGCACACCGATCACGGGGAGCGGTGTAATCGAAGCCGTCATTCCCGGAAGGTGAGCTGCCCCGCCTGCTCCGGCAATAATCACGCGAATTCCCTTCTCGTCAGCGGTTTTGGCATATTCGTACATCCGTTCGGGTGTGCGGTGCGCGCTCACGATATCCATTTGGTAAGGAACCTTCAATTCGTCTAAAACATCAGCAGCTTCCTGCATAACCGGAAGGTCGCTTTTACTACCCATGATGATTCCTACCATTCTACTCAGATTTTACTTTGATTAGGTTTTTTATTTTATGTGCGAGTTTTCTCGCTTCTTCGGCACTTTGTGCGGTTATAGTCACATGTCCCATTTTTCGGAATGGTTTCGTTTCGGCTTTGCCGTAAAGGTGGGGATATACTCCGCTTTCCGTCAGCGCGTCTTCCAAGCCTTCATAGATTGCCGTTCCTTGATGACCCTCTTCTCCCAAGAGATTTACCATCGCTGCCGGCACGCGCAGAGCGGTATCGCCGAGAGGCAGTCCCAAAATGCATCTTAGATGTTGCGCATATTGAGATGTTACATTTGCTTCAATGGTGTGGTGACCAGAATTATGAGGCCGAGGCGCCACTTCATTTACCAGAATCTCACCGTCGGAATTCAGAAATAGCTCAACGGCTAAAATGCCAACGAAGCCAAAAGCATCAATGGTTTGCATGGCAATTTTCCGCGCCTTCTCTTCGGTTTCCTTTGAAATTTCTGCCGGAGCAAAAAGCAGCTCCACCAAATTTGCTTCAGGGTTAAATTCAAGCTCCACCGCGGGAAACCCCGTTGTCTCTCCGCCTTCATTTCGGGCTGCGATTACCGCCAGCTCTTTTTCAAAGTCAACAAACTTTTCCAAAACGGAAGGAGCATTAAAGGCTTTATCAAAATCGGCTTCGGTGCGGATGATTTGAACACCCTTCCCGTCGTAACCGCCTTTTCGCAGCTTTTGAGCAAAAGGTAAAAAATCGACATGCTCGGTAAGCTCGGCCTTCGATTCGATCAATCTGTATTCTGCCGTAGGGATTCCGTTCTTTCGATAAAATTCTTTCTGCAGTCCCTTGTCTTGAACGATTTCCAACAACTCAGGCTGCGGGTAGACCATCTTTCCCTCTTTCTGCAAGCGCTTCAATGCAGCTATGCTTACGTGCTCTATCTCTACAGTGATGAGGTCTTTGTCCTTTCCGAAATTGTAAACCGTTTCTTCGTCGTTGAAATTTCCGACGGTGAATTCGGGGACCAATTTGGCACAAGGGGCATCGGCATTCGGGTCGAGGCAAGCCAATTTGATGTCGAGGTTTACGGCCTCTTGTTGCATCATTCTGCCCAATTGGCCACCGCCTAATACTCCGATTTTAAAGTCTTTATGATATGGCGCTTTTGACATGCCGGCAAAGATACGTTTAATGTAAAATGCTGAGCTTTTGAGTTTGAATTCCCGTGGCAGATTCAACTCTTATCAGATAAAAGCCATCGGGTAATTGAGTGAGATCGAGCTGAGCTGAATTCGATTGATTTAAATTTAATTGAAAAACACGTTTTCCGCTTAAGTCAATCACTTCAATATTCCCGAGCGATTCCTCTGCTGAAACGTAAAGATTTCCATTGCCGGGATTCGGGTAGATTTTAAGTCCTGACACCTTTTTAGATTGAGTAGAAAGGATACTGCAGGAACCCAATGGATCGAAAATCACTTCTCCTAACTCGGGGTCATCTACCACATGCGAGATTACGGCTTCGGCTTCCGCCAATGTCGGATCTTCATCTGAAGTATCCCAGCAATTGCCTTGGGCATAAACGGTATTCGCCGTATTGTTAAAGAGAGCGTAGATCTCGCCTCCGTTTCCATTGTTATTGAAGAGATTTCCACCCGCACCGATTTCGGGATTTTCTATTTCTCCTAAATTGGCTTGAGCATTTTCTAAAAGGGTAATTCCCCAAAGGTTTCCTTCAAAAAGATTTCCTAGAATTACATGGCTGTTTTCGCCGAACCCCGATATACTGATTCCGCTTCCGCCCAGATTCGGCTCATTCTGGGTGTTGTTGTTTTGGAGCACATTATCTTGAATGTGCGAAGTTATATTAGATCCAAAAACATTGACTCCATATCGATTTCCTGACACAACATTATCTTCAAAAACCAGATGACCCTCACCATTTAAAAACTGCGAGAAAGAAAATCCTCCGACATTAGTTAACTCAGGATTCCCCAGAAAGACATTCTGCCTTACGATGGCCGTGTCGGCTCCCGAAGGCCCCAAGTTCACTTGCGGTCTGTTTGTGTTTCCGGTCACATTTCCATTAAACGTACACCCTTGAATTAGCGGTGCAGGGTCAGAATTTGCTGCACTTCCTATCGCGGCGACTTCGTTTTCCAGAAAGTTGGAATTGATAATTTTCGGTTTTCCCGTACTCAAATCCAGTGCGGCGCTCGTCGTTTGCCCCGTACTTTGGAAACTTACGTTAGACGCTTCCATCCGAAAATCGCCCGTGAGCACCTGGATGCCTCCGCCGTAGAGAAAGCTAGTATTAAAAATATCAGCGACTGCCGTTTCTTCAAAACGAAATCCTTCGTAATAAGCATCGCAACAATTCAATTGGGTGAATGAGGAAGTAGTGCAGTAAAAGCCCCCCTCAATGGTGATTAAAACGCTATCTGCAATTACGACAGAAGCGTCATCAATTATCAAAGTGTCGGAAAGAGCAATGGTGATGTCCTCGTAAATTTCGTACGTGTCATCAACGAATACTACCGCGCCTTCCGAGTCTTCAACTAAGTCATCTAAAGTAAGATTGAGTGATTCATCAGGGCTGGTGTATTGGCCGTTTGCAAATAAAAAGGATACGGCGGCTAGTGCGGTAAGTAGTATTTTCATGTTTTTAGGTTTAAGGTGGGGCAAACCTAGACAATCTTGATAAAAGGACATATCTCGTCGCGCCGAAAGGTTACAGGAATCACTACCTTCGCCGTTCAGAAAAAAACCGATCGCATGCAATCAGTTAGCCTTCACGACAAAGAATTTGTTCTTTATCTGGAAGAAGAAAAGATACAAAATGCCATCAAAGAAATGGCGAAGAAGCTCACCGATGAATACGCCGGAAAGGATGTAGTCTTTGTAGGAGTTCTTAACGGGTGCTTTCGCCTGATATCGGACTTGATGAGGCACATAGATTTCAATGCGGAAGTGAATTTTATCAAATTATCTTCTTATCGAGGCACGGAGTCTACCGGCAAAATCTCTGATCTGATGTCTCTGAACTCTGATGTTAGAAATAAGCATGTGGTTATTTTAGAAGACATCGTAGATACCGGTCACACATTGGACTATTTAAAAGGTATTTTGGAAGGGAAAGAATTGGCTTCGCTCAAAGTGGCTTCCTTACTTTTCAAGCCTGATGCCTTCATCGGAAAAAGTAAACCCGATTACGTGGCATTCGAAATCCCCAATCTCTTCGTAGTAGGCTATGGTCTCGACTACGACGGGCTGGGTAGAAACTTAAACGACATTTACCAAATTAAATCTTAAATATGATCAACTTGGTTCTCTTCGGCCCTCCCGGTGCCGGAAAAGGTACACAAGCCGAAAAAATTGCTGAAAAGTACAATCTGGTTCACCTCTCGACCGGTGATATTTTCAGACGAAATATGAAGCAGCATACGGAGCTCGGAGATTTGGCGAAAAGCTATATCGACAAGGGTGAATTGGTACCGGATGAGGTAACGATTAAAATGCTTGAGGCAGAAGTAGACGGCCATGACAATGCAGGCGGATTTATTTTCGACGGGTTTCCGCGAACTACCGCTCAGGCAAAAGCTCTGGATTCATTTCTTGAATCAAAGAATACCTCAATAAACGTGATGCTGGCACTGAATGTGGAAGATGAAGAACTTACTGAGCGTCTGAAAAAACGAGCTGAAGTGAGTGGTCGAACAGATGACGCCGACCCGAAGATCATCGCGAACCGGATAACCGTTTACAAAACGGAAACGGCTCCCGTAGCTGACTATTACAGAGCACAGAATAAGTTTGAAGAAATCGATGGAGTCGGTTCCATTGAAGAGATTAGTAAAAAATTGTTTCACGCGATAGAGCGCCATGAGTAATCGCAATTTTGTCGATTATGTAAAAATTCACTGCCGATCGGGAAAGGGCGGTGCGGGTAGCAAACACCTGTTCCGCGATAAGCTCACGTCAAAAGGAGGACCTGACGGAGGTGACGGTGGTCGAGGCGGTCACGTTATCCTGCGCGGAAATGCACAGCTTTGGACATTGCTTCACCTGAAATACAAAAAGCACATCAAAGCCGAGCACGGTGAATCCGGCGGGCGGCAAACGAGCACCGGTAAATCGGGAGAGGATGCCATTATTGAAGTTCCGCTCGGAACGGTGGCCAAAGATCCCGACACGGGTGAAGTACTCACCGAAATTACGGAAGACGGACAAGAATACATTTTGCTAAGTGGCGGCCGCGGTGGCCAAGGAAACGTGCACTTCAAATCTTCTACTCGACAGACTCCTCGATTTGCCCAACCGGGAGAAGACGAACAGGAGGCTTGGCGAATTTTGGAACTTAAAGTCCTCGCTGACGTCGGTCTGGTCGGTTTTCCCAATGCGGGAAAATCTACTCTGCTTTCGGTAATTACGGCGGCAAAACCCGAAATAGCCAACTATCCCTTTACGACCTTGGTTCCCAACCTTGGAATCGTCAGCTACCGAAATGATCGCTCATTTATCATGGCCGACATCCCCGGTATCATCGAAGGTGCCAGTCAGGGAAAAGGTTTAGGAACGCGCTTTTTGCGTCACATTGAACGCAATAGCTTACTCCTTTTTATGGTGCCTGCCGATAGCGATGACATTCGCAAAGAATACGATATTCTGGTGGGAGAGCTCGAAGCTTACAACCCCGAGTTGCTTGACAAAGATCGATTGCTCGCCGTCACCAAAAGTGATCTGCTCGACGAAGAGCTGAAAACCGAAATGGAAAAGGAAATGCCACCGGTTGATCACGTTTTCATCTCCTCGGTTGCTCAACTTGGTCTGGCTGAACTGAAAGACAAGATATGGCAAAAACTTAATTCTTAGGCATGATCGAAAAGCTGGAGCAATGGGATCGACAATTGTTTCTGTGGCTTAATAGCTTGAATGTTGACTGGCTGGACCAGCCCATCTATTGGATGAGTGATGAGTATGTCTGGATACCACTTTACCTGTTTTTCCTTTGGGCTATTGCTAAAGCCTACGGTTGGAAAATGGCCTTGTGGTCTTTGCTCGGTATCGCTTTGGTAGTGACATTAGGAGACCGAACTTCCGTAGAACTTTTTAAAGAGGTTTTTCAACGATATCGACCTTCGCGAAATTTAGAGCTATACGATCAGGTTCATATTGTGAATGATTACAGAGGCGGACTCTACGGCTTTGTCAGTTCCCACGCCACCAACTTTTTCGGGATCGGAACTTTCCTCTATCTCATTTTCAAAAGACCCTACCCCAAAGCGGCGCCTTTCATTTTTGTATTCAGTGGCCTGGTAGCCTACACCAGAATATACCTGGGCGTACATTACCCTGCCGATATTATTTGTGGAGGCCTTTTGGGAGCCTTTTTCGGCTGGCTCGTCTTTACCCTACTAAATCGATTTATATGGAAATTACCATCAAAGATTTAGCAGCAGTTTTTTTGGGCGGCGGTTTGGGTTCGGTTGCTCGATTTGTCACCGGCAGATTTATACTCAAAATCGTGCCTTCAGCCTTTCCATGGGGAACGCTGGTCGCGAATATGGCGAGTTGTATAGCGCTGGGGTTTTTCATTTGGCTTATCGCCAAAGACGATATGAAGGGATGGTGGATTTCATTCGCAGTAATTGGCTTCTGCGGAGGCTTCAGCACTTTTTCTACGTTCAGTTACGAAACGGTTAAGCTTTTGCACGACGGGCACGTCTTTATGGCCGGAGCAAACGTTTTGGTTAGCTTAGTGGTGTGTATGGCCATATTGTATTACCTCTCAAAAATGATTTCATGAAGCGGACTTTAGGAATTTTCATAGCCATTCTTTCATCTGTTTTGGCGCAAGCCCAAGATACCGATGATCGACCCAAATTGGTTGTCGGGATAGTCATCGATCAAATGCGAAATGACTTCCTCACGCGCTACGCCGACCTTTACGGAAAGGGCGGGTTTCTTCGACTTATGGAAGACGGATTTTATGGAGCCAATCACCGCTTCTCATATATACCGACGACCACAGGTCCGGGCCATGCTTCCGTATATACGGGCACTACGCCTGCCGTGCACGGTATAGTGGCAAACGATTGGTACGATCCGATTACCAAGGAGAAAATGTACTGTGTAGAAGATCGTAGTGTAAAGTCGGTAGGAATAGACAAGGCCGCAGGCCAGATGAGTCCGAAAAATCTGAAAACTACTACCGTGACGGATGAGCTTAAGCTCTTTTGGGGTGATAGTGCAAAAGTGGTAGCCGTATCTTTAAAGGATCGGGGCGCCGTGTTGCCGGGCGGTCACCTTGCAGATGGGTCATATTGGTATAACGACAAAAAATTCATCAGCAGCTCTTTTTATATGGATGAGCTTCCGCAGTGGGTGGTGGACTTCAATAACCTGAATTTGGTCGACACTTTTCTGGCCAAAGGCTGGCAGCCACTACTTCCAAAATCATCCTACGTGGCAAGCTTGCCGGATAATAATCCCTACGAATCGCTTTATGCCGGTGAGAAATATCCCACCTTGCCTAAAGATTTAGTGGATTTGGCCACGCAAAATGATCCCGACGAAGTTTTGAAAAGGTCTCCTTGGGGCAATAGTCTGATTTTTGAATTTGGTCGCGAGGCCATCATCAAAGAGAATATGGGCCAAGATGAGATCACTGATTTTCTGGCCTTGAGCTTTTCTTCTCCCGATTATTTAGGTCACGCCTACGGTCCTCGAGCGCTGGAAGTTCAAGACATGTACTTGAAGCTTGACAATGACCTGAGCACTTTTCTGATTTTCTTGGATCGTTACGTGGGTAAGGGCAATTATACCATCATGATTACCGCCGATCACGGTGCGGCTGAGGTAGCACAATTTTCTATTGACAACAATTTGCCCGGTGGTTATTTCGATCGCGAAAGCGGTAAGGAAAAACTGGGTGAACTGCTTTCTGAGTTTAATCCGCTCGGCGAGGAAATGATCGAAGAAATTGAAGGAAATCAGCTTTATTTTAATCGCGAAAAGCTGAAAGAGGGCGGAGTAGAGATTGCGGACTTGGCTGATTTTCTCGCCCGCGAATTGAGCCGATTGCCCGGTGTGTACGCCGCTTATTCTTCCGAAAGAGTTCGGATGGCAGGTGGAGCTGAATTTCCCATCGGGAATCTACAGCGCGGATTACACCCCACCCTTTCGGGAGATGTGGTTTTTATCCTTGACAGTGGTTGGATCAGATATGCCAATACCGGCACCACTCACGGTAGCCCATGGAATTACGACCAACATGTACCGTTGCTTCTGTACGGCTTCGGTGTGGAAGAAGGCAAGACATTCAAGGAGACAAACATTCGAGACATTGCTCCGACGCTTAGCGCTATAATGGGCATCCCGTTTCCATCAGGTGTGACGGGAAGTCCGATTATCGAAGCAATAGAAGATTAAGATCGTCTTATCTGGCCGGATTGGCGTAGCGTTTTACATCCTCTCCCGTAATGATTTTGTCGCATAGGATGATCAAACGCTCAATCAGGTTTCGTAGTTCTCTGATATTTCCCGTCCAATTCAAAGATTGTAATGCTTCGTAGGCATCTTTAGTCAATTCTTTTCTGGGGCTGCCTTGTTCTTGTGCAATGGAATCGAGAAAGTGATCGGCCAATAACGGTACGTCGTCAATCCGCTCATTGAGGGAAGGCACATGAATGAGAATGACACTCAATCGGTGGAAGAGGTCTTCGCGAAAATTCCCTTCTTTTATCTCTTCGTTCAGGTCTTTATTGGTGGCGGCGATTACACGCACATTGACTTTAATGTCTTTATCGCCACCTACGCGATTGATCTTATTTTCTTGCAATGCGCGCAGCACTTTGGCTTGAGCCGAAGCGCTCATATCACCGATTTCATCGAGAAATAATGTGCCGCCGTCGGCTTGTTCAAATTTTCCTTTGCGCTGTTTTACGGCAGATGTAAATGCGCCTTTCTCGTGGCCGAAGAGTTCACTTTCGATCAATTCGGATGGAATGGCCGCGCAATTCACTTCGATAAACGGCGCCTTACTTCGATTGCTGTTTTCGTGAAGTTGGCGAGCTACCAGCTCCTTTCCTGAGCCGTTTGGTCCTGTAACTAAAACGCGCGCATCGCTAGGTGCTACCTTGGCAATCATCTCCTTGATATCTTCGATTGCTTTTGACTCCCCTACAATACCGGAGCCCTTGATCAGTTTTATTTTCTTTCGAAGCGTTTTTGTCTCCTCTTCCAAGTTTACGCGGTCCATAGCATTCCTGAGGGTCACCAATGTCCGATTCAAATCCAAAGGCTTCTCGATAAAATCATAGGCGCCTTTTTTAATCGCTTCGACGGCAGTCTCAATATTTCCGTGGCCGGAAATCATTATGATAGGAGACTCTACGCCCTTTTCCAATGCCTTCTCCAATACTTCCATGCCATCCATTTTCGGCATCTTGATATCGCACAGAACGGCATCATAGGAGTTTTCGGTTAGTTTTTTCAGACCTGACGGTCCGTCTTCTGCATCCTCAACGATGAACTTTTCGAATTCCAGAATTTCACGAAGCGTATTTCTGATGCTTCTCTCATCGTCAATAATAAGTACTGATGCCATTTTACAGATTTCCTTTTAAGACTTCAAAGAGTACTCCTTCTTTAAGTGAGTACCTCGACAATTTCACCGTTTCTATTTTGGTGTTCGTTAAAATTAAACGAACGAATAGAGCTGACATTACAATCATATTTACGCGCATAGCCATCATTCCTTTCATGGCTTCTCTTTCTTTTCGCGTAGAGCGAATCAACTCATCCAAATGGTGGTTTAAGGCTATTCGATCAAAGTCGAGTGCCGTAAGTTCAAGGCTTTCAGCGTAATTTCCTTGTCGGTGAGCTATGATATCCGAAAAGGTATCAAATGATCCCGAGGAGCCAACAAGAATTTTTATGTCTTCTTCCTCCACTATATTAAATACATCTTCAACCAGTACTGACAGATCGTCTTCTATTTTTTTTAAAGTGGAAGTTCTGACGGGGTCTTCGGGCTGATATTTCTCCAAAAGTCTGCTTACACCTAATTCATAGCTTCGCTTCCAAATAATCTCCTGATCGTTGGCTGCTACAAATTCCGTGCTCCCACCACCAATGTCCATGATTAAAGAATTGGAATCAGATAATGCACCCGAAAGTTGTACGCCATTGTAAATCATGCTCGCCTCGCGGTCTCCGTCGATTACGTGAATCTGAATTCCGAATCGTTCTTTAACTTTCTTTACGAAATCTTCGGCGTTTGAAGCCCCTCTTACCGCAGAGGTAGCGAAAGCCAAAATTCTATCGCAATATTGATTTTTTATTGCAGCGATTTGTGCATCTAAAGCCAAAAAAGCCCGCTGCATGGCTGCTTCGGTTATGTATTTTTTTTCGAAACTTCCTTCACCAAGTTTCACGGCTACTTTTGATCGATAAGTTGGTTTGTATCCCCCTTTGTTGTCCAGCTCAGCTATGAGCAGGTTGAAGGTATTCGTTCCCATATCGATTATTCCTATTTTCAAATTTGCCGGTTTTATCAGATATTCAAATATAACAGCATTTAGGAGTTTAGTCCCAACTCTTTAATTCCAATGTTCCAAGGTCTTTAGAATAATAGGCTTTATCAAAAATTCCTTTTTTATATCCAAAAAATATCGGCTGCCTTGTTGAGTCATTAAATGCAATATAATTTCGATAATCAATTTGTTGATATTCCAATTCTCTATCAGGTAAAGTGACTTCTTCAGGAGAGTTGGAATTTACAGCTTCATATTTTTGTATTTCATTAATCTCCAAAAGCTCTTTACCCGGTGCGCTTATTTTCATGTGGTGAATAACATCAT
This sequence comes from uncultured Cryomorphaceae bacterium, assembly GCA_964651785.1. Lineage (GTDB taxonomy): Bacteria > Bacteroidota > Bacteroidia > Flavobacteriales_D > Cryomorphaceae > JAKVAV01. The sequence continues at coordinate 70,301 of CAZYWJ010000007.1, forward strand.
TGCTGTACAAGGTAAAATTTCCCTTCTCGTCAGTATATGTGTTTTGTCCAATGATATGATATTGATTCCACCCTCTGATTACTCCTCCTTCAATAGGCTGCTCATCTTCATCCACCAATTTTCCCTTTATAACATAATTGGTGTAGCCAAGCATGTTAAAATAGTTCGGTTGCCTTTTACAGGACATTGTTACGGAATCAGGATTAAGCTCTTTAACAATTTTTACTGCCGGCTTAAGTGTTCCCGTTAAGGGCAATATGCTATCACTCGTATATATAGTTCCCGATGATGTCATAAGGCCGGTACTCTCTTCCGACAAAGAAATTTTAGGAACTTCTTGATATCCCCACCAACCAAAACCAATTCCGCCGCAGGCTACCGTATAGTCAAAAGCTGCTTGCATATAATCAGCCTGCCATTCATAGGGAATTTCTTCATTGTCAACCCTTAAAGCCGTTTCACCTATCATCCATGGTTTGCCGGAGTAATTCGCATACCAATATATTTCATTAGGTACGCGCAAAGGATTGTACGTGTGAAAAGATAGAAAATCGACGGGAAGTATAGACGGATCCCAAGCGAAAACCTCTATGGGTTCAGAATAACCAATGGTTAACAATTGTTTTGGTGCATATTGAGTCATCCACTCCTTCCATTCCGTCACTACTTGGTGTATTTCTTTCTTTGACATAGCCGAGTGAGCTCTGTCATATAAGGGCTCATTATTAAAATCATATGAAAATATCACATTGTTTTCGGAAAATCTATGTAGCAAGGCAATCGTAAATTTTGAAAGGTATTTGTTCTGAACGGGGGATGGAATTAGCATCATTACTTTCAAATCGCGTTCATTCGCCTCAGTTAGAAAATCTTCAATTGCTGAAAAGATGATTTCCTTATCATCATTTAGCATGAGCAAGGGCCCTCCGGTGGGGTATCCGGAACTATCTGGTTGGCCCCAAATCCGATCAAGGCATAACCTTATCGTATTAAAACCCATATCCTTTATCAGAGTCAGGCTTTCCTGCCTCTGCAAAACAATGCTGTCCAATGAAAAATATTCATACACGTCTTGCTTCTCATAGTGTTTATGAACGCCCAGAACAAACGAGTCTTCGACAAATCGAAAATCAGCTACGTAATTGATCATAATCGGAAAGAAGCTTTCTCCTTCCAATACGAAGCCATCATCATTCAGAGCGACAAATGTTTCATCAATTATTTTGTGATTCTCTTCATTTTTTGGTTCAAGGCTGCATGATGTGAGCAATAAAAATCCAATAAACCAAAAAGCTAACATTGAATTATCTACCTTATGTCTTTTCCTTAATATCTCAACCATTTTCCTAATTCTTTATAGTTTACTTTTTTTCCATACATCAATATACCTACGCGGTAAATTCGGCCTGCCAGCCATACACAAAAAACAAATCCTGCGATAAGCAGCACCATTGAAAGTATGAGCTCCCAAATCGATCCGCTGTCAAAGCCCATCGCCACACGCACCATCATTACGATGGGAGAGGTGAGCGGTATTTCGGAAAACCAAAAAACCGCAGCTCCTTCGGGATTGGTCAGGGCAAATTCCGATACGATAAATCCAAAAATCAGTGGAATGGTGATCGGCAT
>CAZYWJ010000007.1:72029-81961 GCA_964651785.1 uncultured Cryomorphaceae bacterium
TTGTCTTCGATTACACCTTCAACTTGAGATTTGATGTAACTGCGCGCTTTCATACTCGGCAGTTTTCGGAATACCATCTCTGCTTGAGGATAGGTAATGATATCTTCTCGCAACACCAGCATCAACGTGTATTCAGTGGAATCAAACTCTGCGTTCGTCAAACCATCCGTGATGTAGTCAAATCGAACCTGAGAAGTCTCTTTCAATTCATCCACAAACATCGGCTTGGCCTTGCCCGTGCTATCGGTGGTAATCTCACTCGTGAGATCGACCACCAGAACATTGTAAATACTCGTATCACTCATCCCCAAAAAGACTCCCAAACTTAGCAGTCCTCCGATCAAAATCGGACCGAGGAAGGTCATAATGATGAATGATTTCTTTCTGACGCGGCTCACGTATTCGCGCTCAATTATCAGGTTGATCTTACTCATCGTTTTCTCCTTTTGATTGAACTATTTTAATGAAGATGTCATTCATGTTCGGAATCACTTCGTTTAAAGAATGAACTTGTGCTACAGGGATTACTGCTTTGAGCAAATCGTTTACCGTTACTCCGTTTGTCAGCTTAATTCGCGCACTCCGCAGTTTGTCTTCCGTCTCAAAATGACTGATCAGTTCGAAGTTAGTCCAGAGGGCGTTGGTAAAACTCAACATGTCGCCGGAGAAAACGATATCGTAAACCCCTTCTTTGTATCTGTTTCTGATGTCTTTAACCGCTCCTTCAAGAACTACATTCGCATCATTAATTAAGGCAATGTGGCTGCAAATCTCTTCTACCGACCCCATATTGTGGGTAGAGAGCATGATGGTTGCTCCTTCATCTCGAAGTCTCAAGAGTTCTTCTTTAATCAAATTGGCGTTAATGGGATCAAATCCGCTGAAGGGTTCATCGAGAATTAAAAACTTCGGTTCGTGAAGCACGGTAGTGATAAACTGCACTTTCTGCGCCATACCCTTCGATAGCTCTTCGACTTTTTTATTCCACCAACCTTCAATTTGAAATCGTTCAAACCAAGCCTTCAGTTTCTTGTTGGCCTCGGTTTTGGTCATTCCCTTCAGTCGAGCCAAGTAGACAGCCTGTTCGCCAACCTTCATTTTTTTATAAAGTCCGCGCTCTTCGGGCAGATAGCCGATTTTTTGAACGTGATCGGACTTCAATTTTTCACCATCAAAAATGACTTGTCCCTCGTCGGGAGCTGTAATTTGGTTGATGATTCGAATAAGAGACGTCTTACCCGCTCCATTGGGTCCGAGCAATCCGAAGATGCTACCCTTGGGTACGGACAGGCTCACATCAGAAAGTGCTACGTGATTGGAGTAGACCTTTGTGATGTTTTTCGCTTGAAGTATTGCCATGAAACTTTTGAATTATTGCGGTCAAATCTAAATGAAAAACCGCTTTACCCCGAAGGCAAAGCGGTTAAGTTTTAAAGGAGATATTCTCTATTCGAACATATCTTTTACCTTTTGAAAAAAGTTCTTTTCATCGTGGTTTGCGGTAGGCTGAAAATTCTCGCTGTCTTTTAATTTTTCGAGAACCTTCCTTTCCTCTTTGCTAAGCTCCTGCGGTGTCCACACGTTTATATTGACCAGCATGTCACCTTTTCCGTAGCTCTGCACGCTTGGCAATCCTTTGCCTTTAAGGCGAACCAACTTCCCGCTTTGAGTTCCTGCAGCGATATTGATCTTGGCTTTTCCTTCCACGAGAGGCACTTCGGCAGTGCCGCCCAAAACGGCATCAATGAAGCTTACATATAAGTCGTAGTGAAGGTTTTTGCCATTGCGTTTTATCGTGTCGTGCTCTACCTCTTCAATCACCACAAGAAGATCACCCGGAATGCCACCCATCGGCGCGGCATTTCCTTTTCCGCTCACGTTTAACTGCATTCCTTCCTCAACTCCCGCAGGAATGTCGATGCTAATCACTTCTTCTTTTCTTACCAATCCGTTCTCATCAGAGCCGGGCGGGCGTTTATCAACCATCTCTCCGCTACCGTGACAGGTCGGGCATACGGAGGTAGTTTGCATCTGCCCCAAAATGGTATTGGTTACGCGGCTGACTTGACCCGTTCCACGACAAGTGCTGCACGTCTTAAAAGTGGTTCCTTCAGCGGCTACCAGCTTATTAACTTTGATTTTTTTGGTCGTACCGTTCAGTACTTCCGCCAAATCAAGTCTTACCTTAATTCGAAGGTTTGATCCTTTGCGTCGCCTGCGGCCTCCGCCACCAAAGCCATTGCTAAAGCCGCCGCCACCGAAAGCACCTCCGAAAATATCGCCGAATTGAGAGAAGATGTCGTCCATGCTCATCCCTCCGCCGAACCCACCGCCCGCAGCTCCGCCTACACCTTGGTGGCCAAATCTGTCATAGCGCTGTCGCTTCTCGGGATTGTTAAGCACCTCGTAAGCTTCGGCTGCTTCCTTAAATTTTACTTCCGCTTCTTTATCATCAGGATTTCTGTCCGGATGATATTTCAAGGCCAATTTGCGGTAAGCTTTTTTAAGTTCAGCTTGCGAGGCACTTTTTGATATGCCCAATACTTCGTAATAATCTCTCTTCGCCATTCTACTGCGTCTTTGCGATTCTTATTGTCCTACTACCACTTTAGCGTAGCGAAGAACTTTGTCATTATAGAAATACCCTTTTTCAGCCACGTCAATCACTTTGCCCTTCATGTCTTCAGAAGGAGCGGGGATATTGGTAATGGCTTCATGATATTCCGTATCAAAAGGCTGATTGATGGAATCCATCGGCTTCAAGCCTTTGTTTTGAAGTAAGTGTAGTAGTTTGTGATGAATCAATACGAAACCTTCTTTCAGTGCTTCAGGGTCTTCATTGGATTCATTTGATTGAATGGCGCGTTCAAAATCGTCGACAACGGGAAGTATCTCAGCGGCAAAATCAGAACCCGCATTTTTCATCAGGTCCAATTTTTCTTTAGCCGTTCTGCGTCTGAAATTTTCAAATTCAGAATACAATCGCAAGTACTTATCGTTTACCGTGTCATATTTTTTCTGCAATTCCGTCATAGCAGCCTCATACTCGCTTGCTTCTTGTTGCGCAGAATTTTCTTCGGCTGCCTTATCTTTCGCATCTTTTTCAACGGCTTGCTCGTCGCGTTCCGCGTGCGTTTCCTCTACATCCGTGTTTTCTACTTTATCTTTTTCCGTCATGGGTAATCAATTTTTCATGCCACAGAAGGCAAATAGTGCGCCACTACTATGAAGGTGACATATTGTCGGGGCTAGTTTTCAAATACTTTATGCGGATCAATTTCTGAGATTTTCTTACCCTTAGCTCTTTGAATTCCCGCGTTAATTTCAAAACCCACAAGTAAAACAATGGTGTTAAGGTAAAGCCAAAGCATTACAACTAAAACCGTTCCCACTGAACCGTAGAGTTTATTATAACTTCCGAAATTATTTACGTACCAGGCAAATAAAGACGATACGATAATCAACCCCAATGTGGCAAAAGAAGCTCCGGCGTTTATTGCACGCCATTTACCGCTATGTCCTGCACGGTAAAGTATAGAGATTACAATTTCGAAAAGGATGATTACGAAAATCCACTTGGCCACTTCAATGAAAAAGACGACGATATCCCCTCCGATTATGTTTATTTCCTGCATGTATCGCAACACGGGCCCGCTAAGTGTGATGAGCGAAACACCAACAACAAGAGAAAATCCGAGTACTACCAAAATTCCCAATGATCGAGCATATTGAAGGAATATGCTGTGCTTTTTTTCGAGGTTGTAGCTATGGCTGAAACCGTCGAGCAAGGCCTGAACCGCATTGGTCGAAAAAAACAAAGTCAGTAAAAAAGAAAGGCTGATCAGGGTTTCTTGTTTTTTGTTTACTAAGTCGTTTAAAGTGTTTTCCACCAATCGAAAGGTATCTCCCGGCATAGCCCGATTCAAGTAGCTCATAATATTCTCTTGAAAATCGGTGATCGGAACAAATGGGATAAAGGTCAGGAAGACAATGAATAAAGGAGGGATGGCAAGAATAAATCGGAAACATACTGCTGAAGCTCGTGTAGTAATTCGACCTTCTTGCAATCCGAGAAGAAAAAATTCAAAAACCTGATAGAGGCTCAAACCGTCAAAACCCGGAATGATCAGTCGTTTTGAGGAGATAACCAATTGCCTGAAAGGTCTGGACCTTCGAAACTGCCTCTTCTTCTTCTCTACCCATTCGGAAAATGCTGACCCCATTTAGATGCGAAGGTATAAAAGTACTTTATTGAAAAAGTTAATAAGCCTTAAGGCTGATGTCCAAACTGCTGACGCTGTGGGTTAATGCTCCCATTGATATGAAATCCACTCCGCACTCAGCGTATTGACGCACATTTTCTATCGTGATTCCTCCACTGGCTTCCGTTTCAATTTGATCGGGAATCTGAGCTACCGCACTCCTTAAATCCTCAAAGCTGAAATTGTCTAACATAATGCGGTCTATCAAACCAACGCTCAGGATTTTATCAACTTCTTGCAGATTTCGAGCTTCGATTTCCAGGCTGATATTGAGCCCTTGATTTTTGCGGTATTCATCGGCCATGGTTATAGCTTCTTCGATTCCACCGGCATAATCGATGTGATTGTCCTTAATCATCATCATATCGTACAAGCCGAACCGGTGATTTACACCACCACCGATTTGTACAGCTAATTTCTCCAAAAAGCGGAGACCGGGAGTAGTTTTTCGAGTGTCCAAAATTCGGGTATTCAGGCCCTCCACTTTATCTACCACATTTCGGGTAAGCGTGGCAATGCCGCACATTCGCTGAATGCAGTTTAAGGCGAGCCTCTCAGCCATGAGGATGCTACGGGCTTTCCCGCTCACCGTCAAAATTACCGTTCCGGGCACTACCGCGGTGCCATCCTGAACCATGGTTTTTACCTGAAGGTTAGGATCAATGAAGTAGAATATTTGTTCGGCTATTCCCGTTCCGGCTACCACACCGTTCTCTTTCACGATCATTTTCGCTCTGCCTACAGCTTCTGCAGGAATGCAGGCTAAACTCGTGTGATCGCCCTCTCCGATGTCTTCCTGTACCGCATTGCGGATAAATTCATCTATGGTCATAAAAATGCGCCGATTCGTTGGTGCAAAGGTGGGAATATTTTGCCGAAGAGGCATAACTGCAAACGGTTCGGCTATGTTTTTCGATTGCACCTTTCAATTAACTTTGCGACAAACTTTTCAGGCATGACGGAAGATCAGATTTTTGATGTGGCCATAATTGGTGGAGGGATAGTAGGTGCGGCTACATTTTACAAAATGCAGATGAGACATCCGGAGCTTAGGATTGTGCTTATCGAGAAGGAAAATATGCTGGCGGATCACCAAACGGGAAATAACTCGGGTGTAATTCACTCGGGTTTATATTACAAACCCGGAAGTCTCAAAGCCCGAAATTGTGTACAGGGCCGCAAGGAGTTAGTGGCTTTTGCCAAAGAGCACAACATACCACATGATGTTTGCGGAAAGGTGGTGGTTGCCGCCGATGAAAGCGAACTGCCCATGCTGGATAAAATATTTGAAATCGGGAAGCAAAACGGGATAGAAGGGATAGAAAAAATTACTGCCGAACAGATCAAGGAACGAGAGCCATTCTGCGAAGGTGTAGCCGGTATTTGGGTTCCCGTTACCGGAATAATCGATTATCGGGCGGCAACTGAAAAGATGGTGGAATTGGCTCTGGCCAAAAATCCGGGTTCAAAACTATCGCTGGGTGAAGAAGTTGTCGGCATCCGCAATGACGAATATTACGAAGAGGTGCGCACATCAAAAACCACCTATGGCGCAAAATATCTGGTCTTCTGTGCCGGCTTGCATGCTGATCGATTGGCCCGAAAAGATCAAATTCAGTTGAAGGAGAGGGTAGTAGGTTTTCGAGGCGATTACTACGAACTGACCGATCAGGCCAAGCATAAAGTTAAAAACCTCATTTATCCCGTTCCGAATCCGGACTTTCCGTTTTTAGGGGTTCACTTCACCCGTATGACAAACGGAGAAATAGAATGCGGACCGAATGCGGTTTTCACCTTCAAGCGTGAAGGTTATGGCAAAACGGATTTCAGCCTGCGGGATTCGATTGATGCGCTCACCTACGGCGGAACTTGGAAGCTCTTTTTCAAAAATATGAAGTTCGGAATAAACGAGTATCGACGGGCTTTTTCTAAAAAACTGTTCTTGAAAACCTTGCAGCGTTTAATTCCATCACTCACCATGGACGATCTTAAGCCCGGCCGTTCCGGAGTAAGGGCACTTCTGCTCAGCGTTGATGGTGATACGCGTGATGATTTCAGAATCGAATATGGCAAGAACAGCATACACGTACTCAATGCGCCCTCGCCCGCAGCTACGGCAGCATTGGCCATAGGTGAGGGAATCTGTGAAATGGCTGAAGAAAAATTTGACTTTAAATCGGCAAATCAGTTGGCCTGAACCACTTTGTATTTTTCTAACAAAGCGTCCCAATTCCATAAAAAAGTCTCCATCGCTTCTTTCAATCGCTGGATGAAAATGGGATTGGGTGAGTCTAGTGATTTGAAATACTTTTCCTGAAACTTATTGAGTTCATAGCGACAGAAAATGGTGCGAGCCATAGCATTCGTTACGCTTTTGCTCGGATGATTTTTTCTCATCATCAGCTTTCGCGTATCGCTTACCATTTTTGCCAAATTCATCTTATCCATCCCGTACAGGTCGGCAAATTTTTCCAAGATATGCTGAGTGATGCGGCGATCTTGACCCGCTTCGAAGTGGTTCGGTAGGATTTGCAGATTTCCCGCTAAAACAATAGTAGTAAAAGCCCCGGCGTCTTCGGAGTCCAAGTTGGGCGGAGATAAAAATTCAGGTGAATCATTGATCAAACCAATTACATCCGCAAAACCTTCGTCAATCAAAAGCTGAACTCCATTTACAAATATGTGTGCTACTTTTTCTTCCGTAAGTTTTTTCTTTCCGAATAAGGTGATCATAAAAGGATGGCGGTTTTTTTTTGGATTCGAACCTATAATTGAACAAAATTAAAGGCTTAAACGTGAAATTTTACGGGGGGTGCGGTTTCGATTATCAACAAAGTTTTCAACCCGAGTTATCGATAGATTGCGACTTTTGTCACAATAAGTCTATCAGTCCTGTCTATCTTTGCGGTCACTTATGGGATTGAAGGGAACTAAACTTTATTCGATTTTCACATTTACCTGTCCGCGATGTCACGAGGGAAAGCTTTTTCAGCAAAAAGCTACTTATGCCAAGGGATTTACTGAATTGAACAAAAAATGCCCCGTATGTGGCGAAAATTTTGAGCGTGAGCCGGGATTCTATTTCGGAGCCGCCTACGTGAGTTACGCCCTTACCGTTGCGATTTGGGTAGCGCTCTACGTGGCCCTTACCGTTTTCGATGCCATAGGCTTGATGGAGTTCGATTTTTTTGATGATGGCTTTCTTTTCTTGATTTTGGGAATTGTGCTTCTCGTGGTTTTATTGCCATTGGTCTACCGCTTTTCCAGAGCGATATGGATCAATTTCTTTGTAAAATACCGCACGGATGCCGTAGAATTTAATCGGGCGAAAGAAGTAGAGAGAATGTCGCGAAAATCCTCTGCAGATTAAATTTTATTGAAAAGTTTGCATTTGATGCAATCGGTAATAAACGCCTTCTTTTTCCAATAACTCTTCGTGGGTTCCGACTTCAGCGATAATCCCCCCTTCCAAAACAACGATTTTATCGGCGTGGCGAATGGTGGACAAGCGGTGGGCAATTACCAGCGAAGTGCGACTCTTCATCAAGTTGTTAATGGCGTCTTGCACCAGTCGCTCAGATTCGGTGTCAAGAGCTGAAGTGGCTTCATCCAAAATCAGAAACGGTGGATTTTTCAACACCGCTCGCGCTATGCTGACACGTTGCTTTTGTCCCCCGCTTAGCTTGTTTCCCGAATCACCAACCGTAGTCTCAAAGCCGTTTTCCAATCGTTCAATGAACTCATAAGCATTGGCAATTTTTGCTGCCTGAATTAATTCATCTTGCGTTGCGTCGGGTTTCGACATCAGAATATTGTTGGCGATGGTATCGTTGAAGAGAATCGATTCTTGCGAAACCACACCAAACATTCCCCTGAGGTGGGTGAGCGAAATGTCTCGAATGTCAATTCCGTCGATGCTGATTTGACCTTCAGTAACATCGTAAAATCGAGGAACCAAATTGGCCAGCGTACTTTTTCCACCGCCTGAAGGTCCCACCAGAGCTACCGTTTCACCCTTTTTTATTTCCAAATTCACGCCGCTCAAAACCTTTTCACTTCCATAGTGAAAACCCACACTTGAAATGGATACTTTTTCAATGAATTGAGGATGATCAATTGCCTTTTCAGGTTCCTGAATCTTCTCCTCTGCATCGAGAACGTCATTCACGCGCTCTACCGATGCCAGGCCTTTTTGAATTTTAAAGTAAGCCTGACTGAAGGATTTCGCCGGGGTGATGATTTGCGAAAAGATCAGAATGAAGGTGATGAAAAACTCACCCGTAAAACCGTTTTCGCCTGCTTCCAATACGAGCTGACCGCCGTAATAGATCAGAATAGCCAGCGTAATGGAGCTCAGAATCTCCGTGAGCGGGCTACCCAAGTAGTGCTTTCTGAAAAGCTTCACCATCAATCCGAAGAACTCTTCGTTTTTTCGATTAAATCGTGAGTGAGTCGCTTCTTGCGCATTGAATGCTTGAATCACTCGGAGCCCGCCAAGCGACTCTTCAAAAACGGAAAGTACTTCCCCTAGTTTTGATTGGCCGCTGCGGGCCGCACCTTTCAATTTTCTCCCGATTATCGAAATCAGAAATCCGCTGATGGGCAAAAGAATGAGTACAAAAATGGTCAGCTTCCAACTCATGAAAAACATGGTGGCCAGATAGGTGACGATCAAAATCGGATCTCTGAAAACCATCTCCATCGAAGAAATGATGGAGTTTTCTATCTCGTTTACATCCGAGGTCACACGGGAAATAATGTCACCTTTTCGTTCTTCGCTGTAATAGCCGAGGTGGAGCCTGAGTATTTTGCGGTGCATGGCCTCCCTTACATCTCTGATTACTCCAATCCGTATGGGTGCGATGAAGTACAGCGTCATAAATCGCGTGATGTTTTTCAAGGTGAAAATCACCACGATAAAAATGCAGAAGTAAATCAAGGCCAACCTTGGTCCGTTTTCCAGAATGAAAGCGCTGATTTGGTAATCCGCGTAGCGTAAAAACTCCGCTGAGGTGAATCCGAATTCAGGTGCGGTTTCGGGAAGTGTCAGCTCGTTGGCACTGAATAGAATGGTGAGAAAAGGAGCTACCGCTGCCAGCGAGAACAACGAAAAGATTGTGGCCAAGACATTGAAGAAGAGATTTCCCGCTACCTCAGCTTTGTAATTTTTAAGAAGCTTCAGTATTTGAACGAATCCTTTCATTCTTGCACCAATTGGATGCCGAGATAATTAAACGGGGTGATTTTTTTCAATTCGTTTTTTACTTTATCATTGACGTCCAGTCGATCGATAAAAGCGTGTAAGCTCTCTCGATTGATGGTATCATTGGTTCGGGTGAGGTCGCGCAAAGCTTCGTAAGGTTTCTCGTATCCCTCACGGCGCAAAATCGTTTGGATTGCTTCGGCTGCCACGCTCCAATTTTTGTCGAGATCCGCCAAAAACGACTGTTCGTTCAATAGAAGTTTACCTAAACCTTTTTTCAAGGAAGCCATTGCTACCAAGCTGTAGCCAAAAGGCATTCCGATATTTCTCAATACTGTGCTATCGGTCAAATCGCGCTGCAATCTCGAGATGGGAAGTTTGGCTGACAAGTGTTCCAAAACGGCATTGGCCAAACCTAAATTGCCCTCGGCATTTTCGAAGTCGATCGGGTTTACCTTATGCGGCAT
>CAZYWJ010000008.1:0-81643 GCA_964651785.1 uncultured Cryomorphaceae bacterium
CCGTATCCACTCCTTCAGGAAAGCCGGTCGGAAAATCATCGACTAATTGATAATCTACTCCTTCCACAGCATCACCTCCCAATTCAAATTCAATATTGACAAATGTTGATCCGGAAGGCCGAACTAGCTCAATTAATGGATTTGTACATCCTGCCACGGCGATGGAATCGTATCCCTCTTGACCTACATCAACACCATTATCAAAAATTGGGTTGAATGAGGCAAAAATTTGACCAAAACCTGAAAATGATCCTGCTTCCAAAAATACACCTGAATCTACTCCGGTATCGAATGCATCACCAATAGCCAATTTAATGTGATACTCTTCACCGCATTGAACAGCTGCTTCAGCGGTTAATGTAACAGTCATTCCCGGAAGACTTATCTGATTTGGTGATCCAAAAGGGTTATCTACAAAATATTGAGTGTCTTCTTGCCAATTTGGGTTGGCATTTTCGCAAAAGGAAGCATCGTCATCAGGAATCCCTGAGTTTATAGTATTAATCGCTACTGGAATGTCGGAGTTTGGAATTAAAGCTATGTTCTCGGCGTTATTCGTATATGGTCCTGATAGACCGGGACCACTGAGAAAAAATCCGAAAGCGTCATTATATTGAGAACACGTAAAACCATTGTATTCATTAGAAGCAAATACATAATTAAATTTTACCGAGTCTGAACTAACCACAAAGTCAAATTCCAAGATAGCACAATCATTCATAGGTGTACCTTCACCAGCTATGGCAACCAAATCAGGGTCATTAGTTATAGAATTCGTTATAAAATCGGAAGGTGTACTGTTAACATTATTCACATCATATGTGGCCATCACAATACCTTGATCAAAACTTATTAAATCTCCTGAGGCCTGATACAATCCAATTTGAATATAGACGGAATCCGCTTGAGTTCCATTAAAAGTAATATTAGTAGCTTCAACACCCTCTCCGAGTAGAAAATCATTAACCAATTCTTCTACGGTAAGTGTATCTATTATCTCAATCTGTGCTGTTGCATCAACAACTAAAAATGTGAAAATCGACAGGAAGGTATATTTCAGGAATTTCATAAAGTGATTTTAAGGCCTGTAAAACTAAACTTATCGAACCAAATGAACAACTCCCGTTAAAGTGGTTGCGTCGTCTTCTGATTCTCCTTTGTATTCAATCAGGTAATTAAATGATGTCGTGCCCGGATAAAACTCTCCGTTTTTATCGGCGCCATTCCATTTAACGTCAGGATCATTCGAGTAGAAAACTTCATCACCCCATCGATCCAATATCCACATTTCGAACTCGGTAATATTTTCACCATAAACTCCGAAAAGGTCATTTATACCGTCGCCGTTTGGAGAAAAAGCGGAAGGAATAAATATTTCTGTAGGTGGTTTCGTCGTGACGAATGCCGTATCTTGACAACCCACCAAATCAGTTGCAGTCAGCATCACGCGGTAGCTCTCCAAGCCATCAAAAAAATGTCTCGGATTTTCTTCGACACTGAAATTTCCATCGCCAAAATTCCATAAGTACGTTAGTCCTTCACCTCGGGAGTAATTTTCGAAGGCCATTCCATAATATTCTATTTCGGTGAAATCAAAATCGGCTCTTACACTTCTGATTTCAACGGAAATCAGCGAATCGGCTCGCATACCGCAAGTGTCCGTCACGCTCACAAAATAATTGCGGTCCGTTTCAGGTAGAACCATCAGCGTTGAATTAGTTGAATCCGGAAATTCCTGCCATACATATTTAAAATTACCCGAACCTCCTACCGCCTCTGCCGTTAAGAAAGCTTCCGTTTCAGGACAAATTGAAGTATCAGGACTTAGCTCAAAGCTCACCTCAGGATAATCATATTCAACGAAGGTGGTATCCTTTGCAAAATTCTGACATTGATCTTCTGCATGTACAGCCACCAATTGGCCCATGGAGGGATGATAATCGAAGTAAGTCAGAGGGCTGGAATCTACCAAAGTATCACCATCCACGGTCCATGTATATCGCAGACCGCCAATTCCCCCGTCGGCGATAACGGGTAGGAGAAAACCATCTAAACAGGTCTCGGCAACGTAGCCTTGTGGGATAAAGGCCGTAACATCAGAAGGTGGCAGCTCAACCAAAATCGTATCAGAGTCAATATCGCCACATTGATCATTCGCAATTACAGATACCTCAGAAGTACCTTCCACCAGGTAATTAAAGGGATTGGCGTCAGTTATAAATTCACCATCTACAAACCACTGGTATTCGTATGCACCGAAGCCACCCGAGGTAGTTTCAGGAGTCAGTTGCAACACTACATCACAGGTCTCGATAAAAACATCTTCTCCCAAATCCACGAAAACGGGTGGATAAACGGGGACATCTACCTCAAACTGTGTCGATAACGGATCTACACCGCAGGTATCGGTTACCGTCAGGAAATAAGTAGTTGTAAAACCCGGCGAAACCGTTATGGTGTCGGCAGTCATTCCATTACTCCAGTTATAGCCATACTCTCCGTATCCTCCCGTAATGGTTGGATATAACTCAATCTCATCGGAACAATCCTGCAGGGCACCGTCAAATCCGGTGACTTCCATCGGATCAGGTTCTCGTATGTAAAATTGAAATTCGGAGGTTAATTCCGCTCCCGAACACTCCGATGCGATGTTGGTGATCGTAATAAAAACGGTCTCTTCCCCTTCCTCCAATCCATCAAACGGTGCCGTAAGCAAAACATTTACCGTATCTACTCCCGGCGGGAATACAATACTATCCGGCATTTCGGGTGTGAAATCTATACCGTTGGTTGCCGACCCACCAATTTCCAAATAGGCCGTTTCTTCCAAGCCGGTACTCGCTGCGGGTCTGATAAATTGTAAAAAAGCATTTCCACAACCTTCATACAGTGTTGAATCATTAATACCTACAGGTATATCCAAATTCACTTGTACGGCACTATTAGAGGTAAATGAACCTGCTTCAAGAAAGACACCTGAATCCAAGGCGCCATCAGAAGCATCACCTATTGCCAGTTTTATATGGTACTCTTCTCCACAAATCACTTCAGCATATGCAGTCAGAGTAACCGTCATTCCATTTATCTGAATATCATCAGGAATCAGGTCATAATTTTCAATGAAATATTGACTATCCTCGATCCAATTGGGATTGGCATTCTCACAATTTTCCTCTACTCCACTCCCTGTGGGGACACCACCATTTACCGTATTCACACCAACAGGAATATCACTGTCAGGTATTAAAGCGATGTTTTCAGCATTATCCGTAAATGGTCCGTTAATACCAGGACCACTCAGAAAAAAACCAAAGGCATCATTAAAACTGGAGCACGTAAAACTTTGATATTCGGTTGAAGCAAAAACATAGCGGAATTCAAGCGAATCTCCATTTGGAACAAAATCAAATTCCAGAACAGCGGCATCATTTATATTGAAACCTGAAATTTGAACTAAATCAGGATCATTCTCCAACTCATTAGTGATTGGATCTCCCATAAAATCTCCGGTGACCAGGTTTGAAGCGTTAGCTGTAGCCAATACCAAAGCCTCTGAAAATTCAACAAGGGCACTATTTCCTGAAAATCTCGCTGCTTGCACATTTATTTGATCGGCCGGCTGTCCGTTGAAAGTGACATTTGAAACTGAAACTCCATTTCCCAAGAGAACATTTTGAACCAACTCCTCAACGGTCATGGTATTATCCATATCAATCTGAGCTTCAGAAGGTCTGAATAGTAAAAGACAAAAAAACAATGAGATATATCGGAGTGATTTCAATAAACTCATAATGAACGTGGTCTTATAGGTTGTAAACATCTATTAATCCTGACGGTGAAGGCTTATTGAAGTTGCCCGATTCGAAACTAAACAAATTTAGTGAATTGTACTCTTGGCTGAATTTATCCGGCAGTGGCTCATTTCTTATATTTGCGCACCCTAGAGAAAATTGCATGGAAAAGACTAAAGAATACATCGACTCAAACAAAGATAAATTCCTGAACGAGCTGGTAGATTTGCTCAAAATCCCATCGGTAAGTACAGATGCTTCGTACAAGCAAGACGTATTGAAAGCTGCCGTATACATTCGCGAAAAGCTGGAAACGGCCGGAGCTGATAAAACCGAAGTTTGCGAAACGGGTGGCTACCCTATCGTTTACGGGGAAAAGATAATTGACCCCTCGTTGCCCACCGTTTTAGTATACGGACACTATGATGTCCAGCCCGCCGACCCCTTGGAACTTTGGGACTCGCCGCCCTTTGAACCGGTAGTGAAAGACGGTCTCGTTATAGCGCGAGGAGCGGCCGACGACAAAGGCCAAATGTACATGCACATCAAAGCATTTGAATCGATGATGAAAACCGACTCACTTCCATGCAATGTCAAATTCATGATAGAAGGTGAGGAAGAGATCGGATCAGACAGCCTTGAGCCTTTTATGAAGGCCAATAAAGAAAAATTGGCTGCGGATGTGGTTTTGGTTTCAGATACCGCTATGATTTCCAATGATGCACCCAGCATAACGGTTGGTCTTCGAGGTCTCAGCTATGTAGAGGTGGAGGTTACGGGGCCGAATCGCGATCTGCACTCAGGAATTTACGGCGGAGGTGTGGCAAATCCCATCAACGCCTTGGCAGCCATGATCGCCTCACTACAGGATGAAAACGGGCGAATTACGATCCCCGGGTTTTACGATGACGTGGAGGAGTTGAGCAAAGAAGACCGCGAGAAACTGAACATGGCTCCTTTTGATTTGGAAGAGTACAAAGC
The DNA here is from genome assembly GCA_964651785.1 of uncultured Cryomorphaceae bacterium. Lineage (GTDB taxonomy): Bacteria > Bacteroidota > Bacteroidia > Flavobacteriales_D > Cryomorphaceae > JAKVAV01. The sequence continues at coordinate 4,773 of CAZYWJ010000008.1, forward strand.
AGATTTGGAGATCAATGATGTAAAAGGTGAAAAGGGCTATTCTACATTAGAAAGAACCAGCATCAGACCTACACTTGATGTCAATGGTATTTGGGGGGGCTACACCGCTCCCGGAGCCAAAACCGTTTTGCCGTCTAAGGCTTACGCCAAAATATCCATGAGATTGGTTCCGAATCAATCATCAGACAAAATCACGGAGCTTTTCAAAAATCACTTCGAAAGCATCGCGCCCGACTATGTAAAGGTGAAGGTAAAGCCTCACCACGGCGGAGAGCCTGCGGTAACCCCGACTGACTCGGTAGCCTACAGAGCGGCTGAGATGGCGGTAGAAGAAGCTTTTGGTAAAAAACCCATCCCCATGAGAGGTGGAGGCTCCATTCCGATTGTGACCTATTTTGAAAGAATTTTGGGCTTAAAAACCATTCTAATGGGATTCGGATTGGATTCCAATAAAATTCACTCCCCTAACGAAAATTATGGCCTTTTCAATTATTACAAAGGAATCGAAACCATTCCGCTCTTTTTCAAAAACTTTGCGGATCTCTCGAAAAAATAGATTTCTTTTTATTCCGGTTGTAGTTCTCTTTTTGACTTCTTGCAATTATGAAGACGTAGAAGTCGAAGAAATTACGGGAGTTAACATTCAGAAGCTGGACAAAAACGGGATTAGCTTTACGGCAAATTTGAGAGTGGTAAATCCTAATGATTACAAGATTAAGATCACATCTACCGATGCCGATTTATTCTTGGACGGACGGATGGCAGGGAAAGCCAAACTGGAAAACCGCATTGTAATTCCCGCGAATTATAATGATGTGATCGAGGCTAAAATCCGTACAGACTTCGAAGGTGGCAGCTTGAAACTGATTCCGATCATTTTGGGAGCGGCAGTGAGCAAAAGTGTGGACCTTCAGGCCAAAGGAACTTTGAAAGCCAAATCATTCATCATCGGGCAGAAATTTGATTTTGACTATTCTCACGAGGCAAAATTTTAAGGACCGTTCAAGAAGAAGTTGGTTTTATCTTTAAAAGAATCAATGCTTAGTAGAGCAATATGACCTTGCAATTTGCGTCTTGTTTTAGTCAAAATTCTAATCGATACGAATCGGTACAATCTTTGGCAGAAGCCGAGACGGAAATCAAAAAAATCCTGAATCTAAATTGAGAATAACGCTAATACTGCTCATTCTTTTGGGCGTAGTCAGCCAATCTTTCGGGCAATTGATCACATTACCGGAAGGCAAAAGCTTTGAAACACGGTACAAATTCGACCCGGCATTTATCGCTGCCAATGCGATTAAAGAAATTGAGATCAAGGAAGAGCTAAAGCCCGACGGCGAAAAAATCAAAGCCACGGGTCGCAAAACCGTGTACATATTCGATGAAAACGGACGAACGGTTTCCATTCAGGAAATCACAAAATCGAGAGATACCCTGCTCACCATTTACGAGTATATCGAAGGGCGATTGACCTGTGAAGTAAAAAACGACGCAGCAGGCCTATTCAGCTATTGCTATACTTACGACGAATCGGGAAGACCCAACAGCCTGAAATACTCACGTCTGGGAAAGAGAGGTAAAGACGGTAAGGCCACACAAATTAATACTGAGACCATCGAACACAAGAAGTACGATAACCAGTTGCAATCGACCGTTTTCAACACGTCGGGAAGACCTTACAAAAAAGAAATCAGGTATTTTGACGATCAAGGGTATCTCCTAAAATTCGTCTCTGACTTTGTGATGACCAGTCGTAGAGAAGAAGAGAAGTACAGCTATGACAGTCACGGCTTGCTCTCAGTAAAAGAGGTAAAAACACCAAACGAAGAATATTCAAAACATTACGAGTACGATGAAGTGGGAAACCTTTTGGCTGAAGAAGTTCACAAAGGCGGCACAAAACTTGAAAGAAGAGAGTACGTGTACCGAGGTGAAGACATGCTGCTGCAAGCAGAACTTACCCGAGACGAAGTAAAACAAGCCATTCGAATACAGAGCTACACCTACCGGTTTCGGTAGGTCGGCTTTGAAGTGTTATTTTTGCAACAAATCAGAATAGAAATATGAGAAAGTCCTTAATTATCTCAGCGCTTCTGGCGCTTATTACCATTACATCGGTCAGAGCCGATGAGGGAATGTGGTTGCCGATGCTCATCGAGCGATTAAACCAAAGAGACCTGCAAAAAATGGGGTTGCAACTCACCCCTGAAGAAATTTATAGTGTCAACAATTCCAGCCTTAAAGATGCCATCGTGAGCATGGGTGGGTTTTGCACCGGTGAAATCATTTCTCCAAACGGATTGATGCTTACCAACCACCACTGCGGATACGATGCCATTCGTGAAAACAGTACCGTAGAGGCTGATTACCTCACCGACGGTTTTTGGGCCAAGTCTTACGATGAAGAACTGGTAAACGAAGGCCTCTACGTTTCTTTTTTAGTAAGAATGGAAGATGTGACGGAACAAATGCTCGCGGCTTTGGAAGGTGTGGATACGGAAGCAGAACGCGGAGAAATCATTGCCAAAAAGGCAAAAGAACTGGCCGAGCAAGCTGAGGGAGATACGCATTATGATGCGGAAGTGAAGAGCTTCTACGCGGGAAATGAGTTCTACCTCTTCGTTTACGAGCGATTTACGGATGTACGATTGGTAGGAGCGCCACCCTCAAGTGTAGGAAAATACGGAGGTGATACCGATAACTGGATGTGGCCGAGACATACGGGCGACTTCTCTATGTTTCGCGTTTACAGCGGCCCTGACGGAAAGCCTGCTGACTACAGCCAAGACAACATTCCGCTTGAGCCCAAGCACTTCTTACCGGTTTCAATAGCGGGAGTTGAAAAAGGTGACTTTACCATGACGGCGGGTTACCCCGGCTCAACCGACCGCTACCTGACTTCCTTTGGAATACAGCAAGCCTTGGATCTAAAAAATCCAACCATTGTGGAAATCAGAGATGCCAAGTTGGCCGCTCTACGCGAAGACATGAAAAAGGATGACGCCGTGCGCTTGATGTACGCTTCGAAGTATGCTCAGATAGCCAACTACTGGAAATATTTCATCGGCCAAACCGAGCAACTCAAGGCCAATAATGTGAAAGAGGCAAAAGAAGAATTGGAAGCCGAGTTTCAAAAATGGGCTGATTCTGACCCCGCTCGCAAAGCGAAATACGGAATGGCGCTCGATATGATTGAGAAGGCTTATAAAGCGACCGACGAGCGCGTAATCGGCGGAACGTATGTGCTGGAGGCAGGCCTCCTCGGAGCGGATGTCAATCTCTTTGCTTTCCGGATGGGAAGGCAACTCGAATCTTACCTCGAAATGGAAGAGGGAGAAGAGAAAGAAAAAATGAAAGAATCGCTGAAAGAGTACGCGAAAGAATTCTTTGAAGGTGCCAATATGCCGACTGATAAAAAACTTTTTGCGGTAACGCACGAGCTATACTCCAAAAATGTGCCGATGGAACAGCAACCCGGCTACATGCAAGACTTGGATGGAAAAATGGATGGCAAGTGGATGAAGTTTGCCGACAAGGTTTATTCAAAGAGCATTTTTACGGACGAAGAGCGAATGATGGACTTCTTGGATGATCCTTCGGAGAAGGCTTACGCCAAAGATCCCATGAAAGAAATCAGCGCCGATCTTTTTGAAATCTACCGCGGCCGTGCCGAACAGAATGCCGAAGCGAATGAAATGCTGGCAAAAGGAAACCGACTGTTTATAGCCGGCTTACGCGAAATGAATCCCGATCAGGAATACTATCCCGATGCGAATTCTACCATGCGCTTTTCTTTCGGAAATGTGGCGGACTACGAACCGAAAGACGGAGTGACTTACAATTACACCACGACCCTGGAAGGAGTCATGGAGAAGATGGATCCCGATGACGATGAGTTCCAAGTGCCGGCTAAATTGGTAGAACTCTACAAAGCCAAAGATTACGGACAGTATGCCGATGAAAACGGAGACTTAGTGGTAAACTTTATCAGCACCAACGACATTACCGGAGGAAACTCGGGAAGTCCCGTTATAAACGGAAAAGGAGAATTGGTAGGTTTGGCATTTGATGGTAACTGGGAGGCAATGAGTGGCGACATTAATTTCGAGAAATCGATTCAGCGCACCATTTCGGTAGATATTCGCTATGTTTTGTTTATTGTGGATAAATATGCGGGTGCGAAAAACCTCATCGACGAGATGACATTGGTAAAGCGCAAAGCCGAATCAGAGATGGAAACAGCCAAAGAGCCACAGAACTCTGAAATAGAAAAAGTAGAAATGAATTAGGTACTACTCTGAATCTATTCGAAAACCCGTTGACCTTTGGTTGACGGGTTTTTTTATACATAGAAAAATTCATCCAAGCTATAAGTCATAAACCTATTGGATATAATCAGTCCGAGATGTAACCCTATAAGTCGCCAATCTATTCAACTTCCATTGTCTTGACATAACCAGCCCGTCTTTGTTTCAATTATACGCGATTCGTGAGGCGCAAATTGAAATTGTCTAAGCGAATCTTTCTGAGATTCACCGACCGGATCTACATAGATCATAGGAAAGTTTATCCCTATGATGCGCACGCTTACGAGCACATATCTCCCGAATTTACTACGGCTTTTATAGCTGCAAACTCCAATTAGAAGCTACTTTATTGGTCATTTCCCATTCCGGCCAGCCGACTAAGACCCTATGGCTTAGCGAAAATAATTTTCTTCAACCTATTTCAGTCACTTCTGATTTTTACTATCTTGGATTAAACCAATCTCCAATGAAGAAACAACCACTCTGCTTAGCGGCCTTACTCCTGCTGTATTTTCCCTGTCAGTTATCAGCTCAATCAAACAAGTCCGTGGCACGCGAATGGAACGAGCAGGTCCTTTACGCAATCAGCGCTGATTTTGCCCGCCCGACCATTCACGCCCGAAATCTTTTTCACTCATCCATAGCACTCTATGATGCTTGGTCAGTCTATGAGGGCTCAGGCAATACTTTTTTGCTCGGCAAAACGGTTGGCTCATATGAAAGTGAGTTCTTAGGGGTTCCTACTCCCGATGATAAGATATCAGCTCAAAAAGCAGCCATGAGCTATGCCGTATACCGTATTATCGAGCACAGATATGCGCTGTCTCCCGGCCTGGTTTCCATTACGGACTCTATAAACGGATTAATGTCGAATCTGGGCTATGATCCCGAAATCACCTCTACCGATTATATAAATGGCGGGCCTGCCGAATTAGGAAATTACATTGCCTCGCAAATAATCGAATTCGGTTATACCGACGGATCGAATGAGATTAATAACTACGCTAATCAATATTACCTCCCGGTAAACCCGCCCATTGAAGTAGAAGAGCCGGGGAATCCGGAAATTATTGACCCTAACCGATGGCAACAAATTTCATTATCTCAATCAATAGATCAATCAGGAGAAATTGTAGCGAACGCCCCCGATTTTTTGAGCCCTGAATGGGGAAACGTTTTGCCTTTTTCAATGGAAGAAAGTGATATGACCATTCTGTCTCGGGATGGTTCTGATTATAAAGTTTATTTCGACCCGGGTGAGCCGCCGTTAATAGATACTTTGAATCCTGCCGGACTAGAGTCTTTTTATAAATGGAATTTCGTTCTCGTTCCGGTCTGGCAATCGCATTTGGATGTAAATGATGGAGTCATTTGGGACATTTCGCCTGCCTCTATTGGAAATATCCAGTCTTATCCCTCCTCATCCGAAGGGTATGAAGACTTTTACAACTTCTTTGACGGGGGCGACCCGGGAACGGGTTATGATCTAAATCCGGTAACGGGCGAACCTTATGAACCACAGTTTATACATCGTGCAGATTATGCCAGAGTGCTGGCCGAGTTTTGGGCAGATGGCCCCGAGTCAGTTACTCCTCCCGGTCATTGGTTCAAAATTTACAACGAAGTAAGTGATCATCCCCTATTCGAGAGAAAATGGATGGGGCTTGGCGATGAACTTGATACGCTGGAATATGATGTTAAAGCTTATTTCGCTCTCGGAGGGGCCATGCATGATGCTGCTATAGCCGCCTGGAGTATAAAAGGTTACTATGATTATCTGAGACCCGTTTCGGCAGTGAGGTACATGGGAGATAAAGGGCAGTGCAGTAATATTTCTCATCCGTCTTTTCACCGGGCAGGATTGCCTCTGATTCCCGGATATATTGAAATTGTAGAGGAAGGTGATGAACTCGCAGGAGAAGAGGGTGAAAATGTGGACAAGATCAAACTTTATACTTGGAGAGGTCCCGAATACATTGATAATCCGGAAACGGAAGAAGCCGGGGTAGGCTGGATCCTCTCTGAAAATTGGTGGCCATACCAACGACCCAGTTTCGTTACACCGCCGTTTGCAGGCTATGTTTCAGGACACTCGACTTACTCCAGAACAGCGGCTGAATTAATGGAATTAATGACGGGTTCGCCTTTTTTCCCGGGTGGCATGAGCGGTTTTGAAGTGGAAATGAATGAATTCCTTGTGTTTGAAGAAGGGCCCTCTGAAACCTTTCAACTTCAATGGGCTACTTATACCGATGCTTCTGATCAGTGCAGCCTTAGTCGAATATGGGGAGGTATACACCCTCCTGTTGATGATATTCCCGGCAGGATGATAGGAATGGAATTGGGACCTCAAGCGTTTAACTTAGCCAATGCTATAGTCAATACGGAAGTACCCCATGTAGAAAGCTATACCGTCAGCGTAGATAGCTTAAATGGAGAAGATACGGGCAGTAGTTTTTCAATAGTCCTCAACTTCGATCAGGAGATGAACCAGTCAATTGAGCCATCTGTCAACTATGTAATCGCAGAACTTTCGGAAGTCTTAACGATAACAGACGCCGGATGGATAAATTCTACTCAATACCAAGTGGAAATGATGGTCGAGGATGTCGCGATTGATGCAATATCCACATCTGTTTCGATCAGCGGAGCGGAGAACACATCGGGATCCATACAAAATCCCGCCTTGCTCAGTGCACCATTTCTGCTTGACACCAAAAACCCTGAAGTATCCGATGTAACACTTTCTGATTTGGTCATTAATGATAATACCGTAGCCGATAATGGTTTTTTTGTTGCCATCACCTTCAGTGAACCCTGCGATACCACTTCGGCCTTGGCACTTGAATTTTCAGCAGGTGGAAATAGCGTGGAGGCATTGTCATTTAACAGTCAGGAAAGTCATTGGCAGGATGAATTTACTTACATGGCTTTCTATGATTTGACGGACGAGAATCAAACGATTAATGGCATTTCACTCACGGTTTCCGGACTTACTGATCCGTTGGGAAATATTCTTCAGACAACTGAGATGAGTGATATTTTAATTATTGACACCCAAAATCCGGAGCTTGCTTCCATAGAAGTAAACGACACTGAGTTGAATATAACAGACTACGGTCAAACCGATCTTGTAGTAACAATTTCTTTCAGTGAATCTATGAATCAAGAAGTTTCTCCGAGTCTCTCTTTTCAAGGCCAGTCTCCTTTAGGTACAAGCCTTATGTATAATGAGTTCGAAAGTATGTGGCTGTCGGAAACCACCTGTGAGGTTCATTACCTCTTCGAGCTCGCTGACGAAGAATTCAAGAACCTATCGGTCTCATTGGAAAATTTTAAGGACATCAACGATAATGGTTTGAATGTGCCGGTGACGGAGGAACTTCTTTCAATTGATACCAAGAAACCTCAAGTAGAAAGTGTCAATCCGGAAAGCGACATCGTCAATGATTGGGTCGTTGATCAAGGAAGTTTTGCCGTAGATATAGAATTCTCAGAAGAGATGGACACCCTGCAAGCCGCTTTGATTTTAGTCACTTCAGAAGATGCACAAGCCTCATTTTCGAATGATTTTCTATCAAGTGTCTGGTTGAATGACAGCATTTACCGCGCTGTATTTGTAGTAGAAGATTTAGACGAAGAAATAGAAGACATCGGCATTTCAGTAAATTTTGCTGAAGATCGAATGGGAAATACGCAAGACTTATTTATGTCGGAATCCGTATTGAATTTAGATACTAAGAACCCGGCAGTCCTATCCATTTCCTCAACGGATTATATCATTGAAACGGATGATGTCGTTGATGAGGCTTTTAATATCATCGCCATTTTTGATGAAAAAATGGATCAGAATTTACCCGTGGATTTTGCCTTCCTTCCCGAAGATCCTCTTAATTCCATATTCGTGCAGAATTCTGATGCCTCCTATTGGCTAAATGAGTTTACCCATATCGCGGTCTTCGATGTGGTGAATACTGAACCGTTTTTTACGGATGTTTCTTTAGAAATAAACACGGGCTATGACCTTGCCGGGAATACGGTAGTTGAATTTAGTGTAGAGGATTTTATGCTTTTGGATTTGAATACACTTTCCGTCAATAGCTACAGTGACGATAATTTGCGGATCTATCCCACCATACTTACTCATGGTGAGACCTTATATCTGGAGTTACGGGAAAATACACCGATATCACAAATATATCTAAGGGATGTGCAAGGCAGAATCGTTCAGGAGAGCCTGCCTGCTGCCACCTCGGCGGGCTTATATGAAATAGACATACACAGAAACGGTGCAGGCCTGTATTTTATCGAAATTGTGTTGGAGAAAGAAGTAGTCACTCGAAAACTTTTCTTGCAATGAAAAATTTGATTTCAAAAAGTCAACCGCTTATCTGCGGACTCATTTTTTTGCTTGGAACAAATTTTTTCTCCGATGTTCACGCTCAAATCTTTATTGAAGAGAGTCTGGAAAGAGGAGTGGATTTTATCTCCGCGATAGAGTTAGAAGGCGTCGCACTTTCTGCCGTTGATTTCGATCAGGACGGATTTGATGACCTCTCATTGGCAAGTAAAGGCGAAGTTTATTTTTACAAGAATAATGGCGGTTTCTTTCAAGTCGTGAATTTAGATATTGAGGCACCTCCCGGAGACATAACTGCCGTATTGTGGGCCGACATTAATAATGATGGCAAACTCGATTTGTTTCTATGTTCGCACTCCGGCTTTGTAAAACTTTACAAACAAGAGGATAACCTTCAATTTGAAGATATAAGTAGCCAATCGGGAATAGCAAGTACGGCTACCAATAATTGGGGGGCTAGTTTTGTCGATTTTAATCGAGACGGTTTCCTCGATCTCCATGTATGTCGCTACGAGAGCTGGTTGAATCCTCCCGCAAATCCTGACATAGAGCCCGAGGTTTGGTCTAGACTTTATATGAACAATGGTGATGAAACCTTTACTGATCTTACGATTGAATCAGGACTGATTATTAATCCTTCTCCCGTTTTTCTCGGCGTTTTCCCCGACCTGAACAATGACTTGTGGCCCGATAATTACTCCATCATAGACAGAGCTCCGGGCAATGAACTCTTCATTAATAACCAGGGGATTTTTCAAAACCGGACCGGTGAGTGGAATGCCGGCTATGCAGCCAATGATATCATGTCAAATGCCGTAGGTGATTACAACAATGATGGGTTTTTAGATATATACATGACTAATTCCGGAGGAAGTTCATTTCCCAGCTATTTATTGAGAAATGATAGTGCTGAGCAATTTACTGACGTGGCATTGGCCACAGGCGTTCAATCTTTGGATTTCTGTTGGGGTGCCGTATGGCTCGATGCAGACAACAATGGCTGGGAAGATCTCTATTTTGTCAATCAGTTCAATAGTCCGAATTACTTGTTCTTAAACGATGGCGGCACCTTTGATGACGCTCAGGATCAAGTTGAAACAGATGCTCAGGTTCCGTCTTTTTCAGTAGCCAAAGGAGATTTTGATAATAATGGCTATGCCGATCTTTTCGTCCAATCAAAATTTCCCAATCGATCCTCACTTCTGATGAATCAATTCGAGGACAACCATTTTATAAAAATTACTCCTCACGGCACGGTTTCAAACGCGATGGCCATCGGAACGTGGATCAAGGTCTATAGTGGCGAAACCGAACTTGTACATTTTACGCTATGCGGAGAAGGATTTGTTTCGCAAAACACTCAAAATCACATATTCGGATTGGGTGACGGTATAAGTCAGGTTGATTCGGTAATCATATGGTATCCTTCAGGTCATTTGGATAGTTATTATAATCTGGATAGTGATACAGCCTATCATTTCTATGAAGGTGAAACATATTTTGCGGAAATAACTGCTAATCAAACCAATATTTGCGAAGGAGAGGTCCTAACCCTTGATGCGGGAGAGCACGCAAGTTATTCATGGAATACGGGAGACTCCACGCGCTACATTGCCACTGATACTTCAGGAGTTTATACCGTTGAGGTTAGTAATGAATTCGGAATAACCTCTACTGCATCTTACGAACTTGAGATTCAGCCAAATCCTATTGTTTCGGTAAGTATATCCCCCAATGTATGTGCAGGCGGAGAGGATGCGGCGATCAGTCTGACTAATATTACGGGGGTTCCCGCAGACTCAGTTATTTGGGATAATGGTATGGAAGGCTCTTTAATCGATTCTCTTGGTATAGGTGAGTACAGCTTTCTATTCACCGATCTTTACGGTTGTTTGGATTCCGGTACCGTCGTAATCCAAGACCCTCCCCCACTTGCCGTGTACTCCAACACTACTCCGGAAGAGGCTTCATCAGCCAACGGATCGATCTCAATAATTATTTTCGGAGGCATTTCTCCTTATACCATTCTATTTGACGGAGATACCGTCTCCACTTTTATTGACGGTCTGGCAGCAGGTACGTATGCTTTTGAAGTAATAGATTCAAACGGTTGCACGGACGTCATTGAAGTGGTAGTAGAAAATACGCTTCAGTCAAATGATCAATCAAGAGAAAGCTTCGTCGTTTATCCGAACCCGGTCCGGAGCGAGCTATTTATAGAATCGAATGCTCCGATTGCCGGAATTGAGGTTCTGAACGTTTTGGGTCAGCAAGTAAAAAAGGAAGTATCCAACATGTCGGCAATAAACATGAGCGACTTATCTGATGGCTATTACACTCTCCTTATTACATTCCGTTCAGGTCAAGCTATGCATGCAAAAGTGCTGAAACGATAGGATTTTAGATCTGCATCTTACGATCACAAAGTCATATCAGATCGAAATCAGGCTACAAGCCGCCCTGATCAGGAATTGAAAATGAAGAATCATTTTTCTAAAAACAGCTACGAAAAGGAAATATAATCATTGCAGAGCCGCAAATCATCACTCAGGTCAGACGCGAGACTTTTTCTTCTTTCCCGCTACAAAATCCTTCAGGTAAAAAGGCTCGAAATAGGCGGTATCGACAAAATCGGATTGTTCATATTTGGCGGCAGCTTGGGTAACCATGCCTTTGGCGGAAGCCGATATATCGGGTATAAAACCGTAACCTCTCGTCTTCAGCATTTTAGTGCACTTATCGGCCCCATCGCCGAAAAACAAAACGCGATCGAAATCTGCCGCCTCGGGAAAGGAATCTGATTCGAGAACTTCAGCTCGGGTAAGAAAAACCGCGTTTCCTTCTCCGTCAAATCCCGCGCAAAAAACTTCCATTCTTCTCGCATCGATCATGGGTATGAAGAGGCTTTTTTTATTCCCATCAAAAAGTTCAGAACACATGGCTTTGAGCGTGTTTACCGCCAAGAGCGGAATACCCAAAGCATAGGCCATCCCCTTTGCTGAAGAAACCCCGATGCGAAGACCGGTGTAGGAACCCGGGCCTTCACTAACGGCCACGGCATCCAGATCGGAAAACTTTAAGCCTGCTTGATTGAGGACATCTTCTATAAATACATGAAGTTTCTCGGCATGTGTATATTGATCAGAACCATCTTCTTTTAGCGCGATAAGCTTATCTCCATTGGCAAGTGCAACAGAGCAATTTTTAGTCGATGTTTCCAAACAGATTATTCGCGCCAAGCTTTTAGTCTTTTTTGTACAAGTCTTCTTTAGAAACGGCCTCCACCTTATCGCCCGGCATCAGTTTTTGTGAAACCAGATCATACGGTCCGCTGATAACCTCCGTATCTAATTCAATTCCACTGATTATCTCGATGTATTTATCATCTTGGATGCCTGTCTCGACCACCTGAATTTGCGCTTTATCATTTTCGGTTAAGACAAAAACCACGGTGAAAGGTTCCGTTTCTTCATCGGATTTCTTTCCGACCAATCGATCTACGGCCGAAACCTTGTCTGCTTTGGCTGTATCGGTGCGCGTCGTCACGCTTTCGATGGGTACGGCTATGACGTTTTCTTTCTTAGCCGTGATGATATCTACCGTGGCGTTCATCCCCGGGCGGAATGGTGAGAGCTCGGGATGATCAGGATCAATTAAGTCATCGTAAGATTCTTGTAAAATGCGAATTTTCACTTCAAAATTCGTTACCTGATCGGCCGTCATTCCGGTAGACTTTGCCGAGTTGGCAATCTCGGTTACCACACCTTTAAATTTTCTATTGGTGTACGCATCCACTTCTACAGTGGCTGTATCGCCGAAGGCTACACGAACAATATCGCTCTCGTTCACGTCGACCAACACTTCCATTACATCGAGATTGGCTACGCGCATAATTTCCGTTCCCGTCATTTGCATCGCGCCCACCACTTGTTCGCCTTCTTCTACTTCCAGCCTTGAGATGGTGCCATTCATAGGCGATACGATGGTGGTTCGGGAGTACGAATCACGCGCTTCCTTAACCGATGCCTGCGCCGACTGCACGCTGTATTGCGCCGCCTTAACGCTTTCTTCGGCTGCGGTTACTTCAGCTTGAGCAGTTTCATAACTCGCCTGAGCGTTATCAAATTCGGACTGACTAATGGCGCCGTCTTCGTAAAGCTTATCACTTCTTTGAAAACTCAACTCGGCATTTCTGAGCTGCGCCTTGGCCTGAACTAATCTGGCTGCGGCATTGGCCTTATTGGCTTGAGCATTGTTAAAGGCAGCCTCAGCTCGATCGAGAGCAGCTTGTGCCAAATCTGGATTGATCTTCACCAATAAATCACCCTTTTCAACCTTGGCTCCTTCTTTAAATGGTAGTTCCAGTATTTTTCCGGAGACTTCCGAAGAAATGATCACCTCCGTTTCGGGTTGAATTTTTCCATTGGCTACTACCGTTTCCACGATAGTTTTCTCGGATGACGTGGCTGTGGTAACCTTCGTACCGCCTTCGTTTTGTCTCTTGATTACGGCTACCACCACCAGGGCCGCAATTACAATTCCGGAAATCCAGAGTAGTCGTTTTGTTCGTTTAGTCATTCTCAGGCTTTAAAGGGTAATCGGGTTGCCCATATAGAAATCAAGGATCTTAGTGCGAAATACAAAATCATACTTCGCTCTGAGCATATCCACTTGGGCGTTGGTGTATTGAGTTTTGGTAAGGTTAAAATCGACTCCGTTTATAACATCTTGCTCGTACCGCACTTCTGCGTACTTGAATGACTCTTCTAAAGCTCGCACCGCCTGTCGGGCAGCTAAGAAGGTGTTCATAGCAGCTTTAGCATCAGCGTAAGCCTGCTCAATGTCAAAGCGCAATTGATTCGTTACCTGACGATAAGATAAATCTGCATCCAATCGGTTGATTTTGGCACGCTCTACATTGGCTTTAGCAGACCAACCGTTGAAGATAGGTACATTGAGTTGCAGTTGAAGATTTTGGTTAAAGTTGTCTTCCAATTGATCACCGAAACTCTTCGTCTCAAATGTTTGAGTGGTGGGATCGGGTTGGGGAAAAGAGTTTACCACTAAAATATCGTCGCCGACCGTAACGGTTCCCACGGGAAAAGAAACGGATTCACCTTCGTCCGTTACGATTTGATTAATACCGGAATATCCGGAACCGAGCGAGCCGCTCAATTGAAGTGATGGATAAAGCTGACCTTGAGAAGCATTCACTGCATATTCGGCAGCACTCTGCCTGGCTTCGGCTGCCTGAACTTGAGGCATCAAGGTTTTGGCTTTAACATAGATATCTTGCGCATCATTGGTAAGCAATTCCACGCCCTCGTCAGTGAGATCGGGTTTAACGATATCGAAATCTCGTGCCTCTTCGGGTTCAAGCTGCAAAAGTTGTGTAAGTGAAAGAAGCGATAGCGTTACGGCATTTTGAGCTGTCACTAAATTTAATTGTTCTCGCGCAAGTTGTGATTCCAAGTCAAATAGCGTTCCCCGTGGCATCTGCCCCGCTTCTACAAGCTTTTCCATGCGATCAACCTGCTGTTGGGTGATATCAATTTGATTTTCACTGACGACAAGACTTTCTTTGTTTTGGAGAATTCTCAAGTACGCCAAACATACCTGAAGAGCAATGTCATTTTTTATCGACTCAAGATCATATTGATTGGCGATCAAACTCTGCTCACTGTTTCTGAGATTATTGATTTTTGAAAAACCATTGAATACATCCAAACTCGAACCCAGAAAAATGTTACCGGTTGCAACGCGCTCCGTAGCGAACTGGTTGGTAAAAGGATCAATTCTTTGACCGAAGTTATAACCGTAGGTTGCTCCTCCGTTCAAATTGGGTAAAAGCCCGAATTTGTTTTGCTTCACTTCTATTTCCCACCGCTCTACATTGAGCGCGCTTTGCTGAACGGTGATGTTGTTTTGGTGAGCATAATCGATGCATTTCTGCAGATCCCATTTTTGCGCGAAAGCGCTGCCGGAACAAAATAAAATCAAGGTAAAAACCGAGGCAAATCTCATATCGGGTAGTTTAATTCCGATAAAAGTAAGGATGTCATTGAATAGAAAACCCCAATAAAGTATAAACGGTAATAGTATTCAGTAAAAGGCCGGATAGCGGGAAAATGTAGACGCGCTATAGCGAAACTATTTCGGCTTCAACTCTTCGGTTGGCTTCAGCCTGACGATTATTAACGGGGTTCGGATAAATCATTTTGGCGTTTCCGAAACCTTTGTATGACATGCGCGATGCTTCAACCCCGGCTTCTTTGAGTTTATCGTAAATGGCTTCAGCTCTTGCCTCGCTCAATTTTCGGTATTTCCGCTTGTTTTTTTTCGACTCTCCGTTTACGTGACCTTGAATTTCAATACTCACATTGTCATTCTCTAACATAAACTCGGCAAGCTTTTCCAAAGCAGGCTTGCTCTTATCCAGAATCACTTCCCGATCGCTTTCAAATTTGATATTTCCCAGATTGATACGGTCTCCCTTTCGCATGGGCTTTAGCTTCACTTCTATTTCGTAAAGCGAATCATTTTTAGGAATGAATTCATCCGTGTAGAGAAGATATCCTTTTTTGATCACATTGATATCATACGTTCTGTAACTCAGCACGTCGAGGGTCACCTGAGACACGGCGGGATAGCGCGAGGGCAGGCTATCGGGCAAATTATCAATAAAAATGTTTGACTGAATTCGCTCTCCGGTTTCTTTATCGGTCACCGTTACGCGCATAGTGCGCAGAGGTATTTCGTATTCTTCTTCTTCCTCTTCGTTATCCGTTTGGCCCTCTTGTAATGGGTTCAGCCTTCGATAATGCAGATAGATGCTGTGCCCTTCGTTTTCCCTGAAAGGATTATCAACCAAGAGGTAATAAGTTTGTCCTCGGCGGGCTTTCAAGGCGCGGCTGTAAGAGCTTCCCGGCCCTGAAGGCACGTATTCATCCAACGAAGATTCACTCAACCCCGTTTGCCCCTGAACCTCAATATTTTTTCTTGAAATATTCGTGCGAATCGGAATCTTTTTTCCTTCGGCAATATCACGGCAGAAGTTCGGACCGTCGTATAGAAAAAGTAAAAAGTCAAAATCATCATCCTTTTGAATAGGAATGAGGTCGAAAGTAAATATGCAGTCGTACGGAATGGTAAACTTGTACCAAACCGTATTGTGCTCTCTTTGGATAAAATAGGGGTCTCCCAATTCGTAACCTACTAACTCCAAATTATTTCCGAATCCCTTGGGCGAATAGACAGGACCGATCACCGTATCGTTAATAGTGAGTGCTCCGATGCAATCAGAACCGGTAACTCCCAGTTGAACGGGTTTGTCCTGGCAGTAGCTTTCGATTGAAGCCAGTGAAAGAATAAAAAAGAATACCGTTAAAAAACGCATAAAGAAATTGTCTCCAAGCCGGCCCCTAAAATAGATGATTCATTTCAATAATTAAGGTTGGGACCGAGCCACTTTTCCATAGTGTCAAAGTGCATGCCTTTTCTTTCGGCCATACTTTTCACCTGATCTTTGGCTATGCGGCCTACGCCAAAATACTTAGAATGAGGAGAAGCAAAATAAAGCCCTGAAACAGATGAAGCCGGATACATGGCATAGCTTTCAGTTAAGCTGATACCGGTATGTTCGGGAGCATTTAATAAATCAAAAAGGCCCGGCTTTTCGGTATGGTCAGGACATGCGGGATATCCCGCGGCAGGACGAATTCCACGATACTTTTCCTTAATCAGCTCTTCGTTCGATAAACTTTCGCGTGAAGCATAGCCCCAAAAATCCTTTCTAACCTTTGCGTGCATAAGCTCCGCAAAAGCTTCCGCCAATCGATCGGCCAACGCCTTGATCATAATCACCGAATAGTCGTCGTGATTCTTTTGAAAACGCTCAACGTGCCGCTCAATTCCCAATCCTGCCGTAACCGCAAATCCACCGATGTAATCTTTTCTGCCGGAATCTTTGGGAGCGATAAAATCGGCGAGTGACAAATTGGGCTGGCCCGCTGCTTTTTTGACCTGCTGACGCATAAATTCAAAGCGATGAATGGCTTTTCCCGAATCTGACGGATCGTAGACTTCCACCGTATCGTAATTAACGGTATTGGCAGGCCAGATCCCGATCACTGCCTTCGCTCGTAGCCACTGATTGGTGATGATTTCCTGAAGCATTTTAGTAGCATCGGCATAGAGTTTTGTAGCCTCTGCTCCCACCACTTCATCTTCTAATATTTTCGGGAATCGGCCGTGCAAATCCCAAGTTTGAAAAAATGGTGTCCAATCGATATAACCCGCTATCTCGCGAAGGCTGTAATCATAAAATGTTTGCACACCAAGCTGCGCAGGAACTTCCGCTTGGGGTTCGTTTGCCCAGTCGATCTTCAGCCTCGCAGACCGCGCCTCAGAGAGTGAGAGGTACTTTATGACCTTCTCTTTTCCTGCATGGTGTAGCCTGATCTTTTCGTATTCTTTCTTGATCTCACCGATAAACTCACCGCTTTCTTTCCCGAGCAATCTTTCCACTACGGTAACGGAGCGAGAAGCATCCTGCACGTGAACGGTTTGACTCTTGGTGTAATGCTGTTCGATTTTCACGGCAGTGTGAACCCGGCTCGTAGTGGCACCACCTATCAGCAAAGGCAGATCAAGGCCCCTGCGCTCCATTTCTTTAGCTACTCCTACCATTTCCTCCAAACTCGGTGTGATCAATCCACTCAGGCCGATAATATCAACCTTTTCCTCAATGGCTTTGTCGAGAATCTTTTCTGCGGGCACCATTACGCCCATATCTATTACCTCGTAGTTATTGCAAGCCAAAACGACTCCGACAATGTTTTTACCGATATCGTGCACATCACCTTTTACCGTGGCGAGCAATACCTTGCCTTGAGCCGAAGTATCTTGAAATTTTTTCTTGTCCTCTTCGATATAAGGCAGCAAATGTGCCACCGCTTTCTTCATTACGCGAGCGCTCTTTACTACTTGCGGAAGAAACATTTTACCGGAACCGAATAAATCACCCACTACATTCATCCCTTTCATCAAAGGACCCTCAATTACTTGCAATGGCCTGTCGAAAAGAAGTCGGGTTTCTTCGGTGTCTTCTACTATGTACTTGTCGATTCCTTTTACCAAAGCATGGCTCAAGCGCTCTTTCACCTCAAGGCTTCGCCACTCTTCTAGCTGCCCTTCCTTCGGGCCTGTGTCCTGAACATTTTCCGCAAATTCCAAGAGCCTTTCCGTCGAATCGGCTCGTCGATTGAGCAGAACATCTTCTACCCGAACCAATAATTCCGGTTCGATATCATCATAAACGGTCAGCATGGAAGGATTCACAATTCCCATATCCATTCCCGCTTTGATGCCGTGATAGAGAAAAGCGCTGTGCATCGCTTCTCGCACCACGTTATTTCCGCGAAAGCTGAAAGAAACGTTGCTCACACCGCCACTGACCAAGGCTCCGGGAAGGTTTGCCTTTATCCATTTTGTTGCTTCAAAAAAGTCTACGGCATTGTTGTTATGCTCTTCAATACCCGTTCCGACGGGAAAGATATTCGGGTCAAAAATGATATCGTCATTGGGAAATCCGACCTGCTCGGTTAGAATCTTGTAAGACCTTTGACAGATTTCGATTCTTCTTTCCAAGCTATCGGCTTGTCCTCTTTCATCGAATGCCATTACGATGACTGCTGCTCCGTAGCGCCGTATCTGCTTAGCTTGGTAGATGAATTCTTCCTCACCACCCTTTAAGCTGATGCTATTTACCACGGCCTTTCCTTGCACGCACTTCAGACCCGCTTCTATGATAGACCACTTGGACGAGTCGATCATGATCGGAATCCGGGAGATCTCCGGCTCAGATGCGATCAAGTTGAGGAATTTGACCATGGCTTTCTCGCCATCGAGCATTCCTTCGTCCATGTTGACATCGAGGATTTGAGCTCCGCCTCTTACCTGATCTAAAGCTACTTCTATAGCTTCATCATAAAGATCGTCCTTGATGAGCCGCAAGAATTTCCGGCTACCCGTCACATTGGTTCGCTCGCCTACATTTATAAAGTTTGATTGGGGTGTAACCACCAATGGCTCCAAACCACTTAATCTCAACATTAATTCAAATAGGTTTTAAGCGTGAACTGTTTGGGTTTTTGCCAAAAATGTATTTCTGGGCTTTTTGCTCTTTGCGGCTTCCGCCAATGCGCGAATATGTTCGGGAGTGGTTCCGCAACATCCGCCTACGATATTGAGAAATCCTGAGTCCAGAAATTCACCTACCTCGGCCGCCATCTCTTCGGGGGTTTGATCGTACTCACCAAATTCGTTCGGCAAACCGGCATTCGGATGAGCGCTCACCGCAAATGGCGCTTTGCTGGCCAAAACTTTCAAGTAAGGTCGCAACTGAGCGGCGCCAAGCGCACAATTCAAGCCGATGGATAGCAACGGCATATGCTCCAAGGAAATTAAGAAAGCTTCGGTTGTTTGTCCCGACAGCGTTCTTCCGCTCGCATCCGTGATGGTTCCCGAAACCATTACCGGCAATTCGATATTCAATTCATCAAATACCTCATCAATGGCAAAGAGTGCTGCCTTGGCGTTAAGCGTATCAAAAACGGTCTCCACCAAAAGGATGTCGACACCGCCTTCTATCAAGGCTTTCACCTGTTCGGCATAGTTTTTTCTAAGCTGGTCAAAAGTGACAGCTCTGAACCCGGGGTCGTTTACATCAGGCGACAGGCTGGCCGTACGATTTGTAGGGCCAATGGAGCCCGCCACAAATCGGGGCTTGTCGGGTTGTTTGGCAGTATACTCATCAGCGGCCTCACGAGCTAAGCGAGCACTTGCCAAGTTGAGGTCGTAAACGGCAGATTCTAATTGGTAATCTGCTTGCGCAATGGCGGTAGAGCTGAACGTATTTGTTTCAGCAATATCGGCTCCGGCTTCAAAATAAAGAGAGTGAATTTCTTTAATGATGTCCGGTCGGGTGATACTGAGCAAGTCGTTATTCCCCTTGAGGGAAAGCGGATGATCTTTGAATCTTTCTCCTCTAAAATCTTCTTCCTCCAAGGTATGGCGCTGAATCATGGTTCCCATTGCCCCGTCGAGCACCATAACTCGGTTTTCCAGAATGCGTTTGATCTCGCTACCCGAAGGTTTCGACTGCCTCATATCTATACGGTTTTGGATTAATGAATTCGATTGAAGGATCTCCAGAAACCTCCGATCTGCTTTCTAAAAAACACAATGAAAAGAGTGGCCAGAAGCAAATACGGAATTCCCATCAAATAGATGATCCCGTTATTCAGACCGTTCGCCAATCCGTACCCTGCCTCGTCCTGAGCGTTTTCAGCCACAGCCTTACACATGGCGCATTGAGCGACAGATTCGCCGGAGCTTAAAACCATCAGTGTCAGGATTAATATAAAAGTCAGACTATTTCCTTTCAATTTCATCTTTACAAAGTTACTAAACGTAATAAGGCGAAATCATGAGATAAACCAAAACACCTGAGATGGCCACATAGAGCCAGATGGGAAAAGTGATGCGGGCTAATTTGCGGTGCTTGTCAAATCGCTGAGCCAAGGCTCGTACGTAAGTGATTAACACCAGCGGAATGATAACAATGGAAAGTAAAATATGTGAAATGAGCAGAGCAAAATATACGGGCCTGATCCACCCCTCACCACCGAACGGCGTAGACTCGCTGGTGCTGTGATACACCACATAAAGCACTAAGAACAGCGCTGAGAACACAATAGCAGATGTCATCAGCTTCCTGTGCGTTCCAATTTTCTTATTCTTAATTGAGATTACTCCCGCAATGAGAAAGACTGCGGTGAGCGCATTCATCGTAGCGTAAATCGGAGGCAAGAATGAAGTATCAAACCCCTCAATGCGAACCGAAAACAAAACAGCAACCACAGCGGGCACGGCTATCGAGACTATTATGATCCAAGGTTTGTATTTTTTCTCCAGCGCTTCTCCCGTCATGATCTTACTTTTTCCGACTCTTTTAAGGTCTCTTCTTTCTTCAGCATTTTGATATCGGTAATCAAGTCATCAACTTCTTTGGAACTTGTACCATCATAAAACCCTCGGATGTGACGATCTCTGTCCAATAAAACGAACATGGAAGAATGTAAAAACCCTCCGGGTGCACCCGAATCTTCTTGCGTGCTTAGAAGATAACCTTCAAAGCCTTGCTCAAAAATCTCTTCCTGATTTCCTGTAACGAAAGTCCACTTTTCAAAATCAGCTCCTTCTTCTTTCCCGTATTCCAAAAGCACTTCAGGGGTATCGTTCTCAGGATTGACGGTATGAGACAGGAAAGAAACATCATCGTATGCCGCGTCATCCAACATCCATTGCAAACGCGCCATTTGCTTGGTCATAATAGGACAAATGGTAGGGCAAGTGGTAAAGAAAAAATCTGCGACCAGAATATCTCCTTCAAAATCTTCCATGGTCGTTCGCTCACCAAATTGATTGGTAAAGGAAAAATCAGGAACGGTGTGGTACAGGGTGTCAGGTGTTTCGCTGCCTGCTTTGTAAACGGGCTCCTTCGGACCGTAGTAGGGAAGGGTTTTAAAGCTGTGATCGGCTTTGCTTAAAAAGATAAGCACCAAGCCGGGACCCAACAGCAGAGCGAAAAGCAAAAGGTATTTCCGTCTCTCAGAAGATTTGTTCATTGCAATTATGGCCTATATTCAAGCCACACGTCATTCAAGTAACTCGACTCCGTAACACCAATGAAAAGGAGATATAGAATGAAAACCGCGTATGGCAAGAGTATAACATATCTCAAGGACTTTCGTTCATCGCCGAGGTGCATAAAAACGAGAACAATGTATCCTGCTTTTACCAAGGTCATAACGATAAATGACCATTTAACAACGGGCCAGAAATCAGTTCCTTGCTTGATGAAAATACCAAGAGCAACTTCGATGGTCGTGATTACCGAAAGGAGTATGGTAACGAAATAAATCTTCTTACGAATCTTTTTTCCGTGCTCTTCATCGTGGTTTGCCTGTACTGAATAACTATCGTTTACGATTAGATCGTCGCGTTCCATATTGCAAGTATTTTAAATCAGGTAAAAGAAGGTAAATACGAATACCCAAACCAAGTCGACAAAGTGCCAGTAAAGTCCGGTTTTTTCAACCATCTCGTAATGGCCGCGCTTTTCGTAAATCCCTTTGATCACACCGAAGAAGACAATAATATTGATTATCACCCCACTGAAAACGTGGAAGCCGTGAAAGCCGGTGATGAAGAAGAAGAAATTTGCGTACTGAGGCGGACCATATTCATTAATGGTCATATTCGCACCCTGCACATAGTCGATTCGATCATTAAACAGTGAAGTAGCTTGATCTCCCGTGATGATCGTTTCATTCTCCTCACCTTGATTGGCTATGAGCGCAAAACCTTCAACATCCGCAGCAGTCCTTCCGTGGGGCACTTCTTCTACTAAGAAATACTGAGTATTATTTTCAGAAAGAATATAGCCGGCAGAACCGTGAATAAAGTGACTCCACTCCCAAGCTTGCGAACCCAAGAAGAAAAAACCTCCGATGATGGTTAGGCCCAACCATTTCGTTACACCTTTTCGATCCATTCGGTGCCCGGCTTCTACAGCCAAAACCATTGTAACCGAGCTAATGATCAGGATAAATGTCATTAAGGCTACATAAATAAGCGGATAATTTCCGTGTAATCCCGGAAGTGCGTGAAATACTTCTTCACCGATAGGCCACGCACCTGTATAAGCTTGACGGGCATAACCATAAGCCACCAAAAGACCTGAAAATGTCAGGGCATCAGAGACGAGGAAAAACCACATCATCATTTTGCCGTAGCTTACGCTGAATGGGGAACGACCTCCGCCCCAAAGAAGAGTTTTATCAATAGCTTTAGTAGCTTCTCCTGCCATTGCTCGAAATTTTGTGCAAGTTTAGTGAATTAAAAGTAAAAAGAGCAATAAATAAAGCCATAGTCCATCGACAAAGTGCCAATAAATAGAGCCCAATTTCAGTCGAAGATGACTCAAGCCTTTTTTCTTTCCAACCTTAGCGACTACGAGAATTCCCGCCAAAAACAGAATACCACCCAATACATGAAGTAAATGGACAAAGCTGAGAATGTAGATATAACTTGCCGTAGAATTACTGTATACGGCTATTTCATCGAGAAGCGGTTTTTCCTTGAGATCATCGTTTGGCAAATAATATTCACCCTCCTCGTAAATCAATTCCTGACCTTTATAGGAGATGGTATAATCCTCTCCATAGATTCCGTCTAAATTATCGATGTGTCCGGAAAGGTAGCTTCCCTCACCGGTCAGTTCATTCCAGCCCAAATATTGGCTAAAGCCAAATCCAAGCCCCAGCAATAAAGTAATTGCGAGCAGTGAAATAGCTTTGCTCTCTTTTCCATCGCCGGAAGCTTTTACGGCCATCCTGATGGTGAGGCTGCTAAGAAGAATTAATACCGTACTGATGTAAAATGCAGTCGGCAGTGTAATGTTGACCCAAATCTCATTGTAAGAACTGATCACATAAGCACTCGAGAATCCTGCGAAGAGCATAACGATGCTGAAAATGCCGATATACAGCACCATTTTTTTCGTTCGCTCACTGTTTGGAGATTGTTCCATCGCCTGACTTGAAATTGTTGTAGCCATAAATTAAATTTTGTCGAGAAGTAAAATCAACTGGGCGATAGGCAAGTAGAAGAAAGAGGCAAACATAACCGATCGAGCGGCTTTGTCCGACTTCGTTCTGAGCAGTTTAAATGACGGTATTGCGAAAGCAATTCCTGCCAAAGCCAATGCTACTGCAGCCACTGGACCGATCAAATCGAAGGCCCAAGGAAGCAATGACACCGGAATTAAGAATAAGGTGTAGAGTAGTGTCAAGAAAGCGCTTTGCCCGTCTTTGCCTTTTGAAGGCAAAAGATGGTAACCTGCCTTTTTATAGTCTTCGTGAGAAACCCAGGCAATGGCCCAAAAATGTGGAAATTGCCACATGAACTGAGTGGCAAATAACAATCCTGCATACAGGTCGAAGTCAGCCGTGGCCGCCACATATCCGAGCATCGGTGGAATGGCACCGGGAAAAGCACCTACGAAAACGGCAATGGCCGAATAGCGCTTTAGCGGAGTGTAAAGCAAAACGTAACTAAACAAAGCCAACGCACCCAAGACAGCCGCCAACTGATTGAACATGAAATAAAGCATCACCAATCCCGCCACCCCCATGGCAGTGGCTAAAAGAAGTGATTCGATAACACTCATGGTGCCTTGTGGCAACGGTCGGTTTCCCGTGCGCTTCATCAAGGCATCGACATCCCGTTCTATTACCTGGTTGAAACCATTTGAGGCTCCGGTCACTAGTATTCCGCTCAGCGAAAGCCAAAAAACATCAACCCACAAAAAATTGACTGCACCAATTCCGTAGCCGATAATCGAAGAGATTACCACTAAAGAAGTAAGGCGCAACTTGGTAAACGCCGCGTAGGCTCCAAGTTTTACTCGCATGATTTCGGGAAACGTTTTTGTAGCAGAATTGACAATCATTCAATCGAAAAATTCGAGTGCAAAGATACTTATTTTTTAAGGATGACTCCTAAAAGTCCGTATAGGTTCGGAACAGTTCTGTAGCCAAACGAACGCCAAAAATGTGCTCATTGTTTATCGCCATTCCATCCTCATCTAATCGGCGATAGATATAATACGCCGAGGCTCGCAAATTCATCCGCCTATTGAGAATGATTCCTGCCGACAGTTTCTGATAGAATAATCTCGATTGACGGCCTTGCCCGATTTCATTTCCATAAATCTCAGCAGGGTTTGCATAACTGCGATAAATGTCTCCGCCAAAGTTGAGCGAGTCAGGGTCTCGACCGTATAAGCTATAATTCCACTGACCTTCAAAAAACCAATCGTCTTTTTCGTAGTAAGCTTGGATCAGACCTTCGTAAAAATTCGTTCCCAGCGGATGTGCCAGTGGCTGATTGTAGTGGCCGAAGTTTTGTAAAACGCTTCCATGAGTGTAGGTAAACGGCCTGGCCAAATTGAACTCACCGCGTAGAAATGCATTAGAAAGACCGAACGGGTCAAAAGTTTTAAGTCCGAATTGAGCTCCCCACTTATTTCCCCACCACCCGTCGCGCGCTCTGAATTCACTCAAGAGAAATTCATCAAATATAAGTTGACCGTATAGGATTGATTTTTTGGACAACTTAAACGATAAGTCCAAGCCAATTATGGCGTTGTCAGGAGAGCCTATGGAAAACTCGACGGGTCGGAAAAAGATTATCGGATTCAAGTAATTGGGATCAAACCCTCGATCAGAAAGGGTATCGCTTCCCTGCCAGATTATCGTTTCAAAAAGCCCGATATTGAATCTTGGCGAAATGGCCCAATTGAAATAATGTGATGATGAAAATTTATTGCGGAAAGAAGATGGATCAGAAGGATCTGCTGAAATATCTTGAAGTGCACTGAAAAGGTTGATGTATTTGATATGCCAAACGCTCGTCTCAATTCTCAAATAGGGATAATTGTAAGCCACATCACTGAGAAAAAGTGAGCGGTGACCGTTTCCAAAAAAATTCTTGCCGTAACCCAACTCGAAGGTGAAAAATTCATTCGCCTTAAAATTCAATGCGAGCGTAGGCATCGCAAAGGCCGCGCTTTCGGAAGTAGATAAATTTCGACCTCTAGAAGGCAGGATTCCCAAGCTATCAGTAAATTCAACTAAATACCCCGGTTGACGATTAATGCCCCCGATAAACTCTGCGTGCAGCGAAAACTTTCCGACTGATGCACCGAGTGCAACACCACCCGAAGCCTCAAAGAGTTCATCGGACTTATTGGAATAGCCGGCACCTACTTCCAATAAGGGCAAAATCCCGAACTGAAATTCTCCCGAATCACCTTTGGCAGGATAGCCAAAATCGATCGAATTAAATAACAGAAAAGAACCGGTATCTGATTCAACCTCATACCACCGTGAGGGAACGGATGGAAAAGAGCGAACGGAAATCGAATAATCTGATTTTTGCTCGGCAAAGTGAACCTGCGCCGAGAGGATTTCGGCAATGAGAAGAAAAAGGGTGGCTAAGCCAAGCTTAAGATTCGTTGACCTGTGGATAAGAGTCCTTGACTTCAGAAATGTGATTTTTAGGTCTCCGGAGTTTGAATAAGAAAACGGTGTGAACAAGTGCAAAACTTATGACCAACATTGAGAAAAAGGCGACGGTTGCGCTGTAACCCTTAAATCCCAACGAAACCAGCGGTACGGAAATAACGATCAAATATAGGTACAATGCGGTGAACGCATGGCCGAAACCGTGATCAATAAGTTGGTGGTGAATGTGATTCCTGTCGGGAGAAAAAGGCGATCGCCCTTTGAGAAGTCGCAAGGAAAAAACCCGAAGTGTATCCACCAATGGGTACGCCAGAACGCATAGTGCGAATACGGCAGAAGAAACGTTTTCGGTCCATCCATCCAAAAGTCTTTCATCCGTTTCGATACATTTCATGGCCATCACAAAAACAAATGCCCCGATAAATAAAGAGCCTGAATCGCCCATGAAAATCTTTGCCGGATTGAAATTGAATAGTAGAAAACCGCTGAGCGAACCTGCCAACACAAAAGCCATCATGCTCAAATCATACTGATAAGTACCATAAAACCAAAGGCCGAAATAAACGGAACAAATGAAACCGGTTCCCGC
Source organism: uncultured Cryomorphaceae bacterium (assembly GCA_964651785.1). Taxonomy (GTDB): domain Bacteria; phylum Bacteroidota; class Bacteroidia; order Flavobacteriales_D; family Cryomorphaceae; genus JAKVAV01. Next base: position 31,182 of record CAZYWJ010000008.1, read on the forward strand.
GGCCAAACCATCACTTCCATCAATGAGATTGATGGCGTTAACCACAACTACATAGGTAAAAACACTTAGACCTACGCTGGCCCAATAGGGTATTTCTTCTATGCCGAAAACTCCGTGCATTCCCATTATGCGGATATCGGCCATTACTACGAGGATAAAACCAACAATTACATGACCGAGTAATTTTTTCATCGGGGCAACACCAATAATGTCATCTTTCACACCGATGAAAAAGAGAAGAATAGCTGCAGAGATGAGAAACTTAAAATCGCTTACTGATTCCGAGAAGTGATGTAAGCTCCCGAAGTAGCTCAAATTATCAGAAGGAAACCAAAGGGAATAAGCAAAAATGCTGGCGGCGAAAATGATAATACCACCGATTGTCGGGGTGCTCTTGCGGTGTTTCTTTCTCTCCTCATTAGGATCGTCAGTCAACTTCTTCATCTTAGCCACCTTGATGAGAGAGGGAGTGGTGAGGAGAACGACGAAAAAAGATGTCACAAAACCGAGGACAATCTCTTTCATAGGTTGTAATTGTTGATTAAAATGTCTTCAAAAGTCGCGATAAAAATCGGACAAAGTAGTTCTGATTCCCACATACCAAAATCCGTTAACAAAATCTTCATTTTGGGAATTTTCATTTCTGTAGGTATACCCCGTATAAACCTGAAAGTTACAACTCGGATTAAAAACATAAGCCAGCTGTAGATCCGAATAAGAAACACTAAGCTCATTATTCCCTTCCACAATATCAGTTACGGTATTTGATCGATAATACACTGATTTCAGTCGAGCAAATATACGCTTATGATAATAGGAGAGCGTACCGACTACTTCCTTAAAGTCTCGTCCCAAAATGTGTCCGAGCGGCATGTTAAAATGATACTCCGACTGTAAGTTTTCAAAATTGACAGTGGCTGCTTCTTCGGCTTGATTGTACTCTACCTGCAAGTCGAAACGATCAAAAATACCGGACCACCGACTACCTGCCTGAAATCCCGCCAAGCCTGCTTCACTTCCGTTGAAAAGCATTTGACCATAGACCTTCAGTTTCGGAAAGGGATGCCAGGCAGCGTTGACTCCCAATCGCGCGTTATTCTCCTGATCATTCAATCCCAACACGGCAGAATTGATTCCGGGAACGGGTATCAAAGCACGATAATCAAATGGTTGACTTCCCAAACTGTCATCGAATATTTTCCAAATGACCTCTTCAAATAATCCGATCTCCATATTCGGAAGTGGCTTAAATGACAGATAATTCCATGAAGCTACCTTTCTTTTAAAAATGGCTTCAGGAGTTTCGCCTTGCGGCAATCTCTCCAAATTTTGCAGAAGGGCAATAGTATAGCGGTGCTGTATTTTTTCATTTAGAGCATCCAACTCAAAGGACGCGAATGGATAATTGTGCGCAACATCAGAGAGCAACAGAGAGCGATAGCCGTGGCCGATAAACTGTTTTGAATGTCCGAATGAAAGATCCAGCCAGTCGGTGGCTTGAACTCCTACAAAACCGCTTGCCATGCTGTAATCGTAACCTCCTTCGCCGAAAGGCTTTACCCGACCGGAACCGGGATAAACTCCGGTAGAATCGATAAAACGATTTAAGTAAGAAGCATATCGACCCTGATTCTCTCTGAAATCCGTCAGGAAATATACATTCTTGCCGATCTGCCCTTGTACGACGAACCCTCGAGTGTTTTGAAAAAGATTTGCTTCAGGTTTGTTGGGGTTAATTTCATCTGCGGTTTCACCTCCTATTCCAAAATCAAAAAGTACATCGGCATAAACCTTGAAATTCGGTTTATCCAGTTCGATCAAGTGGCTGCTGAAAATTTTCTCGGTTACCTTAAAATAATATTCCGTGGTATCCTTTCCGAATCCCGGCACTCGACTTACATCGGCATCACTTAATAAAATAGGTTTGGCACCTGCATGGACCGACGCTTGCGCACCGATTCCCGCACGGTCTTGCCTAAGCCGCGAAAGCTGATCTATTGGTAAGACATAAACCTGACCGAATAGATTTAATCCGATAGAAGTGAAAATAAGAATGAGGAAGGCCCTCAACATATTCAGACTTTGACTAGTGAAGATTTGAAGTCCTGATAGACGCTTTCAATTCCTTCTCGTAATGAAATCTTCGCTCTCCACCCGAGGCTCTCTAGTTTTGACACATCCATTAGCTTTCGCGGAGTACCGTCCGGTTTAGATCGATCAAAAACCAATTCGCCCTCAAAACCGACAATTTCAGAAATCATTCTTGCCAAATCTGCGATAGAAATATCCTCTCCTATTCCTACATTCACGAACTCCTTACCATCGTAGTTTTCCATCAGAAAGACACAGGCCGAAGCCATATCATCTACATGAAGAAACTCACGTTTTGGTGTACCCGATCCCCAAATCATCACTTCGCTTGCTCCCGATTCCTTGGCTTCATGAAATTTTCGAATCAGCGCCGGTAATACGTGTGAATTTTTCAGATCGTAGTTATCATTCGGGCCATAAAGATTGGTTGGCATAGCCGAGATAAAATTGCAGCCATACTGATCGCGATAAGCCTCGCACATTTTGATGCCCGCAATTTTTGCGATAGCATAGGGCTCATTTGTCGGCTCCAATATACCCGTCAACAGATATTCTTCTTTCAACGGCTGAGGAGCCATTTTCGGATAGATACATGAAGAGCCCAGAAAGAGAAGTTTCGTAACACCGCTCTTGTGCGCCGCATCAATCACATTCAGCTCTATGGCCAGATTATCGTGAATGAATTCCGCTCGGTAAGTGTCGTTGGCTTGAATCCCTCCTACTTTGGCGGCAGCCAAAAAAACATAGTCGGGCTTCTCCTTTTCGAAAAAAGATAAAACCGCTGATTTGTCGCGCAGGTCTAATTCTGATGAGGTACGCGTGATTAAGTTCTGATAACCGCTTTCTTGCAGCTTCCTCAAAATGGCGCTTCCCACCATTCCGCGGTGGCCGGCTATGTATATTGCGGCTTCCTTATTCATTGTAGTTCATAACGGAATGTCCTCCGTCGAGAAGGTATTTATCTCTTTTGAATAGATCGAGATCGGCATCTACCATTTCGCTTATCAGATCAGTAATATCGTATCGATGCTCCCAATTCAATTCCTTCTTGGCTTTTGAAGGATCGCCTACCAGAAGGTCTACTTCCGTGGGGCGGTAGTACCGCGGATCTACCTTGATCAGTACCTTTCCCGATTTGGCGTCAATGCCTTCTTCATTTTCTTTTTCGCCTTGCCATTTTATGGAAATGCCAACATGTGAAAAGGCTTGTTCTATAAAATATCTGACGCTATAAGTCTTTCCCGTTGCGAGTACAAAATCTTCGGGCTTATCGTGCTGAAGCATGAGCCACATTCCTTCTACGTAATCCTTAGCATGACCCCAATCCCGCTTTGCATCGAGGTTTCCAACAAATAGTCGCTCTTGCAGTCCCAGTTTAATGCGAGCCACTGCTCTTGTAACTTTTCTGGTCAAAAAGGTTTCTCCTCGCAGCGGACTTTCGTGATTGAAGAGAATTCCATTGACGGCAAATAAGTTGTAAGCTTCACGGTAATTCTTGATAATCCAGAAGGCATAAAGCTTGGCAACACCGTAAGGACTCCGGGGATAAAAAGGCGTTTCTTCACTCTGTGGCGTTTCCTGAACCATTCCGTAAAGCTCGCTGGTAGAAGCTTGGTAAATGCGGGTTTTCTTTTCCAAACCAAGAATTCGGATGGCCTCCAAAATGCGCAATACGCCCATCGCGTCCACATTGGCCGTATACTCCGGTGTTTCGAAAGAAACCTGAACATGGGATTGAGCACCTAAATTGTAAATCTCATCGGGCTGTATTTCCTGAATGAGCCTGATAATATTTGAAGCATCAGTCAAGTCACCATAATGAAGGATAAAATTTACGTCCTTCTCATGTCGGTCTTTGTACAAATGGTCTACTCTATCGGTATTGAAAAGCGAACTACGTCGTTTAATACCGTGTACTTCATATCCTTTCTCCAGCAAAAACTCTGAAAGGTACGCGCCATCCTGGCCCGTCACGCCGGTGATTAAGGCTACTTTTCTTGCCATGTGCTCATTTTCTGCAAAAGTAAAAAGAATACGCTGCCCTGAAGGTCAGTATCCGGAACCTGCGCCTGAGATTTGCTCAATAGGATGCCAAGTCGTTTTGATTTCCTGAAAATCCATTATTCTCTGTGGGTTCAAGGCTGCCTCAGTTTTTGACTTGTAGTACTTTACGCGCTTTAAATTTTCGGCAGCATACTGACCTATAGTAATGGAATCAGCAGATTCAGCATCCCAAATGGCAAATCCATTTACATCCATGTGAGAAGTAAATTGATAGAGCAATTCTTCTCTGCTACCCGTAAGAACGTTAATGGTGCCGCCGGGAACATCAGAAGTAGCAATAACCTCAGCCATGCTAATGGCACAAGTCGGCATGCTTTCGGAAGCCAAAACGATGACCGTATTGGCTCCGCAAATGGCAGGGATGCAAGCTTCGAGAAAACCGAGTAAAGCCGTATGATCGGAAGCACAAGCAGCAATGACGCCGGTGGGTTCGGGCACGGAAAAATTGAAATGAGACGAAGCCACGGGATTTACCGAACTGAATATTTGAACATACTTATCACACCACCCGGCGTAGTGAACGAGGTAATCGACCGAAGCTGAAAATTCTTTCTTGGCCTTTCCGTCCGAATAACCCAGATCTTTCATTTCCCGAATAAACAACTCTTCTTTTTGCTGAAGCATTTCTGCAATTCGGTAAATGATTTGAGATCGGTTGTAAGCCGTCTTTTCTGCCCAGCCGGATTGCGCCTTTCGAGCGGCTACCACGGCATTTCGAAAATCCTTTCGAGACGACAAGCAGACGTTGGCGATTAACTTTCCCGACTCATTTCGAATCGGATAAAAGCGCCCGCTTTCCGTTCTTGGAAATGCACCGCCGATGAAGAGTTTATACGTTTTCATGACTGCTAGTCCTTCGTTCGAAGGTGTGTTTTTCTTAGCCATTAATCTTGCAAGTTTAAATAAGCCGACAATCCGTGAATTCCTCCTTCTCGACCAAATCCGGACTCTTTGTATCCGCCAAAGGGCGAGGTCGGATCGAACTTATTGAACGTATTGGCCCAAACTACCCCCGCCTGCAGACGCGTGGTGAGGTTGAAGATTTTTGATCCTTTATCCGTCCAAACGCCGGCCGAAAGTCCGTAGGGCGTATTGTTCGCTTTGTCAATCACCTCATCTATCGTTCTGAACGTTTGCATGGCCAGCACGGGCCCGAAGATTTCTTCTTTTGAAATAATGCTGCTTTGCGATACATCGGTAAAAAGAGTGGGCTTGCACCAATAGCCTTTTTTAGGCACGGCCACATTTGATTGGTACATTTCAAACCCATCTTTTTGCCCCGCTTTCAAATATTTTTCAATCGTTTGAAGCTGCCCTTTCGAATTGATCGCACCGACATCGGTATTTTTATCCATGGGGTCGCCCACTATCAAGTGATCCATGCGGTGCTTGAGTTTCCGCACCACCTCTTCGGCCACACTCTCTTCGACGAAAAGCCGAGAACCAGCGCAGCATACATGGCCTTGATTGAAGTAAATTCCGTTTACAATTCCTTCAACCGCCTGATCAATCGCCGCGTCTTCAAAAATGATGTTCGCCGCTTTTCCACCGAGTTCGAGTGTGAGTCGTGTTGAGGTACCCGCGAGCGAGCGTCGAATCATCTTACCCACTTCGGTAGATCCGGTGAAAGCCACTTTATCGATATCAGAGTGTTCTACGAGTGCCTTGCCCGTTTCGCCCGCGCCGGTGATGATATTCACCACGCCGTCAGGTAAGCCGGCATCTTGGATTAATTCGGCTAATTTCAACGCCGTAAGAGAAGTGGTTTCGGCGGGTTTTAACACTACGGTATTTCCACAGGCCAGAGCGGGAGCTATTTTCCAGGCTGCCATCAGCAAGGGGAAATTCCACGGAATGATCTGACCAACGACACCTACCGGTTGAGGTTTGCTGTTGGGAAAAGCATAGTCCAATTTATCGGCCCAACCGGCATGGTAGAAGAAATGAGCAGCCGCCAGGGGCACATCAACATCCCGAGATTCGCGAATGGGTTTGCCTCCATCCAAGGATTCAATTACAGCAAACTCGCGCGCGCGCTCTTGTATTAATCTGGCAATTCTGTAAATGTACTTTCCGCGATCAGCGGGAGAAGTTTTTGACCAAACCGTATCGTACGCCTTGCGTGCTGCCTTCACCGCTTTATCTACATCTTTTTCACCTGCCTGAGCTACTTCTGCGAGGTCTTCCTCAGTAGCAGGGTTTACCGATGAGAAGTACTTTTTAGTAGTGGGAGCTACGAATTTTCCATCGATGAAAAGATCGTATCGTTTTTTGAGAGAGATATGCCCCGTGCTTTCAGGAGCAGGAGACAAATCCCAACTATTATCTTTATTAGTCTTAGCCATATTAGTCCAGCGCAAAGTAATTTGCAGATTGATAAATTCCCGATTCCTGCTTTACCAATTGTTTCAGCAGGTCATTGGCCAGCGAGCTCGCTCCGAATCGAAACCACTCATTGGTGAGCCAAGCTTCGCCCAATGTTTCCTTTACCATGATCAGGTAATGCAAAGCCAGTTTAGCATTTGAGATTCCGCCCGCGGGCTTCATACCCACCATTTTACCGGTAGAGAAATAGTGATCGCGGATAGCCTCGAGCATAACCAAAGTAACGGGCATCGTGGAGGCGGGCTTAATCTTACCGGTGGAAGTCTTGATGAAATCGGCACCTGCAGCGATGGCAATTTGAGATGCGAAATAAACGGCATCAAGGTTTCCCAATTCTCCCGTTTCCAAAATCACCTTCAATCTGGCTTTTCCGCAAGCTTCTTTCACTGCGCTGATCTCATCGAAAACATAGGCATAATCTCCTTGATGAAATCGACCACGCGAAATCACCATGTCAATCTCATCGGCACCTTCGGCCACGGCCTCTTTGGTTTCCTCGATCTTGTATTTTCGAAACGATTGACCTGATGGGAATGCAGTAGCGACAGAAGCCACTTTGATGCCTTTGTCACCGACCAACGATTTAGCCAATTTCACGAAAGTGGGATAAACGCACACCGCCGCTACATTGGGCAGGTCGGGCATACTGTGATGCAAGTGAGCCGCCTTATGGCAAAGCTGACGCACCTTACCTTCCGTATCTTTTCCTTCGAGGGTAGTAAGGTCGATCATATTCAAGGCCATTTTCAAACCCTGAATTTTCGCTTCCGATTTTATACTTCGACTTTGAAATCGGGAGCATCGTTCTTCCACTCCGACTTGATCTACTGCCTTTCGCCTGATGTCGGATGGATTGAATGTTGATTTTGCCAAAAGTTGGTTTTTTTCAAATATAGAAAAAGCTAGTCAAGACCGGCAATACAAAAGGTCAGCCACCTTCAGGGCTGACCTTTTGAAAATTTGGTGAAATTGATAGGATTATTTGGCAATCATTAATTTCTGAATTTCAGTAAATGATGCGCTCGTCATTCTGACTAAATACAATCCGTTGTTCAGGTATGACCCGTCGAATTCCACTCGTCTGCTACCTGCATGTTCCGATTGTCCATTGTATAAGACTTCAATCACTCTTCCGTTAAGGTCGAGTACTTCTACGGCCAATCGCTCATTTTCAGCTATGGTAAAAACTACCATTGTCTGACCCTCGGTAGGATTGGGCTGCAGTTTGAGAGAATGTACAAATTCCTGACTTTGCGCCGGAATTATTGGCAATTCCACAGATTCTACGGAAGGACAGCCTGATGCTAAATCTCCATTAAAGAAAATGTCGGGACCTCCGGTAGAACTCAACTGCACGGAGCTAAAATCACCTAAATCAATTGCAAACAAACCACCATCTTCGCCACTGGCCCCATTGGCTATACATAATCTACCATCACTAAGAAGGGCAGCTCCGTTAATCTCATCAAAACCGAGCTCTACAAATGAATTGTCCAATAGATTAGTCAGCGTACCACTATTGCGATTTATATACCAAAGAATTTGTTCGTCTGCATTGCCCGTGGCAACCAAATCGCCCCCTGCGATATCTACACCGGAAAAAGCCACATTCGCTATGGCAATTCCATCTTCAATCTCGATGCTGTAGACCGTGCTATTTGAAGATTTAGCCAAATAAAGTATTCCATTAAAATCGAAGGTAGCTGCGGGAAATCCACTTAAAGACTGACCCGAAGCCGTTTCAATAGGTATGCCTTGTAAAACGTAAGAGCCCGACTCAGCATCAAAAATGTCCAGATTGCTGCCTCTGACTGAATAAATCAAACCATCAGGACTTACGGCTATATGGTTGTCATCCGTGCTGAAACCTTCAATTAAGTTTAGCTCGAGAGAATTGTCTTCGCCCAATGTGATACCGTATAATTCATTATCTGCATTATTTGACGGGTACCCCGTGTAAAAAGTCAGGAAGTTTTCACACTCACCGGCTTGCAGACGCTCCGCACATCCTGAAGCCATGTCTCCATTTCCGGTCGTGAAGGATTCACCATCCAAAAAGAGGTTGTAAATACCTAATTGGTTACCCATATCGTCTCCGAGAAATAGTTTATTTCGATCCCTTACACTTACCAGTCCGTTTCCTTCATCGGTAATGGCCAGTCCGGTAACGAGTGGAGGCACATTTTGAACTGCCGATACTTCTCCCTCGGTATTCAATTCAAATACGCGTCCATTAAAATCTCTGGTAGCCAGATATAGATTACCATCTTCGCGGTAGGCGAGATCTCCCCCGTGAACGGGTGCATCTCTAAAAAAAGACACCATTCCCGTTTCGGTATCTACGCTGTAGATTGCCTCATTATTTTCACTTCCTATATAAAACACACCGTCGGGACTGAAGCCTGCCGCTACCGCACCTCCTAAGGTTTCAGACAATACAATCTCCTCACTGAGTGTTCCGTTTTCAACGCTTACATCCAACTTTCTGAAATTACCGTTGGTTGACCGTACGATATAAACCATGTTTTCGCTTTCGCTGTAAGCTATATGAAAACTATAGGACAGAGCGAGCAATTCTTCCAATTCAGCAGTTTCATCATCATCGCTTAAGGTTATTTCAAAAAGTTTTGAATCTCCTGACCCTGTAGGATTATTGGCTAAGAAATAGCGAAAGCTCAGGCAGTCACCTTGATCAACGGGAACGCACTCACAATCCTCGCTCCAAACACCGACTGCCCCGGCCACATTACATGAAGTGCCGGGAAGCGCAGCGCCATTAGGCGTACCCTCACAATCCAAAACGGCCGCTGTCCATGTCACATTTACTTCCTGTGTGAGGTCGCCTTGGAATGCCGTGAGAATATCTTCTCCTTCATTCTCACCCGTATAACAGAATTCAGCTATTCCGTTTTCATCGGTAAAACTAAAACCACTTGCTTCATTTACTCCTGTAACGATAAAATCAATTCGAATTCCTTCTAAAGGTTCTCCGTCAGCGTCGGTAAGTTCTGCTTGAAAACATTGTTGAGTGAAGGCTGGTCCTTCAGAAAATGCGGGGCTCAGAGCTAAACTGTTTACTTCAGCTACCGCCGAATAAACTTGACCGCCCGGATAGGCGTAGGAATCATCATCATTTGTTCCGTAGACGAATACCCCGAAGGCAGTACTGCTGGTCAGAGTGTAGGTTCCCAAGTCCACCGGTATCTGGGCAGAGTTAAAATTCGTTCCGGGAATTGGAGAGAAATCTTCCGAAGGAATATTTACTCCATCTAGTTGAATGCTTCCCACACCGTTGTTATCCACTACGATATTCAAGTGGTTCGTAACAAATCCGGTTGCGGGTGTTGATACGGTATAACTACCCAAAAACTGTTCTCGCGGAGGAATAATCATCATGGCGGGGTCGCCGACGAATTCGTCACTGTCTATTTCATTTCCTTGCATAAATTGCGCTACCAAGACCGGGGCAGTACTTTGGATTGATGAAGCCACGGATAAATTGATTTCTATGAACTCACCTCTGTCCAACAGACCTTGTGATGCACCGTTGACATTAATATCGGTGTTATCTTCTGAAGCTAAGATTCTGAAAATATCGCCATTTTCTCTTTCGGCAAAAGGAACGGTTACAAACGACTGCCCCCAACTATTAGAAGGTGGAATCATTTCGGTTAAGTGATCACAAAAGGCGACACCAATCGGGACATTTGCGCAAAAATGACCTCCAAATACACCCACCGGTGAAGATGCCTCGATAGTTGTTCCAGTTAAATCGACGCCGGCTCCGCTTCTTCCTTGGTATGTTTCACCCTCATCCAGAGTAATAACAAAAGGCACTCCGGCTATATTACCCCCGTATGAAGCAGTAGGTGTAATGGTTATGGTGGTATTATCTTCTTTAGCCACAATACCGAATTGTGATCCGTCGGGAAATGTTCCGCTGTAACTCATCACCAAATACTCATTTTCCCAAGCCGCTGTGGGAATAGCCAAGTAAGCATCCGTGGAAAAATTTCGTTGGTTTAATCCGTAGACCGAAATGGGATTGTCAGAAGTCACATGTATACCCAGATCATCAATCACATTGGTTCCGATGACTAAAGCTTCATCCGGGATAAATACGGTAATAAGTTCTCCAGGGCTGACGGAGAAATCTTCGTTAAAACCGAGACTCTCAATTTCTACCGTTCCCGAAGCACCGGTTTGACTGGAAATAAAAATTTGAAGGTCTATAAGCTGCGGCGGAGTAAAGTCGAAATCTTCTTCTACCGTTTCGTTAAAAACAAGCCAAAAATCGTTGCCGATACTGGTTTGTTGTGCGTTAGAATTGTAGTTAAACAGGGAGAAAAAGCATAAACATGCCAATCCCCTAACGAGGTAATTTTTGGTTAAAATCATGGTATTGAAATTTTAGTTAGAATGTGAAGCTACTAAAATCTATAACACCCGGTTAACTTTTTTATGCTTTAACTTTCAAAAATCGTAGTTCGTCGATGATTTTCGGACACTGAAAGAAATATTCATGTTTGCATCGTATCTATATAGCGGCTAAAATGAATAAAGCCTTCAAATAAAAAACCGTCTCAAACATACGTTAGAGACGGTCTAATAGACTAATAAAATATACTATTTCAGTGTAAAACGGATAGGCAGGTTATACTGAACCTTAACGGATTTTCCTCTCTGTTTTCCCGGTTTCCACTTCGGCATATTCTCTACTACCCGAATTGCTTCTTCATCACAGCCTCCGCCTATAGATCGTAAAACTTTTACATCCTTCACGGCTCCTTCTTCATTCACCACAAAGGTTACATATACGGTACCTTGAATTCCGGCATCTTTAGCAATAGCAGGGTACTTAATGTTCTTTCCCAAATACTTCATCAAGGCAGCCTCACCGCCCGGGAAGCTAGGCATTTCCTCAACAATGGTAAAGATTTGTTCTTCAACAACCTCTTCTTCTACTTCTTCGATGAACTCAATCTCCGTTTCCTCATCTACTTCGAGGTCTTCGATTACCAGCTCCTCTTCGATTTCTTCTTCATCCTCTACAATCTCAATAACGGTAGTGGGTGCAGGAGGTGGTGGTGGAGGTGGCGGTTGCTGTTGAGATATGGGAATAATTTCTTCTTCAATCAGATCCAATTCGAGTTCTCCCAAATCTTTTACTTCCGTTTCAAAAGCTTTCCATTCAAAAGCTACTAAAACCAAAGCTAATGAAAACAACAAACCGATAATTATGAGCGGCAGACGCTTCTTTTCAAGATTTGCTTCGGGACTTTTCTTCAATTCCATTTGTTCCGTTTTTTACAGACTCAGCGAAAATAGTAAAGTTTGACTACTTATCCGTTGAGAGTGGTGAATTTTAACTTAAGGATTATATCAAGTATTGTTCCTAATTTCTTAGAGTAAAGGAGATGGGCATAACGAATCGAACATTGACGGGCCTTCCGTTATTGAACCCCGGATTCCATTTAGGCATGGCTTTCACGACTTTCAAGGCTTCTTCATCCAATCCGCCTCCGACTCCGCGAAGAACTTCGATATCCTGAATTGATCCATCTTTGGCAACCACAAAACCGATATAAACCTTTCCGGAAATTCCTGCATCTTTAGCCATTTGCGGAAAATTCAGATTGCCTTTTAAAAATGCCCGTCGGGCCGCTTCTCCACCCGGAAATTCGGGCATTACATCGGCAAAAATAAGAGGTTCTTCATCCACGTTTTCTTCCGAAACCGGTGTTATGTCATAGACAATAGGTTCTTCTTCGATATCGGGAAATTCAAAATCATCCATCGGAATTTTCTCATCGTCAAAGGTGAATGCATCAATTACGGCTTTGGTCACTTCTTTTTGGACATCGGGTTTGTTCTTGATGATTTTTTCTTCACTTCGAAATGAGTTCGGAATGTCCTCCACCTCAAAAACGGAGATTTCATCATCCATTGTCCCGGCAAATGTGTTTTCCTCAATTGGTGTTCTCCATTCAAAAGCTGAGAGAACAAAGGCGCAAGCTACGGCAAGGCCTAATAAGAATAAGGTTGGTTTTTTGCGTTCGAGTTCTACCTCGCGCGATTTTTTAATCTGCATAGTACACGGTTTTTAGTACAGAAAAAAACCGCTTTGTGGCCACTCAGCTTTTTTGTCTGCGGAGTTTAGTGAAGATGAAAACTGCAAACACTGTGCCTAAGACTGCGCCGACTGTATCTGCCAGAAAATCAAGCAGACTCGCATACCTCGAGGGAAAAGCATAACCTTGAAGCAGCTCCGTGGCCCCTCCATAAACTACTCCTAAAAATGCAATGATCCCAAGCGATTTGGTTTCCCATTTTTCATCTCTACGGATTAAACCCCAAACCATTAAGAAACTTAACAAGCCAAAAACGGCCACATGGCCAATTTTGTCTTCAATATCAATAGCCCAAAAGTCGAAGTCAGGAAGATCTTTTCCCGGAAGGGACATGAGTAAAAGAATAAAGGCGGCCCAAATCAGAGCCGCCCCGTATGCATTTATGAATGAAGGTTTCTTAACCTGCGTGTTCTTCGTATGCTGCTGCATCCATTAAATCTGAAAGGTCAGGCTCTCCGTCGAGATCAATTTTGATCATCCATCCTTTTCCGTAAGGATCTTCATTTACTAATTCAGGATTTGACTCGAGATCACTATTAAATGAAGTCACTTTTCCCGACAAGGGCATAAAAAGATCGGAAACGGTCTTTACCGCCTCAATGGTTCCGAAAACATCGCCTTTATCCAAATCTTCTCCTTCGGTTTCGATTTCTACAAAAACGATATCTCCCAATTCGCCTTGGGCGTAATCCGTAATTCCGATAGTTGCAGTATTACCTTCTATTCGAACCCATTCGTGGTCCTCAGTATATTTTAAGTCAGCAGGCAGATTCATTCAAATTCGGTTTATTGAGTCAATGTGAAGCGCAAAGATACTCCTGTATTAATATTTGAAGTGGGGAATGAGATGGAAACTTTTGGTTTATTGATCTGATGATCATAAAACGCTCTGATATTCAATCGATCTGAAATAACGTAATCAATAGCCGTTTTGATGGAAATCAAATTCTGACCTGATGTTATTTGATTCGTGCCTTCATCCATTCGTCTGGCTATAATCTCCGTATCGCGAATGCTGAGATCGAAACGAACATTTAAGTCACTTTTGCGTTTTTTCCCGGCCAGCTTTATTTCAACATCAGGAAAGCGGTATCCCAATCCCATAACGATTTCATCGCTTCTGTTTTCAGTCAACTGATAGTTAGTGGTACTGAAAGCCAGAACGCGGTTCTTGTTGATCTCAAAATTGGTGATTAATGAATTTTGCCAAGTCATGTCTATTCTGATCAGCGGACTGAGCTGCTCGCTGATAGTGATGGCATTAATCTGTGTATCGGCTATAAAGTTCTGCTCTCTGGAGTTGTCTCGAACCGGTGTACCATCAATATTGGTTCCGGCCGCCAAGTTGGTCGTGAAATTGCTGACGCTAAACGTACTCCTGTATGCATGGGATAAATTAACCGTTCGGAAAATTTTCTTCAGAGCAGGTATTTTTGAAAGTCCGTCGTAGTTCACTGTCCAATTAGGATTTTTAATCGCATCCAAAAGAGAATAATCACTGATAAACAGGTTAACACTTTGCGCATCCTGTCCGGTATAGGCTGCTACAAATGCCGGTATAACTACCTGTTGAGATCCGGGGCCGTAACCATCAGCAAATCCTTCGATACCCGAATTGGGAGCTGATAAACCCGTGCGGACGGCAAGACGATTGGAAATCTCACTCTTCAAACTATTGATACCTGAATCCGCAAAGGCTTCGAAAACAGGACTCACATTCTCTATATCTTCTTGCCAAAGTGTTTTCCAAGCAATCATCGTCGTACTGAAGCTTCCCGTTTCAAAACGGCTTTCTTCCAAATACTGCTGCAAGTCGGGATTAAATCGGAAAAATGAGCCGTCATTGTCCGATCTGCTTCGCTGGGCGCTAAGTTCAATTCTCAAATTTGGAAGTGGCTCGAGATTCAACCTCATGTTAAAATCTTCAGTATAGGTTTGAAGATATTGTTGGTTGATAAACTGATTGTCTACCAGCCACCCTTTCAAAGCCGCCTGTCGGTTGAAATTCTCAATTTGATGCCCGAATACGAAATCAACTCCCGGGGCATTGAACCCGGGGTCCATACCAATGATATTTGATGTTCGGTTATAACCCGGCAACATGGTTCCCTCATTTTGGCTGTAAACTATGCTCAGGTTTTTTACGCTCATTATCAACTTGGCGAAATAGTCCAGAGCCGTAATAGCGTTCTCATCTTTTTCTTTTTTCTCCGGTTCCTCGCCGTCTTTATCATCTTTATCTTCTTCACCGCGTCCACGGCCTCGTCCCGATAGTGACCTTCCGCTGCCTCTACCCTGCCGCTGAAACTTGCGGTTTACATTTTTGAAGTAGTCAATCTTATTGTAAAGTGATAAGAAATTCAATTGACCATTAATGGAGATGTTCCTGGAGTTTTGAATCACATTACCCAATGTGTCTTGTGAGAAGGGAGCACGTTGCCAATTGTAACTACCGCTATACCTCACGTCAGTGCTAATCCAATCGAGGATGGGAATTTTGTTGATCGGTACACGATAATTAGCAGAGAAATTTTGATTGAAAGTTACGTTTTCGCCAAATCGTGTAATACTCTCCCAAATGGTGTCTCGGTACTGATTGTAGGTATCGCGGTCTTCCCGATCAACACGACCCTCGGGCTCATCGATGAAAGAGAGATTATTCGCGCTATACGTCAAGCGAATGGATTGCGTTAAGTCATGTTGAACGTCGTAAATCCTATTCCAATTGAAAGTTTTGGTATAAAGTACGGGCTGCTCAAAGTCAAAAACGTCACTGTTGTTTTTGAATTGCTGTTCGCTATAGGTTCGATTTATTTCCGACCTGAAAGAGAATGACTTCGGAATCAGCGTAAAATTAAAGTCTCTGATTAACGCCAAATAGTCAGACTTTCGTAAAAACTTGCTGGTCGCAAATGGCTTTATATTCTTCGGTTTGGCATTGTAATTATACCCCAATCCGATTCGGAACTGCCGTTGATTATCGAATGCCGTATTGATATCATAAAACTCTCGATCGCTATATGCAAAGGTCGCGTTGAAGTTTTCAATATCGTAAATCTGTGGCTTCTTATCCGGGTTGGTTCGCTCCTTTCGAACATTGGTAAAGTTGATGCTTCGCCGTCGGGTATAGGTTTGCGATCGTTGTCTCAAGTCTCTTTTCTCTTCTTGCGAAAGACCTTCTGCCACCTCTTCCAATTCCAAGTCGGGTGCGAGCGGATCAAAACGAGGTCTTACGACCTGCTCGGACTGACCGATAAACATCGGGATTTTCACACCACTTTCTTCCGGAAGGAATTTACCCAACTCCAAATTTGAGTTGGCGTCGTATCCCATTGATTGCTCTTGAGGGCGCTCGCTTACACGGCTTTCCAGAGCTCCGAAGTTGGGAGTTGAGATATTACCCGCAAGGGAAACGCTACCGAAATCGGCCAATTGAGCATTCACACGCGCAATCGCTGCCCAGCCTCCTTCATTATTAAAATCAGTCAATCGAAGCTCATTCACCCAAATCTCTGCGCTTTCAGTCAATCCATCATCTTCAGTCCAAATATTACTGGAAGCACTCGGATTTCTCACCCCGATCATAATAGAACGAACGGAACTCAACACGGGATTACCTTTAATTCGTATCCGTCGATCGCCATCCATTTCTTCATAAATCTGACTCTGCTCAAACCCGGATTGATTCCTCGAATTCTTAGCGCTTTGGAGCTTATCGAAATCGATCTTCATGTTGTTTTCTTCCGGCCAAATGTTTTGAGGCGTGCTCGACGCATTAACATCGGTGGGTAAAACGGGAATTTCGTATTCGTAATAGTTTTGTTCGAAGTCGGTACCCAGTCGAACGAAAACGGATACGTCGCCAAATTCCAAAGGATTGTTTTCATTTAAGGTCTCACCGTGTATAAACATTTCGAGATTTCCGTACATCCGCATGTCTATCTCGGTACTCCTGAAGGCGGCTCGTGCATCTCCCTCAGGCAATTCACTGACACGCAAAACCAAGGACTGTTCGTTTAGACTTCTCAGGTTGGCAGTACCCGCATCAATTTCTCTTGAAATACCAGGAGGTGTTACATAGTTTAACGGCTCTCTTTGACTGTTTTCTTCAATATTAACAGCTAAAATGTCAAACTCCGTTAATCCGGGAGGTGGAGGTATAAATTCATCTTCCTGCAAACTCTGTGTGTAACGTCGCCACTCTCCTCTGATCAGCTCCAATCGAGCAAAACGCAAAACTACCGGCGTTTCGAAACCCGTGGTAACCATCCGCATAAAGCGAATGGAACGCAGGTCGCGAATTCCACCAAAAGATTTTCCCTCACGCACGGGAATCTTAAACTGATACCAGTTTACCACTCTACCATCCGGTGCCACTCCCTCCGTTCTGTCGGTGATGTAGTTGTTTCCCACCTGCCAAGCCTCGGGATCGATGAGAGGGTCGGGAAGGTCAACTTCATACTGATAGTATGATTCGGCTTCCCCTAAGGTTAAATCCTGATTGATATCCTCCGTAGTAGGTAAGGTAGTGGCCTGAGTCGGATAATCTTCCGGGCTGTCCTGAGTTGTTATTGAATTTCCTTCAAAACCGTTGAAATCCTTGTAGCGCTCTAAGATATCGGCATTTTGAACATCGTATTCCGTTCCCCTAAAGAACCGGAAATTATCTGACGAAGGGTCTTCCGTCACTGCGGCAACCACTTCAGGACTTACGCCGGGTAATGCGGTAATGTTTGCCAAAAAATCTTGAAAATAGGCACGTTCGCCTGCATCATCGAATCCATCAAACCCGACATCTTGAGCCTGATTGGAGTTGGTAGTGTTATCAAAAGCATTAACAATACTTTGCGTGAGCGGAACTCGTGCCCAATTGGTTGTATCCGTCAGCAATCCGTTTGGGTTATCCGGATCGAGGGGTAGTCCGTTCTCAAAACTCATCTGCCCGTCTCGAAGTACGTCTTCAGAAACGTTACCAATGTTCACCAATAGTTTTGCTTGAGGGTTTCCTTCGGTACCAACAAAGTCGCGATTATCGGAATTATAGGGGTCCATTATCCAGAATTGGATAAACTCAACGTTGGTTTGCTCAAAGTCCGTAGTATTAATGGCTCTCTGAATACCGCTCCATCTGGATGCAGGATCATTTAGCGCTCCCGTTTGTGGATCGATCCCCGCTGAAAGATTCGGGGCCCCGGCTGCATCGTAATTATAAGGTCCTCTTTCACTTGGAAAGAAAGACATGTCTAAAGTGGCAATATTCGCCGGTGTTCCCGCCGGAAGCTCCCTGTCCGGGAATACTTCATTCTCCGTTACTTCTCGCTGATAGTGACGATTATTGTTGACATTATCCGGCGTGATATTGTCATTTCGGAAGAATAGCGGATCCAAAATGTACCATGCAAATTTGGCTCTGTTGTAACCTAAAGTGCGATCGTTACTCAAAGAAGCCTCGGGAAAACGATCGGGCTGTAGCTGAGGAATGGATGCCAATCCCCACGAGGCAAAATTTCGAAGGTCAATCAACGAAATGGTTCCTTCAAAATCATCGATGTAAGCATTACCGCTCTGACCTACAGCTCGGTTGTGGCCCGGGAGCAAGTGAGCAAATTCAACCGCTGCATCGACATTCGAGGTTTCCTTCGTATTGATAAACGGCAAGGCGTCTACCATATCCGTCAGGAAACGGGACTCATCCTGATAGCGCGCATCAAATCCCCATAAGGTATTATTCATCGGCTCGTCACCGATATTTACTTTTTGAGTCAAGGGTCGCTCATTGAGGTTCATAATGGTCGAACCCAAAGTAAAGTTGTCATTAAATCGGTAGTCAAACCGTGCTCCCATCAATCGACGGGTTTGAATGCTAAAAAGCGTATTGCTCTCTACCGATATTTTAATCGGAGTTTGCGACTCAAGAAGTCCCGAGTTCAAAATCTTAACCCGGCCGAGATTGTAGTCTACCGTATAGTCTTGGTTTTCGACCAAAGGCACACCACCTGCCGTAACCTGCACCGCACCTTGAGGAATGTTTAGCGCATTAAGGGCAATCTCATCTGATGAAGCCGAACGGTAATTACCCTTTAACTTAAATCGGTTGAGGTAGAGGAAGTTTTGTTGGGCGACGATTTTCGTAGAGTCGTAAAGCTGCGGATAAACAATTCTTTCTCTTGTAGTCGAATCAATCCCAGCTTCTTTAAGCACTTCATTCAAGTGCTCGCCAAACGGTTCGACCACGGGGAAAAATATTCGCCCGTTCTGAGCATTTATGGTACCTCCCACGGTTGCCGCATTGTCTACAAAATCAAATCGACCATCCGGTTGTGGATTTCCGTTTTGGTCGAGTTTATCCATCTCAAAAATCTGCAAGAGAGGAATATCTTCTACCTGAGGTTCAGGAATAACGGGAACATCAATACCTTCTTCGGGATCATTGTACCACACGTTCAGCATAAACTCCGTGCTGTTCACCTGATAAGCTCCGAGAGAGTAAACGTTTCTCATCATCAAATCCCAAAGCGGGTTCTGAACGTCAACTACGGTTGATTTCAGCAATTTCAAATAAAGTGCGCTTGGCGAAGTAAATCCGTCATTTGACAAATCTCCGACCTGGTAGGTTCGACCGTTCAGCGTATACTGGTAGGCTACGGCCAACACCTCTGCATTATTCAAGGCTTGATTCAAGGAGATAAATCCCAATCGCTGATTGAATGTATATTCATTACTGGTAAGCTGACGCGCATTGCTCAATCGCTCAAAGTCACGACCGTTCACCAATCCCAAATTTGCCAAAGCCTGAGAAGACTGCGCGAATCCTCTGATTTGAGGATTAGCATTTACTTGACTGTAGAAGCTGTTTTGCCCGTTATCGGGAAAACTATTCAAGGGATTATCACCAACGTCAAGCGGCAAATCGTCATTAACGTATCGAGCATCTTCTCCGAGGTCCGTAAATGCGATTACGTTTCTCGTTTCTTCAATGTTCGCAGTCTGATTTACAACCCACACTTCAATACGCGTAATTTGAACACCGGAATTTACTACGGGTAAATTCTGAAGGGCGCGATCATAATTATCTCTGAAGTAGCCACTCAGAAAGAAATGCCGGTTTGCCTCGTAGTTATCGATGGAAATATCAAATTCTTGCGTCTGAGCTCCTCCCTGTACGTTAATTTCTTTTCGCTGTCCGCGCTCTTGCGAGAAGAGAGTCGTAACATCGAGCCGTCCGAATTTGAGTTGTGTTTTGATTCCGAAAAGGCTTTGACTTCCCGTAATGAGAGAATTGTTGAGGGGCATACTGACATTCCCCGCTTCGATTTTTTGAATAATCTCGTCTTCGTATCCGGTGTATTCGATCTTCGTTTGATTTTCAAAGTCGAAGGTTGCTTCCGTATTGTAGTTAGTACTTAGCTTAAGCTTATCGCCAATGTTTCCGACTACATTCAATTGAATTCGTTGATCAAAATTGAAAGTTGTAATTCGCCGTTGATTGACGGGAATTTGAGGATTTTCATTGCTGTTAATATTTGCTCCGAAAGTCAGTTCAGCCGTTCCTTGCGGCCTGATATCTACCGTGTTTCCTCCGAAAATTCTGTCGAAAGCTTTACTATTTACTTGAATGCTGGGTCTGAATGGATCGGGACCTCCCTCTTCATCGCTGGCCATGGCATCCGCAGCTCTTATTTCTTTCCAGTAATCTTTTACGGAGTTGCTGTTCACGTAATCCATGTACTCCTCGAAGGTCATCACCGTAGGATTGCGGTAGTCAATATTCTCTCCGATTCTTTGGTAGAAGTAATATTGACCCGTCTCAGGATCATATTCTATGACATTATTCATGTTGCTCGGATCAGTAAGGTTGATCCGGCCATTGTCGCCATAGGGATTAACGCCATCTTCTATCGGGTAAATCAGGTCCACCTCCGGTGAGTCGATGGGCATGATTTTGAGTTCAGGAAGGTTTACCACTTTGCGTGTAAACGCCGGGCCTTCTGCACTCACAGACCAAACAAATAAAATCAGCGCGCCTATCGCGAGAAGACGCCATATTTTGTGAAACCGCAAACTCAAAACAATTTGGAAGAGCTATAAACTCTTCAAACTTCTTTTAATCAAATCCTCAATTCCTATCGATTCATCAGCAGACTTAAGCACTTCGTCGATAACATTCTGCGCTTTGCGTCTGTCAAAACCTAAGTTTTGCAGAGCCTTTAACGCCTCCGATCGAACTGTATTGCTCGAACCGTTAAAATTTTCAAAATTCACCTCAGACGCACCTAATTTATCTTTCAAATCAACGATTATCCTCTGTGCTGACTTCGCCCCTATTCCTTTAATTTTCTTCAATGCAGCAACATCTTCCGAGAAAATTGCATCGCGTAGTTCATCAGGTCTCATGGCCGATAAAGTGGCAATGGCAGAAGATGGTCCGATACCGGAAACGGAAATGAGATGTCTGAACATAGTACGCTCAGCATCGTGAATAAATCCGAATAGAACGTGCGCATCTTCTCGAACTGCCAAATGCAGAAAAATCTGCACTTCTTTTTGCTTGCCCAGCTCCTCGAAAGTGCTGAGGCTATGCTGAAAAACATATCCTACCCCTCCCGTTTCGATAACGGAGTGCGAGGGATTTCTAAAGGTGATGTGACCTTTTATGTACTCGTACATAAGTGGGAGATAGTGCTTCTAATTAAACAGAATCGGCTAGATTAGTATTCCCTTTTTTCAAGGGAGCGTAAAAGTATAAATACCTAATCGTAAAAAAAGCCTATGTCAAAGAAAAAGCTCGTGGTATTTTCCGGAGCAGGAATGAGTGCGGAAAGTGGAATCGATACTTTTCGCGACAGCGGCGGACTTTGGGAAAATCATAGAATAGAAGATGTGGCTACCCCTGAAGCGTTTGAACGAAATCCGAGGAAGGTGCTGGATTTTTACAACATGCGATTCAAACAGCTTCAAAGCGTTTTGCCAAATGCAGCGCATACAGGCATTGCTGCATTGGAGAAATCAGGAGACTTTGATGTTTCCGTTATTACTCAAAATGTGGATGATTTGCATGAACGCGCAGGCAGTTCCAAAGTCTTCCACCTGCACGGTGAATTAATGAAATGCCGAAGCTCCGGTAACGAAGAGTATATAACTGAAATGCCACCGGCGGGGCTAAAAGTCGGCGACTTATGCCCGGATGGTTATCAACTCCGGCCACATATCGTCTGGTTTGGAGAGATGGTTCCGGCAATGGAGACTGCCGCAATTTTGGTTTCTGAGGCAGACATCTTGGTTATTATCGGGACATCCTTAAATGTGTATCCCGCTGCGGGATTGGCCGAAATGGCTCCGTCAAATGCCGACGTTTTTCTTATCGATCCGGGAAATTTCGAATACCTGAACCCCAAAATTCAGCACATAAAAAAGCCCGCAACTGCGGGCTTCAAAGACTTGATCTCAATCCTATCGGATCGTTAA
This sequence comes from uncultured Cryomorphaceae bacterium, assembly GCA_964651785.1. Classification (GTDB taxonomy): domain Bacteria; phylum Bacteroidota; class Bacteroidia; order Flavobacteriales_D; family Cryomorphaceae; genus JAKVAV01. Next base: position 53,318 of record CAZYWJ010000008.1, read on the forward strand.
TACATTAGATGAGATCTGAGTATTGGACTGATCCCACATTCTTAAGATGTAGTTTCCCGATTGAAGGTCGCTCACATTCACGGAACCTCTACCTTGTATATTCTCTTGTTTTACCAATTTACCTTCTAAGGAATAAATCTCTATACGCTCAACGGCCTCCCCGCCTTCAATAAAAAAATCAGAGACGGCGGGGTTAGGATAGATTTTTAGGGCGTCACTAATTCGCTCTGAAATAGAAAGAGTTGTATTAAAGTAAAATATGCCGGAAGCAAAATCCGTCGCATCTTCATTGTTCGTTACTAAAACTTCAATTACTGCGAAACCGGGATTTCCGTTCGGATAGGCATGAACATCCAAATTTGATTGACCATTTCCCGGTAAGATCAACTCAGCCGAATTGGTGAATGCTAAATAGCATTGATTCAGATCACAAATGGCGCTTGTCCATCCTTCAGTTATTTGCAGAACATTTCTTTGCCAGGTATAAGTCTTTTCATTCTCGGAATTATTGTAAAGCGTACTATACCCGACCCCTTCTAAATCTGAGGACTCAATACCAAAAACTGAAACCTCTGTGGGATCCACCGTCGTTTGACCATAAATAAGAACACCCGAAAATAACGCGAAAGCCAAACAGTATAATCTCTTCATTTCTACTTTATTTGATTTAGCATCAAAAATACTGAATAGAGACTTAAAAAACGATTTTACTTAGACAGAAAGGCTTTAGCAAAATACTTTTAAGAGTCCAATTCTGATACACGTAAGATGAAAATTTCTCAGAGACCTGTCGATACCGGCAATGGCGATCCGAAGAAGTCCGACATTGAATATTCAAAAAGGTTTTCGGTCATATTCAAATTGAATTAGTGAAAGAATTTTCATCTTATCTGACTATATCCTTATGTATATTCTAAAATGAAGAATATCTATTCAGGTTATGAAGCTAATCTGCGATCTCAATATATGTAAATGAGTCTCTTAAAATTTTAGCTCAACCTTTCTGGGAATCCAAGAGAATAGTTACGATCATTTTAATGTATATCCTGAATTGATCGATTTTAATTGAAAAAAAGTGCATTTTTGAATTGAACTGCAGTTTTCAGGAATCCTGCAACGCATTATTCACTAATAAACCAATATTCATGAAGAAGATCTACCTGACAGCATTTGTCACAACTTTATTTGTAAGCTTGGGTTATGCCCAATCACAACGTCTGGTTCTTTTGGAACACTTTACAGGTGCATCATGTCCGCCATGTGCCACCTACAATCCGGGTATTCAAGATTTACTTGATAGTAACCCTGATAAAATCACCTCCATCAAGTACCAACTTGCGCCTCCCGGCACAGACCCCATGTATAGTCACAACCCCCAGCACAGCGGATCCAGAGCAAATTATTACAACGTGACGGGTATTCCAAATTCGGTTCTTGACGGGAATTTTTTCAACGATCATCCTGCCAATTGGAACATTAATACCGTGAACAATAGATATGACGATCCGTCTCCTTTTGACATTGACATAAGCTATACCGTGACACCTACTACCATCGACGTAGAAGTTACAGTCACGGCTTCACAAGATTTTGAGGACTCAAATTTGCGCCTACATACGGTTGTTGTTGAAGAAGAAATAAACTTTTCCTCTCCGGCCGGCTCAAATGGAGAAACTGAATTTCACAATGTGATGAAGCGCATGTTACCTAATCAAAGCGGAACTTCAATCGAATCTGAGTGGGTTGATGGCGAAAGCATGACATATAACTTATCTTGGAATCATTCTAATGTTTACAGTTATCCGCAATTGGCTATAGTAGCTTTTATACAGAATAATACAACTAAGGAAGTTCATCAAGCCGCTTTTAGCAATGATGCGTTATACGATTCACCTTATTCTATAGCAGCTGAAAATTACAATCTCAACCTTCCACAACAAGTTTGTGAAGGTATGTCTTTAGAAATCGAGCCTTCCATTTCTGTATTAAATTTAGGTACTGAAGCATTGACAAGTCTCGACATTTTAGCCACCGTGAATGGTGAAAATTACAATACTTCTTGGACGGGGAACATTGAGTTGATGGAAGAACTAGTTATTTCATTAGATCCCTTGCCTCTTACTATTTCTGAAAATTCTTATGATGTGAATGTGTCCATTACAAGTTTAAACGGGGTGTCCAGTGAAACTGAACTAGAAGAATTAGATGGTTCTTTTTCAGTAAACGAATTTGAATCTACAACATCTCTGACTTTAGACATAGATTTTGACTGTTGGCCTAACGAAATTACGTGGTCAATTCTCGATGCTGAAACACAAACTGAGGTGGCAGCCGGAGGTCCTTATGGTCAAAATGAAGTACAGGGTTCGATCAGTGAGAATATAGACTTGCCGGCTGACGGATGTTATATTTTTAATGTTAAGGACTCTTACGGAGATGGATTGAATGGCGTGCCTTCAGGATGTCCGATAAATGGTTCAATAAACCTTTACGACGATCAGGACAACGAAATATATGCTGTCGGCGGATCATCACAATTTTCAGAGGAGTTTACGGCATTTTCGGCTCAACAAGCATTAAATAGCAGTTTCGCAACTGAACAAAACATGTCTGTTAAAATTTTCCCTAATCCGACTTCATCGGAGGGTAATTTTAGCCTGAATCTTCCAAACCCTGCTAATGTAGTTTATGAAATTGTCGACATTGTTGGTAAGACTGTGATGACCCAAAACGCAGGTATTCTGCCATCAGGAGAATCTATAATCACTACGGATCTAAGTAATTTGCTTACGGGTGTTTACATCGTCAATATTAGAATAGGTGATTCTCAGCTATCCGAAAAACTCATTATTCGAAAATAGGTTTTAACAATACTCAAACTAGCTTCTACAATTTTAAAATTGTAGGAGCTAGTTTGTTTCTTAATGGTAAAAATGAAGTATTCTATTGCACTTTTTCTAGCGATTTTCTCTTTCTCGTCATTATTTGCACAAGATAATTCTACTATACCGGCAGTGACACTGAAATCCTTGGAGGGAAAAGCCGTCAACACCTCCGAATTTAATAATAGCGGCAAACCAATGATTATTAACTTTTGGGCAACCTGGTGTTCTCCCTGTAAGAAAGAACTGAACAATATTGCCGAGCTATACGACGACTGGGTAGATGAAACAGGCGTTAAGCTGATAGCCGTATCAATTGATGATGCGAGAAGTCAATCACGAGTACTTCCGTATGTAAATGGATCAGCATGGGATTACGAAGTATATATCGATGAAAACCAAGATTTCAAAAGAGCTATGGGCGTGAATAACGTTCCGCACACCTTCTTAGTTGATGGCAATGGAAATGTCGTCTATTCGCATAATAACTATGCTCCGGGTGACGAATATGAGTTATACGAAAAAGTATTAAGCCTCAGTGCTGAGTAAGTTGATATGAATAAAGTTTCGCTGTTGATCGCAGCAATATTTCTCAGTATTACAGGCTATTCTCAAGATCAAGGTCAATTCAGGGGGAATTTCTCTATTGAAGGTCAATATTATACGGAAGACAGTGCGATTTCAGCTGTGGTCCCTGACGAACAAGTAGCATTGCAGGGCTTTGGAAATCTGATCTATACCCACGGAAAATTCGAAGCAGGAATACGATTCGAAACTTATATCCCCGCCTTTGTAGGCTATCCGGCGGGTGCGCCATGGAGCGGGACGGGAGTTGGCTATCGCTATGCCAAATACTCGGATGACCGATTGGAAATTACCGTGGGAAATTTTTACGAGCAATTCGGTTCCGGCCTCGTTCTGAGAGCGTGGGAAGATAGAGGACTCGGAGTAGACTATGCCTTGGATGGAATAAGAGTAGTAGGAAGACCTATAAAAGGTGTCACGGTAAAAGCCTTATATGGAAAACAGCGATTTAATTTTGATGATGGCCTTCAGAACGGAGATGGCATTGTAAGAGGAGCCGATATAGAATTCAGTCTGAACCAATTATTGGATTCCGTCATTGATTTGAAAGGGCAGTGGACTTTAGGTGGAAGTTATGTGAGTAAATACGAGGCAGATCGAAGTTCCCTGTACAATTTTCCGGAAAATGTGGGAGCCGGATCGGCACGCCTGAGCTACCTCAGAGGTGGTTTTCAGTTTAAGGGTGAGTACGCAATTATTTCCTCCAACCCATCCTCGTTAAATGCCAATATAGTAGACATTCCGGATAGCCTTGATCCTTCAGTCGGTTTGTTTCAAACCGGTCAAGGGGTAAATCTCAATGCCACATACTCCCGAAAAGGTTTCGGCGGTTCGGTCACAGTCAATTCCATCGCCAATATGGCTTTTCAAAGTCAAAGAAATTCAGGTCCCTTCGATAGCTGGATAAACTATTTGCCACCTGCCTCTGTGCTCAGAACGGAATTGCTGGCTCAGTTTTATCCTTATGCGACTCAACCCAATGGTGAAGTAGCTTTCCGAGGTGATATATTTTATACCATACCAAAAAAATCCGCACTCGGAGGTAGATACGGAACTAAAATTGAATTGAGCTATACACAGATTCAGGAACCGGATTTTCCTGAAATAGGAGATTTTACGACAAACAGAAAAGGGATTCAACCTCAATTGTTTTCAATAGGAGAAGAAACGTATTACGCCGACTTATATACCAGAGTCTCTAGAAAAATTTCCAAAAAATTTAAAGCAGCTCTCGTATACATGTACATACATTACGATAACGATGTAGTTCGCGGTGCATATAACTACGATAATGTACCGACGGAAGGCAAAGTATTTGCCGACCTGATAGCTTTTGAAGGAAACTGGCAAATTAAAAGAGGTCACAACCTGAGGTTTGAATTGCAGGGCATGTTTACAGATCAACATCTGCAGGATTGGTTTGCCGCAGTCACGGAATATACCGTGTCCCCTCATTGGTTTTTCTCAGGAGTAGTTCAGTACAATTATGGAAATGCTGAAGGCGATGATTTTGTTTTCCCTGTGATATCTACGGGCTACATCGGGGGTAGCAATCGAATTTCAGTAACTTATGGAAGACAACGAGCAGGAGTTTTCTGCGTTGGAGGAGTGTGCCGTGTAGTACCCGCCTCAAATGGTCTCACCATTAGTCTTACTTCAAGCTTTTAATTATGAAGTTCTTTAATTTGATTATATTTTTTACCGGCTGGTTATTGATCGGGTGTGAAGAAGTGGAGTGCCCCTATGAAGACGCAAGGCTCTGCGATCCGGATTTCGTTCCCGTAGAAGATGTCACTTTAGGAATGCCTGATGGAACATTTATCTATGAATCTTCGGTTCTGAATGAATATGAACCGGTAGTACTCTTGGAAGATTTCACCGGATTTCGTTGTCCTAACTGCCTCGACGCCGTAGAAACGGCTAACAATATTTCGAACAATTATAGCGACAGAGTTATAATTGTTGCCTACCACGTCTCACAACAATTTGCTGCTCCTCTTACAAACGATCCTTCTGAACCGTTCTACTTGGATTTTCGCACACCTGCGGGAGAGGAGCTTTTAGTCAACTATCTGATTCCTGCCTTGCCCAACGGTATGGTAGACAGAAAGATTTTCGATAATAATCGTTTACAACCGCATGGCAATTGGGAAGATAGGGTGGCAGAAGAAATTACGTCCAATCCTCTCGGACTGGTCGACGTCAGAGATGTGGTCTACGATGAAGTAGCCGATCTTTATAATTTTAACGTCGCGGTGAAATCCTTTGTTGATCTTCAGGAAGATTGGAGTCTGTTCGTCGGAATTTATGAGAACAATTTGATTGAAGGTCAGAAAGATGGTTCGGAAACCATTTATCCATTTATCCACGATCATGTATTCAGAAGGGCAGTTTTAGGGACTTTTGGACAAACGGCTTTAACAACGGATATGGAAGTAGGAGCGAATGAAGTTCCGTATTATTCACTCGCAATTAAAGCCAATCCCGAATGGGATGTAAATGAATGTTACATCTTTGCCTATCTCATCAGGTTGGAAAACGACGAAGAAATAATAACATGCGACAAAGAACCGCTATCACCATAATACTTTTCTCGGCATACATTGCGGCCTTTTCACAATCGGATAATAAAAATTTCAACTTCTTTGCCCATGCGGGACTAAACTTCAGCCAAGTAGGTGGCGATGGTCTACAAGGTTTTGACAAATTGAACGTAGCTGCAGGCATAGGTGTAGAGCGATATATCTCCGAAAAATTTGATTGGCGCTTGGAAATGAATGTGCTGCAAAAGGGTAGTCGAAAAGCTGCTAACCCCGACGCGGGCGATAGAACGGAATACAAAATGGCTTTGCTCTATACCCAAGTGCCTATACTTGCTGAATTTAAATACAACGACAAAATCTCTGTGATGGGGGGGGCGGGATTCGGATTTCTTCTTTCGGCAGAGGAAACGGATTTATTTGGTGAAATAAATAATACTCCCGAATTCAACACATTGGACTTCTCTCTTATTCTCGCAGCTAAATATGCTATATCAGATAAGCTGGGAGCCGAGCTGCGATTTGATCAATCACTTTTTCCTATTCGAACCAGAGGAGATTTGGACATACCACTTGTCTTGGGATCACAGTTCAATACCGTTTTGGGAGTACTGCTTTCTTACTCAATAAATTAAGGCTTAGTGTAAGCTTGACACTCCTGAATTCATTAAGCTAAAAATTTTGTTAATCCGTCGAAAAGCCGGATACCATATGTCGTGATTTGGCGTTTTGTTCTTATCTTGATAACGAAACCAAAGGACTACAACACATGTTGGAACTAAGTAAAAAAATCCTTCAAAAAGTAAGTTTTGACCGCCTACTTTTTAAGAAGGAACTTAAGAAGTCACTGAATTGGGTAAAACCAAATGAACGAATACTTCTTAAAACGTGGTGCTTAGCTACTTTTGGAGCCACCTACCATGAAACAATAATGGAAGTATTTGAATCAACAATGGGCGCCTCTCTCTGAGGCGCTTTTTTTGTTTAAAAAAGTCCCTGTTGTTCCCCTCTCCTGTTAATCGTTCTACCCAAGTGCTTATAGGCAGCATCCGTAACCTGTCGCCCTCGGGGAGTTCGCATCAAAAATCCCTCTTGAATTAAGTATGGCTCATAAACCTCTTCGATGGTGCCCGAATCTTCTCCCACAGCGGTAGCAATCGTGCCCAACCCAACGGGGCCTCCCCGAAACTTATCGATTATGGTAAGCAAAATTTTATGATCCATCTCATCCAATCCATGCGTGTCGACATCCAAGGCTTCAAGGGATGATTCTGCTATCGGCATATCAATAATACCCGTTCCTTTTACTTCCGCAAAATCCCTTACTCGTCTTAGCAAGGCATTTGCAATACGTGGCGTACCTCGAGACCTTCGGGCGATCTCATGGGCGGCTTTATTCTCGATGGGAATATTGAGTATTTCAGAGCTTCTTTTCACAATTCCCGCCAGAATATCGGCGGTATAATAACTCAATCGGCTATTGATCCCAAAACGAGCTCTGAGAGGAGCTGTCAACAAGCCTGATCGTGTGGTAGCACCTACCAGTGTAAACGGATTAAGATCAATTTCGACCGTTCGGGCATTGGGTCCCGTGTCAATAACCAAATCAATTTTAAAGTCCTCCATCGCAGAGTATAGGTATTCCTCAACGATAGCTGAGAGCCGATGTATCTCATCAATGAAGAGAACATCGTTTTCTTCCAGATTCGTCAGTAACCCTGCGAGGTCGCCGGGTTTGTCCAACACAGGACCTGAGGTAACGCGAAGACCGACCCCTAATTCTTGTGATATAATATTGGCCAAGGTAGTTTTTCCCAAGCCCGGTGGACCGTGAAGCAAAACATGATCCAAAGCTTCACCTCTTCTTTTCGCTGCGGTCACGAATACCTGCAAATTTTCCAAGACTTTATCTTGTCCTTGAAAATCACCGAATGATTTCGGGCGAAGCACTTTTTCGAGCTCCGAATCCGTGAAAGATGATGAATCTCTTAAATCAAACTGATCTGACATATTGCATTCAAAGATACTGTGAATATGCAAAAAGGGCTCGCAATTGCGAGCCCATCCATTTTAAATTTATCAAACTTATTAATGCTCTTCTTCGCCTTCCGTGAGAGGGACATTCTGAGGAACATAGTCAAGCTCCTTCCCGGGCTTACTGTAATCGTAAGGCCATCTGTGTACGACAGGAATAGGGCCCGGCCAGTTTCCGTGAATATGCTCTACCGGAGTGGTCCATTCTAAGGTATTAGACTTCCAAGGATTCTGCGGTGCTCTTTGCCCGCGGAATACGCTCCAGAAAAAGTTAAACAAGAAAATGGCTTGAGCTGAAGCAGCGAATATTGCAAAAGTCGTTACCAATACATTCAAATCGTAAATGCCGTCAAACATCGGGTAATCCGTGTACTGATAATATCTTCGAGGTGCTCCGGCCATTCCGACGAAGTGCATCGGGAAAAATACACCGTAACCACCGATGATGGTCATCCAGAAATGTGCGTAACCCAATTTGGAATTCATCATTCGACCGAACATTTTTGGGAACCAATGATAGATACCGGCAAACATTCCGAATATCGCTGACAATCCCATTACAATATGGAAGTGAGCTACCACGAAATATGTATCGTGAACATTAATATCAAGCGCTGAATCTGCCAGGATGATACCTGTCAAACCTCCCGTTACGAATGTTGAAACCAATCCGATTGAAAAGAGCATAGCCGGTGTGAACACCAAGTTTCCTTTCCAGATAGTCGTTATGTAATTGAATGCTTTCACCGCAGAAGGAATGGCAATCAACAAAGTGGTGAAAACGAAAACTGAACCAAGGAATGGATTCATTCCGGACATAAACATGTGGTGACCCCAAACGATAAACGAAAGGAAACCAATAGCCATGATGGAACCGATCATTGCTCGGTATCCGAAAATTGGTTTTCTAGAGTTGGTCGCAATTACTTCTGAGCTGATACCCAATGCAGGCAGCAATACGATATAAACCTCAGGGTGACCTAAAAACCAGAAAAGGTGTTCGTAAAGAATTGGACTACCTCCCACAGGATCTAAAGCTTCTCCACCGATATAAATATCACTCAAGTAAAAGCTTGTGCCCATAGAACGGTCCATGATCAGCAGCAATACAGCTGCGAACAATACCGGGAAGGATAAAACACCCAAAACCGCAGTAATGAAGAATGCCCAAATCGTCAATGGCAATCTGGTCATTTTCATCCCTTTCGTTCTCAAGTTGAGAATCGTAACGATATAGTTCAAACCTCCCAATAAGGAAGAAGCAATGAACAGCGCCATACTAACCAACCACAAGGTCATTCCCAACCCTGAAGAAGGCATAGCTTGGGGAAGTGCACTCAATGGCGGATAAACCGTCCAGCCACCTCCTGCTGCACCGGTCTCTACAAATAGCGATGCCAACATGATGATACTGGATACTAAGAAGAACCAATAAGACAACATGTTCAAGAAACCGGAAGCCATATCTCTGGCTCCGATTTGCAATGGAATTAACAAGTTACTGAACGTACCACTCAATCCTCCGGTCAAAACGAAAAATACCATAATAGTACCGTGAATGGTAACCAGTGAGAGGTACATATTTCTGTCGAGAACTCCATCGGGAGCCCAACGATCACCCAAGAAGTAATTCAGAATTTCAAAACTCTCACCGGGCCATGCCAATTGCAGTCGGAAAAATATCGACAACATCATGGCAACAATACCCATGAATATAGCAGTGGTCAAGAACTGCTTACTGATCATCTTGTGATCTTGAGAGAAAATGTATTTACTTACAAAACTCTCTTTTTCATGATGATGCTCGTGAGAGTGAGCATGTGCTTCGTGTGCTTCTACAGTAGCTGACATAAGCTTCTAATTTCAATTAATTTCGGCCAAAGGACCATCATCTTCAACATTATCTTCTTCACTTTCCTCGGTTGCTTCGAGGCTTTCCGGCTGCACGAAAGGTTTTTGTTCCGAGAGCCATTTCTCAAACTGTTCTTCAGACTCCACTATAATATTCATCTGCATATTGTAATGCGCCGATCCACAAACTTTATTGCAAAGCAATACGTAATTAAATTCAGCATCATCTATAACCGTTCGCATAGAATCCGTAGTGATAGTCGGCTTAAAGGCAAAACGCGTGGTCATACCCGGAACCGCATTCATTTGGGCTCGGAAGTGTGGCATATAAGCTGAATGAATTACGTCACGCGAGTTTATTTCAAATGACACATCCCGACGAAGAGGTAAGTGAAATTCTCCTTTTACAATAATGTCATCGTAAGCAGCAGAAAAATCCTTATTGCTATCCCGGAAATTCAAAATTTTGGCGATCTGTCTTTTGTACGAACCAATGCGATCTTCCAGTTCTACTACTTGCGCATCGGGCATTATTTCGGTGGCCAACTTATTCTCAGTTTTGGTAATACCTTCTCTGAGTTCCTTCACCCGAGCCTCAATTGTTTCATCAGTTATTAAACCTAATGGATTCTGAGAAGTAATTAAGAGGTAATCCGACTCACCCATTTTGCCGTCTGCCCCCGCATATCTTGCAGTCCAGTCAAACTGCTTAGCATAAAGCTGTACTTTAAGCGCATCCTCAGCAGGCTCATCCATCACCGTATTCCATACACTCAATCCATAGATGATCAAAAATGCCAAAGCGATGGATGGAATAACCGTCCATACCAGTTCCAACTTATTGTTGTGCGCAAAATAAAAGGCCTTTCTGTTCTTACTATGAACATATTTCCACGAAAAAAAGAATAAAAGGAAATTCACAATAAAAAAGACCGTAATCAAGATAACCCAGTTTACACTGAAAAGCTGATCAACTGCCGAACCGTGTTCTGAAGCCGCCAGAGGCAATAACATATCTCCATAGGCAATGAACTGCCAAATGAAAAATCCAAAAAAGGCAATCATAAATAGTAGCCATAAATTGGCATTCACTTTATTTGAAGTTGGTGAGATATCCTCTTCACGTCTCTTTTGAAGCTCAGAGGAAACTTGATATACCTTGGCGATTTGGGCTATACCAACCACAGCCAAAACAATCACCAGTAATAAAAGAAGCTTCTCCATAATCTTTTCCTTATCCTAATTTAAATGCTGTGGTGTAAACTTTCATCCAAGTATGGCGATTTCTGCGGCATTAACGGAGCTTTCGTCAAAGTATTGAGTACCCTGTTAATAAACAATCCCGTAAAGCCTAAGAACATCCCGATTTCCATCCATCCGAAGTGCCAATGATCGAAAAGCACACCCGGTGTAATCAGCATATATGTATCCAAGTAATGCCCAATGAAAATAATGGTTCCAACCACAATCAAAAAACGCGGATTTCTTTTCGCATCTCTTGACATTAATAACACCATTGGTATCATAAAGTTGATAATAAACATTCCAAAAAATGGTATTTGATACTGTTCAATTCGAGTGATAAAATAAGTTACTTCCTCGGGGATATTTGAGTACCAAATAAGAAGGAACTGCGAAAACCAGAGGTAAGACCAAAGGAAGCTCAGTGCAAAAACCCACTTACCCGCATCGTGCACGTGGCTGGAGTTAATGTCTTTAAGGTATCCTTTGGAAATAAGGTATAAAGTCAGAACTACGATTACATTCATAGCCGACACCCACATTCCCGAGAACACGTACCAACCGTAGAGTGTAGAAAACCAATGCGTATCAATTGACATCAACCAATCCCAAGACATGGTACTCGAAATCACTGCAAAAAATACAAGGAAGAGAGCACCTCTTTTGTATCCCTTGAGGTGAAGGTCTACCCCACCTACCTCATCTTCTCGCAATGATCTTTTTCTAAACCAGCGAGCAAAAAGGAAGAGCACAACAGCGTAGAGTATCGTTCTAATCCAGAAAAAAGGCAAATTCAAGTAGGCAGATTTATTCGCAATAAGTGCATCGTATTCCGTATTTGCTATTACAGCCACTCCTTCTTCCTGCGCTTCTTCTAAGGACGCGTAATATTCAGGATGTTCGCTATCTAATGTTCCTTCCGCGACATACTCGGCATGCACACCTTCATCCATCCAGTGGTAGATGTGATTGAGGTGTAAAGTCGAAGCCAGAAGAACTACGAGCATTACTGCTAATCCGATGGGAACAAATGAAAATACGGCCTCAATCACTCTTCTCAAAGCTACCGCCCAAGCGGTTTCAGTAGCGAAATGCAAAGCGTAAAAGAAAAGCGCCCCTAATGAAATGGCCAAGAAGTAGAATCCATTGATCATTACATTAGACCAAAATCTTCCGTGGTGCTCGCTAGGGTCGAATAAGAAGCCCAAAATCAACGTCACCACACCTATAGCAATGAGTACGAATGATATGATTTTAGCTCTATTTGAGAATACAAAGTTCATCCTCGGGTTGTATTAGTTTCGTTAATAGTAATTATCCTTTTATCTCCTCTGACTCTTCAGTGGACTCTTCTTCTTTTTCCGCTTCCTCATCGCCCAATTTCTGAAGGTGCTTTACATAAGCCACTACTTTCCATCTTTCGGCTTTGGTAAGCTGAGAAGCATGAGAACCCATGGCGCCTTTACCGTAAGTCAACGTGTGGAACATTTTACCTTCAGGCAAATCCTTCAACGGGCCATTGTAAGCCTGAGGTGCCGGATGTCCGCCATTGACTACTACAGGACCATCGCCCTGACCTTCCGTTCCGTGACATTGAACACAGAAATTGGTGTAAATGCCTTTGCCCATCTCCACGTATTCTTCATTTTGAGGAAACGGTGATTTCAAAACTTCTCCGGCCAACTGATACCCTTCCTGAGTATTGGGAATCATATACGGCAAATCATTCATTAAATTATCAGTCATCGGAACCGTGCCTACTACCGGCTTACGTGCTGAAATAGTCAAATTAAACGGCTCGTGAATGGTGTCTCTTATCTCTCCGTAGTCTACGTAAGCTTCAACGGCAGGACTGCGATACATGTCGGGCATGTATTCATATCCGGGACTCTGTTCTTCCTTTATGCAAGAAGAAAGAGCGACAACAGCCACGGCAGCTACTACTATTTTTGCAATTGCGTTTCTCATTTTACCGCTATTTCTTTTTCATTTATCTCGATGGCTCCGACGCTTTTTAGCATAGAACTCAATCCTTCGGAAGTCATCGATGGATTTTCTTCGCTGGTAATTTCCATCACAAACTTATCATCGGTAGTACGAGGGTCAGGATTTACTGCCGGCATTCCCGGAAGGGTACCATTTCTGAGCATGTAAGTAATGGCCATCCCGTGAGCCGCGCAAAGAACGGTAAACTCGAAAGTGACCGGTATGAACGAAGGAATATTCTCTAAGAGTGAAAAGCTGGGCTTTCCACCGATATTCATCGGCCAGTCTTGAATCATAAAGTACCACATTCCCAAGAGGGCCAAAGACAATCCGGTAAGACCGAACATAAAACTTACAATGGCCATTCTGGTTCTTTTAATACCGATAACGGGATCCAAACCATGAATGGGAAAAGGCGAATAAACATCCTTAACCCGAATGCCTTGCCCTACGATATCGCGTGCGGCTTCTAAAAGACGGTGGTCATCGTCAAACATGGCATGAACCACCTTCACCGTTTTACTTGTACTCGCCATTATCAGTGATCTTCTCGTTTATATTTTTCACCTGAAACCTTCAGGATTGTTTTCAATTCATTCAATGCCAATACAGGGAAGAATCGGGCAAAGAGCAGGAACAACGTAAAGAAAATTCCGATCGTCCCGATGAAGATTCCTATATCAACCCAAGTAGGGTAGAACATTGACCAGCTGGAAGGAACATAGTCACGGTGGATCGATGTAACGATAATTACAAATCGCTCGAACCACATTCCGATGTTCACTACAATTGAAAGTGCGAAAGTCGCAATAAGACTTGTTCTGATTTTCTTAAACCAAAACAACTGCGGACTCACCACATTGCACGTCATCATAGCCCAGTAAGACCACCAGTACGGACCGCTGAAACGGTTGATGAATGCGTAGGATTCATATTCTACTCCCGAATACCATGATATGAAAAGCTCAGTAATATATGCTACACCGACGATAGAACCCGTAACGATGATTACAATATTCATGTACTCCACGTGCTTGATGGTAATGTAGTTCTCCAACTTCATGACTTTACGCATGATGAGGAGAAGCGTCAATACCATGGCGAATCCCGAGAAAACGGCTCCCGAAACGAAGTAAGGCGGGAATATGGTGGTATGCCAGCCGGGAATAACACTCGTGGCAAAGTCCATGGATACAATGGAGTGAACCGAAAATACCAGTGGTGTGGCCAAGCCTGCAAGGACCAAAGAAACTTCTTCAAATCTCGTCCATTGCTTGGCTTTCCCTGACCATCCGAAGCTCAATAATCCGTAAATCTTCTTTGATGTAGGATTGGTCATCTTATCGCGAATTGTAGCGAAATCGGGGATCAAACCGATGTACCAAAACACCAATGAAACGCTGAAGTACGTAGAAATGGCAAATACGTCCCAAAGCAACGGTGAGTTAAAGTTTACCCACAGCGACCCGAACATATTTGGTAGAGGGAACACGAAGTAGGCAAGCCAAATTCTTCCCATGTGAATTCCCGGGAAGAGGGCTGCCATCATTACCGCAAAGATGGTCATGGCTTCCGCCGAACGGTTGATGGCCATTCTCCACTTTTGACGGAACAGCAGAAGTACGGCAGAAATCAACGTTCCGGCGTGACCGATACCTACCCACCAAACGAAGTTGGTGATATCCCAAGCCCAACCTACGGTTTTGTTCAAACCCCACACACCGATACCGGTGCTGATAAGGTAAACCACACAGCCAAGACCCCAAAGAGCGATGAGGCCTGCAATGGTAATCAGAACATACCATGCTTTCGGTGCTTTATTCTCAATAGGTCCGACCACGTCTACCGTGATATCATGGTAATTCTTATCACCCAATATCAGCGGTTCTCTTATGGCAGCTTCTTTGTGCATAATCTATTGTGTTTCTTTAAACCTCAGTGTTTCTCACTTTTACCTTGTAGCTCACGCTCGGACGTACGCCAATTTCTTGCAACGCGTAGTAATGGCGTTTGTCATCTTCCGCTTTTCTAACTCGAGTACCCTCATCGTTTCTGTCTCCGAAAACAATTGCATTCGTCGGACAAGCTTCAGCACAAGCCGTTGTAATCTGATCATCCTTCACGGGACGCCCTTCCATTTTAGCTTCAAGCTTACCCGCTTGAATACGCTGTACACACATGGTACATTTTTCCATTACCCCTCTTGAACGAACGGTAACATCAGGATTCAGTACCAAGCGAGCCGTTTGATCCTGTGCAGGATTCACTTCGGCAAATTTGTCGTAAGCTTTGTAATTAAACCAATTGAAGCGGCGCACTTTGAAAGGGCAGTTATTCGCACAGTAGCGCGTTCCGATACAACGGTTGTAGGTCATTTGATTCAGACCTTCGTTGCTGTGGGTGGTAGCAGCCACGGGGCAAACGGTTTCACAAGGAGCATGATTACAGTGCTGGCACATCATCGGCATGAAAGTAGTAGTCGGATTTACATATTCCGGCTCTTCCATTTCGCGGTAGGTTTCAATGGCGCCAAGCCCCATTTCTTCACCTTTTTCCATGCTCATGTCAGATGAATAGTATCGGTCAATACGCAACCAATGCATATCTCTACCTCTTCTGATTTCATCTTTACCTACTACAGGCACGTTATTCTCCGAATGACAGGCAGTAACACAGGCACTGCAACCGATACAAGTTGAAAGATCAATGACCATTCCCCAGTGATGGCCTACGCCTTCTACCGTATGTTCTTCCCAAAGGTCAATTTTATCTACATCCTTCTTGATCAGCTCTCCGTCCTCGTGAACGGTAAGCTTGTGAGGATGATTATAAACTTCCTGAGGCTCATTTTTGAAAACTGCAAGAGAAGTCTCTTTCAATACGGATTCTCGTCCCATTATGGTATGGTGAATCTGTGTTGTAGCAATAGGATATTCTTCGCCAACGGCTTCTATCGTAGCTCCGGTAGCATGATAGCTCATAGAGCCATTGCTGATGGATACGAATTGATAGGCGTTTTTTCCAATTGGCAATTTCTTTCCTGCATCATCTACGGCGTAACCACCATATTGTAGAGTTTGATACGCGGCTCTACCTATTTTCTCTTCATTGAATCCTCTGCCATACCCCAAAGCGATGCCGACGGTTCCCATTTTCTGACCGGGCTGAGGAACCACGGGTAGAATCTCGCTCACACCGTTAACGGTAATTCTGGCTAATGAAGCCGGCAGCTCTTGGCCTAAGTGCATATTGAAGCCCAAAGCTTCTACATCTGCCGGGTTCATTGCAATGTAGTTATCCCAAGTTACTTTAGAAATAGGGTCGGGCAGCTCTTGCAACCAAGGATTGGTAGCGTGAGATCCATCACCAATACCTGCATTCACGTAAGTCACAACTTCGAACCCATCTCCGCTATTCTTTTTGGCAGCATTTCTCGCAGAACCTGAAGCAGCCGAAGCATTCATCTCAGGGACTTCAATCATTTCGCCGGGCTGAATATCAACGGATCCGTTTCTTACGGCGTTGAACCAGAAGTCTTCGAACAATAAGCCTTCAGCTGCAAAATTGGTCATGGACTCTTTCCAAACACCTTTGATAAAATCGCGGTATTCTGATTGGTCATCAGACCATCTCAAGAAGCTTTCCTGAAATTGACGCGTATTATAGAGCTTTCCGATAGTAGGTTGTGCCAATGCGTAATGTCCGGTAGCAGGATAAAAGTCACCCCAAGACTCGAGGTAGTGATTATCAGGAGCCAGAATATTACACAGAGTAGCCGTTTCATCTTGCCATAAAGCAAAAGAAACACGCGTATCAACTTTGCTCAAAGCTTCGCGAAAAGCTACTGAATTTGGTAAAGAATAGGCAGGATTAATGCTACTTCCAATAAGCAAGACATCAACCTGACCGCGCTGCATATCAGCTACCAACTCTGCTACAGCCGCATCATCACCTTGCTTAATAAAAATCTCTTTCGAAGTATTGATGGTACTTCCGTAGTTACCCAAAAGTGCATTGATTGAGTTCACCACAGCTTGCACATCGGGATCATTGCTTCCGGAAATGACCAATGACTGACCTCGATTTGACATCAATTCATTGGCGGTCATTTTGATGGCATTCATCGGAAGATCAGCCGAATCTACAGATACGGATGATCCACCTGTCTTGCCTGCAATCTCATTGTGCAGAGCTACCAAAGCTCTTCCCTCATCAGAAGGCTTTAAGGGAACTCGCACATCAGCATTGGAACCGGTCAGTGATAGGTTGGCCTCATACTGAAAGTGTCGGCTCATCCAATCTCCCGTCGGTTTTCGATTTTTCGCATATTGCGATACATACTCGGTATGCATCAACCAGTTGTTCATAAAGTCGGCACCAAAACTTACGATGGTACGCGCTTTTGAAAAGTCATAGGCAGGGATCATAGCCTTGCCAAAAGTCATTTCATTGGCTTTTCTGATTCCGTAGGCCGAAACCGGGTCGTACTGAACGAGGTTCACCACATCTTCGCCATACTTCGCTTTGAAGTTATCGATGGCTTTCATAGTGGAAGGGCTGATCACGGTTCCCATCAGAAGACTGATGTTTCCGCCTTTCTCAGCTGCCGCTTGCAAAGCATTCCTGACCTGAGTATCCAATTCTGCCCAATCGACTGAAGCTCCGTCGATCATCGGACTTTTCAATCGCTCTCCGTCGTAAAGGCTTAAAACGGAAGCGTTGATTCGGGCGTTTACAACGCCTTTATTCAACCCGTACTTCGTGTTTCCTTTAATGTGAATCGGTCTACCCTCACGGGTTTTCACTATTACTCCGGCATAGTCTACTCCGTCAAAATAAGTAGACGCGTAATACGTAGGAACACCCGGAGTAATTTCCTCAGGCTTATTCACGTAAGGAATGGAGTGAATAACCGGAGTTTCACAAGCCGCCACCGTAGCAGCCGTAACGCTAAATCCTAAAAACTTGAGGAAATCGCGGCGATTGGTGGAGGTTTTTGATAATTCAGTCTCTGACAAAAAGTCGTCAACGGATTGTTGAGCGGCAAATTCGTTCTGACTGTTCTGCATGAATTCCGGGTTTTCTTGAAGCTCTTCGAGCCCCACCCAGTACTTCTTATCTTTTGCCATAATTACCTTTCTCGGCTAATTAATAGTGACACTTGGCACATTCCCATCCACCCAATTCTTTGGCGGTGATGGTACCATCTTCCAAGTATGCTTTAAGTTCTTCTTTACCGTGATCTTTCAGGCGTTCGTGAATTTCATCATAGTATTCATTGCCTTCCATCTTAACCGCCGTTTCGTTATGGCAGTTAATACACCAACCCATGGTAAGAGGTGAGTGCTGACCGGCAACGGTATAATCCTGTTGAATTTGTCCGTGACACTCCTGACATTCAATCTCTCCTACAACATAGTGTTGAGCGTGATTAAAGTAGGCGTGATCAGGAAGGTTATGCACCTTAACCCACTTGATGGGTTTTTCTTCTCCGGTGTACTCCTGATTATCCATATCCCAACCTACCGCTTCATAGATCTTCATAATCTCAGCCGTACCTTCTTCGCTTCTTCCGCGGCTGATTCCTTTATGGCAGTTCATACAAATATTTGCAGAAGGAATTCCCGCGTGCTTACTTTTCATTGCACTGGTATGACAATACACACAGGCTACTCCGTTTTCTCCGGCGTGAAGCGTATGATTAAATGCGATAGGTTGTTCAGGTGTGTAGCCTTGGTAAACCCCGATTCCCATCAAGGCCTCATAACCTGCTACTGCCAAATAAACGACCACCAAAATTCCGGCAATCGAAACGAAAACCTTATTCTGCCAAAGCCATATTTTCGCTTTGTTCCCAAAAGTCATTTCGGGCTCTACCTCCAAACCTTCTGCAGCTCGCATTGAGTTTTGCAGCTTGTTCAGAGAGGAGCGAACTGACCAGAGGGAGAAAATAAGTATTAAGAGAATGAAGAGAACAATTAAAAGCCACGTAGTATCCAAGCCTTTATCTACAGGCTCGGCAACTGATACCTCATCTGCCACTGCCGTATCTCGCACGGGCGGTTCCCAATTCTCGACGTATTCCAATATGGCGGTAATCTCCTCATCGTTTACTGCCTGTCCGGGCATCAAGCCACCTTTGGGAAACCACTCATCGTAGAGTTCTTTCACGTAAGAATCTCCCGTTTCAAGAGCAGCGTTCGGATTCTTGATCCAAGTATAAAGCAACTCTTCCTTACCGGCCCAACGCTCCTGTACCCCTTTCAGAGCAGGCCCCGTCAGGTTTTGATCCACTTTGTGGCAAGCAGAACAGTTTGCTTTAAATAGCTTCTCGCCATCTTGGGCAGAAACCTCTCCAACCCCTACTAAGACCGTCGCAATCAGGCCTGTTAAAAATATGTTAAAGGACCTTTTCATCCTTCCTGAAAACTGCATCATATCTACAATTGAGCTTAGATAAATAGCCGCAAATTTTTCCGCAAAAATAAGAGAAAGGAGTTTCGATACCCGCATAATGTCATAAAATTGTCACAGCCCTAAATAATTTAAATCCATTCTAAATAAGTGGTCCATTTCGTTCATTTTATTGCTCAAAAGATCAAGTGTGTATAAGATGAACGGCGAATAGTGTTCTGTTTTTAACCGATGAAAATAATGGTCTTAAATTTGCCAAAGATTTGAACCCATGAAAAGAGCATTTATCCTAATTACCATCTTATTTTCTGCAATAGCTTCTGCCGTCGTAGCTCAAGATGAAGATACCAGACTAAAGGATCGCGTGTATTCGCGAAAATATACTGAGCCAAGGGATACTAGTTCTCGTAAAAGAGGGAAAATTACGGTAATGGAAGATGAGCGCATAACGGAGCTTGACAATCTGAAAAAGAAATATCCGGGCCAACTCAATGGATATCGCGTTCAAATTTTCTTCGGCGACCGCGCGAAGGCATTGGAAACGAAAGCAAACTTCACGGCTGAGCATCCTGAAATTCCCGCGTACATTTCTTACTTGGCCCCGAACTTTCGGTTGAGAGTGGGCGATTTCAGAACAAAACTGGAAGGAGAAAAGCTCAAAAAAGAGATTGAGTATACCTATCCCGGTTCCTATTTAGTAAAAGACAAGATTGAGCTTCCATCTCTGGGCGATGAAGAATCAAGTGAAAATGTAGGAGAAGGTTACCGCGGGAATTAGTCGTCCAGCGTTTGTTTCACCTCTACTTCTTCGTACGCCTCGATGATATCGCCAACTTTGATGTCGTTGAACTTCTCGACATTCAATCCGCACTCATAGCCTTTCGAAACTTCCTTCACATCGTCCTTGAATCGCTTCAAGCTTCCGAGTTCTCCGCTGTAAACTACAATTCCATCGCGTATAACGCGAATCATATTGTTTCGATTGAGCTTTCCGTCCGTCACGAAGCAACCTGCTACCGTACCTACTTTTGAAATACGGAAGGTCTCTCTGATTTCGGCATTTCCGACAATCTTCTCTTCGATTTTTGCTGAAAGCATTCCCTCCATTGCATCCTTAATTTCCTCAATGGCTGCGTAGATAACCGAATAGATTTTGATTTGAATCTCCTCTTTCTCGGCAATTCTTCTTGCCCCGCTTGAAGGACGCACTTGGAAACCGACGATGATTGCATCAGATGCGGAAGCCAGAAGTACATCACTCTCGGTAATCTGACCTACCGCTTTATGAATGACGTTCACCTGAATTTTATCGGTAGACAGTTTCTGCAGCGAATCGCTCAATGCTTCTACGGAACCATCCACATCACCTTTGATGATAACGTTAAGTTCCTTAAAGTCTCCGATAGCAATTCGACGACCGATTTCATCCAGGGTAATGTGCTTCTGCGTTCGAACCCCTTGCTCACGCAATAGCTGTTCACGTTTGGTGGCGATGTTACGTGCTTCGCGTTCATCTTCCATTACGTGGAAACGATCACCGGCATTCGGAGCACCACTCAGACCAAGCATGGAAACGGGAGCCGAAGGACCTGCTTCCTTAATAGCTTGTAGTCGCTCATTCATCATTGCCTTAACGCGACCTGTATATTGTCCTGCAAGAACAACATCTCCAACTTTCATGGTTCCGGCTTCTACGAGAAGAGTAGTAACGTAACCTCGCCCTTTGTCCAAGGTAGATTCGATTACCGTACCAATGGCTCTTTTCTTCGGATTAGCTTTCAAGTCCAGCAATTCCGCTTCGAGCAGTACCTTATCGAGTAAGTCGTCGATGTTCGTTCCTTTCTTAGCCGAAATTTCCTGACTTTGATATTTTCCACCCCAATCTTCCACAAGAATATTCATCTGGGCAAGCTGCTCTTTAAGTCTTTCAGGATTGGAATCGGGCTTATCAATTTTGTTAAAAGCAAATATCATCGGAATACCGGCAGCCTGAGCGTGATTAATTGCTTCTTTGGTTTGAGGCATTACGTCGTCATCTGCTGCGATCACGATAATGGCCAAGTCGGTAACTTGCGCACCACGTGCCCGCATTGCCGTAAAGGCTTCGTGACCAGGCGTATCGAGAAAGGTGATTTTCTTACCATCACCAACCTCCACGCTGTAAGCACCTATGTGCTGTGTTATCCCTCCGGCCTCACCGGCAATCACATTTTCCTTTCGAATATAGTCAAGAAGAGATGTCTTACCGTGGTCAACGTGACCCATAACGGTCACGATAGGCGCGCGCATTTCCAAATCTTCGGGCTTGTCTTCTTCAGTGACGATGGACTCTTGAATATCAGCCGAAGTGAATTCTACTTCATAATCAAATTCTTCAGCGATGATGCTCAAAGTTTCCGCATCGAGACGTTGATTGATGGAAGCCATGATACCGAGGGACATACAGGCCGAGATCACTTCCGTAGAACTCACATCCATCATGGAGGCAAGATCGGCTACGGTAACGAATTCCGTAAGCTTCAGCAGCTTCGACTCTTGTGCCTCCTGTTGTAGTTTTTCTTCCGCACGGGAGCGGTGCTCTTCCCTTTTCAGTCTTCGGTTTTTGGCCCCCTTATTCTTACTTCCGCCTCCTTGCAGCTTAGCCAGAGTTTCTTTCAACTCTCTGTCGATGTCCTCTTGGCTAACCTCACGGCGATCATCTCTACGCTTATTTCCGCCTTTACCTTTATTCGGACCCGTATTCTGACCCGGCTTACCAACATCCACTTTATCCGTACGGATTCGTTTCCGCTTTCTTCGACCTTTTTGCGTGTCTTTCTCAGGATCGGTACTAATTACCGGCTTTTTCTTCGGTCTTCTTTCCGGAAGGTCGATTTTTCCGACCACGGTCGGCGCGCTCAATTTTTGAACGTTTGACCGAATGGTATCGTCCTCTTTCTTGGGTTCTTCTTTCTTTTCCTCCGGTTCAGGCTTGTCAGCTTTCGGCTCTTCCTTCTCTTCAGTCTTCTCTTCGCTCTTGACTTCTTCAGCCTTCTCTTCTTTCGCTTCAGTTTTTTCTTCAGCAGGAATCTCCTTCTTCTCCTCTTCTTCTTTCTTTTCTTCCTGCTTCGGAGCGGCTTGCTTTTTGTCCTTGTTCAGGTCAATTTTCCCGACTACGGAAACTCCGGGTTTCGATTTAACCTCAGGCTTATAAACATCGTCAGTCGTCCCCTGTACATTTTTAATGAGCACTTCCTCTTTCTCTTCCTCCTTCTCCTTGCGCTCTTCTTTTTCTCTTTCAATAGTTACGGTTTCCTTATTGGCCGTAACCTTTCCGGCACTCTTGGCTTTTTCTTTAAGTTGTTTTGAATCCTGAAATTCTTCCATGAGAACTTCATAAGCAGCAGGCTCAATTTTAGCATTGGGCTTGCTTTCAATCTCAAAACCTTTGTCTGCCAGGGTGTCAACGATGGTTTGGATACCAACATTGAACTCTTTGGCTGCTTTACTTAATCGTACCGATGCTTTGCGTATTGGCATATAAAATTATCGGGGTTTCTGCGAAGTTAAAAAATAAGCGCTACTCGGCTTTACTCCAATTCTTCGCTCAAAATTTTCATTATTTCTTTCACGGTCTCCTCTTCCAAGTCAGATCGCTTTACTAAATCCTGAGGTGTAAGTTCCAATACTGCACGAGCAGTATCCAGACCTACGGCCTTCAACTCGTCGATGATCCAACCGTCAATTTCATCTGCAAATTCTTCCAAATCAACATCTTCATCCTCCCCTTCAGAATCGCGGTAGACATCTATTTCAAATCCGGTAAGCTTACCGGCCAACTTAATATTATGACCTCCTTTACCAATTGCCAAAGAAACCTGATCAGGCTTAAGGAACACTTCGGCCTTCTTGCCATCATTGTCCAATTTTATGCTGGTAATCTTAGCAGGGCTCAACGATCGCTGAATCAATAGCTGATCATTGGCGGTGTAATTAATTACGTCAATATTTTCGTTCTTCAGCTCTCGCACTATACTATGAATCCTCGAACCTTTCATACCCACACATGCTCCTACAGGATCAATTCGATCATCGTAAGACTCTACAGCTACCTTGGCTCTTTCACCCGGCACTCGAACGATTTTTTTGATGGTAATCAAGCCGTCAAAAACTTCCGGAACTTCCATTTCAAACAAGCGCTCCAAAAACTCGGGTGCCGTTCTCGATAGAATTACCACCGGGTTATTATTTCTCATTTCCACCTTGGCTACGACCGCTCTTACGGTGTCACCTTTCTTGAAGTAATCACTCGGAATTTGCTCCTGTTTTGGTAGGATCAATTCATTTCCTTCATCATCGAGGAGCAAAATTTCGCGCTTCCATACTTGATATACCTCGCCGGTTATAATCTCACCGACTCTGGCGCTATACTTATTATAGAGGCTGTCCTTCTCGAGTTCGATGATTTTTGAAACCAAATTCTGTCGCATCGACAAGATGGATCGACGGCCAAAGTGATCGAGCTTAATCTCCTCAGTAGCTTCTTCTCCGACTTCGAAGTCAGGCTCAATCTTCACCGCCTCCGAAAGGGCTATCTGCGCGTTGTCATCTTCTACCTCACCATCGGGCACGATTTCGCGGTTTCGCCAAATCTCCAAGTCACCCTCATCCGGATTAATGATGATGTCAAAGTTGTCATCGGTACCGTGTTTTTTGATAAGCATATTTCGGAAAACATCTTCCAAAATGCGCATCATCGTTTCACGATCTATGTTTTTAAATTCTTTAAACTCGGTGAACGAGTCGAACAAATTCACATTGCTCATGTCCTGTTATTTGAAATTGATTTTGATTTTGGCCTGCTTTATTTCCGTGTAAGCCAGGTCCAATTCTTCTTCAATAAGTCTTTTCTTCTTTTTGCCGGGCACGCGCTCCTTTCTTTTCGAATGAAGCTTAATGCCGTTTTCATCAGCCGCTAAGAGCTCACCTTCTACCTCTTCACCCTCTGCCAATCGCACTTTCAGGTTTCTACCTACATTTTTTACATACTGCCGATAGTCACGTAAGGGCTTATCGATTCCGGGAGACGTAACTTGAAGCGCAAAGTCTTCAGCTTCCCGATCGAGATTATGCTCGATCTGTCGGCTGATGTCAACGCAATCAGAAATGGATACGGGCCCCATGCTCTCCAGCTCGACTTTAATATTATTCCCGGGCTTAATTTCTACCTCAAGAATATAATAGTCAGTGCCTTCGATCTTCTCTGCTACTAAACTTCGTATGGTGTTTTCGGTAATCACTTGCAAGCAATAAAAAGAGGGGCTTCGGCCCCTCGATTTAGTTTCTTCAATTTTCTGACTGCAAATGTAATGAATTTTCCTGAATTCTCACTCGGTTATCGATTCATTCGGTTGTCCTCTACGGTTCTGACTTTGCGGCCGTTTTCGTATTCTATCTTGGTTATAACATTACCCCGCGGCGAATAGGTTATTGAAATGCCCTCTCTGCGGCCGTTCACAAAATTCTCTTCTAATTCAGGTTGACCGCCTTGGCGGTGATACATCACTGATTTGCCGTGTTGCTTGCCGTCACGATAGGTCGACTCTCGCATCTTTCCTCCTTCCGGGAAAAAGTAGATCCAGTTTCCGTCAGGCTTTCCTTCCGCATACGTTCCTTCTCTTACGGGAATTCCGTTGATGGAATACTCCGCATACGGTCCGTTGAGTTTCCCGTCTTTGTACCATGCATTTTCTTCCAACGTACCGTTTTCAAAATAATGCTTCCAATTTCCTTGCTTCATATCATTTTGCCAAGAGCCTTCATACATCGGTGCACCATTCGGAAACCAACCCTTCCATTTGCCCACGAGCTTACCCGCCTCAAAACTTCCCTCATCTTTAGGTTTACCTGATTCATACCAAGATTTCCACAGGCCCTCTTCCAGACCATTTACATAAGGCCCTTCCTGAAGTTTCTCGCCATTTTCAAACCAGGTTATCCAGTTTCCGGTGCGCTTGTCATTTAAGTATTCGCCTTCTCGCCACTTGCTGCCATCCGGGTAGTAAAATGTCCACCGCCCCGACTTTTCACCTTTCTTCCACTCACCTTCATACTGCACCTGACCATTCGGGTAGTAATACGTCCATAAACCTTCCTGCAAGCCATGCTCAAATGGCCCTTTCATTTCCATGTATCCGCTGTCGCGAAAAAATTGCCACTCTCCTTCCTTCAGTCCGACGCTGTATAGTCCTTTCACGGCCGTATCCCCAGTCTCGAAATTTTCCAAGAAAGGACCGTCGAGTGAGTCAGCCTCAAAGTGGGTTTCTTTCCAAAGATTACCGTTGGCAAAAAAGTAAGTCCATGTACTGTCTTTTTGACCCTTATCGTAATAGCCCTTGGTACGTACCTGCCCGCTCGGATACCACGTTATCGATTCGCCCGTCATCCAACCGCCTGCATAGGCTTCTCTGCTTTTCAGCTCACCCGTAGCATAGCGTGTCTCCATATATCCATCGCCCTCGTATACGGCGGTGTCGCCTTCCGGCAAATAAAAACTAATCAGCTCCACGCTGTCGGGCTTGTGAAAGAGCTCGACCATATTAAGCGTGCTATCGGGATACCAGTATTTCCAAGTACCCGATTTAGCGCCTTCATCAAATTGTCCCGATTCTTTTGGATTTCCGGAAGGGTAAAAAGACTGCAACAAGCTATCGGGTTGATCCCAATCAAAAAAGCCTTGTGTTTCCAACTGTCCGTTTTTGTAGAATTGCTTTACGGGACCATTCAGTCTGCCAAGAAAGTATTCGGACTCTTCTTTAATAGAACCATCGCTGTAGTAATATTTCCAAGTGCCGTGCTCCAAGCCTCGGCGGTATAGACCTTCCGATCGCTTCACTTTATTCTCATCATCCCAATAGTCTACAAATGGCTGGTCCTGAGCATAAGAAGTGATGGCCGCAGATAGTAGAAAAAGGTGGGTAATAAAAATGGAGAGGTAAATTCTCATTCCGGAATCCAAGTTTTAGAGCTTTTAAAATTGAACTTTTTCGAAGCGCGAAAAGTCGGGATAACCCAAGACTTCTACACATCAGACAGTTTGAAATGAACTTTAAAATTCTGAGAGCCGCCGAGGATTAACGTTTGAGAATCCCTGATATTGAGTTTAAACTCCAAAATGATTTAAACTCATTGCAATCTTTGATGTTAATTCGCTGTTAAATCCCTAAATAATATACCATGATTAAAGAATTAAGCAGAATATCTTTCTTTTTATTTCTCAGTCTCTCGTTGGTAATGACTTCCTGCGATGACGACGATGATGATGACCCCGTCAATCCTCCACCACCTGAGCCTACGGAAACTATAGCCGAAATTGCTCAAGGTGATGAGAACTTCAGCATTTTAGTCGAAGCGTTAGCTGCGACTGATTTAGTCGGAACTTTGGATGGCGAGGACACTTATACGGTCTTCGCTCCAAATAATACTGCCTTTAACGTCTATTTTGACGCAGAGGGTGTAACTGATGCTAATAATGACGGAAGTCGTGTGGATGATGCAGCAGGAATTTTCGGAGAAGACTTTATAAAAGACTTATTGCTCTATCATGTTTCAGAATCTGAAACCGTTGCGGCCGATATAATGGAAAAAATGTACGTACGTACATTGAGTACGAACTCTCCGGGTGATAATCAACTTTCCTTGTTAGCCGAACAAGCAAACAATTTAGTGTTACTTAATGGAGGAGAGGGAAAAGGAGCGACGGTTTTAACCGCCAATATTATGGCCACTAACGGTGTAATACACGAAATTGATGGTGTTTTAGAAATGCCGAGTGTTGTAGACCATGTGGTAGCTAATTCGAACCTCAGTGCGCTGGCAGGTGCGGTTACTGATGTAGATCTAGTTGATGATTTAGAAGGACAATCTGCCATAACTGTATTAGCGCCTGATAATGATGCGTTTGGCGCAGTAACATTGCCCACCGCTGAAGCTGATGTTATTTCACTACTTCAATATCATGTATTGCCAAACCAAGTGCTTTCGGGACAAATAGATGTCGATGATCCCGTTCAAACGTTGAATGGTCAAAATATAGATTTTGACGTAGTGGATGAAACCAGTGTAGTCATAACCGATTCACAAAATGAAATCTCAACGGTAACTACCGCAGATATTCAAGGTACAAATGGTGTAGTACATATTATTAATCGCGTTTTGATACCACAATAGAAAAAGGAAGATTATAACGATTACGGGCCCGCCAATCGCGGGCCTTTTTAATTCCCTGAACTTTACCGAAGCGCAGTGGTTGAATACTTACCAAAACGAATTAACTATGAAAATTCTTATTACGGGCGGAACGGGACTTATCGGATCGCAACTCACTGAACTACTAATCTATCAGGGACACGAAGTGCGTCATCTTTCCCGAAGCAAGAGCCCGAATAACATGATTCCGACTTTTCAGTGGTCCCCTTCTGAAGGCAAAATGGACGATAAGGCGATGAAAGGTGTTGAAGCGATTATCCATTTGGCAGGAGCCGGTATAGCTGATGAACGATGGACGGAGAAACGCAAAAAGATTATTATCGACAGTCGGGTAGAATCGGCCAACCTGCTTTACCGAAAAGCAAAAGAGCTCAAGCCTCCGCTTAAAGTTTTCGTGTCAGCCAGTGGTATCAATTACTACGGCATGAAAACGACCGATAAAATTTACACCGAAGACGATCGCCCCACCGATGATTTTATCGGTAAGTGTTGCTTGCTTTGGGAAGAGGCGGCTGATCAATTCGAAGATTTGGCTCGAGTGGTAA
>CAZYWJ010000009.1:0-19555 GCA_964651785.1 uncultured Cryomorphaceae bacterium
AACAGGTGAATATCATGGGTTCCCTCGTAAGTCACTACGGATTCCAAATTCATCATATGACGCATAATGGGATATTCACTCGTGATACCCATACCACCGTGAATCTGGCGAGCCTCTCGCGCTACTTTCAAGGCCATGTCTACATTGTTTCGCTTGGCCATGGAAATTTGAGCGCTGGTCGCTCTGCCGTCATTTCTCAACTGTCCCAATCGCAAGGTGAGGAGTTGGGCTTTAGTGATCTCGGTGATCATCTCGGCCAGCTTCTTTTGCTGTAGCTGAAATCCGGCAATCGGCTTGCCGAATTGTTGGCGCTCTTTGCTGTAGCGCAGCGCTGAGTCGTAACAGTCAAGCGCAGCGCCAATGGCTCCCCAAGCTATTCCGTATCGCGCGCTGTCGAGGCAGCTAAGTGGCGCTCCCAATCCCGAACGACCCGGAAGCAAGTTTTCTTTCGGCACCTTTACATTATCAAAAACCAATTCGCCCGTAGCACTGGCACGTAGGCTCCACTTCCCTTTCGTCTCGGGAGTGGTGAACCCTTCCATACCGCGTTCCACAATCAATCCGTGAATTCGGCCTTCTTCATTCTTGGCCCAAACCACTGCGATATTGCAAAAAGGCGAATTTGAAATCCAGAGTTTCGCTCCGTTCAAAAGGTAGTGATCACCGGCGTCTTTGAAGTTGGTAATCATCCCGCCGGGATTAGATCCATGATCGGGCTCGGTTAATCCGAAGCTTCCGATGAATTCACCGGAGGCCAGTTTCGGAAGAAATTTCTTTTTCTGCTCTTCCGTACCGTATTTGAAAATCGGGTACATAACTAACGAGCTTTGTACCGATGCAGTTGATCTCAATCCGCTATCACATCGCTCCAACTCTTGCATGATCAAACCGTAGGAGATCTGATCCATGCCCGCTCCGCCGTATTCTTCGGGAATGTAAGGCCCGAAAGCGCCTATTTCTGCCAAGCCCGGAATGACCTGTTTCGGAAATTCAGATCGTTCGTAGTATTCTTCAATGATCGGAGACACTTCCTTCTTCACCCAAGCTCTCGCTGTTTCGCGAATGAGCTTGTGCTCATCCGTGAGCAATTCATCCATCTCATAATAATCGTGTGCCTGATATTGATCCGTTCTCATGTTGTAGATTTTACGGCCGCAAAGATAAGCATATTGTCGTCTAAAATTGCGAGTTTTACCACTCGAATGGAGCCCATCATACGTGAGAACCCGATCCTTTTTGAACCTTGGATGGCAGGAGTCTTTATCCTTGCTCTCATCGCTTTGGCATACATTAGGGTGGCCTATTCCAAACGATTTAATCTTTTGCTGAAGACGGCCGCAAGACTGCAAATTCTCAGGCAGGTAATGCGCGAAGAATTGCTCTTTTCTCATCGCGCTTCACTCGTTCTCTTTGCACACTTCGTCGCGATGACGGCGTTGATTCTCTATGCTGCTTTAGAGTATTACAAGCTTATCGACGTTAAGTTCAGCGGATTTACGCTCTATCTGGTTCTTTTTTTCGGACTACTGTTTTTGTACTTGTCCAAGTTTCTTTTCATGGGTTTGCTAAAATGGGTCTATCGGGATAAAGGTTTGCT
This sequence comes from uncultured Cryomorphaceae bacterium, assembly GCA_964651785.1. Taxonomy (GTDB): domain Bacteria; phylum Bacteroidota; class Bacteroidia; order Flavobacteriales_D; family Cryomorphaceae; genus JAKVAV01. The sequence goes on from CAZYWJ010000009.1 coordinate 1,598, forward strand.
CAGGGAGTACAGATTCGAAGTATTTTCAGTCAGCAAAATTTTGGGCTTGATTTTTTTGCCTTTAGCATTGATAGCCGTTTCCGTAAATGTGGGAAAACTGGAATGGGTTTTTCCGCTTGCAGGGTTGCTTTTTGTGGTCGCATTCATCTTCAGGACAGCACAGGGATTGGCGATGAGCTTTTCTTACAAGATTTCTCGAATCTATATTATTTTGTACCTTTGCACCCTCGAAATTTTGCCCTTCGTGCTGTTTTTGAGCCTTTTTACCCGTCGGTTCTGAATGGTCGTATGGCAAGCTAATCGAACTAAACTATGGCAGACAAAGTCAAATCCATTCTGATTTCCCAGCCTAAGCCGGCATCTGATAAATCGCCTTATTTCGATCTAGCAGATAAGTATAAAATTCAGATAGACTTCAGACCTTTCATCCACGTAGAAGGCGTTCCGGCGAAAGAGTTTCGCCAGCAACGAGTTAATATTCTGGAACATTCGGCTATTATTTTAACTAGCCGCAATGCGGTAGATCATTTTTTCAGAATGTGTGAAGAGACCAGGGTCAATGTGCCTGAGACACTCAAGTATTTCTGTCTTTCTGAGTCTACAGCTTACTACTTGCAGAAATACGTTGTTTACCGTAAGCGAAAGATTTTTCACGGGAAACAAAAATTTGAAGATTTGATGGAAGTCATCAAAAAGCACAAGAACGAGAAATTCTTGTTGCCGTGTTCTGACATTCATAAGCGAAACATTACTGACTTATTGGACAAGTTTAATATCAAGTACACTAAGTCCGTATTTTACCGAACGGTTTGCAGTGACTTGTCTGATTTGGCTGATGTAAATTATGATATGCTGGTATTTTTCAGCCCGTCGGGAATAGAGTCATTGCTCAAAAATTTCCCCGACTTCAAACAAAATGCCACCAGAATAGCTGCCTTCGGTACAACTACTGCCGAGGCCGTTAAAGATGCGGGTCTTACTTTGAATGTCCACGCCCCGGCCCCGGGATTCCCATCCATGTCTATGGCGATTGAAAATTATATCAAGAAAGTAAAGTAGATTTAACGAGCTTTTTAAACATTGAAAAAGGCGACCTTTCGGGTGGCCTTTTTTATTATTGCCTTGCCATGAGTTTCAGCTTTACTAAAGCAGAAAAGATTTGTTCAAAATACGACATCGATGCCCTCTTCGATGAAGGCAGAAATTTCAAGTCTTCATTCTTGGGATTTAAGTTTTTATGGCAAGAGATTTCAGCGTGGCCGCGAGTGAAATATTTGGTGGTAGTTCCGAAAAGAAGAGTAAAAAAAGCAGTAGATCGAAACCGAATAAAAAGACAATTGAGAGAAATTATTCGCCTCAATAAAAAGCCTATTGAAAATGAAGTAATCAAATCCAATAAAAGACTTTTGATTGCCGTTATTTACAACGGCCCGTCGAAAACAGATTATGCTAAACTCGAATCTGCATATTTGCAGATGGCGGAGAATCTGCCAAGACAGGTTAACAAGTTTTAATTGCCAATAATGGTAAAATCAGAACTTGTGGTTGGATTTCTGTTATAAATTTAATCCTCAATTCAAATTTTATGAAGATTAAAGCAAAGAGAATAGTAGTTGTGGCTACCGTGTGCATGGTGGGTTTTTTAGGAATACGAGCAGTAGCACCCGGCGACAACTTTTTTGAGATATCGAAAAATCTCGAAATTTTCGCGACCCTCTATAAGGAGTTGAATCTCTATTATGTAGACGAAACTCAACCCGGAGACTTGATGAAAACAGGTATCGATGCCATGTTGGAATCGTTGGATCCTTATACCAATTACATAACCGAGAGCAATATCGAAGACTATCGATTTATGACCACTGGCCAGTACGGCGGAATAGGGAGTTTAATCCGCTCCATCGATGGCGATGTGTATATCTCGGAACCTTACGAAGGATCTCCGGCACAGAAATCAGGCTTGCGAGCGGGAGATAAAATTTTGATGATCGACGGAGTAGATATCAGCGATAAAGATCAAGAGGAAATAAGCAGCCTGCTGAAAGGTCAGTCGGGAACCGGTCTTAAGGTTACTTACGAGCGTTTTGATATTATTAACGAAGTAGAAATAACCCGCGAGGAAATAAAGATTCCCGATGTGCCTTATTACGGTATGCTCAATAATAAGGTGGGGTACATCAGTTTAAACAGCTTTACCCAGACGGCGAGTAAGGAAGTTCGCGAAGCATTCGTGGAGCTCAAGAACGACCACGGTATGGAAAAATTGATTTTTGACCTGCGTGGAAATGGCGGAGGACTTTTAAGAGAAGCGATCAACATTGTGAATTTTTTCGTTCCTAAAGGTCAGGAGGTCGTTCGAACAAAAGGGAAAATTTCAGAGTGGGACCGCACGCATGTGGCACTCAACGAGCCGTTGGATCTTGAGATGCCTTTGGTGATTTTGGTTGATCAGGGAAGCGCCTCGGCTTCCGAAATTGTGTCGGGAGCCATTCAAGATTTGGACCGTGGGGTGGTAGTAGGAAACACCACTTTTGGAAAAGGATTGGTGCAGCAGACCAAAGATTTGCAGTACAACAGTAAACTGAAGCTCACCGTGGCCAAGTATTACATTCCCAGCGGAAGATGTATTCAAAAGTTAGACTATTCGCACAAGACAGATGACGGAACGGTAGAAGAAGTGCCCGACTCTCTCTTAAAAAAGTTTGAAACTGAGGCAGGACGAGTAGTAATGGACGGTAGAGGAATAGAGCCCGATATTAAGGTAGAAGATGACGAGCTTCCGCATATTATTCTGAGTTTACTTACCGAAAATCTCTTCTTCAAGTATGCGAATGACTATTCCAGGAACCACGAGTCGATAGCTGATGCAGCCGACTTTGACTTAACTGATGAAGAGTACAATGAATTCGTAGCATACCTCGAGGGAAAAAACTATTCGTATACGACCGATACGGAGAAAGAATTTGAAAAATTGGTTCGAATCGCAAAAGACGAAAAGTACTACGGTATGTCAGAATCGGCATTCGAAGAAATGGAAAAGGCCATAAGTTCTAAAAAGAACAATGACCTTCAAATTTTCAGAGAAGACATTGAGCCGATTTTGGAGAATGAAATTGTATCTCGCTACTATTACCAAAAAGGGAGAATTAAGAACAGCCTTTCTGATGATGCAGCCGTTGATACGGCCCTTTCAGTCTTGGCAGATTCAGAAAAATACCGTCAAATATTAACGCCTCAGTAAATTGACTGATAAATCGAGACGAGTCCATGCTATTCGGCTATTTGTCATTTGCCTGTTGGCAATGGGTATGCCGAATTTAAATCTCTTGATGAGCATCGGAACCATTCTCTTGTTTATCCTTTGGTTTATAGATCCCGGAATTAAAAAAGGTTTGAGTCGCTTGACTCTTAAAAACCCCGCTACTTGGATGGCGGGGCTTTTTATTTTGCATATCGTATGGCTGGTTAATACTTCTGATTGGACCTACGCCATGAAAGATTTGCGCATTAAATTGCCTTTGCTGGTGTTGGCGCTGGCTTTAGGAACACTTAAACTTTCACGCGACGATCTGAAAAAGGTTTTTGTAGCCTTAGGTATCGGGATATGGATCGCGACCTTAATCGGGTATTACCTCTATTTCTCTGATCCGATGGTAAAGATGGATCCGAGAAGTATGACTCACGATATTTCTCACATTCGGCTTAGCTTGATGATTACGGTCTTCATCGCTGCTTGTTTTGCTTTTTTCCGAGAGATCGGAAGTTTTTGGAAAGTGTTCGCAATTCTCTCTCTTCTCAATGCTTTTATCTTTCTGTATTTCTTGCAAACCTTGACCGCACCTATCGTTTTGGTAGTCGGTTCAGCAGTTTTGGTGGTCAAGTATTTATTTGAAAAATCCGGTTCGGTAATCAGAATGGCCTTATTGATGGGCGTAGTTTTAATCCCGGTGGTTTTGTTCTTTGCCATGAAGAACTTCTACTCAGAATATTACGAACCTCAGGAAGATTCGCTGCCATTACTGAGTTCAACGGCTGACGGTAATTATTACTATCACTATGATACGCTTCAAATAGAAAATGGCAATTACATCTATGCGAATGTTGCGACGGATGAGTTAATTAAAGCTTGGAATAAAAGAGGGACGGAAAAAATAGTTTTAGATTCAGATTCTGAATTATACTATAGAGTGCTGCGATACATGACTTCTAAAGGTTTGGCGAAAGATCGTGTCGGCGTGGAGAGTCTTAGCGATGATGATATTTCCAATATTGAGGCTGGCTTTCCTTCAGTAGCATATGTAGAGAAATCAGGATTGGAATTGAGGCTCCACACATTTCTGCATGGCACTCACTTGTACCTCACTACCGGCACCACTCAAGGATCTTCATTTTACCAACGCTTTATTTATTGGGAAATTGGAATGGGGCTGGCTATGGAGAACATCTTGACCGGGGTTGGAACGGGTGATATTAAGGAGTCATTCAAGGTGGCTTATGAAAATTATCCGGTATTCATTGAACCTAAATATCGGCATCGAGCCCATAATCAATACATCACTTTTTTAGCCACCTTCGGGATCTTGGGGTTTTGCTACTTTCTGGGCTTTGTACTTTTTTTGTTAGAAAGGTGGAGCCATAGAAATCTCTTTTTATTTTTTGCCTTGGCAGCCGTGGTTTCATTTCTTTCTGAAGATACTCTGGAAACTCAAGCCGGGGTGACTTTTTTCTCCTTTTTTGTGGGTTTGTTTTCAGCCGTTTCTGCGGAAGATTGAATTCTCTAACTTTACGAGTGATGAAAAAGGAGAAAATCGGCGTTCTCATTTACGGGAAAAAACTTAATTCTTCCAAAGTTGAAATAATTGATGCGGCAAGAATCCTTAATAAGACGGCATTCAAAGTTTCTCTTTTCGGCAAATCCAAGAGTAAAGTAAAAAGTGTAGCTAGTCAGTCCCACTTACAATATGTAAATCTGGGAAAAAAATTAAGTAGAAATGACTTCAGCGCTTCTTTGAGGTTTACGAAGCTTTTAAAAGATAAGGGTATTTCCACCATTCTCTTCCGCGATCATCGCTCCACCGGTCTCTTAGTTACCACTAAGTTTCTTCTTAAAGGGAAACTGCGTTTGATCTTTATTCAAGATCGACACCTTTCAGAAATGAAACCTGACTTCCTTCACACTTTTCGCTTTAATCAAATAGATGCTTGGATCACACCAATGAACCAAACTGCGCATACGGTGAAAGGTGCCACCCATTTAGCGCTTGACAAGATTCACATCATGCCTCTGCCGATTCCTCGAAAGCCTTTTCAATTTGAAGAGGAGGAAAGAAAGCTTAGAAAATCAATACTCTTCGGAAATTCGGAGAGTATTGTCATAGGTTGGAATGTACCCGAGTCCGGGGCATATGTTCAACGTACGGGAAATATGCTTGTTAAACTGCTGCGATCAGCAGATGTGAAATTATGCATAAACGTAAAAAATTCAGATGCTCAAAATCTTTATGACGCGTTTCCGGAATTAGCAGCGTTCACGTCCGTAACCAAGATAACCCCTTTTGACCCGCATGATGCAGATTTGTATGCGCATCTGGACGTGATTTTCATTGATCCTGAAATTGAACCCTTTTCCGGAATTACGAGACGCGCCTTGATGGCAGGCGTTCTCCCCGTTGCTCCCAAGTCTTTAGTGGCAGATGAATTGCTCGAGAATGGAGAAAAGGGTATGATCTATTCAGAACAAGATTGCGGAAAGGCGTTAGCTGAGAAAATAAATCCTTCTTTTTTAGCTCGTTTCAGAGAAAAAACTCAAGGCCAAATCGGAGAGAAGTACACAAAAAAGCGCTTCAAGGAAAACCTGGAAGCGCTTATTCATTCGTTGCCTAAGAAGGCAAAAGCTCACTAATTAGATTTAATCCATTTTCCTGAGCGTAGATCTGATCCATCTTCGGTTTGCAATCGATAGATATACATTCCGTTTTCCAGTTCTGATGCGTCTATGCTCTGAATTCCTTCACGCACATTTACGGCTTTTACCTCCTTACCGGAAATGTCGAATATGTGGAAGACCAATCGTTCACTATCTATTGATCGTGCGAGATTAACGTCCAGGTTAAAAGTATTTCCTGAAGGATTGGGATAGAGATTGAACAATATTACAGCATCGGCATCATTGACAGAAGTCACGTCAGAAATGGTTACGCAATAATCTTCAGTTTCTCCCCACTCAAACGTCTCGCAGGAAGCGACATCATCAGGTATCCCGAATCCGACATATTTCATCGCAATTCGCATCCTGGATGGTCCTTGTTCAGCATCTTCAGGGATAGTTATTTCGCCTTCCACGGGATTTGGGGATCCACTTTCAGAGCTCAAAAGTTCTTCATCATTGGAAAACTCACCGTCCTGATCAAGGTCGATCCAGATTTTGAAAAATTCTTCCCATTGCTGGCCCGTAAAACCCGGAGTTAATACCACCTCATAACTCTGGCCCAAACCCAGAACGATATCGAAGTCTTCGAATAATTGATAACCACCGTTATTTCCGGTCTCAAATGCGTAATCACCGATTACAACTTCATCGATGAATTCATCATCAGAACTCTCTCCCGAATTGCTGCAGTATTCATTGTCAAGGCAAGCACCACATCCTTTAGTTCTCGCAGAATTCAGAATACCATCTTCTTGATTTTCTGCGCAAGCAGGAGCAACCAAAAATTCGTATTCGGTACATGACTCCAACCCGTCTACCGTGATTTCTGACTCATCCGGATAGTTGCCGAACAAAATCCAATCAAGTGCCCCTTCTGTTCTGTAGTATACATTGTACGATTCTATACCAAAGTCGGTTGACCAGTTTACATCAATTTCCGTCTCAACCGAGCTCTCAGCTTCAAAAATTTCGGGAATCACACAACATCCCAATGTTGAAATAGTCAGGCAAGAAGTATAGTTCACTTCTTCTCCTTCTTCGCAAGCTGCCCCGATTTCAAAATCATAGGTAGTACACCGACTCAAAGTATCCAGCACCAATGAAAAGTCTTCAATACCTTCCAGTACGGTCCACTCTTCGCTGCTCTGAGGCTTGAAGCGAATATTCGTCTGGTTTTCGGATATACTAGTCCAAGTAATGGTGTACACGGTATCATCGGCCAATTCATAATCAAATCCTAGCGGGGGGATACAAATAGTTTCGTCTTCACAGGCATTCATGATTTCCAAAAGGCTGTTGAAGGCGTTGATTCTTCCGCCTGTTACGGTTTCTCCGATAAGGTTTGGCACGATGTCTACTCCATCGAAGAGTGCCTGACGCACTAAGTCAGCTCCTGCCTGAGGATTTTCTTTTACAAAGTTGGCGAACGTTTCGCAAGGTGCGGAATAAAGCAATGCGATCACTCCCGCTGTAAGAGGAGAAGCGAAAGAGGTACCTGAAGTGGATGTATACCCGTTTTGTCCTGCAGTAGTAACTACATTTTCTCCCGGAGCTCCGAAGTCGACCGTTGTCTCGCCATAGGCAGAGAAGGTTCGTTGATCATTGTGATTGGTAGCTGTTACACTAATCATATAATCGCTGGGAGCGGCCGTAGGAATGTCTCCCGTAACATCAATGTTGATATTTGAGTTTGAAGTAGCTCCGCAATTTAAAATTCCATAGGTTCCGAGCGTGTCGTAAAAAGCCGTCCAAATCGGCACATCATCAGGATTTCCGAAATCAATTCCCCATGATGCATTCGTGGCCACCACAAAAGCTCCTGAATCACCTTCGGTTTCGTCATACCGCTGTCGCATGATCAACGGATAGGTGTAAGCCGCAACTACGGAAGCCTCATTCCCCAAACTTTCACCGGCAACAGACATGATTTTTACATCTTGATTCGCACCGATAACACCCAGGCCGTTTCCACCGACGGCTCCTATCATTCCCATTACGCTCGTGCCATGACCTCCCTGTAATACTCCATTATCATTTTCACTGTTCACATTCCAGCCCAAGTAGTCATCAACATACCCGTTAGCATCATCATCAATTCCATTATTCGGAATTTCCTGATTGTTTCGCCAAGCATTCGCCTGCAAATCGGGGTGATTGAGGTTTCCTCCTTCAATTACACAAACTACTATGGTGTCACCCGTGGCGGTCAGTCCCCCTGTCGTAAGTCCCCAAGCCAAGTCAATATCTACATCTGCATCATCTACACCTCCGGATTGTCCCGTATTTTCCAAATGCCACTGATTGCCGTATTCGGGATCATTTACGTCCTCGCATCGCTGCTTTACGTAGTGATTGAATTGAGCCAAGCTCACCCTCACATTGTTGCGTACCGCAGCCAGCAATTCATCGGCATTACCTGATTCCTCAAATTGAAAGAGATAAATATTCATCGGGGCTGAAAGCAGCTTACCGGCACTTAATTGATCGTACTCCGCTGCTAATTGTTGCGGATTCTGACCCTGCTTTAGTTGAACTAAAATCTCTCCCGGTACTCTGGACATTTGAGCGGTGGCGCTAAACGTAAATGCAGCCATAACAATGGCTGAAATCAGTAAGGCTTTAAGTTTCATTTGAATGATGGAATTTTAAATTTTTCTTGCACTGCAATGTCGGAAATTAACAACTTGTAATCCCCTAGTCTTGTTCAGAATATTGGAATTCTATTCTTTATAGAAGACGCGTTTGACCCGCTCTGATATATTAGTCAGCACTTCGTAGGGGATGGTTTTTTGCCTTTCGGCCATAGCATATATGGAGTTGTGGTCACCGAAAATCTCCACCTCATCTCCCTCTGAGGCCTCAATACCGGTAAGATCTATCATAGACATATCCATACAAATATTGCCAATGAAGGGGGCCGTCTTACCATTGATCCACACGCGACCATGACCGTTGCCCAATATCCGCGGAAGTCCATCTGCGTAACCCATCGCTATTACTCCTATCCGAGTTTCCTCCTCCAGATTTGATTTTGGAGAATATCCCACACCTTCACCGGCAGGAGTAAGGCGTATTTGAGATAAGTTGGTTTTCAACCGACTTATAGGTTTAAGCTTTTCGCGAAAAGCTTCGTTCGACGAAAGTCCGTATAGACCCAATCCCAATCGAACCATATCCATTTGCGCTTCGGGATGGCGCAGTATACCATTGGAATTCAAAATGTGTTTCATAAAACCTCTAACCCCTGCGTTGATCAAATCTTTGCAGCATTCTTCATACCGGCTGATTTGCGATTTCGTCAGCTCATCAAATTCTTCTTCATCACTTCCTGCCAGATGAGAAAAAACGGATTTTACCGAAATGCTGTCTTCCAATTCATTAAGTTTTTTTGCCAACTCCGTCATTTGGTATGAGTCGAAACCGAGGCGATTCATTCCCGAATTGATTTTGACATGTATCGGGTAAGGTGTTTTTTCAGAATGAACGGCCAGTGCATCAATAAATTTAGCTAAGGTGTAAAAGCTGTAAATCTGCGGCTCCAAATCGTATCGAATCATCATATCATAAGCGATGGACTCGGGGTTCAACACCATTATTGGAAGCTTAATTCCTGCTTCACGCAATGCTACCCCTTCATCGGCATAAGCCACGGCAAGGTATTCTACCCCTGCATATTCCAACGCTGCCGCCACTTCGGTGCTGCCGCTGCCGTATGCAAATGCTTTAACCATAGCCATGATTTTTGTGGCAGGTCTCAGTATCGACCTGATGTAATCAAAATTTTGATTCATCTTGTTCAGATCTATTTCCAAAACGGTTTCGTGCATTTTGGCTTCCAGTCGATTCACGATTCGCTCAAAGCGGAAGGTTCGGGCACCCTTTACCAAAATAGCCTCATTGTCGAAATGGCTTTCTTGAAATGATTCAAGAAACGATTCCGTGTCCGGATATTTTTCAACCTTCAGCCTGTCGAAAAGCTTGCCGTGCATTATTATTTCACTACCTATGGCTATCAATCGGCTCACTCCTTTTCGGATAATGATGTCAGCAACCTTAGAATAGAGGCTTTCAGCATTTTCTCCCGACTGCAAAATATCGCTCAGAATCAAAACCTTCTTTCGGCCTTGAGCCTGCATGGACAAAAAATCTAAAGCGATATCCAGCGAAGCTAAATCCGAATTATAAGAATCGTTGATCACCGTACATCGATTCAGGCCGTCGCGCTTTTCCAAACGCATGGCAATGGGGTTCAACTTGGATAAGCGCACTGCGATCTCCTTGTTATTCACTCCCAAGTAGAGTAGCATCAACCAGCAATGGCAAGCATTCTCTATTGATGCATCATCAGAAAAAGGAATAGTTGCTTCAATATCTTTTCCGCGAAAGCGAGCTCGAATTTTGGTTTTTTCAACGTCTTTTCGAATTTCCGAGATCACCATATCGGCCTCAGAATTTTCACCCCAAGTGAGGCATTTGCCTTTGTATCTTTTGTCTGCTATTTCATGAATTACCTCATGGTCGCGGCAATAAATCAACGTTTCGCTTTCTTGAAAAAGCGCTAGTTTCTCAATAGCCTTTTCGCGAAAGCTCTCAAAATTCTCTTGGTGCGCAGGACCTATATTGGTGAATATTCCCAAGTTTGGCTTTACCATATTTTCCAGCTCGTCCATTTCTCCCTTTCGGGAAATGCCACACTCGATTAAAGCCATTTCCCTTTCTTCGTTGAGCAACCAAAGCGATAGTGGTACACCCACTTGAGAATTATAACTGCGCGGACTTCTCACAACGGAAATATCTGCTTGAAGCAATTGAAAGAGCCACTCTTTAACGATGGTTTTGCCATTGCTCCCCGTAATTCCAACCATCGGATAGGAGAATTTTTGTCGATGGGCTGCTGCCAATTTTTGAAGCGCTTTCAAAGAATCTTCAACGAGCAGAAAATTGGCATCGGTAAATGAGTTGAGCAGGTTTGGATCCGAAATCACAAAGCTTTTGACTCCTTTTCGATAAAGTTCGCTTATGAATTTGTGCCCGTCATTCTTTGAAGTCTTGAGAGCAAAGAACAAAAAGCCTTCGCCGCCGTGATAGGTGCGACTATCGGTCAAAAGATCTTTGATCATTTCATCGTGTGCAAATTCGGTTTTAGCACCGATGATCTCGGAAATTTCGCGAATGCTGTAGGAAGTTCTACTCATCTTTTTTGGCAGAAGTATCTTCTTGGTTCTTGGCTCGCAGGTAGGCCTCGCGACTCAATGGTTCATATCGATCCAATTCGCCCAATTCAATGGTTTGGGAGCCCCCGCTGATGCGGTGTGAGAATTGCGCCAGTTTTCCCGTTTTCACACAAATGGCGTGAACTTTTGTCACATATTCGGCTACAGCCAATACATAGGGCATCGGGCCGAAGGGTTTTCCTTGAAAATCCATGTCAAGACCGGCAACGATAACTCGTATGCCCTGATCGGCGAGTGCATTGCAGACATTGTGTAAGTTGGTGTCAAAGAATTGGGCTTCGTCAATGCCTACCACGTCTACATCAGAGGCGAGAAGCAAAATGTTCTCGGAAGAATCTACGGGAGTGCTCCGAATGGAATTGCGGTTGTGACTAACTACATCCTCTTCATCGTAGCGGGTATCTACTCTTGGCTTAAAAATTTCAATACGTTGATTGGCAATCCTCGCGCGGTTCAGCCTTCGCAAAAGTTCTTCGGTTTTTCCCGAGAACATTGAGCCGCAAATCACTTCAATCCAACCGCCTCCCGGCTTTTTTGATCTTACGTTATCCTCTAAAAACATGTAGTCCTCAACACGACCGATCCGGCAATATGCCTTAGTTTTGTCGTTCAGCAAATTTAACATTAATCGATGGCTCGAGAAGATACGGCTGCCGGTGAGTCATCGTTAAATTATGAACAAGAACAAGCTTTTCATGACGATACAAGATATCATAAAACAGCTCGATGAATTGGGAACCAAGTTGGAGGAAGGCCGACTGGGGGCAGAGGAAATTGTGGAAATGGCCGAGTTGAGTCGCGACCTTTACGAACGATTGGTGGTGATCAGACACAAGTCTTACGAAGACCTCATTCGCGAAGAGAAAGAAGTAGCCCATGAAACCAATTCGGAATTACTGAAGGATGAACCTTTAAAAGTTGAGGAGCCGGAACCTGAGCCCGTAGTATCTGAAACGGAAATTATTGATGAAGCCGTTTCTGAAGAGTTTGGTGAAAATGACGATAAAGAACCGAAAGAGGTTCAAGGGCCTGTCATTCCTATGGGCAGTGCGGAAGTCTCGCCTAATCAAATTTCCCTGATTGATTCCATCGAGGAAATAAAACAAATGGAGCAAAGCCTTAATCAAAAATTTCAGGAAAAAGCCGAAGATAAATCGCTGGCAAATAAGCTCAAGCAATCACCCATAGCCGATTTAAGCACCTCTATCGGCATCAATCAAAAGTTTCGGTTTATCTCTCAGCTTTTCCAAGATGACTCAACTGCTTTTGAAGTCTCAGTGAAGAAATTGAACTCGTTCAACTCCTACATCGAAGCAGATGAATATATCCAAAATACGTTGAGTGAACAGTATGGCTGGAATTTCAAAGATCCGGTGGTTAAGGAATTGATCGATCTGACCCAACGCCGTTATTTATGAAATACTTGCTTTCCTTTTTTCTGATTTCAGCATTTTTCCATAGCAATGGACAAGACTTGGATCAGGTGAAAAAGGATTTAGCGGTGCTGGCTTCGCCCGAATTGGCAGGAAGGGGATATGTGGATGACGGTCTCCGAAAGGCAGCCGGTTTTATTACTTCCCGCTTGCGCGAAATGGGTTTGGAACCCTTCGAGCAAGAATATGGCTTTGCCGTGAATACCTTTCCGAAATCATCTTGGGTGAAAATTGCCGATACAATTCTGAGAGAGGGCTACGACTTTATTATCGACCCACGCTCGGGAAGCTTCAAAGGATCAGGAAGAATCTTTCGATTGGATTCGGCAGCTCTTTTATCAGATGGAATTCCTGAACTGCCTGATGCAGCAATTTCCGTAATCGATACAAAAGGTATCGATACACCCGAGGAGGTGGCCGTTCAGCACGAGTTTGTGCAAAACGCTTTGGAAAAAGGCCCCGTAATTCTGTTGAAGGAGAAGCTCACATGGTCGGTTGGTCAGCAGCTTTACGCAAATCCACTGATTGAAGTTCTTGACGCCGTTTTTCCCTCTGAGGGTGACAAAGTAAAAATTAGCGTGGCGCCAAAGGAGGTTAACTTTACTGCGACCAATATCATAGCTAAAGTTGAGGGGAGACGCTCGGACAGCCTCATGGTTTTTACGGCACATTACGATCACTTGGGGAAGATGGGAAAAGCCCTATTTGCAGGAGCAAGCGACAATGCCACGGGCACGGCGACAGTATTGGATTTGGCTAATCACTATTCTCAATCCAAGCCCGAGTTTGACACCTATTTCATCTTTTTCTCCGGCGAAGAAGCAGGTCTTATCGGTTCTCGCTACTTTGTGGAATACCCGACTTTCGAATTGGACAAAGTAAAATTTCTCATCAATTTAGATTTGATGGGTTCGGCGGAAAAAGGCATTACGATAGTAAACGGTCGGTTGTATCAGGACCACATGACCAAGATGGCCGCCATCAACAAAGAGGAAAACTTGGTACCCAAGATTAAACTTCGCGGAAAGGCTGCAAACAGTGATCACTACTGGTTTTCTGAAATGGGTGTCCCTGCTGTTTTCATTTATACCGAAGGAAATATTACCGCCTATCACGATGTGTATGATCTTCCCATGGTGGTAGATTGGAGCAACTACGAAGAAGTGTTTACCTTGTTGGTTGAATTTGTAAAAACCCTTTAAGCGTGTCAAAACTCTACCTGGTACCTACGCCTGTCGGCAATCTTGGCGACATGACTTTTCGCTCCATTGAAGTGCTTAAATCGGTGGCAGGTATTTTGGCGGAAGACACACGCACTTCCGGAAAACTCCTCAAACATTTTGAGATTGATAATTCGATGATTCCATTTCATGCGCACAACGAGCACCGCATGTTGGATCGCGTCATTGAGCGCTTGAGCAGTGGCGATGAACTAGCCCTGATTACCGATGCAGGTACGCCCGGGGTTTCCGATCCGGGTTTTTTGTTGGTGCGGGCTTGCGCCGAAAAAGGCATAGCCGTGGAAACCCTTCCCGGAGCCACGGCAGTCATTCCGGCTCTCATCAATTCGGGTTTGCCCGCCGATCGATTTTGCTTCGAAGGTTTCTTACCGCCGAAAAAAGGTCGGAATAAGAGGCTGACGGCCTTGCAAGAAGAAGATAGAACCATGCTCTTCTACGAATCTCCACACCGCATCGTAAAAACGTTGGCCCAATTTGCCGAGTTTTTTGGCGATGATCGACAGGCTGCTTTGGTTCGCGAAATATCGAAGATTCATGAAGAAACGGTTCGCGGTACTTTGGGTGAGCTGGTTCAGAAATACCTCGATCATCCGCCGAAAGGCGAAATCGTATTAGTTGTACAAGGAAAACCAAAATCATGAAAGCAGTCTTCTTAACTTCATTCGGTTCCCCTGATAAGGCATTTGAAATCCGCGAGACGGACAAGCCCGCCTGCAAGGCCCATCAAGTGCTGATTAAGGTTGAGCAATTTGGTTTGAATTTTGCCGATGTGCTGGCACGCAGCGGTATGTATCCCGAAACGCCTCCCACACCTTGCATTATTGGTTATGAGGTAGTAGGAAGAGTTGAAGAGACGGGCAGTGAGGTGCCGGAGAAATTCAGAGGCAGCCGGGTAATTGCTATGACTCGGTTTGGCGGTTACGCCGAATATGCCGCCACGGATTATCGAGCAGTGGCCATACTTCCCGAGGATTTCGATGCGTCAAAAGCTTTAGCCCTCGGTACACAAGGCACCACGGCCTACGTATGCCTTGAAGAAAGCATGAATTTGTACAAAGGCGATCGAGTTTTAATTCACGCAGCAGCCGGTGGAGTGGGTCTGATGCTATGCCAATTGGCTCTGGCCAAAGGTTGTGAAGTATTCGGTACGGCCAGTCAGCCAAGGAAATTGGAATTTTTGAAAGAGCTCGGGGTTCAACATCCGATCAACTACAAAGAAGAAGATTACACCGAAGCAGTGAAAAAGATTTTAGGAGAAAATCGCTTGGATGCGACCTTTAACTCCCTTGCGGGAAAGAGTGCAAAAAAGGATTTGAAGCTTCTCGGAGCAGGCGGTAAGTTCGTAATCTTCGGAGCGGCTTCGCGTGTAGGTGGTGGCAAAGGAATTTTATCCGGGTTGAAACTGCTTTGGCAAACGGGTTTCTATTCGCCGCTCACCTTTATCATGCGATCCAAATCATTAATCGGAATCAATATTCTAAAGCTCGGCGATTACAAACCGCAGGTGGTGGCGAAATGCATGCAAGAAACCGTAGCCTTGGCAGAGAAGGGAGTTCTGAAGCCGATCGTTCATGAAACCTATTCTGTAGATCAATTAACCGAGGCGCACCAAGCACTGGAAAACAGAGGGACGATCGGGAAATTGGCTATTCGGTGGAACTAGCCTTTTAAGTCAAATGTCACCCCTCCGGGGTTCTCAATTTACTTAATTCTATTCATTCATAATCGGTAATCGCAGCACTTCGAGCTGTTAGTACAAAAGTCAATTGAGATAGATTTCATTACAATTCACAATCGCCATGTCACGACTTATTAATCCCGATGGGACGAAATCTCACAGCGATGGGTGAAACCCATCGACGAATGGTGTAATGACAATCAGAACCCCGGAGGGGTGGCATACAGTTGGCCAATATCTCAACCCGGTCGCCTAAAAACAGTGTCAGGCCATTTTATCCAGAAAAATCTCCAGCTCTTTTTGAAATTCCGTGTCGGGATCGCCAATCAAGGCTTTGACATTTGCATCAGGCTGCACTTTAATCTCCCGTAGTTTCAATTGCTGATCGACGTAAAGCATCTCCATTTCAGGCATGATGTCTTTCAGGGTGTAGGCTACGTCATTTACCGAAAGGTTTCGATCAACCAAATTGTAAAGCTCATTGCGATTTTTGGCAAAACAGAGTTTTTCAATAAAATCCGTTACGCGCTCAATGTGTATGAATGCGCGAGATTGATCGCCTGAACCGTTGATTGTTATCCGCTGAAAATTTTTGGCCTGAAAGGCAAAACGATTGATCACCGAATCGAATCGCATGCTTTTGGAGTAGCCATAAACGTTGGCACAACGCACAATTGATACCTCTTTTTTTCCGGTCAACCTGCCCATGTGTTCCTCTCCGCGCAATTTCGAAATCCCGTAAAATGTCTTAGGGTTTGGCGTTGTCTCGGGATTGGCTGCCTCTTCTCCCGAACCATACACGGTGGCACTGCTGAGGTAGATGGCTTTTTTACAGTCTGTTTCTTCCAATGCGTAACTCAGCTCAGCCGTTCCCCAATGATTCACCTGATCGAACAGGTGCGGACTGATATCGGCGAATGGCGTGCTCACTTTTGCCGCAAGGTGAATGACCATATCCGCTTTGGCCACTTCTTTTTTCAACGTATACGAGTCGAGAATATCGGCTTCGATGAAACTCAATTTGTCATTGAATTTTTCAGGACCTAAGAAGATGTTGTAATTCTTGCGACTCAGATTATCGTAAATTCTTACGGAATCCACCTGCGGATTTTTCATCAAGCGCAGGCTCAGTTCCGTTCCGATGTATCCCGCTCCCCCCGTGATCAATATTTTCATTCAATTATTTTTCAGTCAGTTCCGTATGTAAACCGCATTCTGTTTTGCTCAACCCAAACCACCTGGCAGCTCTTGGATCCTTTAAATCGGCTTTTCGTGTACAAGGAATGCAGCCAATGCTTTGATAGCCTTTCGCATCTAGCGGATGCCTGGGCAAGTCGTGTTCTCTGATGTAATCGAAAATGTCTTTTCCGGACCAGTCGAGCATCGGGTGAAAACGCTCCGTACCGAATTTTGCCGCCTGATAGGTCGTCATATTTCGACGGTTCAAATTTTGATCTGCCCTTACTCCATTAACCCAAATGTCATATTCATGGAGCAATCGTTCGGTTGGCTCTACCTTATTGAGGTGGCAACAATAATCAGGGTTGGAGGTAAAAAAGAAATTGCCGTTGGAATCTTTCTGTTGGTGCTTGGGAGTAGATGATGAGATGGTTCTTAAGTCCAAATTCAATCGATCAGCCACCTCATCGCGAAAGCGCAGCGATTCCGGAAAGAGAAATCCGGTATTCAAACAATAAACCGGAATGGAAACTCGGCTACGACTGACAATATGTAAGAGGGGAATGGAGTGTGTTTGGAACGAGGAAGTCAGAAAAAGGCTTTTCCCTTCTTCATCTAATCTCTGCAACTCTTCGATGATTGCGCTGACTTTCATTGAAGCAAAGTTAATCAGTCCCGAGCTGATAGGGGTGCCTTTCGGCGAATACTCTGTTCTAGTGAGATCATGGTCTCCGTGCGCTGAATCCCCTCTACTTTTTGAATCTTCTCGTTCAGGACCTTTCTGAGATTCTCCGTATTTCTACAAATTACTTTGAGAAAGATGCTGTACCCACCGGTGGTATAGTAGGCTTCGACGATTTCTTCGATGGCCTCTAATTGTTTAATGACATTTTGATAGGAAGCTCCCTTATCTAAAAAAACACCGATAAACGTGGTTAGATCAAATCCCAATTTGGCAGAATCGACTACTATTTCGGTGCTTTTCACAATTCCTGCCGCTTCCATTTTTTTCATGCGCACATGGATGGTTCCCGGTGAAACAATGAGCTTTTCGGCGATTTCGGTGTAAGGTGTGCGCGCATTTATGCTCAAAATCTCCAATATTTCTCTGTCCAGATTGTCAATTCGATAATTCATTAAGGAAATGGCGTTATAAATTTGATAAAATGTTATAAAATAAATTGAATATTATTGAAACGGTAAAAATATTGGTTAAAAGTAACCAAAATGGCAATGAAAAAGTATTAACTATAACTTAGTCGTA
>CAZYWJ010000009.1:19655-22488 GCA_964651785.1 uncultured Cryomorphaceae bacterium
TCATGACAAGAAATACACAAGTCACAAGTTCCATCATCATATTGAGCGATAGGCCAATCCAGACAGTCAATTTCCAATTCGGGACCATTTAAGATCTCATCATCACAGGTAGCACATGGAGGACAAATGGTACTCGCATCATCATCACAATCCACACCGGTTTCATTTCCATCCTGATAGCCATTTCCGCATGAAGGGGTAGGGTCACACGGCGTCGGACAAGGTCCTCCACAGTCAATTCCTTCTTCACCTTGATTTTGAATACCATCGAAACACGTAGGAATCGGACAATCAGGACAGGATGTCAAAAAATTATCATCACAATCTATTCCCGTTTCAACTACTACAATATAGCCGTCGGGATTTTGCGGAGTTTCTTCAACATATTCAATATGAATATTTTGGATGCCGTCATTGCATGTTGGGGTCGGACAATCGGGACAACCGGGCGCACCACAGTCAATTCCGGTCTCTTGTCCGTTTTGCATCCCATCTCCGCAAGTCGGGGGCAGACAAGAATTCGGACAATTTTCACCTCCGCAGTCTATACCAAGCTCATCCCCGTTTTGGATTCCGTCATCACAGGTAGCTACGCAAAAAGTATCACAAGGAAAACCACAGTCGACACCCTGTTCCAGAATCAATCTCCAAAGAACGCCGCCCGCCATACCGACACTGTCATTTGAATTAAAATCAGCCATGGTGAGATTCGGATCAAATTTCCAATGCGCATTTTGAATATTATCCTCACAAGTTGCGCAGGGCTCACAATCTTCACCTCCACAATCTATAAACTGCTCGGTTCCATTTAACGTTCTGTCATCACAAGTCGGAAGACACTCAGGGCAAGGTCCTCCACAATCGATTCCTATCTCACCTTGATTTTTTATTTCATCAAAACAAGTTGGTTCAATTCTGTTATCTTCATTTCGGCAAGCGCTGAATACAAATGCCACTGAAACAGTGATGAAGAGGAATCTAAGTATGCTAAATTTCATCAGGAATAGGTTGAACGCGGTATTTCGCCCGCAAATTAAGTATATTCTTCAGACGCTCAAATATACGATAAGTTGTTTCCGGTCGCACCCACGTCGACTTTTACAATAGTTAGAAAAACAAGAATGAATCAATTGACAAAAAGATCAGAACCGATGAGGTTCTCTTGGAAAAGACTTAATGCTCCAAATCGAGAGAGGGTACGCGAGCTAATTGGTCGCTTTCCCCGACTTCACCCGGTACTGGCTGATTTGCTTGTGGCCAGGGGATTGCACACTGCAGATGAAATAGCGGCTTATTTTTCACTGGATATCGATGTGCTCAGACGAGGTACGAAAATGAAAGATCTGAGCAAAGCCTCCCTTCGTTTAATAAAGGCCATCCAAGAGAATGAAAAAATTAGACTCTATGGCGATTATGATGTCGATGGTACGACCTCCGTTGCTATGATGTGTCTCTTTTTGGAAGCCTTGGATGCAGACTTCGATTACTACATTCCCGATCGCTATTCCGAAGGCTACGGCGTAAGTAATCGTGGGGTGGATGACGCCATTGAAAAAAAGGTTGATTTGTTTATCACGCTTGATTGCGGAATCAGAGCAATAGACAAGATTGCGCGACTGCGAGATGCGTCGATTGATACCATCATCTGCGACCATCACGAAGCGGGAGATGAGGTGCCGTGGGCGTATGCCATCCTCAATCACAAACAAAAAGACTGTCCGTTCGAAGATAAAATTCTTTGCGGCTGTGGGGTGGCGTTGGCTTTGGTTATGGAAGTCATCGAAAAATTAGGTATCGAAGATTTCAATTATGATCGACTTTTAGAACTGGCTGCCATTGCGACCTGCAGTGACATAGTTCCGGTGCGAGGGGTGAATCGCGCCATTGTAGCGGCGGGATTGGATGTCATTTCCAACCGGCCGGGTCCGGGTGTTACGGCTTTACTAGAAAAAGCGGGACATAAAGGTGGCGGTGTTCAAGTAAGCGATGTGGTTTTCAAAATAGCTCCGCGAATCAATGCCGCCGGAAGGATGGATCACGCCAATATTGGAGTGCAACTGCTTCGATCGCAGAGCATGGAAGAAGCAATGGAGCTGGCCGAGAAAATTGAAAAGCTCAACGTTCACCGCAAGGAAAGGGATGTATTAATCACGGAAGAGGCGTTGGAAGAAATGCTTTCTGAAGATCCTGATTTGAAACGGGCCACGACGATTGTAGCCAAAGAATCTTGGCATAAGGGCTTGGTGGGCATCGTAGCCTCACGGCTGATGGAAACTTGCTACCGCCCGACCATCGTTCTCACCGAAAACGATGGTTTTCTGACAGGCAGTGCGCGCAGCACTTCCAATTTCAATTTACACCACGCTTTAGAGGTTTGCTCTCAATATTTGGATAAGTACGGGGGCCACGCCGCCGCCGCAGGTCTTACTTTGAAAAGAGAAAACTTCGAATCGTTTAAAACTGCCTTTGAAGACTACGCCAAGGGAATTTTGGGAAGCGAGCGCCGCTACCCGTCAATAGAAATAGCACTGGAACTAAATTTTGAAGATTGGCACAATGAAAACTATCAGGAGTTTTATAGCCAGCTGAATCGCTTCAGACCGTTCGGTCCCGAAAATCTGCCCCCCGTTTTTGCCACGGCTCACTGCCGCGCCAAAGACGTTAAAGTAGTCGGAGGGCAGCATTTGAAATTTATGGTTCATCAGGATGGAAGGGAGCACAGCACCTTGCCGAGCATCGCTTTCGGTTATGCCGATAAATTTGATCATCTCGCTTCGGGCGGTGCTTTCGAATTGGCTTATAGCATCGAAGAAAACAATTGGAAAGACCGACG
>CAZYWJ010000009.1:22588-29343 GCA_964651785.1 uncultured Cryomorphaceae bacterium
TCGGGATGACGTAGCGCGCAGTTGTAGAGAACGTCTTTTACCAGAGCGGTATCGCTGCCGTACTTTACGCCAACTTCTACGTTGAATCGCGTCAACTCCGTTCCGTGACTCCAGTTCACCACGTTTTCACCGATAAGTTTTGAGTTGGGAATGATAATGTACTTACCGTTTCGCGTAAGGACTTTAGAGGTGCGTATATCAATTTGCTTTACGCGGGCTACCAGTCCGTCTACTTCAATCACATCCCCCACTTTGATGGGACCTTCAAAGAGAATGATCAATCCCGAAATGAGATCATAGAAGAGGTATTGCAATCCGAAACCAATACCGACCAACAGCGCACCGGCACCTGCCAAGATCAGTTTCATGTCGATACCGATACTCGTAAGCCCCACTAGCACCGCAAAACCGTAGAGTCCGTATTTGGTAAGTTTGAAAACGGTGTACTCCTTTCCTTCGTCGACCCAAGTCTTTCGCGAGAAGTTCTTCTTCAAGATGATTCGGATCAGCCTCGCCAAGATGCGCGTCACAATAAGTATGGCAATCAGAACCAAAAGATTTCCGACAGTGATGACCACCTTATCAGTCGCAATGAGTTCATAGGCAAAAAGCGCTTCCAGAAGCGGCATCAAGCCAATGCTGATGATGGCCGCCCCCACTCCGAGTAAGAGTATAATGTTGCGACCCGCTTTCAGGAAAAGCGTTTCTCTTTCCTTATCAAAAACGTCAAGGGCACGGATTTGCTTATGGACAAAAATGCGATAAAACCGAAGGATAAGCCTGGTCAGAAAAATGATGAGAATCAGCGAAAGGATATTGCCAACGGTGACATTTATCAAATCCGATTCATAAAAGCTGTACCCGAAAAATTCGCTCATTCCGTTAGATAATTGCACTTCCGAAAAAATCACTCAACTGCATTTTCATTTGGTCGAGCTTAATCTTCTCCTGCATGTACAAATTTAGTTCTTCTTCGCTCTCCGCGGATTTTATAGAATTTTCCACTTCGCGCATCATGGTTTTTATCTTGCTTAATTTAAGGCGCATCAGGGGGTCGAAAACCGTTCTGCGCAAATCCGTTTCTTCCGTATCGGTGTAAATGCGGTGTTTCTCAGCCCAATTTTCGCTCAGCTCATACGGGCTGCTGATCATGGCCGCAATGGCTTCGCTGAGCTCGGCATTTCGCACCAACTTTTCCGTCGAGGGAAAGCTTCCTTCTTCGTTAAAATGATTGCGAAAACGGTCGATGATATTGGCATAGATTTCCGATTTAAAGGAAATTTCGTCCTGTACTAAGTCGTGCAAAATATACTCAGCCACCTGCACTTTCACCGTTTCTTCTTCGCCCTCTTCCGATTCTACCTCTACATCTATTTCCAGCGAGCCGTAGTTGACGAGTATTCGCGCTATCTCTTTTTCCCATAGAGCAGAATCTTCTACCGGCATCAGCCCTGCTTGCTCCTCTTTTCGCTGCGGCTCATCTTGAATCAGCTCGGGGTCTACACCGGCTTTTCGAAAGGATCGCTTTCGCAAAAACTTGTTGAGCTCATTCAACAGAGCCTTTTCGGGAATCTCTAACTTCTTACTGCATCGCTGTATGTAGATGCTGCGCGTGATTTGGTCGGTAATCAGCGAAAGGCTCTCAACGATACGACGAGTTGCCTCAGCTCTCTTGATGGGGTCATCGGGACTTCCCTCCATCAACACTTCTATCATGAAGTCGGTAAAATCCTTCGCCTGAGTAGAGAGGTATTCTTCCAATTCGGTTTGTGAAACCGATCGTGCAAATGAGTCAGGGTCGTGTCCTTCCGGGAAAAGCAAGACCTTGACTTGAAGGCCCTCTTTCAGCAGGAGATCTATTCCGCGCAAAGCGGCGTTGATACCCGCCTTATCCCCATCATAAAGGACCGAAACGTTTTTGGTGTAGCGCTTAATCAGCTTGGCCTGCTCGGCAGTAAGCGATGTACCTGATGAAGCCACCGCGTAGGAAACTCCCGCCTGATTGAGCGAGATCACATCCGTATAGCCTTCTACCAAAAAGCACTTGTCCTCTTTGATAATACTCTGCTTTCCCTCGTAAAGTCCGTAGAGCGTTTTGCTTTTATCGTACAGTTCGCTCTCGGGCGAGTTGATGTACTTTACCTTATTGTCGCTTTTTAATGTCCTTCCGGCAAAGGCGATGCAGCGACCGCTTACATTGCGAATGGGGAAGATGACGCGCCCTCTGAAAAAATCGTATTTCCCGTAGTTCCCTTCTTTCGTGAGGCCGAGAGTTAGCAGGTGCTCTTCCTTGTGTCCTGCTTCCAGAGCAGATTTCAGAAGAGCATCATTTTTATCTAAGGCATATCCGAGGGCAAATTTTCGAATGGTTTTATCAGAAAACCCTCTTTCGCGGAAATAGCTCAGCCCGATGGACTTTCCTTCTTCACTTTCCCAAAGGTTCTTTTCGAAAGATTCTAAGGCAAACTTGTTGACCAAAACCAAGCTCTCGCGAATGCTCTGATCTTCCTTTTCCTTTGGCCCCATCTCCGATTCCTCCACTTCAATGGAGTACTTGTCGGCCAGGAATCGCAGGGCTTCAGGATAGGTCATGTGCTCCAATTCCATCAGGAAGGAGACGGCGTTTCCTCCCTTTCCCGAACTGAAATCTTTGAAAATACCTTTGGCGGGAGAAACGAAGAATGAAGGAGTCTTTTCGTCAGACCAAGGGCTCAGCCCTTTCAAATTTGAACCGGCTTTTTTGAGCTGCACGAATTCTCCCACAACCTCCTCAATCCGAGCGGCTTCAAAAATCTTGTCTATGGTATTTCGCGTAATCAATTCAGTCCTGTTGAGTCGGTTTTTTCGGCATCATCCTTTTGAGGCAAGTCCATGTCTACCTTCTTTATCAATACCCCGGTGGTATCGTAAAAAGTCCAAATACCCGTTTTCTCTCCGTTGTAGTATCGACCTTGATAGCGCATCATTCCGTTGGGGTAATACGTTACGGCATCGCCCTGTCGGTAGCCGTCGCGGTACATGGACTCACTCCATCGGTAGCCCGTAGGATAGAAGGATTCCCATTTTCCGATCCGTTTTCCGCCTTGGCTTTTTCCTCTGAGTTTTACCGCTCCGTTGGGGTGGTATTCTATCACATCTACAATCTCTTTCGAAGATTGTTCCTGAGTGCTTTTCACTTCTTCGGCAGTTTGATTTTCGCCGGTAGAGTTGCAAGCGCACAAGACCGACGCCAAGAGTAAAAAGACGCGTATTATCATAACTGAGAAAGGTTTATTTTTTACGTTCGATGGTGTAGTTTACGAGGGATTCCAAGGAATTTCGCGCCTCGCTTTCTTCAAAAGTATGAAGAATTTCCAAAGCCTCTTCTCGGTATGCCAGCATTTTGTCGCGAGCGTATTCTATCCCTCCCGAGGCCACTACGTAGCTGATCACTTCAGCCACGCGACTCTTGTCTTCATGGTGGTTTTTTACGGAGTTTATCAGCCACTTCCGCTTGGGTTTTTCGGCTTTCGCCAAAGCATAAATAAGCGGCAGGGTCATTTTCTTTTCTTTGATGTCTATCCCCGTCGGTTTGCCGATTTTTCCATTGGCATTGTAATCGAAAAGGTCATCTTTAATTTGAAAAGCGATTCCGGTCTTTTCGCCGAAAAGGCGCATCCGCTCTTGAGCTTCCCTATCTGCCTTTCCCGAATGAGCTCCGCTTTGGCAGCAAGCTGCGATTAGTGAAGCCGTTTTTTGACGGATAATTTCAAAATAAACCTCTTCAGTAATGTCGAGCCGTCGAGCTTTTTCCATTTGCATCAGCTCCCCTTCCGACATTTCTTTTACCGCGTTGCTCACTATTCGCAATAGCTCAAATTCTCCTTCTTCTACACTCATCAGCAAGCCGCGAGAAAGTAAGAAATCACCCACCAGAACGGCGATCTTATTTTTCCACAAGGCGTTGATGGAGAAGAACCCGCGTCGCAAATTGGCATCGTCTACCACATCATCGTGTACCAAAGTAGCTGTATGAAGGAGTTCGATAAGGGAGGCCGCCACATATGTGCTATCGTTAATGCCGCCGCAGAGTTTTGCCGAAAGGAAAACGAACATGGGTCGCATTTGCTTGCCCTTTCGCTTTACGATGTAATGGGTGATTTTATCGAGCAGAGGCGTGTTGCTTCGCATGGATTCGCGGAAGCGATGCTCGAACTCATCCATTTCCGCCGAAATGGGCGCTTTTATTTCTTTGACCCCGATCATTTAAAGGGGCAAATATCACAATTCAAATGCACTCTATGTAGCTCATGGGGTCAGTACTTTCAGATACCTCGTTTTGTATCCTTTGTACAAGGTCAATATCAGGCATTTTTCAGCTCTATAGGTTTGTTCAGCATCTAAATAATAGCCATCGATCAATTCGGGATTGAAGATTGTTTTGAATGCCTCACCATTATTTACTATACAGTAAGTAACGCTGATATTGTGTTCATTATTCAGGCTTCGATAATCGTTGTACTCCGTCAGAGACAATGATTCATTTCGCGAATGGTCATTGTAAAAGAAAAGTAATTTTTCTCCCCATACTGCACTCACGTATGACGAGTAGCGTCCAAAATCCAAAGATGCGGATTGGTATTTGGGAATAATGGTATTTTCAATGATTTGCGAACTTGGTTTAATCGTAGATACCATGAGCTCCTCATGGTAAAAGATAGTAACGCTGCGATACATACGTGTGGCGGGTTCGTAAATGGTAGACTGGCGTTCAAATCGCTTTTCACTTACCATTGAAAGTAAACCGCTTTCTTTCAGGTAAACTTTATCCATTTCAAAAAGGCCGAGTGCATCTTCCCTGCTTTTTATCTCTTTGCGAAACATCAGACGAAAGTCACGTTCGAAAGGAGAAAGACCCATGTCGAGCAGCTCGCCTGTATTCGAATCAATCACCACCGAGAAAGTGCCAACCATGGAAGGCTCGACCATATTGCTATAATACCCGGCCAGCCACAAATTGGTGTCGGGCGTTAAGGTGAGTTTCATATCGTAAAACCACTTATTACCCAGTGAGAGTGCTTTCTCTTTGACAACGTCTTTTTTAGGATCGTAGGAGAGAAGCGCATACGAATCGGGCAAAACGCGAACCTCTGATTCTTCGCGAATGGAAATGATTCCATGAAAAACACCGGTAGGGGTCATCACGGCATCGGTTAAAAGAACTTTCTCTGACGGATACGGAATTTCGATTTTTTTGCTTTCGAGTAAGCTCATTTTTCCGTCGAAATACCGCAGAGTGAACTTCTCGTTGCGCAAAGGATCTTTTTCTTCGGGAACAAACAGAGCTACTTTTCCTTTATCCGTGCTTTGGAAAAGTAAGAAACCACTTTCGACAA
The DNA here is from genome assembly GCA_964651785.1 of uncultured Cryomorphaceae bacterium. Lineage (GTDB taxonomy): Bacteria > Bacteroidota > Bacteroidia > Flavobacteriales_D > Cryomorphaceae > JAKVAV01. Next base: position 27,964 of record CAZYWJ010000009.1, read on the forward strand.
GAAGAGCTTCCCGATCAGCGATGGCTATGATAATCGGCTCTTGCATTATTTCCAAATTGTCAGTAATCCGGTAGGCCATTATGTATACTTCATTTCCTCCGGGATTTTCGGCTGTAGTGATCAGAAAGCTTGCTTCTGAGGTAGATATGGGATAAGCCAAAACGGGTTTTTTGCCACTCACTTCAGCCGGAATGAATTCCACGGTTTTCAGAACCTTAAGGCTGTCCGTCCCGATTTTTTCGATGATATGATGGCCTTTTTTTCTTCGGTCTGATCGCAAACAAAAAAAGAATTCTTCGCTGTGTCCGAATGTTTCGCTTATGGAATTTCCCTTTTGTTCTTCCAGTTCAGGGCCGGCCATATACTCCAATTTCGTCTCTTTCTGACTAAAGGAGAAGGGAGTATATACTAAGGATACGACAAGGAGGAGGATGAAACGAAGGTGCATGAAATTCTCTATATCTTCGTGGCTTTTACAAAAATCGTGTCATTGTGAAAGGAAGGTATAAAATAATCCTCTTCTTCCTCTGTTTTGTTTCGCTCGGTATAAACGGCCAAGACACGGAAAGTGAACCCGACTTCTATAGCACCGACAGTATTTATAGCATTAGAAACGCTTTCAAGGTAGATCCGGTTCAGATACTTTTCGGTGATTTTCGTTTCTACTACGAGCGCATTCTCGGTGGTCAATTCAGCGTAGAGGTGGGCGCAGGCTTCACCCGACGAAACTACACCTCGGGGTGGTTCGATTACGAATTAGATAATCTCGGTAGTAATGTAGATGTAAAAACGGGTCCCAGTTTGTCACTTTCGCTCAGGCGGTACTTTCGAGATACGGGAGAATTGGGCGGAGCTTATCTGGCAGTTAGTGGTCTTTACAGAAAGTACCGAAAAGATTTTGCCATCGTCGACACGGCGGGAACTCTGACGGATTTTAACCTTGCCGATAGTCGCGAATCCGTTTCGATTATTTTGAAATTCGGATACCAAGCGTTGCCGCTTACCAGCAATGTCTTCGCCGACTTTTATACCGGCCCCGCCATTCGATTTAAGAATTACGACATTGTTCGAACAACATCCGTCAATGATCCTACTGCCTACTCCATTGAAAATTTGGAAGAGGTTGTTTTTGGATGGGAACTGGGAGTGAGGATTGGGTTTGGATTTTAAAAGAAATGTCGAATTACGAATGTTGAATTTCGAATAATGAAGTGATGAAATCACATAGAAATTCAGCAATCCTTATTCGTCATTTGTTATTTATAGCTAATCAAGCACTTCCATAAAGCGTTGTTTTGAAATATCGAACACAGAATGTCGAACTCAGAATGATGACGTTTAAAACCCACTTCGAAATTCAACATTCGAAATTCAGCGTTC
>CAZYWJ010000009.1:29443-70264 GCA_964651785.1 uncultured Cryomorphaceae bacterium
AGAATGATGACGTTTAAAACCCACTTCGAAATTCAACATTCGAAATTCAGCGTTCGTCATTCTTAATTAAAGCCGCCTTGTTTTTATTGGCCAATTGACCGCAAGCGGCATCAATATCTTTTCCGCGGCTGCGCCTCACATTCACGATAAGTCCTTTGCTCTCCAAGTATTCCGCGAAAGCGTCCACCTTTTCGGGATTGGCTTGTTGAAACTCCCCGTCATCGATGGGATTGTACTCGATGATGTTGATTTTGCACGGAACGATTCTCGCGAAATCTTCCAGTTCACGCGCATCTTGGAGCGTATCGTTGAAGTCTTTGAAAATGATGTATTCATAAGTGACTCTGCTACCCGTCTTATTGTAAAAATGCCTCAATGCGTCTGCCAGCACTTCCAGATTATTGGTCTCGTTGATGGGCATAATCTCGTTTCGCTTCTCATCATTGGCCGCATGGAGCGAAAGAGCAAGGTTGAACCTAACCTCGTCGTCGCCCATTTTTTCGATCATCTTAGCAATACCTGCCGTCGAAACGGTCATTCGCTTGGGCGACATCCCCAGTCCTTTATCATCCGAAATGCGGAAAGTAGATTCGAGTACGTTTTTGTAATTGAGCAAGGGTTCGCCCATTCCCATGTAAACGATGTTGGAAAGCGGTTTCTCCCTCAGGATTTCCGCATCGCGGTATATTTCCGAAACCTGATCGTAAATCTCGTAAGCTTCGAGGTTGCGCAATCGTTTCAATCGACCCGTTGCGCAAAACTTGCAGCTCAGGCTACAACCTACCTGTGACGAAATGCAGGCAGTCGTTCGGTTTTTCGTCGGAATCAAAACGCCTTCTACCACCGGGCCGTCGCTCATTTTGAAAGCATACTTTATCGTTCCGTCAGCGCTTACTTGCTTATCGGCGATTTGCATGCTGCGAATGATGAATTTCTCCTGAAGCTTTTCCCGTAAGGCCAAAGGCAGGTTTGTCATCTCTTCAAAACTACGTGCCCGCTTGGTCCACAGCCATTCGAATACCTGCTTGCCGCGAAAAGGTTTTTCACCCATTTCGGCGAAGAGAGAAATGAGTTCTTCTTTGCTTAGTTTTCGTATGTCTACCTGTTTGCTCATCTCGTGCAAAGGTACGGAATCGGAACTGTCATGGTTTTTTCGAAAAGAAAAAACAGACGCCAATTCCTCTGGCCTCAATCGTTATCATCCGGGGTTTTACCCCGGGCTGTAGGGTTTCGCTCCTTCAGAGCTTATAGTTGGATTCGTTAAATACACCATTTTCATGATGATAGTACCAAATGTGAAGCGTTTTGAGAAAATGATATTCTATAGAAACCCTTTCGATACTATCCTTGATCGTGAGTATCATACTCGATAAGCAACGAACCGAAATTAAAAGATTCACCTGCGGACTATTGAAAGCATCAATCATCACCCTTTTTCTCCGCTTATCAAATTTTTGGTGACAATCGTAAACACAGATTATTATCTTTCACCACATGAAAAAGCCTGATTTTCTCAAGCACGCTTGGCTTTCGTTCAGACGATCGCCGGCTCTAACCCAGAATTTACTTCAAACAATTTTTCTGGCTTTTTTCGGATTTTACATCGCCGTGTCCTTTTTAGTATCGGGGTTGGTAGCAGGGGAGGTGATTCGTGAGTTTTTTCCCGAAAGAGATGTGTTGGGAATGGCGGGAGCATTTTTACTCTATTACCTTCCCATCGATATTTTGACGAGATACTTTCTTCAAAAATTCCCGACCATAGCCGTGAAGCCATACCTCTTGCTTCCCGTCTCGCGTTCGGCCATGGTGCATTATCTTCTGAGGAGATCTACTTTTAGTTTCTTCAGTTTCCTACCCCTTTTTCTCACCTTGCCTTTTTTCTTTGTCGAGGTTTTACCCAATGCCACTTCTACGGAGGCGACCGGCTTCATGGTTTTAGTTTTCGGCGTGATTCTCTGCTCTAACTATTTGTCCTTTTGGATTACCAAAGCAGCCGATTTCAACAATGCTATTTCGATAGTACTGTTGCTCCTGCTCATCGCATTTTTGTTTTTAGAGTATAAAGGAGTCACCCGTTTTTTTCCTTTTCTGGAAAAAGCTGCCTTAGCTATTTTCTCTAATCCGCTGCTCTGGTGTATTCCCGTCATATTGATTGTCGGAGCATATTACTACCTGCATTCTTACTTCAAAAGGCATCTTACCGCAGAGAAGGAAGTTAAGGACGAGCGCTATCTGCAAAGCATGAGCTTGGGCTTTTTCAGTCGTTTCGGCAGGGCAGGGCGGCTGATGGATTTGGAGTTACGACTTCTTCTTCGATCCAAGAGGGCCAGATCTTATCTGCTCGTTTCTTTTGGCTTTCTGTTCTTGCCACTTTTTCTCTCCATGGGAGACAGTAGTTCTCCCGAGTTAACCTACATAATTTTTGGCCTTTTTATGACCGGTATGATCGCTCTGAATCATGGTCAATTGATGCTTTCATGGAACAGCTTACACTTCGATTTGCTTCTCTCTCGAGGAAATACCATTCACGATATTTTTACAGCGAAGTATTTCATTCTGGTACTGAGTTGTTTGCTCACCTATTTGCTTACGCTGCCTTATGTTTTTTATGATCCAAACATCGTTAAATTCAATACGGCATTACTTTTCATTAATACCTCATTCAGCATCTATCTCTACATGGCATTGGCGAGTTACAATTCTCTTAGGGTTGATCCTAATGAAGGGAATTCGATGAGCATGAGTGGGTTTGGTGCAGCTCATTATTTGATCGGGCTCCCGATTCTTGCTTTTCCGTTTATCGTTTACTATGCCGGAAAAATTCCTTTTGGTGAGACCGGTGGCTGGCTGGCATTACTAATAGTGGGAGTGGTTGGTACGCTTTTTTACCGACAGGTGATTAATGCCTGTGTAAGCTTATTTGAGAAAAATCGCTACAAAATCGCTGCAGCATTTAGAAAAGAATAGACCATGATTAAAGTTGAAAATCTCAGTAAATCCTACGACGATAGGGAAGTTTTAAGAATAGAAGACCTCACGATTTCCAAAGGTGAAATAGTGGGCTTGGTGGGAAACAACGGAGCGGGAAAGACCACCTTTTTCAGCCTTATTCTCGATTTGATAAAAGCGACGAGCGGACGGGTTTTGTCGAAAGACAAGGATGTAAGCAAGTCAGAAGATTGGAAAATGTACACCGCGGCATATCTCGACGATGGATTTCTGATCAACTTTCTTACGCCCGATGAATATTTTGAATTCGTAGGTGGACTTTTCGATTTAAGAAAAGAAGATGTTCAAGCCTTTGTACGTCAATTCGAACCCATTTTCAACGGCGAGGTACTCGGGCAGAAAAAGTTCATCCGTCAGCTTTCGATGGGAAATAGAAAAAAGGTGGGATTGATCGGGGCCTTGATAGGCAATCCCGAAATCATTCTTTGGGATGAACCTTTTTCCAATCTGGATCCTTCTACCCAAATAAGGGTGAGAAACATCGTAAAGGAGCACGCTGAAAATCGAACATTCGTGGTAAGCAGTCACGATTTGCACCACATTGCCGAGGTGTGCACACGCATCATTATCCTCGATCATGGAAAGGTAGTGAGAGATGTACAAAACTCACCTGCCACCAAAGCTGAGTTGTACGAATTTTTCGAAGTTCAATAGGTCGGTTTCGGCCTGCCTGCCTTTTCTTACTTTTGCAGGAAACCGAACTTAAATGATAACAGGAATAAACTACTTGCACTCCATTATGAGATGGGTTGCATTGATCGTGATACTCGTTTCTTTAGTGCAGTCTTTTAAAGGCTTTACGCGAAAATCGGACTATACGGATAAACACAACCGTTGGTCATTGTTCACCCTCATCGCATTTCACCTGCAGTTGGTTTTAGGACTCGTACTCTACTTCAGCATCGGCTGGTTTCGCCAACTGGGAAATATGTCAGATGATGTCGTTCGATTCTGGAGTTTAGAACATATGGTAGGAATGTCGATTGCCATTGCCTTGGTTACCATCGGCAGGATTAATACCAAGAAGGCCATCAACGGACCGATGAAACACAAACGCCAATTTTGGTTCTTTCTCATCGCCCTCATTATCGTAGTGGCCAGTATACCTTGGCCTTGGCGGGAAATTGGTATTGCGAGAACCTACTTCCCGGGAATGTAATGCGAGTCCTTTACTGCTTAGTCATTCTAGTCGGCTTCACGGCTTGGTCTTGCGGAAATGAAAATTCGCCTCAGACCGATGATGGAAAAATCTCGGGCGAGAAGATTTTTAAAACCCATTGCGCCATTTGTCATGGTGAAGACGGGCGTAAAGGATTTGCGGATGCCAAGAATTTACCTGAGTCGACACTGAGTATGGAAGAACGCATTTTGATTATCGCAAACGGAAAGAACTCCATGATGCCTTACAGCGGCGTTTTATCTGAAGAGGAGATACAAGCCGTGGCAAAGTATACCTTATCTTTAAAGTAATTTATGGCACAAAATATCTCTACCGAAACTCAAGTAGAATCGGCCGTACTGGTCGGAGTAATCACTCGTGACGAGACAGCCGAGCAGGTAGACGACTATTTGGATGAGTTGGCCTTTTTGGCCGGAACGGCGGGTATCGAAACCCGAAAGATGTTTACCCAAAAGCTGGACACTCCTGACATTCGCACCTTTCTGGGAAAAGGTAAAATCCAGGAAGTGAAGGAGTATGTGGAGGAAAATGAAATAGACATCATCATTTTCGATGATGATTTGAGCCCGTCTCAAATGAGAAACATCGAGAAGTTTTTCGAAAAGAAAATCTACGACCGAAGTTTATTGATCCTTGACATTTTCATGCTGCGGGCTCGTTCGGCCCAAGCCAAAACGCAGGTTGAATTGGCTCGTTCGGAGTATTTGCTTCCGCGCTTAACGCGAATGTGGACGCACTTGGAGCGGCAGCGAGGAGGCACGAGTACACGGGGCGGAGCCGGAGAGAAAGAGATTGAGACCGACCGAAGGATGATTCGGAATAAGATCACCAAACTCAAAGAGCGCTTGGAGCAAATCGACAAGCAAATGCGCACGCAGCGCGGCAATCGAGGTGCGATGGTGCGTGTGGCCTTGGTAGGATACACCAATGTGGGAAAGTCTACTTTGATGAATTTGCTCAGTAAATCGGAAGTATTTGCCGAAGACAAGCTTTTCGCAACGCTTGACACCACGGTGAGAAAAGTCGTTTTCGGAAACCTGCCATTCTTAATGACGGATACCGTCGGTTTTATTCGAAAATTGCCGACTCAACTCGTCGAGTCTTTTAAAAGTACCTTGGATGAGGTAAGGGAAGCGGATGTGCTTCTGCACGTTGTCGATATTTCACATCCAAATTTTGAAGATCACTACAATACCGTAAAAGAAACCCTCAGCGATATTGACAGTGCCGATAAACCCACCATTGTAGTATTTAATAAACTGGATGCTTACAAACCCAAGCCCGTCGATCCTCAGGATGTTGATCCGGATGTGGTAACGGATCCTTTGGAGCAGCTGAAAAAATCATGGATGTCACGGGTTGAAGCAGATGAGGTGGTATTCATATCGGCAATCAAAAAACAGAACATCGATGAGTTGCGCGATAAAGTTTACAATCAAGTGAAGGCCATTCACAGTCAGCGCTATCCTTATCACAATTATCTTTATTAAAGACCTATAAAAATGCCAAGTATACGCCAGGAAAAAGTAGCTAAACTCATTCAGCAAGAACTTGCCATTATCTTTCAGCAGCACTCGAGAGATATGTTTAAAGGAGCTTTCATCACCGTTACCGTGGTGAGAATGAGCCCTGATTTAGGCGTGGCGAAAGCATTCCTAAGTTTTTTCGCTCCCGGAAAAGATACCAAAGATGAGTTTTTGGAATTGGTTCGAGCCCAATCATCAAAGATCAGAGGAATCTTGGGAAATAAAGTCGGAAAGCAACTGCGAATTGTTCCGGAGCTTGTTTTTTATATGGACGATAGTTTGGACTACGCCGATAATATCAACGATCTTCTGAAAAGCTAATTTGTGGATCTGAGCTTCTTTATCGCCAAGCGGTATCTCTTTTCCAAGAAATCGCTCTCCATCATTACCATAATGAGCATGATCAGCATGTTGGTGGTTGCGGCGGTCACCATGGCGATGGTTGTCATTCTTTCAGCGTTTAACGGAATCGAATCTCTGATCGATGATCGATATAGTTATTTTGATTCCGATCTTTCCGTTATCCCTTTAACCAACAAGACTTTCAGTACGGACAGTTTGGATTGCTTGGATTTGCAGAATGTCGAGGGCGTATCGCATTGCGCGCTATCCATAGAAGAACGGGTTTTCGCTCAATACGAAGACAATCAGCGAATCGTCATTCTGAAGGGAGTAGAAGATTCTTTCATTGAGCAATCCGGACTGGACAGCATGATAATCGATGGAGAAGCGCGTTTGTATCTTGAAGATACGCCCGAAGCCATCATCGGAATAGGGGTGAAGTACGATTTGGACTTGCGTCTTTTCGAGCAGGTCTTCAATCCGCTGAGACTATCGGCCGTCATCCGCGGGAAGGAACTGAGGCGAAATCTCACGGAATCGTTGAACCGAAAAAACATACCCGTTGCTGGTGTTTTTACGATCAATATCGATTTTGACTCAGACTATGTTATCGTGCCTTTGCAGTTTGCATCCGAATTGGTGAAGTACGACGATGAATATTCCACCATCGACATTCGAATAGAAAAAGGAGCTGATATCGAAAAGGTGCAAACCGCCTTGCAGGAGAAAGTGGGTAACAGCTACAAGGTGCGAAGCCGATTGGAGAAAAATGAGCTCATTTATAAGTCGAATAAAACCGAAAAGTGGGCTACGTTCCTAATCATGGCATTCATTATGCTCATCGCGACATTCAATATCATCGCGGCGTTGACGCTCCTGATTAATGAGAAAAGACATGATATTGCCGTCCTCACGGGAATGGGCGCCACGGTGAAGGCCATTCGTCGCATTTTCTTTTTGGAAGGGGCATTGATCAATGCCATCGGAGCACTGGCAGGGATGCTTTTGGGGCTGGCATTCGTTTATGTTCAACAAGAATTCGGACTGATCAGACTGGAAGGCGGATTGGTAGAATACTACCCCGTGAAAATGGAAATAACGGATTTCATTGCCATTTTCGGGTTGGTCGTTTTTTGCGGAATGCTCTCCAGCATTGCTCCGGTGAGGTTTTTCACCCGGAAGTATGCGTCGGTTTAGCGAAATAGTATTGGGTATAGGGTATTGAGTATTGAGAATGCTCCTGAGTAGAAGTCTCTTCTTTAACTATTGAGCTTTAGCGAAAGCTTCGAGACGCTCAGGAATAATCAAGAATTTTATTCGTGTACATCCATGAAATTCGTGGACTCAAAGTGAGCGAAGCGAACTAAGCGAATTCGAAATGGCCGTACTTTTCTTTCACTTCGTGAAGTAAAGCTCTCACCCCATCGGGATCATCTTCGGTCACAAGCTTGATGCGGTGGTCTTTAAAATCGCGAATGCCCCGAAAGTAATTGCCATAGTGGCGGCGCATTTCTACCACGCCGAGTTTATCGCCTTTCCATTTCAGCCCCATCTCAAAATGAGCCAAAGCGGCCTCTACTCGTTCTTCCATTTGTGGCGGTGGCAATAGTTCTCCCGTTTTGAGGTAGTGTTTGATTTCACGAAAGATCCACGGATATCCGATACTTGCTCTTCCGATCATCACACCATCTACGCCGTAACGGTTCTTATACTCCAGCGCTTTTTGAGGCGTGTCAATGTCTCCATTCCCGAATACGGGAATGTGTAGTCGCGGATTATTCTTTGTTTCCGCAATGAGCGTCCAATCGGCTTCACCTTTGTACATCTGCTGCCGTGTGCGGCCGTGGATGCTTATACCTTGAATTCCGATGTCTTGAAGTCGCTCGGCTACTTCTACAATGTATTTCGTGTCTTCGCTCCACCCCAAACGCGTCTTTACCGTTACCGGCAATTTTGTTGACTTCACAACTGCCTCGGTGAGCTTTACCATTTTCGGAATGTCTTGCAAAATACCCGCTCCTGCTCCTTTACAAGCTACCTTCTTTACGGGACAACCGTAATTGATATCCAGTATGTCGGGATTGGTTTGCTCAACTATTCGCGCCGACTCCATCATCGGTTCCAAATCACTTCCGAAAATCTGAATCCCTATCGGTCGTTCGTACTCGTAGATGTCCAGCTTTTGCAGACTTTTCGCTGCGTCGCGAATGAGGCCCTCGGAGCTGATGAACTCCGTGTACATCAGGTCAGCGCCATTTTTTTTGCATAAAGCACGAAAGGGCGGATCGCTCACGTCTTCCATCGGAGCGAGCAAAAGCGGAAAGTCGCCCAAGTCAATATTCGCTATCTTTGCCATCTTTTAAGAGACTGCAAAATTAAACATTCTTAGCCGATGGGTTCAAGGCCATTTTCAAACGCCGATCCATTTCTTCAACTGATCGTACTTTTTCTAATCGCTTTTTTCTGTGTTGGCGTCTTTCTATTGATGGGGCAAGGCTTGCTTAACGCGCTATGGGGAGTCAACTTATTTGAGAATCGGAATGCGCTCACGGATTTTGGAAACGAGCAAGTCGTTCAAATGAATCGATTGCTGCTCCTTTTTCAGCATTTAGGTTTATTCATCGTTCCGGCTATTGTGTTTTCCAGGTTAAGTTCCACCTCTTGGAAGAACTATTTGGGATTTCGATATGTGATGCCTCGAATCGCGGTGGCTTCGGTTTTTGTGATGATCGCGGCGCTACCTCTCATCAATGTTTTGGCTTGGCTGAATGAGGGTATGATTCTTCCCGAATACCTCTCAGGATTAGAAAAAGTTTTCGCCGAAATGGAAGAATCTGCCAAAGAAATTACCATGGCTATTGCCGGGACGGGCAATTTCGTTTCGCTGTTGCTGAATATTGTGGTAGTAGCTCTGCTCCCTGCATTCGGCGAAGAGATGATCTTTCGAGGGCTGATGATTCCCATTTTCAGAAAGTGGACGAAGAACGTGCACGTATCCATTTGGCTTTCGGCATTCTTCTTCAGCGCGCTTCACTTTCAGTTTTATGGTTTTTTACCGCGCTTTATTTTGGGCGGTCTTCTGGGCTATCTCTTTGTTTGGTCAAAATCACTGTGGGCGCCTATACTGGCTCATTTCATAAATAATGCATTGGCGCTCGTTCTCCTTTTCCTGATTGCGAGAGGCAGTATTTCCGAGGAAGTGGACTCATTCGACCCTACGCTGAGCGATTGGATTTGGGTGGCAGTTTCTTTTATCGCCGTATCGGGATTAATCTACTACATCACCAAATTTGCCAAAGGCTGGAAGGACAATTACCAAGCCTTGAAGCTTCAGGAAGGCTCCAATGAAAGGCAAAGAAGCGAGGATGAAAATCTTCTCGATTGAGAAACTTTTCGAATAAAAACTCCCTTAGAGAAAAGTTCAAAATAAAAAAAATCCATCGACCTGCCAGGTCGATGGATTTTTGTTTTACGTTCGATTTTTTTACTGATTGTCCAAGGCTGAACCCTTGTTTACCGAGTAATTTATTTTCAAAGCCTGCGCTTCTCTAAGCTCTTGCTTGATATCCGAAACGATACCCATTTGCACGTCACTATCAACTTTCAAGGAGGTAGTGATCAGTGGTCGTTCTACCTCATCCCTTTTTTCTCTATTGGCTTTGATCCAAAGTTGGATGTCTTCAACTTCAGCAAAAGAATCATCAAGCTGAATTTTAGGGACGGTTCCGTATCTCGGGTCAATGGGAGTTCCTACATTGATATAATCTACCAATGATTTCTTTTCCAATTTCTCCGTTTCGGTAGCGCTCGGCTTGCTGATTTTTACCTTCGGGTCATCCTGTCGCATCACCGTTACCACCATAAAGAAGAACAGGAGCATGAAGATGATATCGGGAAGCGATGCCGTTGAAACGGCGGGTGTTCCTTTTTTACCTTTTCGTGTGAATTTGCTCATAATTTCCTGTTTTAATTTCCGCCGGAAATATCTTTTGGTTCCGCTTCCGAAATTCGCTGAGGATAAACAGCCCTTACGGCCTTAATTTTCGGCTTGTCCTCCGCGAGAGAAGGGTTCAGTTCGCTATAGGCGACGCCAAACTTATCCATCGACAAGTCATTTCTCAATTCATTGATAGCCGCGCTCAACTCATTCTGAACACTGATGTACATGGAGTATTTCGTTCCGCGGTCATTCTGCAATGAAATCATCGCAGAAGTCGGCAACTCATCATACTCACCTATCAAATCAATGGCGAGCATTTTTTCTTGCCAAGTTTCGAGATCATCCCTCAATTTTTCATTATCGGGGTCTTGAGCAATGGCTTGTTGCAGTCGATTGATGCTTTCTTGAACTTTCGTGCGCGTCTGCCGAGTTAAGATGGGTAAGTCAGGATCTTGATTGGGGTTGGTGTAAAACATTTTAGCACCTTCCTTCAAGTTGGCAATGTCCATAGGATCACCTTCTACCAACAGTTGATTTCGACTGTTTACCAATACTTCGTAGACATTTCTCTCTTTCACCGGAGGTGGATCAAAATTCTCAGGTGGTGGAGGTGGCAATTGTCTTAATAGTCCGATATCTTGATCCATGGTGGTAGTCACCAGGAAGAAGATGAGAAGCAAGAAGGCAATATCAGCCATAGAGCCGGCATTGATTTCTTGCAAAGGTCTTCTGGCCATGTCTTCAGGGTTTATTTAAATATACGTACTACTTCTCCGATTATTGCCATGAGCACCGCAGCCACAACAAGGACATACATTATCATAAGTCCTGCTCCGCTCACTTGTGATGCAGTCGTGGAAATATCTTCACCATAGCGGACTACATCGTCAGATGCTATGCTATAGCAAATGAATGCCAGTACTGCAAATCCGATAATTCCGATCAGGAGAGACATATTTCTTTTTAAGTTGGTAAGAAGGCCTACCAAACCGAAGATAATGGCTGCGCCACCTGCTACGATCATGAGGCCGAAAACCAACCAGATTGATGTACCGATAACATCTTCATATCCGAGCATGATTCTGATTCCCAGAATCAGTCCGAAAATACCGATGATAAAGGCCAGGATTGTTAATCCCGTATCTAGTTTTTTCGTATCCATAAGAATTAAACTTTAGCAGTTCTGTGACGAAGCAACATATCTACCAATGAGATAGAAGCATCTTCCATATCGTTTACAATACCGTCTACTTTAGAAACGATGTAGTTGTAAAAAATCTGAAGAATAATCGCCACGATAAGTCCCGATACCGTCGTAATCAAGGCCACTTTAATACCGTTTGCCACAACACCGGGAGAGATGTTATTCTCAGCCGCGATAGCGTCGAAGGCCTCGATCATACCGATTACCGTTCCCATGAATCCAAGCATCGGAGCCAGTGCGATAAAGAGAGAAATCCATGAAAGACCTTTTTCCAAAAGTCCCATTTGTACTCCGCCGTAAGAAACCACTGATTTTTCAACCATGTCGATTCCTTCATCGTAGCGCTCCAAACCTTGGTAGAAAATAGAGGCGATAGGACCGCGCGTATTGCGGCATACATCTTTAGCTGCCTCTACACCGCCTGATGCCAGCGCATCTTCAACGTTTTTGAGGAGTTTGGTTTTGTTGGTAGTGGCCATATTGAGGTAAATGATACGCTCAATACAAAGAGCCAAACCAAGAATCAAACAGATTAATACGAAGGACATAAAGAAGGGTCCCCCGTCGATAAACGTGTCTTTAACTACTTGGTGAAAAGTTCTTTCGGTTTCTACACCGGCCGTTTCGTCTTCTTCAGTATCTACAGCCACCGGGTCGGGCTCGTCTACAACTACATCAGCTTCTGAGTCCATCGACTCTTCCATTTGAGTTGTATCACCGTCTGCAGGTGTTTGAGCGTAGCCTGTATTGACAATGCTGAAACTGAAAAGTACACTCAAGGTAAGTGCGGTCAGTAATTTTTTCATGGTTTCCAAAAGTTGGTTTTTACTTAAAATTAAAATCGAACGTGTGTAAATTAGTGGTACAAATAAAACTAAAAATCTCTAAATCATTGCGGAGAGGAAGGGATTCGAACCCCCGATCCCCTCTCGAGGATACACGCTTTCCAAGCGTGCGCCTTCAGCCACTCGGCCACCTCTCCTATTTTACTCAAAAGACCTTCGTTTCCTCAGGTCTTAAGCGGCGGCCAAATTACAAAAAATTGACATCGTCGCTATAAGTCTGCTTTAACAAATCGTTAATCGGTTGAGATGAGTTCGTAAGCGGTACGTTCTCCCCGCAGATCTTGCTCGAAGTATAGTCGAAATTCGGAGTTTGACAAATTCTGCCCGAGCAAATACATGCTTTTCGCCACCACCGCTTCGGGCTGCATATCCCCCGCACTGATAAGTCCGATTCGTTCCAATTCCCCACTCGTTTCGTATTTTCCTTGCGTCACACCGCCCCCGCGGCATTGCGTGGCATTGATCATAATCAAGCCTCGTTCGGCAGCTCCACGAAGTGCATTCAAAAACCAAGGGTAGGTCATGGCATTACCGCTACCATATGTTCGTACGATGAGCACCCGATTGTCTTTTATGTTCAATGCGGCTTCCACAATATGTTGCGAAATTCCCGGAAATAAAGTCAGAATAGCCACCCGATTGTCGAGTTCGGTCTCTATTCTGAAAGGGAGCTCTGATGGCTTATTGATGAATCGCTCGTTGTATTTGATCCTTACTCCGGCTTCCGCCAAAAGCGGATAATTCGGCGATTCAAAAGCTTCGAAATGCTCGGTGTTGTATTTGAATGTTCGGTTTCCGCGATAGAGGTTGTATTCAAAGTAAATGGCCACTTCGGGTACCATGGGGGCACCGTTGTGGTAATCTCCTGCAATTTCAATGGCTGTTATCAAGTTTTCCTTTCCATCCGTTCTCACCATGCCGATGGGTAGCTGCGAACCGGTGAGAACGACCGGCTTTGACAAATTGACAAACATAAAACTCAATGCAGCTGCAGTATAGGCCATTGTATCACTTCCGTGAAGAATGACGAATCCATCGTAGTTTTCGTAATTGTCATAAATCATATGTGCCAATCGCTGCCAGTGCTCCAAGCCCATATTACTGCTGTCCAATGGCTCTTCAAAAGATTCAGCATGCACCGTGGCGGAGAGATTTCTTATCTCAGGTACTTGTTTTTCCAGATTGCTGAAATCGAAAGGAGTCAACCGATTGGTGTTATAATCCTGAACCATCCCAATGGTGCCACCCGTGTAAATCAGCAGTATTTTTCGTTTAGAATTCACTTAGCTTAAAAAGATCTTTGGCATTGTTAGTAGTCACTCGGGCAATTTCTTCTACCGATTTTTTGAAAATCAAAGCAAGTTGATCGGCCACCAATCGTGTATAAGCCGTTTCATTTCGCTTTCCGCGATGAGGGTGAGGAGTAAGGTAGGGGGCATCCGTTTCCAACATCAGCTTTTCCAATCCGATTTCAGCGAGCACGGCATCCAGGCCACTGTTTTTAAACGTCACCACTCCGCCTATTCCCAAATAAAAACCGGGGTAGCTCAGCGCTTTTTCTGCTTGGGCAACGGTTCCCGTAAAACAATGGAAAACTCCTTTTAAACGCTCATCATAAACTTCGTCCAGCACTTCAAAGATTTCTTCAAAAGAATCTCGCGCGTGAATAACGATGGGTAAGTCAGCCTGTTTCGCCCATTCTATCTGCTCTTTAAATGCTTCGACTTGGATGTCAAGCGTCGATTTATCCCAGTACAGGTCGATGCCAATCTCTCCCACTGCCAAATACTTCTTGGTGTCCAGTTCTCTTTTGATGATCGCGAGTTCTTCTCTGAAATCATCCTTTACCGAACAAGGGTGAAGACCCATCATTCCCATAAATTGGGCAGGATAATCTTCCATGATTTGCTTCATCGGCTCAATGCTTTTCGAATCGATATTTGGCAAAAGCGTGAGAAATACATTCTCCTCAATCGCTCTCTCCATGCACTCTTTTCGGTCCTCATCAAATTGATTGAGGTACATGTGCGAATGGGTGTCAATAATTTTCACGCTCGTCGTTCTTAATTTGCAAATGACGTAAATCGGTTACATTTGAAAAAATTCAAATTTTCTTGACCAAAGTCCTGATCATCCGATTTAGCTCCATTGGTGACATAGTGCTCACCACTCCGGTGATACGAAATCTGTACCAACAGATGTATGAAGGAGCAGAAATTCACTTTCTTACCAAGAATCGATTTAAGTCCTTACTCGAACCCAATCCATACGTTTCAAAAGTTTACGGCATTGAGAAGAGTACGAATGAAGTAATTGATGAGCTAAAATCGGAGCAGTATGACTACATCATAGACCTGCACGTCAATTTGCGATCGGCGAGAGTAAAGCGCGCGCTGAAGTTGCTTTCTTTTGGTTTCAAAAAGTACAATTGGCAAAAATGGCTCTTGGTCAATTTCGGTTTGAACAAAATGCCGAAGGTCCATATTGTCGATCGCTACATGGCCACCCTGAAGCCTTTCAGCATAGAAAATGACGGAAAGGGATTGGACTATTTTTTCCCGGAAGGTGAAGACTTTACCCCAAGAGAACTGCCTGAAACACATCAATCGGGATATGCAGCCGTAGTGATAGGGGCAGCACACAGACGAAAAAAACCAAGGACGGAGCAGTATATAAATGTTTGTCGGAAGATAGCTGCACCCCTTGTGTTGTTGGGTGGACCCGCTGAAGAAAAGGAAGGCGACGAAATAGCCAAAGCTTGCGGAGACCGCATTTGGAATGCAGCTGGAAAAGTTAGCCTAAACGGATCTGCCGCTTTAATACGCGATGCCCGATTGGTCATAACTCCTGACACCGGAATGATGCATATCGCGGCGGCGTTCAAAAAACCGATTATTTCAATTTGGGGAGCTACGGTGCCCGATTTCGGAATGTATCCGTACCTGAATGAAAATTTGGATTTGCGCATTCAGGCCGATCATTTATCAAAAAGACCTTGCTCAAAATTGGGCACTAAATGCAAATACAGAGATTGCAGGTGTATAGATGAGTTGCCTTTGGATAAAGTGGTCGAGGCGGCTAATTCTCAAAAAGTGCCTTCAATTCGGTAGCGTCTTTCGGATCCATCTTTTTGGCCAGAATGAGTCCTAGCTGTCTTCTGCGCAATGCTCCTTCGTAGCGCTCTTTTTCCAAATTGGATTCGGGAATGAGTTCAGGCACATTAATGGGCTGCCCCACTTGATCTACGGCCACGAAGGTGTAGATGGCTTCATTGCATTTTGTGCGTTTTCCCGTTCGATGATCTTCTACGGAAACGTCGAGAAAAACTTCCATGGATGATCCGAAAGAGCGCGACACTTTGGACTCGATCGTTAAAATATCCCCGAGTTTAATCGCCTTATTAAAAGATACATTGTTTACGGCTGCAGTTACCACCACTCGTCGGCAATGACGCTGAGCAGAAATGGCGGCGTTGATATCCATCCAATTGAGCAGTTGGCCTCCCATCAAATTTCCCAGAGTATTGGTATCGTTGGGCAAAATAATCTTAGAAGTAGTAGCGAACGTTTCTCGAGCTAATTTCTTTTCTCTCATATCCTTCGGATTCGGGGTGCAAAGATACCGCTATAGATTCGATGTTCGTACCTTTGATGCCCAAGATGTACTACACGGCAAAAGCGTTGCACCTTATATTTATGGTGGCCTGGTTTGCGGGGCTTTTTTACATGCCTCGCTTGTTCATATATCAAACGGAGGCCTCACGGAAGCCGGAAGTCGAAAAGAGAGCTTTAGTCGATCAGCTAAAGCTAATGTCCAATCGGCTTTGGTACATCATAACCTGGCCGGCTTTTATTCTCACAACGGCTTTTGCCATTTGGTTGCTCACCATTAATCCCGCTTATTTGCAGCAGCCGTGGATGCATGTGAAACTCGGCTTTGTGGCCTTGCTTATTGCCTATCACATTTCACTACACGTGCTTTACAAGAAGTTGCAAAAAGAGCAATACCCGATGTCGAGCATGCAACTGCGTTTTTACAATGAAGCCGCTACGATTTTGCTTTTCGCAATCATCTTTACGGCCACCTTCAAAAATACCATGAGCGGTTTTTACGGAATCTTGGGTATCGCAGGTCTTGGAGCGATGTTGAGCTTGGGAATTATGCTTTACAAGCGTTTGAGAAAAAACTAGCTCTGAATTTTTTCTCGAAGCCATTCTCGGGCTTCTTTTTCCGTTTTGAAAATTTTAGTCGGTCGCTGCGGCTTATTGTAGCGTACGAAAAAATTGGCGGTCATGTGGTGTTGGTAGTGTTCCACCACGATGGCGTCTGCTATAATTTGCTCCGTCATATTACCCGAAGAAACTTTTTCGCGAGCTTCCTGACTTAGCGTTGCTTCTTTTCCCGCCGTTACCAGCAGGCCTCGAGCAGAAGAAAATTCTGCGTGAATGGTTTCGAAAATCTCGTCGATTTCATCCGTCTCTACCGTGCAATTGGCGAGAATATGGAGCTCAACGATTCCGTCGCCATCCAACTCCAAATAACAATTCTTCAACTCAACTTTGCGGTCAGCCATCGTCATGGGTTTTGTTTCTTCAATAGCCACGCATTCGGAAAAGTTCCGTTTTCTCTGGTGGTTTGCAGCACTTCTAGAGCTTTGTCGTAATCTTCGAAACTCTCAATCTTAACGCGATAAAGACCTTTGTGATGATCCAATATGGTGGCATCATAACCTCGGGACTTCAGTCGGACCACGAATTTTTCGGCATTTGGCTTTTCTCCAAAACAACCACCTATAATGTGATATATACTTTGAATGGTTTCGGCATTGTCTGTAGAATTCTCTACGGGTAAATCACTCAAATTTACCCAAACACCCAGCGAGTCAACTCGATTCGACTCAAAGTCGAAGGGAAAAATGAGCGTGTTTTCGGGAAAATTTGTTTCGTCTCTCAACTCATCTTCACTTATAGCTATTTTCCTAGGGTCATATTTCGGTTTGACCGTTTCTACAAAAGGAATTAATTCAGCAGGAGTGATTTGAGTCGGACTTTTAAAGTCGGTTGTCATTCCCAGATAAATGCTCATCCCTATAAAGGGCAAAATGGTGGCAGCGGCTACCCAATAGATGCCTTTATTGTAAGTAGTTTCAGCAATGGGGATTATTTTTTGTTCCTCTTCTTCTCTCGGTAGTATTTGCTCTTCAATCGGCGGTGCCTGCGTAATTATTTCCGAGGGCATGGCAAAAGATTCAAATCCGTATGATTTGCGCAGGTAATTTACCGTGGTATCGGGTTTAAATCGCAACTGCTTATTTTCATCAATAAAGAGTATGCCGACCTTATTCAATTGTACTCTGCCGTTTTCTTGGAGCTTAGTCAAATAGTTTTCGACCGTTTCATGTAAAATGACATCCGCATCTTGTATAGAGATTCCTTCGGCACTTGAGATAGATTGACTCAGCAATCCATCGTTTTTCTTCAGATTTTTATTAAAACGCAATTCCTTTGAAGGAGGATAGGCTATTCCCTTTTCAAAATGAGCCGGTTTGTAATTGGTCACGAATCCGCCCAATTGCGGAACGATGACACAATCGTAGTCAAAAAGCAGCTCAGAAATATATTTATCCAGTTCGGTCATCTTTGATAATTCGAAATTACATTTTCCGATATCACGGTCAAAGTAAATACTTCTTTTCGATTGCGCGAAGATCTTCGGGAGTATCTACGGAATCTGCTCTTTCTTGAGTTATTCCGGAATAAACGGACAATCCGTTTTGCAGCCATCGCAACTGCTCTAATCCTTCCGTTTTTTCCAAGAAGCTTACTTCAAATTCTTTTGTCCTGAGTAAAGCATCTGCTTTGAATCCGTATATCCCCAAGTGAATCAGGTAATTTTCGGCTTTTAGTCCGTCTTTGTTTCGAGGGTATGGAATGCCGTATCGCGAGAAGTATAAGGCCTTACCATCTGTGGCCACCACGACTTTTACCCGATTGGGATTCTCCACTTCTTCCAAACTCTCAGCAGGACTTACCAAAGTAGCGATTTCAGCATCAGAATTTTTAAGAATGCCGATGACCTGATTGATTTGTTCGGGATCAATAAAAGGTTCATCTCCCTGAATGTTTATGGCCAGCTCAAACTTTTCTCTGATGGATTTTAAAGCTGCTCTGCAACGGTCGGTTCCGCTTTCCAAATCCGTAGAAGTCATCACGGCATTTCCGCCAAAGGAATTTACCACGTCAAAGATCTCTGCGTGATCAGTAGCTACTACCAAAAAGTCTAAACTCGCCTTCAAGCATTGTTCATAAACTCTTTGTATCATCGGTTTGCCGCCTATCAGGGCAAGCGGTTTACCCGGAAATCTGGACGACCCGTATCGCGCTGGTATGATACCGACTGTTTTCATCTTTTCTTTTTAATTTTCCGCCTCGGTTAACCAAAGCAGGTGACAAAGATACCCGTAAATAAAGATGAGATTTTTTACCGGCTCGCGTTGGGTCAGGTAGAAAGTGTAGGAATTAAAAGCGCCAAGAAACTGATTAATCACTTCGGCTCAGCCAAAGAGGTTTTCAGACTGAGTAGCCGCGAGCTTATGCAAGTGCAGGGGATGGCTCAAAACAGAGCTCTGGCGATTTCAGGTTTTTCGCAATGGAAAACGGTCGAGGAGGAGTTCGAGTTTGCGCTCAAAAACGGCATCGAAGTAGTGTCCTACACGGAATCACGGTACCCCAATCGATTAAAACATTGCGAAGATGGTCCGCTGGTGATTTTTGTAAAAGGTGAGGCAAACCTCTCCCCCGAGAGAATGCTGAGCATCGTAGGAACCAGAAAAGTGACCGAATACGGAAAACAAATGACGCGTACACTCGTGGAGAGCTTAGTGCCTTACGGAGTGACGGTGGTCAGTGGTCTCGCCTACGGAGTAGATGGTGAGGCGCATAAAGCCTGTGTCGATTTCGGAGTGCCGACGGTTGCCGTTTTGGGGCATGGTCTCAATAAGATTTACCCGCCGGCGCACACCCGATTGGCGAATGAAATGGTCGATAAGGGTGGTGCTTTGGTTTCAGAATTTACCATTGATTCAAAACCCGATCGCGAAAATTTTCCGCAGCGAAACAGAATCGTGGCGGGCATGTGCGATGCCACCATTGTGGTGGAATCGGCGGCAAAGGGAGGTTCGATCATTACTGCAGAGCTGGCCAACAGCTACCACCGTGATGTATTTGCTTTTCCCGGAAGGATAGGTGACCAACGTTCAGAAGGTTGCAATCGATTGATCAAAGGGCATAAAGCTGCGCTTCTTGAATCGGTCAAGGATTTGGAATATGTAATGGGATGGACATTGCCCGAAAAGGCCAAACCGATTCAGAAGAAAATCTTTGTAGACCTCAACCCTGAAGAAGAGGCCGTCTTGTCGCTTCTGCGCGAAAAAGGAAAAACGCAGATCGATGAGCTCAGCCTTACCTTGCAATCGCCTGTCAGTTCAGCTATGGTCCATCTGCTCAATCTGGAACTCAACGGCTTGGTCAGGAGTTTGCCGGGAAAATTTTATGAAGCTTGTTGAGTTTCAAAGTGTAGATTATACACTTTGTAATCATCTGTTAACCATTTGAAAACCAGAAATAAGTATGGTTTCTTTCCTCTTTTTTGAGAGGCAGTTGCTGATATGAAAAAACCCTACATTTGCCCCCGATATTTTAATGATAAAACCTATGAGTGCGCATCAATCGCAAATCGATTCATTTATGGATCAAGTTCGAGCTAAGAATCCTAATGAGCCTGAGTTTCTTCAGGCGGTTGAGGAAGTAGCCGAAGTGATTATACCATATTTGGAAGAAAACCCCAAGTATAAAAAAGCCAAGATTTTAGAGAGAATGGTAGAACCTGAACGAACGATTATGTTCAGAGTGCCATGGCTCGATGATGAAGGCAACGTGCAAGTGAACCGCGGGTACCGTATTGAATTCAATTCAGCCATCGGACCTTATAAAGGAGGGTTGCGATTTCACCCTTCCGTAAACCTCAGCATCCTGAAGTTTTTGGGATTTGAGCAGGTGTTTAAAAACAGTTTAACCACTCTGCCAATGGGCGGTGGTAAAGGAGGTTCTGATTTTGATCCGAAAGGAAAATCAGATAATGAAGTGATGCGTTTTTGCCAAAGTTTTATGACGGAGTTGTCGCGACACATCGGTCCTGATACGGATGTTCCCGCGGGAGATATCGGTGTGGGTGGCCGCGAAATCGGTTACATGTTCGGCCAGTACAAGCGAATCCGCAACGAGTTTACCGGTGTCCTTACCGGAAAAGGATTTAACTGGGGAGGATCGCGCATCAGACCTGAAGCTACGGGTTATGGTTGTGTTTACTTCGCGGAGGAAATGCTGAAAATGAAAGATGATTCTTTCAAGGGAAAAATCGTAGCGATAAGCGGATCGGGAAATGTGGCACAGTATGCTTTTCAAAAAGTAATCGAGCTTGGAGGAAAGGTTGTTACGGTAAGTGATTCGGGCGGATATGTGCATTGCGAAAATGGTTTGCACAATGATGCCTTCCAAAAATTGCAGGAAATCAAGAATGAACGCAGAGGACGAATCAGCGAATTGGCTGATGAACTTGACGGAATTACTTACGTTGAGGGTGAGCGTTCTTGGAGTGTTCCTTTTAATGTTGATATTGCTTTACCTTGCGCCACTCAGAACGAGTTGACCAAAGAAGATGCTCAGAATTTGATCGATAAAGGCTTAATGCTGGTAGCGGAAGGAGCCAACATGCCGACCACACCTGAGGCTATCGAACTATTTCACGAAAAGGATATCGCATTTGCTCCGGGTAAAGCGAGCAATGCGGGTGGAGTAGCCACCTCAGGATTGGAGATGAGCCAGAACTCACTTCGCATGTCCTGGCCTTCCGAAAAAGTAGATGAGCGACTGCATAGCATTATGAAAGACATCCACGCCGCTTGTGTCAAGTATGGTCAGGTGGATGGAAAAATAGATTATGTGAAAGGAGCCAATTTGGCCGGTTTCGTAAAAGTAGCTGACGCCATGATGGATCAAGGCGTCGTTTGATAGATTACCACCTATTGAAAAAGCAAAGCCAACAGCGAACTATTCGTTGTTGGCTTTTTTTTGATGGTCAATCTTGGAAAGTGTTTAGCTACATTTGATGGTATGATTAGAGTAGCCTTGGAAGCATCGGGTTTGCTGCGACAACACCCGACGGGTATACCGGTTTACATTAAAAACCTTACGTATTCTCTGAACGAATTATCCGATTTAAATGTAGATCACTGCTATAAATTATCCCGTTATAAAAAGCGAAAGTTTGCTCCGCACATTGACGGCGTGGGAAGGAATTGGTATTTAGGGCCAATTTATTTTTCAGGAACAAAACCTAATATTATTCATTCCAGCGACACGAAGATTCCAAAAATACCGGGGACGAAGCTCGTCGCAACCATTCACGATTTGGCAGTCCTTCATCCTGATCATAATTTCGAGGGATTTACAAATGAGAAATTTCGCGAAAGCGCCAGAGAGAAGTATAGAAAAATCATTCGATCGGCTGATGCTATTATATCGGTAAGCGAATGCACCAAGCGCGATTTTTTAAGTCATTTTGATTTTCCTGAGGAGAAAATATTCGTCACCCATTTAGGATTTGCCAAGCATATTGAGAAAAGAGCTGATGTGAATTTGAAGGATCTCAATTTACCTATAGAATCAGGCAAATACTTTCTATACGTTGGTTCCATTACGATCAGAAAGAACATGATTAACCTGATCAAAGCATTTGAAAGAGCTGATGTTCCCGATGATTTCAAACTCGTTTTGGCTGGAAATGCAGCGATGGGTTTTGAGGAAGTAATGGCCGTGCGGGAGAAGTTAAAGAGAAAAGACAGAATCATCGTAGCGGGTTATATCGACGACAAGTGGATGCCGACTTTATACCATAATGCAAAGGCATTTTTGTTTCCGACTTATTACGAAGGTTTCGGACTGCCGATTATCGAAGCGATGAGTACGGGCCTTCCCGTGTTGGCTGCAAATCGTGGAGCAGCTCCTGAGGTGGGTGGTAAGCATGCCATATATGCAGATCCTTTTTCCGTAGATGATATAGCTAAAGGGATTGAGAAAACATTAACTGCGAGCCAGCTAGATATTGAAGCGGCTAAAAGTCACGCTGCATCTTTTACCTGGGCCAAGACAGCGTCTGAAACCAAAGCCGTTTACGAGAAAGTTTTAGGTCAGTAATGTCCGGCTAATTTTAGTTACTCCAATACCTTTTCCATTCTATAGTCTTCGTATACGAATCCGTCAGGCCCGGGAATGTCGATGGACTCGATGATTCTGAATTGTCGCCTTTCGTAAAAGGATATAGCCGAAGAATTGAATCGGTTTACTCTGAGTTGAATGCGCTTAAGGTCGGAGGTTACTGCCAGCAGTTCTACTTCTACCATGGTTTGAAGTCCTAAGCCTTGTCCTTGCAGCTCAGGATGAATGTAGATTTTATCGAGCGTCAGAACGGGGGGATGCTTTTCAATGCCGAAATAACCTATAGCCCGTTCTTCTGAATAGATAAAATATAATTCGTTTTCAGCTTGATTAAGCCAACGGGTCAGCTTCTCATCATTGTACATTCCCGAATAGAGGGCTCGAAGTTGTGTTTCGGAAAAAAGGGGGGCAAAGGTGGGAATCCATATTTCCTCGGCCAACTTATAAAGGAGTGGCAGATCTGAAACTTCAGCCTTTTGAAAACGGAGCTTCACCACTTGAATTTATCAAGATCTCGACGCTCTCTTTTAGTAGGTCGACCTTCTCCTTTTCGACGATCAAAGCCGGGCATCATTTTCATTAGCTCCAGCTTTTCGATTTCTTCTTTGGGGGTTACTTCTTCGATGTACTGATCTACTAATTTGGCGCCAACTCTTTTTTTCAGAAGCTCTTTTACTTTATAACTGCGCCAAATGGGGTTGCGTTTTACTTTTATCACATCGCCCGTCTTCACGGACTGTGCAGGCTTAATGCCTTCTTCGTTTAGCAGTACATTTCCTGCTTTAATTTCAGAAGCGCTGAGCGAGCGTGTTTTAAAAAAACGAACGGCCCAAATGAATTTGTCTATTCTCAAATCTTCCATTACCCGAAGGTAAGGAATCAAATGGCACCTCGCATCGTACGACTTGCTTCTTCAGCTTTTACCAACTCACGGATGTAGGCCGTTACGTTTCCTTTAGCCATCAAATTTTTAGCTTGAGCTACGAGTTTTTGGTAGGTGTTTTCTTTTGACATCTTCTTGTGTTTTTGATTTTTCGAGGAAAACCAAATGCTGTGCCAAACTAAAACTCACTCGTAGAAGTGCATCTCTTTCACGTACTTATAAACGGGTTCGGTAAGGAGGTACTTCACATCGTGTCCTTTTTTGATGGCATCTCTCACAAAACTTGCGGATAATTTCATTACCGGTGCATCAAGTCTGTGGATATTGGGGTGGTCGCCTATTTTCGATTTGGTACGATGGGGTTTTAAATCTGCTTTTTCCTGAAGTGTCAAAACGCGTGGATAAACGAAGATGTGATGATTTTGAAGAATGACTTCGTGGTTTTTCCATTTATGGAAAGTGCGGAGATTGTCTTCTCCCATGATGAGTGAAAATTCAATATTGCGATTTTCATCGGTCAGGTAAGCTAGGGTGGCGGCCGTAAATGATGGTTTCGGTAAGCTGAACTCAACGTCACTTACTTTTAGCTTCGGGTTGTCCTCCACGGCGACCCGTGTTAGTGCCAGTCGGTGATAGTCGGCCAAAAGAGTACTCTTTTGCTTTAACGGGTTTTGAGGAGTTACTACCAGCCATACTTCGTCGAGATCGGTGTGATCGGCCATATGGTTGGCTATGATCAGGTGGCCTACGTGTATTGGGTTAAACGTTCCGAAATACAAACCTGCTTTTTTCATTCTGCCAAGAAGGTTTTCACTTTTTCCTCAGCTTCTTTGCAGGTTTTAGCGAGCAAGTCATTAATAACGGTGGTGTCAAATTTTGACTCGTAGGTCAATTCTCTTTCCGCTTTTTTCAACCTCTTCTGCAAGCTCTCGTCCGATTCCGTACCGCGAGCACGAAGACGTTCTTCTAAAATATTGAGATCAGGAGGACGAATAAATACTGCCAATGCACGATCTCCGAAAATATTCTTGAGGTTTGCTCCTCCTTCTACATCCACATCGAAAACCACGTGCTTTCCGGCACTCCACAAATTGTCTATTTCTGACTTCAGCGTGCCGTAATATTGGTCGGGATAAACTTCTTCCCATTCAATGAATTCGGAATCATCAATCTTTTTTCTGAATGCCCTTGAAGATATAAAATGGTAATGTAAACCATCAATTTCATCTTTTCTCGGTTCGCGCGAAGTAGCCGATACGGAAAACGCAAGGTTGGGAAACGTTTTTAATAAGTGTCTTACGATAGTGGTCTTTCCCGCTCCGGAGGGAGCACAAACAATTATACTCTTACCGTTTTTTATCATTATCTGATATTGAGCAACTGCTCCTTAATTTTCTCTAATTCATCCTTCATTTGAACTACCAATTGCTGTATAGGAACATAATTGGCTTTAGAGCCCATTGTATTGATTTCTCTACCCATCTCCTGAGAAATAAAACCCAATTTTTTGCCTGCTTCCTCCGATTCATTCAGCGTATCGAGAAAATACTTGCAATGGCTTTTTAACCTTATCTCTTCTTCGGTGATGTCGAGTTTTTCCAGATAATAAACGATTTCTTGTTCCAAACGGTTTTGGTCAGCCTGCTCTTTTTGAATTAGTTCGGCAATATTATTTTGTATCCGCTGCCTTACTTCCTTAATGCGCTCATCCAAGTGAGGTTCGAGGTCTATGGTAAGTTGCTCGATATTTTGAACGCGCTCTACAATATCCGTTTCCAGACGTTTTCCTTCGCTAAGTCTGAAATCATTTAAAGCTTCTGCCGCAAGACGAACCGTTTTTTCTACCACACTCCATTCCTCTTCGCTTAGTTCCGGACGCTCGGTCTTTAGTACTTCGGGCAAACCAAGTAGTGAAGTGAGCAAATCATCGGGCTCTTTTAACCCCGACTTTTCTCCCAGCTCTCTGATTTGATTCAGATAGAGTTGCGCCAGTTGGTGATTGATCGTAACGTTTCTATCTCCTTCGGGCGATTCCGTGAAAATGGATAGATCTACTTTACCGCGACCTAAATATTCGGAAACGATGGATCGAATGACCAACTCTTTTTCTCGGTATAGCGAGGGCATTTTCATCGAAAGATCAAACTGCTTGCTATTGAGAGATTTGATCTCGACGGTAATTTTCTTATCGGCAAATTGAGAAGAGGCTTTGCCGAAGCCTGTCATTGATTGAAGCATAAGACGACTTAGATCGCCAAAGGTAACCAATTCATATCAGGCCAATCGCTTCATGGCTTCGACTTGCTTTTTCGAATTACCCGCAATGGCTTCGGTCGAAGTTTCCAATACCGGTCTTTTCAAAAATGTGTAGTCAGTCAAGAGATATTTGCGGTAATCCTTTTCGGAAAGCTCTCTTTCGTTGAGACCCAACTCGCGGTATTTGCGAGCTCTTTTACTAAAAATAGCCTCATAAGATCCTGCTTTTTCTTTAAGCCGATCCACTTCATGCTCATCTAAAGGCTGAGACTTTATTTCGCGCAGCTTTGCTTCCTTTCCAAGTTGCAATTCATTTATAATCTTGCGGCAGGTATCGCAAGTTGCGAGATAAAAGAACTTCTTCATGGTTTACGGGCTTCTTTGAGTTAATTTTGTAACAACGGTTAATTTAAAGCGCAAGGCTGCAATAAGCCTCAAATATACTTGCTCCCTAAAGAAAAAGACATAGTAGATAAGCTGAGCGGCAGGAAGATTGTTCTTCCTGTTTTTTTGGGATTAAGTGTAGCCGCGCTCATCCTTTATTTCAACCTTACCGATACGCGTTTTGAAGAGGTTACTGATGGCAGTTGTGCTACACACACTTGGGTAGACACCAATCAAAACGGAATTCCCGATTACGGTAGTGAAGAAGAATTTGTTGAAGTCAATAATTGTCAAGGTCAGTATAGACTGCGTACATATCAAGATACCCTCAATGATATAGAATGGACTTGGACCAGTACTTTTTGGATCATAATGGCCTTGCTGGCAATGGCTATGCGAGACTTAGCTTATATGTATCGCATTCGCGTCTTGACGGACAACCTGCTTTCATGGCTTCAGAGTTTTCGAGTCATAATGCTTTGGGAGTTTGCATCTGCACTTACACCCAGCATTGTTGGCGGTAGCGGTATCGCCATGTTCATCGTTCATCGCGAAGGAATTAAGCTAGGAAAAAGTACGGCCATTGTTTTGGTTTCTGCCTTGCTTGATGAGCTTTTTTACATCCTTACGGTAGTCATAGTCCTGATTGCCATTGGCTCCGATAGCCTTTTCCCGATAAGTATGCAAAAAACACTCTTCGGAACCACATTCGGAACGCAGGGAATATTTTGGATTGGATATTCTTTTATAGTTGTGCTTACCACGACAATACTGATAGCCGTTTTCACCCTTCCCAGAGGCTTTAAATATTTGCTCTTGCAAATTTTCAGACTGCCCGTTCTGCGCAGGTGGCGCTACAGCGTTATCGATGTAGGTGACGATATAATTACTACCAGTGATGAGCTGAAAGGAAAACCGCTGCGCTATTGGTTTAAAGCTTTCGGAGCCACTTATGTCTCATGGACGGCGCGCTATATCGTTGTGAATTTTCTCATCCTGGCTTTTGCCGGAGGTAACAGTTCGCTGTTGGATGGTTTTTCTGATCAAGTTCTCATCTATGCGAGGCAGTTGGTAATGTGGGTGATCATGCTTATCAGTCCTACCCCCGGCAGTTCAGGTGTTGCCGAATTTGCGTTTTCCGGTTTCCTTAAGGAATTTATCCCCATAGGTTTGGTAGGAGCCTTGGCTTTGCTTTGGCGTCTCATTTCCTATTACCCTTACTTATTTATCGGAGCCATCATTTTGCCACGTTGGCTCAGAGCTACTTCGCCTAAGCAAAAAAGCGGAGGTTAATTTTTCTCGACCCGTTACTATCAACAATTTTACTTGAAATGAAATGAAATTTGCTACCAAAGCTATCCATTCAGGCACTGAGCCTGATCCCTCGACGGGAGCAGTAGTCACCCCGATATTCCAAACATCCACCTATGCTCAGGAAGAAGTCGGAGTGAATAAAGGTTATAGTTATTCGAGAACGCATAATCCCACGCGATCTGCACTGGAGAAAAGCTTGGCATCATTGGAAAACGGTCGATTCGGAGCCTGTTTTAGCAGTGGTGTAGCAGCCATTGATTGTATGCTCAGACTGCTCTCGCCGGGTGATGAAGTTATAAGCACCGCAAATCTTTACGGTGGAACCTATCGCTTATTTTATACCATTTATGCGAAGTACGGTATCACGTTTCGCTATATCTCAATGAGAGATTCCGAAGAATTAAAGGCTGCACTAACCGGCAAGACCAAAATGATTTGGGTGGAAACCCCCTCAAATCCTACTTTGGAAATTTCGGATATACGGTCAATTTCGGATACCGTAAAGGGTTCGGATGTCATAGTAGTTGCAGATAATACATTCTCAAGCCCATTTTTGCAAAACCCATTGGAACTTGGAGCACACGTTGTGATGCACTCCGTTTCTAAATATTTGAGCGGACATAGTGATGTGATAATGGGGGCTCTGATTACAAATGAAGAAAAGCTAGCATCCGAAATTCATCGCATCCAAAATTCCTGCGGAGCAATTTGCGGACCGCAAGATGCCTTTCTGGTTTTGAGAGGTATCAAAACTCTTCATGTAAGGATGCAAAGACATTGTGAAAATGCTGCTAAGGTGGCCGAATTTCTGGTGCATCATCCGAAAATTGAAAAAGTAAATTACCCGGGTTTGCCTTCACACCCTTTATAC
Organism: uncultured Cryomorphaceae bacterium; assembly: GCA_964651785.1. Lineage (GTDB taxonomy): Bacteria > Bacteroidota > Bacteroidia > Flavobacteriales_D > Cryomorphaceae > JAKVAV01. Next base: position 57,472 of record CAZYWJ010000009.1, read on the forward strand.
GAGATAGCGAAAAGGCAGATGCGAGGATTTGGGGGAATGATTTCTTTTTCCCTGAAAAATGATACCGTTGAAGCTGCGCATCATGTGATGAAAAAATGCCGGCTTTTCACATTAGCTGAATCTTTGGGAGGAATTGAAAGCTTAATGAGTCATCCGACTTCCATGTCTCACTCAGCCATTCCGAAAGATGAACGCCTAAAGACGGGCATTTTCGACTCATTGATCAGGCTCAGTGTAGGCATAGAAGATGTGGATGACCTTATTTATGATTTGAATAGAGCTTTGGAGTAGGTTTCCAACATTTAATTTCTGAATGGCTAAAAACCCTTAGGGTTTTCTCTTGTTACACTGTATTATAACAGTCCAAGCCGAATGTCGGCTATGCGATGCATCAAGCTTAAGTAATTAGTAACTTAGCTGCGCTTAAAATTATACTGTAAAACTGTCATGCAAAGAATTTCCTTTTTCTTGCTAGGTGCTTATTTGACGCTTAGTTCCATAACTTCAATTGCTCAAGAACATGAATTTGTAGATCCCGGTCATTTGACCTGCGGTCAGGTAGATTATACTGAAGAATTTTTTGAGCGCTTTCCCGAGCAAAGAGAAATAGCAAAGCAAGCCGAAAAACAACTGGAAGCTGAAACGAAAGCTTTTGCTGCACAAAAGGATACAGAAGATGAAGTTTTGATAATTCCCGTTGTGTTCCACGTAGTTCATCAAGGTGGTGATGAGAATATATCAGATGAGCAGATTTATTCTGCTATCGATGTATTAAATGAAGATTTTAATGCTTCAAATAGCGACATTGACAATGTGGTAGAGGCGTTTGCCGATATAGTCGGTGATGTCAAATTTGAATTTAGACTAGCCAAAATTGACCCTGACGGCAATTGCACGAACGGAATTCACCGGGTACTTTCTGAAACCACCAACGACGGATTCACGGATATGAAAGATGCCGCGGGTATCTGGGATCGGGCAAGCTACCTGAACATATGGACTTGCCGTCAAATAGGAGAGGGTACGGCAGGCTATACATTTCAGCCGGCAGCGGTTAACGGATTTTTCGGCCAGGCTTATGATGGTATTGTTTTATTGCATAATTATGTGGGTAGAATAGGTACATCGAATGCCACACGCAGTCACGCTCTCTCCCATGAAGTAGGCCACTGGGCTAATCTTGATCATACTTGGGGAGGTTCTAATACACCTGCGCTCTCTTCTAATTGCGGAGGGGATGATGGTGTATCTGACACGCCGAACACGATAGGCTACACATCTTGCAATTTAAATGGGACGACATGTGGAACGCTTGACAACGTAGAGAATTTCATGGATTATTCATATTGCTATAAAATGTTCACTGAAGGACAATCAACCCGAATGAGAGCCGCAATGAATAGTAGTATAGCTCAGCGAAATCAATTGCATACTCCGGCTAATTTGGCTCAAACAGGTGTTTTGGAGGCTGATGAGATTTGCTTTGCTGAATTTGTTACAGACAGGGATCCCAAAATTTGCATGAATCAGCAAATTATATTTAATGATATTTCTTACAACGGTGTTGAAAGCAGGATTTGGACTTTTGAAGGCGGAACTCCGGCAACTTCTAATGAGGATAGCCCGACCGTTACATATGATACTCCGGGCACCTATTCCGTGACTCTGGTTGTGAGCAATGAACAAGGGGCAGAGACTGTGAGTAAGGAAGATTTTGTTACGGTTTTGGGGGAGGCTCAATATGCACTTCCTTTTCAGGAAGGATTTGAAGATATGACAGAAATAGAGGAGAACAATGAGTGGGTTGATATAAATCCTGACGATTCGAATATCAGCTGGAAAATCACGGATTTAGCCGGTTATACCGGATCGAGTTCAGTATATGTGCGTGGAAGAAGCAATACGGATTTCCAAATGGAAACGTTGGAGAGTCCGACCTTTGATCTTTCAGGGCTTGAAGATAATGCCGTTCTATCTTTCAAATATGCTCATGCCAGAAGAAATGCATCTTCAGATGATTTTTTCCAAGTGAGAATTTCAAGAAACTGCGGCGAGAATTGGAACTTGCGGGAAACTCGGGATATGGATGAGTTGCCGACCGTTAGTGGAAATGTCGGCGGGCAGTTTGTCCCCACTTCGGAAGATGATTGGGAGGAGGTGATTATTGATAATATCAGCTCGATTTTTCTCACAACCGAGTTCAGAATCAGGTTTGAGTTCACCAGCGTAAACGGAAATAACATATTTATTGATGATATCAATATATACGATCCCAATACGTTGAGTGTAGATAATAGTGAAGTTGTAAAGGAACTCACCTTGTTTCCCAATCCGGCCTCGGAGAATGTACGTTTGAGACTTAATCTTTCCCAAAATCAAAACGTTCGAATTGATATCGTAGATGCAACAGGCCGTGTCGTTCATTCACCTTTCTCAGGATTGATGACCTCGGGATCGCAAAGTTTGAATATCGATTTAGATCCTTCCATGACACCCGGAATGTATTTCGTGAGATTGTCTGGCCCTGATGGTACAGCAGTGCGAAAGCTCATTATAAATTAGGCGGCCACCACTGCCTGTTCGATTAAAGCCTTATGAAAAAATTTCTAGCGGTTGTTTTTACAACTTTGGCCTTGACAGGATTAGCCCAAAACTCTGAAGAGAGCAGGGTGAAGTGCCACACCTACGAAATGCAGAATAAGCTATTTGAAGCTAATCCCGCTCTAAAGGAAAGTGCTGATTTGCTGAAGGCTGAAATGCTAAAGAGGGCGAAGCAGTTTGAAAAATCCGGATTTCCTAAAGACGATGATCCGTTTATTATTCCGGTGGTTTTTCATGTGATTCACGAGTACGGCCCTGAGAATATTTCTATGGCTCAAATAGAAAATGCCGTGCAAGTGATGACGGACGATTTCAACGCTAATAATTTTGCAATTAATAGTGTTCAGGATGCCTTTGAGGGAATTGTCGGAAATGTCGGGATAGAATTTCGACTGGCAAAAATTGACCCTCAAGGGAATTGCACAAATGGTATTGTACGCACCGTAAGTAGCTTGACCAACTCCGGTGGTGAGAATCTAAAAGAGATTAGTCCCATCTGGGACAGATCCAAATACCTTAATATTTGGGTTTGCAAGAATATAGCCAGTGGTGCAGCAGGCTACACTTATTACCCGAGTACATTGGCGGGTTCTTTCGGCGAGACGAATGATGGCATAGTAGTTAGGTATGACTATGTTGGTAATATCGGTGAGAGCAATTTAGGCAGATCTCAAACCCTCACACACGAAGTCGGTCACTGGATAGATTTGCCGCATTTATGGGGAAGTACCAACGAACCAAATGTCGAAACGAATTGCGATACCGATGATGGGGTTGAAGACACACCAAATACGATTGGCTGGACTTCGTGTCAACTTCTGGGAGAATCATGTGGAAGCCACGATAACGTGGAAAATTTTATGGAGTATTCATTTTGTGGAAAAATGTTTACCGAAGGACAAAGGATAAGGATGTTGGCTGCGTTGACATCATCTGTGGCGGAACGTGAAAACCTATGGACTGAAGAAAATTTGGCAGCTACGGGGGTAAGCCTTGAGCAGGAGCTTTGTGAAGTAAATTTTTATTCCGACCGACATTCGGTCTGCATCGGAGAAACAATCAATTTCACCGATGAATCTTATTCGGGTATTGCCAATAGGTTATGGATCTTTGAGGGAGGAAGTCCCGCTACGGCACAAAGTGTCAATCCGAGCGTAGTGTACTCTACGCCGGGTGTTTACAGCGTAAGTATCGCAATAACTGACAGTGCCGGTAATCAAATGACTGAAGTCAAAGATGCTATGATCGAAGTTCTGGACACGGCTGCCCTGAGTTTTCCCTACAGTCAAGATTTTTCTTCCATAGATGAATTCTCAGATTTGGAAGATGGCTCACTGCGGACTGAAAACCTTTTTGGACCCGACGTATGGGAGATAAGCACGGAGGTCGGTTATAACGATGATCGTTCGGCAGTGTTTAAAGCTAATGAGGCAGAGCAATCTACAATCGTCAAAACAGCGTTTGTTTCAAAAACGTTTCAAATGAGTGAAGTAGGAGATCTTCCGATTTTGTCGTTCAAACGAGCCGGCGCCGCAAGTTCCGCGAACAGTGAGGGAGAACTTTGGGTATTTATTTCAAAGAATTGTGGTGATTTGTGGAGCCCCCGGAAAATTTATGATGATGGTGATGCCTATACAACGGATGAAATTTTCCCCGGTAGCTATATTCCTGAAGCAGAGGATTGGATAACCATCGAAATCGATAATATCGTTCCTGTATTTCAAAATGAAGAATTCAGATTTCGCTTTGAGTATAGAGGGACCAATGGGGGGACGATTTACATTGATGACATTAACTTATTCGATGGAACTACCTTAAATACAGCCTTTCAATCAGCAGAAGAGTTGCGCTTCGCCATGTATCCTAATCCTGCTTCCGGCTTGGTTACACTGAAGTTTCCGACTGATGCGACAAAAATCGATCAAGTGCTTTTAAGAGATCTGTCGGGTCGGGTAGTGTTTCAACAAAATCATTCAAATGCTGGTCGCGTGAGTGATCTGCATATCGATCTTAGCCGCATTTCGTCAGGAATTTATTTAGTAGAAGTGAGAGGAGAGGAAGGCGCTTCTGCTAAAAAATTGGTAATTGACTAAGCTAAGCGCTAATTGTCAATCTTCCTTCCCAACAATATGGCTACACAACCTTGTGGATTAATAGAGGTATCATCTTGTTGTGGAACCGTGATTCTTAGACCTAAAGTTCTGGTTCCTTCCAGTCTGAAATCAAAGTACTCACTGAACTCACGATCGGCATTATCATAAATCAATTCGTCATTTTGATCGACAAGTTGAAATTGTACGTCCCCTAAAATCTCGTGACTGCAAACCAAAAGTCGATAATCTACGTCGCTGAAGAATGTCATGTCAACCTCGGCTACGTCTCCCGGAAAGAGTTTCACGGCATTGAAGCTTTCACCGGGAATAAAACCTTGCATGGCATCACCACAATTGTTTTTAACGAATGATCGGCATTGGCCGAAAGCCATACTGGCCTGCATTGCTGCAAATAGGATAATAAATAGCTTTTTCATCTTAGGGGATAATTCCTTTGTTACACTTGTACGTATCCGTTTCGGATTTCTGATACGATTTTGGTGAGGTTCTCTAAGTCTTGTTCTGAAAATTTGATCTGCGTTTTACCGCCTATCTGAGTTACACCGTCATCACCTTGAGTGATGGTATTTTTAGATTCCTCAATGATAACATTGCTATAAGCGTCTTCGATTTTTGATAGATCAGCTAAAATCAGATCCAAGTTACCTGATCCGTTATAGCTGTTAACCAGAGCAATCAAATTGGTCAAAGAAATTTTTTGCTCAGCTAAGCGCTCTATTAATTTCGGATTTTCAGTTTCACTGTTGGTGGCTATTTGGGTTCCCAAATAAAGTCCTTCAACCCATCCGGCTGCAATGATCATTGCTGAAATGTGGTCACGATCATTTTCTTTCAAATAAGAGTCGAGGTTGTAGTAAGTATCAGAAATGATGGTAAGAAGCGAATCGCGATTGTCCACATTCATCTCCATTCTTTCGATCACTTCATCGTTGAAGGCTTTACTTAATCCTAATTTGTCAGCCAATTTTTTCGTACAGCTGAGGTAAAGGATTGATTCCTGATTTTGATTGAAAATGCTGGCATAACTCAGGTCAGCACCATATACACCCAAGTTCAGCGCTTGCTTGCGTGCAGATGAGTACTCATTTACATTTCTGACCTTATTGAGGTAATCTGCGTCATAGCGAGCGCCGGATTTTTTCAGAATGGCTGCCATATCTAAGGGAGATGGTACGGAGTGAAGAATTTCTTTCACTTTTGAAACGCTCTCCTGCGAATCATCATCACCTTTTTCTTCAGATACTTTCGCATTGGTGATGCTGTCATCTGTAACCGTACTCTCCGTACAAGACCACATGGCTAGAGAGGATAATGCGATGGCGGCCGGGAATAGTTTAATTTTCATCAGTTTAAAATAAGGGGTGTAAACAAATTTAAGCTTACATCGATCATTCAAGGTTTTAATTCCCTTGAACGATTAACAAAATACTGTTGAGCCTGTGTACCGAATTCGGGCAGGAAAGGTTTCAATTCTTAGTGTGCTTCGAGCCAATTCTCTCCGGTATCCATATCCACCTTCATCGGCACGCTTAAACCACTAAATGCACTCATCATTTCTTTTTCCACGATGGGCTTAATGATGTCAAGCTCACTCCTCAGCGCATCGAAAACCAATTCATCGTGAACTTGCAGAATCATCTTTGACTTAAAATCTCTCCTTTTAAAAACTTCATCGATTCGGACCATGGCAACTTTGATCATATCAGCAGCAGATCCTTGAATTGGAGCGTTAATGGCATTTCTTTCGGCAAAGCCTCTTACCGTCGGGTTTCTTCCATTTATATCTTTGAGGTAGCGTCGGCGCTTTAGAATGGTCTCCACATACCCGTGCTCTCTCGCAAAAGCAATGCTTTCATCCATATAGGCCTTAATGCCCGGGTATTTGGCAAAGTAGTTTTTGATAAGGTCAGAAGCCTCGGCACGGCTGACATTTATTCGCTGCGAAAGTCCAAAAGCGGAAATGCCGTAAATAATTCCGAAGTTGACCACTTTCGCTTTGCTTCGCATTTCACGCGTTACTTCTTCGGGTTCTACATCAAAAACTTTGGCCGCGGTAGCCGCGTGAATGTCTTCCCCTTCGTTAAAGGCCTTTACCATAGCTTCATCTTGACTGAGGTGAGCTATTAGCCTTAGTTCTATTTGTGAATAGTCCGCCGCGAAGATGATATGCTCTTCATCCGTTGGAATAAAAGCTTCTCTTGTTCTTCTTCCCAATTCCGTTCGAATTGGGATGTTTTGCAGGTTTGGATTTTGAGAACTCAGCCTGCCCGTAGCAGCTACCGCCTGCATGTAAGTCGTATGTATGCGTTCGCTCTTAGGATTGATTAGCTCAGGCAGCGCATCCACATACGTGCTTTTGAGTTTCACCACTTGGCGATATTCCAAGAGCTTGGAAACGATAGGTTGTTCGTGCTCGTATTTCAGCAGCGTCTCTTCGTTGGTGCTGTATTGGCCTGATTTAGTTTTCTTTGGTTTGGGATCTATTTTGAGTTCCTCGAAAAGAATGACTCCCAGCTGCTTTGGGCTGCCAATATTAAATTCTTGCCCCGCCAATTCATAAACCTCCTTTTCTAAATTGACAATTATTCTTTCCAATTCTTTGGAGAAATTGCTGAGTGCTTCACGGTCGATTTTCACTCCCGCAAATTCCATCCTGGCCAATACGGAAACCAGCGGCATCTCTACTTCATAAAATAGCTTTTTCAACTCATCGGATTCTTCAACTTTCTCTTTGAAAAGTTTGTAAAGACGATAGGTGATATCGGCATCTTCATTGGCGTAGGGAGCAGCGTCCTCTATAGGAATATCGCGCATGCTCTTTTGGTTTTTGCCTTTTTTTCCAATGAGTGCTTCAATGGAAATGGGACGATAGCCCAAATAGGTCTCCGACAGCTCATCCATATTGTGCTTCATGTCGGGATTGATGAGGTAATGCGCAATCATCGTATCGAAGATCGGTCCCAATACCTCCATGTCGTACCACTTCAAAACCGTGATATCGTACTTGAGGTTATGTCCGATTTTCAGCACTTGATTATTTTCAAAGAAAGGTTTGAATTCTTTGAGAATAAATTTTGCGCCGGCTTGATTTTCGGGAATGGGGACGTAGTATGCTTCGCCTTCTTTCCAAGAGAAGGACATGCCCACCAATTCGCAATTATTGGCATCCACCGAAGTCGTTTCCGTATCAAAACAAACTTCTTTCTGTTTCATCAGGTTTTTGAGAAACGTGCTTCGTTTGTCCTTGGTTTCAATCAAGTTGTAATTGACTTTTTCAGGATCAAAAACTTCCATGGTCGTTGCGGTCTCTTCACTCCCGACTGAGACTCCTCCTCCGCCGAACAGATCCATCTGATCTCCGCTCGAAGCCATTTTTTCACCTAAAATCCTTTCGGACATGGTACGGAATTCCAGATCAGCAAAAATTTCACGAAGCGCATCGCGATCGGGTTCTTCCAAGATTACTTCATCCGCTTTGAAATCTATTGGCACATCGCAAATAATGGTGGCCAATTCTTTGGAAAGTAAAGCTTGTTCTTTGTTTTCCTGAACTCTTTCCTTGAGCTTCCCTTTCAGTTCATGAGAATGTTCTATCACTCCCTCTACGCTCCCGTAATCGGCTATGAGTTTGGTGGCTGTTTTCGGTCCGACTCCGGGCACTCCCGGAATATTGTCTACGCTATCTCCTTGGAGCCCCAAAATGTCGATAACCTGCTCAGGTCGCTCAATACCAAACTTCTCACAGATTTCTTTAATACCCCATATTTCATTGGGATTACCTTGCCTTCCCGGCTTGAGCATCTTTACATGTTCGGTTACCAATTGCCCGAAATCCTTGTCAGGTGTCACCATGAAGACATCAAATCCTTCTTTTTCTGCTTGTCGCGAAATGGTGCCTACAATATCATCTGCCTCAAATCCTTCTTTTTCCAAAATGGGTATCCGAAAACCTTGAATGATTTTTCGGATGTAGGGTATGGCCAATTTGATATCATTCGGAGTCTCCTCTCGATTGGCTTTATATTCTGCAAAGGTTTCATTTCTGAACACATCTCCGGGAATGTCAAAAGCTACGGCGATATGTGTAGGTTGGTAATTTTTGATGATGTCATTCAGCGTATTGGTAAAACCAAACATAGCCGAAGTGTTCATCCCTTTTGAATTAACACGCGGGTTGCGGATAAAAGCATAATAGGCTCTGTAGATCAGAGCGTAAGCGTCGAGAAGATATAGTGTGGGTCTTTTTTGGCTCATCGGAAATAATTGAAGGCTTCGAATATACACAAAGCCCTTCCCTAAGCCATAAATTATCCGATATCGTAGGTAGTTCCTTCCGGTGAATCTTTCAACACCACACCTAATTTTGAAAGCTCGTTTCTGATTTGATCAGCGGTAGTAAAGTCCTTATTGAGCTTTGCCGATTGACGAAGTTTAATGATCAGATCCATCAGACCACCCGTGATTTCACTATCTGCTTTCGACTCATCGGCTTCATTTCTAAACCCCAGAACATCAAAAATGTAGGAATCAAAAAGTGACTTTAATTTCTCTAAATCCTCTTTCGTAATCGTTTCTTTTCCACTCTCAATGAGGTTGATCATCTTCACTCCTTCGAAAAGGTGAGATAGTAAAATAGGTGTGTTGAAATCATCATTCATTGCAACCTTGCATTTCGTTTCCAGCTCTGCAAGTTGTATCGAGCTCGAATCAGAAGCAGAGAGTTCTTGCATCCGATTGTATCCTTCCATCAAACGCTTAAACCCTTTTTCGGCTCCTCTCAACGCTTCATTCGAAAAATCAAGCGTACTCGAATAATGGCTTTGCAGCATAAAAAAGCGCACCGTCATCGGCGAATAGCCTTGCTCCAGCAATTTGTGATTTCCCGTAATCAATTCTTCAGGCGTAAAACCGTTTCCTTCACTCTTTGCCATTTTCCGACCCTGAACCGTCAGCATATTGCCGTGCATCCAAATGCGCGGCCCGGCTTTTCCCGTTGCGCCAATGTTTTGCGCGATTTCGCAATCGTGATGGGGAAATTTTAAATCCATTCCTCCGCCGTGAATGTCAAACTCTTCACCCAAATATTTTCGACTCATGGCCGAGCATTCTAAATGCCAACCCGGAAAGCCTTCACCCCAAGGAGAAGGCCAGTACATAATATGGCCTTTCTCAGCCTTTTTCCAAATGGCGAAATCCAGCGGATCGCGTTTTTGGTCTTGACCATCCAGCGCACGGGTGTTACTCTGAAGATCATCAATATTGCGTCCCGACAGCTTTCCGTAGCCCATCTCCGCATCAAATTTTCGCACGTCGAAATACACGGAACCATCCACTACGTATCCGAAATCACGATCAATAATTTGTTTGATCATTTCGATTTGCTCGATTATATGTCCGGTAGCCGTAGGCTCAATAGAGGGTGGAAGAATATTGAAAATGGACATGACGTCATGAAATCCATACGTATATTTCTGAACGACTTCCATGGGCTCAATCTGCTCGAGACGGGCCTTTTTCGCAATTTTATCTTCACCTTGGTCAGCATCATCAGAGAGGTGTCCTACATCGGTGATGTTTCGCACGTAGCGCACTTTGTAGCCCAAATATTTCAGGTATCTGAAAACCACATCAAACGTTAGAAATGATCGAACATTTCCCAAGTGTACATCGCTGTATACGGTTGGTCCGCAGACGTAAAGTCCTACATGTGGTGGGTTGAGGGGCTCGAATTCAACTTTTTCCCTCGTAAGGGTATTGAAGATTTTGAGTTTGGATTCCATGCGGGGAAGTATAGCTTAATTGTTGGCGGCCAAAAGTACTTATTTGTTGGCATCTTCGAGAAGACCGTATCCTGCGAATCGTCCCTCTTGGTAAACCTCCACTTTCTTGAGATTTCCATTGGCATCGTATTTATACCATTTGCCATTCCATAGCCGACCATCTTTAAACTCACCGGCTTGCGTTACTTGTTTTCGATGATTGTAAAGTTTGTTTTCACCCGACTTATCAAATCTTTCGATCTCAGCCGTTTTTGAGGCAGATGTTTCTTCAATTCTTTCGGGTACTACGGGGATATCGACTTTAGTGTATTCTTTGACAGCTTTAAATTCCTGAACCGAGCTTTCTTCTACTTTTCCTTCGATAATATTTTTGCTCACCTTCGGATTTCCGTCAGGATAGAATGTTTTGTAAAATCCATGAGCTACACCTTCTTTCACTTCTACCGAAAGCTGAAGATTACCGTTGGGATAATAATAGTTCTGAACTCCGTTTCTCTTCCCGGCCATAGTGAAGGTAAAGTCCTGAGCAATTTTTCCGTTTTCGTGGTATCTTTTGAAAGCTTCTACATTCTTATTCCCCAACCAAGTTCCTTCTTCCTCAAGGTTGCCGTTCGGATAGTAAATTTTGTAAGGACCGCGGGGAATGTTGTTTTTATAAGTAATCTCATTCCGCAGAATGCCCGTGGGATAATATTTTTTCCAAACTCCTATCTTCTTATCGCTTTCGTAATGGCCTTCCTCTACTATTTGGTCGTCACGATAGCCATCCTCTAAAGACATGGCTCCCGAAATTTTCCAATAGCCTTGGCGCTTTCCATTTGCATCGACTGAGTTAATCTCTTCTCCTGCAAAGCAAGAGAATGACGAGATTAACACCAAAAGCAGTGTGCCGAAAATGTGTGAATACGGTATTTTGAGAGAGCGCATAGCGTTTCCTTTTCAGGAATTGCTTACGCGAAATGAGCTAAAAAGTTTCTGAATCAGACTACCTGCCTGAGATTGACCAACATGTCATTTACCAAGCTTTCCAGATCATAATCGGGCTTCCATCCCCAATCATTGCGAGCCATGCTATCATCCAAAGACGAAGGCCAACTTTTGGCAATTTTATCGCGGTAGTCAGGATTGTATGAAATGGTAAAATCGGGTATCTCTTTGCGAATGGCTTCGCTAAGCGTTTTCGGGGTAAAAGAAACTCCTGAGATGTTGTATGAAGTTCGCAGCTTAATGTTCTCTTCGGGGGCATCCATTATTTCCAAAATGGACTTAATGGCATCCGGCATATACATCATGGGCAGCTCCGCGTCTTCGCTTAAAAAGCATTCATAGTGGCCATTCTTAATGGCTTCGTGAAAGATGTGAACGGCATAATCAGTCGTGCCTCCGCCGGGAGCACTTTTGTAACCTACAATACCCGGAAAGCGCACGCTGCGAATATCGATACCGTAGCGCTTGTGATAATACTCGCACCAACTTTCGCCCGCCACTTTGGTGATTCCGTACACCGTGGTAGGTTCCATAATGGTGCGTTGAGGAGTATTGTCCTTAGGAGTGTGTGGTCCGAACACGGCGATGGAACTCGGCCAAAACATTCGTTTCACATTTTCTTCCCGACACAAATCGAGCACATTGCTCAAGCCGTTCATATTCAGCTCCCAACCTAAGGCGGGATTTTGCTCAGCCGTAGCCGATAGCAAAGCAGCCAAGAGGTAAATTTCCTTCACATCATTTTGACTGACTACCTCATAGAGTCGCTGTTTATCCAGAATGTTGAGTTTCTCAAAAGGACCTGCCATCAAAGCTTCAGGCGGTGAATCTTTAATGTCGGTGGCTATGACAGTATCCGTTCCGTAAATATCGCGTAGTTTGAGCGTCAGCTCAGTACCGATTTGACCGGCAGCGCCGATTACTAATATGTTTGAAGGCATCTGAAACTTGTTAGGTTGAGCGGCACAAATTTACACATTACTTAGCTGTCATCGGCTCCTTTCTTATTCTGCCAATCGGCTTCCGGTCCTTTTCATTTGGTATATTTGTAAACCAACTACTAAACAGAATTATGCCTTTTTACCATCAACTCGGAAATATTCCTCATAAACGTCACACGGTCTTCAGAAAACCAAATGGCGATCTCTATTACGAACAACTTTTTGGCACCATCGGCTTTGATGGAATGTCTTCTCTGCTCTACCATATTCATCGGCCTACTCAGGTGAGCAAGCTGGGAGATACGCTCAACATTGCTCCCAAAATTGCCGTAGAGAAAAATTTGAAGTCATACCGCTTTCGGGGGTTTCA
>CAZYWJ010000009.1:70364-74352 GCA_964651785.1 uncultured Cryomorphaceae bacterium
GATGAGGTGCTGTACTATGTTGACGGCGACTTTATGAGCCGAAATGACATCGATGCGGGGCACATCAGCCTGCACCCGGCGGGTATTCCACACGGCCCACATCCGGGAGCTGCTGAAAGAAGTATCGGGAAAAAAGATACCGAAGAGCTAGCGGTTATGGTCGATACATTTAAGCCATTAAAACTGACTACGCATGCGATCGGGATAGCGGATGAAACTTACTGGAAATCTTGGATCGACGAATAATTAAACTTACCATCAACAGAATACCAAAAGAATAAATACCATGGAATCAACTTCAGAATCAACTTTAAAATTAAAGAAGGTAGTTCCCGATGCGGAGGACTTTTTACCGTTAAACGGGACCGATTACGTTGAACTTTTCGTAGGAAATGCCAAGCAATCAGCGCATTTCTACAAAACTGCTTTCGGCTTTCAGTCTGAAGCCTACTCGGGATTGGAAACGGGAAGAAAAGACAGGGTTTCGTATGTCCTTCGCCAAGATAAAATCAGATTGGTTTTGACCACCCCTCTTACTCCCGATAGCCCGATAAACGAGCACATTCGAAAACACGGAGACGGTGTAAAAGTGGTAGCTCTCTGGGTAGATGATGCAAAAAAGTCGTGGGAAGAAACCACTAAGCGTGGCGCTAAATCTTTTATGGAACCCGAAACCATTGAAGACGAAAACGGAAAAGTAGTGCAGGCGGGAATTCATACTTATGGTGAAACCGTGCATCTTTTTATTGAAAGAAAAAATTACAACGGACCATTCCTTCCGGGCTACAAAAAATGGGAGAGCAGCTATAATCCCTCGCCGGTAGGTTTAAAATACATCGACCACATGGTTGGAAACGTAGGCTGGGGCGAAATGAACAAATGGGTAGATTTCTACGCTCGTGTGATGGGTTTCGCTCAGTTGATATCCTTTGATGACAAAGACATCAGCACGGAATATACCGCCTTAATGAGTAAGGTGATGAGCAATGGGAACGGCCGAATTAAATTTCCGATTAACGAACCCGCCAAAGGGAAGAAGAAATCTCAAATTGAAGAGTATATCGACTTCTACGAAGGTGCCGGAGTTCAGCACATCGCCGTGGCTACCGATAACATCATCGAGACGGTGAAAGCCCTGCAAAGCAGAGGTGTCGAGTTTCTCTACGTTCCCGATACCTATTACGAAACCGTTCTTGATCGCGTCGGAGAAATCGATGAAGATTTGGCTCCACTTAAGGAATTGGGAATTTTGATTGACCGGGATGAGGAGGGTTATCTCCTTCAGATTTTCACTAAACCGGTAGTCGACAGACCTACCATGTTCTTTGAGATCATTCAACGAAAAGGAGCAAAAAGTTTCGGAAAAGGAAATTTCAAAGCGCTATTCGAAGCCATAGAACGTGAGCAAGAACTTCGCGGTACGCTTTAAGTTCGTTTTATTCTTAATTCTTACGGCGTTTGCCCTTTCGGGAAATGCTCAAGATAAAGCAATAGGCCTCCGCCTCGGATGGGGTGGGGGCCTTTCTTATGTTCAATCCATTACGGAAGATCAGAATTTCGAGCTGATACTTTCACCTCGCTGGAGCGGAATTATTCTAACCGCACTTTACGAAAGGAAAAATGTGCTTTCTTCTGAAAAGTGGCACTGGTATTACGGAGGCGGTCTTCACGGCGGCTATCACCACCGAAATAACTTCGTCGGAGAAGGATTCAACGGAGATCCGCAATACATCAATGTGGGATTCGACCTGATAGTCGGCATTAACTACCGCCCCGAATCGTTGCCTCTTTTGATTTCGGCAGATTACAAGCCCTCGGTAGAACTCTTGGCAAAGCGAAATGTCCTCTTAGAAGAGTTTGCGATTTCCTGCCGCTACTTTATTTTTCAAGATTGAGCTTTAGCCCGAGCTCGGTAAGCTGATTCTCATCGACGGGTGCGGGTGCATCAATCATCACATCTCTACCCGAATTGTTTTTCGGAAAGGCGATGTAATCTCTGATCGATTCGGAACCACCGAAAAGAGAGCAAAGACGGTCAAATCCGAATGCGATACCGCCGTGGGGTGGCGCACCATATTCGAAGGCATTCATCAGGAAGCCAAATTGAGCTTGGGCTTCTTCGTCGGTAAAACCAAGCAAGTCAAAGATCTCTGCCTGGAGTTTTTTATCGTGAATTCTGATAGAACCACCACCGATTTCCACGCCGTTTATCACCAAATCATATGCGTTTGCTCTTACTTCGCCCGTAGCTGATTTTAGTTTCCCGAGATCTTCGGGTTTCGGAGAGGTAAAAGGGTGGTGCATGGCAAAGTAGCGCTGCTCGTCCTCATCCCACTCCATTAAAGGAAAATCAACGACCCAAAGCGGAGCAAAGACTTTATTGTCACGCAAGCTGAGTTCGTCAGCCATGTGAAGTCGCAATTCGCCAATTTGCTTTTGAGTGCTCGTCAAGTTGCCGCTCAGCACGAGCAAAAGATCGCCCGGCTTCGCGTCGCATGCCTTGCACCATTCTTCCAAGTCTTCATTGCTGTAAAACTTGTCAACGGAAGATTTCAGAATTCCCTCTTCCTGATATTTGACATAAACGAGTCCTTTCGCTCCTATTTGCGGACGCTTCACCCAATCGGTGAGCTTATCCAACTGTTTGCGCGTCATTTCGCTACCGCCCTCCACATTGATGGCCAGAATAGCTTCAGCACTGTCAAAGACGTTGAACCCCTTGCCTTGAGCGTACTTGGAGATATTATTGATTTCCATCCCGAAGCGAATATCCGGCTTGTCCGAACCGTATTTCTCCATAGCCACGGCATAGTCCATTCGTGGGAAGTCTTCTAATTGGACATCCAAAACTTCTTGGAATAAATTCTTCGTGAGGCCTTCGAATGTATTGAGGATGTCTTCTTGCTCCACGAAAGCCATTTCGCAGTCTATCTGCGTAAATTCAGGCTGTCGGTCGGCTCTCAGGTCTTCATCGCGAAAGCAACGCACGATCTGAAAGTATCGATCATAGCCACTTACCATCAGCAATTGCTTAAACGTCTGAGGCGATTGAGGCAGCGCGTAAAACTCGCCCGGGTTCATACGGCTGGGCACCACAAAGTCGCGTGCTCCTTCGGGAGTAGACTTTATGAGGTAAGGGGTCTCGATTTCCAAGAATCCCTGACTATCCAAGTATGATCTGGTAGCGATAGCCAGTTTATGTCGAAGCTTCAAGCTCTGCTGAACCGGGTTCCGACGCAAGTCCAAATAGCGGTACTTCATTCGCAGTTCTTCCCCGCCATCGGTTTCGTCTTCTATGGTAAAAGGTGGAGTCTTGCTCGAATTTAGAACGGTGAGTGTAGTGGCTTCAATTTCCACATCGCCGGTGGGCATGTTGGGATTCTTGTTGCTCCGCTCCCGTACGTTCCCTTCTACTTTCACCACAAACTCGCGTCCCAGTTTTCTCGCTGTTTCGCATAGCGCTGCATCGGCTTCCATGTTGAAAACCACCTGCGTGATGCCGTAACGGTCTCGCATATCTACGAAGGTCATGCCGCCTAAGTCACGTGATCGTTGAACCCATCCCGAAAGCGTAACTTTTTCGCCTACGTGGTTCATTCTTAATTCTCCGCAAGTGTGTGATCGATGCATAGCTAAAAAATTTCGCTGGCAAAGGTATTACTTTGCTCGGATCAATCCACTCCCTATGAGCTCCATACTTGGTTTATATTTGCCCAATGGAATTGGAACCACACGGAGATGAGTTTTACATGAAGCAAGCTTTGCGTGAGGCAATGGCTGCTTACGATGAAAACGAGGTGCCCGTAGGTGCAATAGTCGTTTGTAATGATCGAATAATAGCACGTGCGCACAACCTGACGGAGCGGCTCAATGATGTGACCGCTCACGCGGAGATGCAGGCCGTTACGGCTGCCGCAGATTTTCTCGGCGGTAAGTATTTAAATCAATGCACACTCTACGTTTCGCTGGAACCCTGTCCGATGTGTGC
>CAZYWJ010000009.1:74452-78450 GCA_964651785.1 uncultured Cryomorphaceae bacterium
TTCTTACCTTTGTAGAAATAAAAAATCAAGATATGTATCCACCTGAATTAGTTGCACCAATGAAGGAAGACCTCACTAAAGCAGGTTTTTCAGAACTACATACGGCAGAAGAAGTTGATCAAGCATTGTCTGATGATAAAGGAACCACTTTGGTGGTGGTAAATTCAGTTTGCGGTTGTGCGGCAGGTGCTGCGCGTCCCGGCGTAAAACTTTCCCTTGAAGGAGAGAAGAAGCCCGCAAAATTGACGACGGTTTTTGCCGGTGTCGACCAAGAGGCCACCGAGAGAGCGCGTCAGTACTTTTTGCCTTATCCACCTTCTTCGCCTGCTATCGGACTTTTTAAAGATGGCAAGTTGGTTCACTTCGTCGAAAGACACCACATCGAAGGCAGGCCGGCAGAGATGATTGCCGAAAACCTGAAGATGGCCTACGAGGAATACTGTTAATTCCCAAATTTTAACGAAGCGGAAGGATCACTAAGACCTTCCGCTTTTATTTTTGTCTAAAATCACAACAATGAAAAAGAACTTTATTATCGGGTTGGGTGCAATTGCCGTAGCCATTTTTGCGGTTTCTACTGCCTTTACCCTCAAGGGAGAGAGAGAAGATATTTTGGCCATCGGAGCTAAAGCGCCCAAGACGGATCTATCCATGACGGATGTTTCAGGAAAGAAAATAGCCTTGAAAGAAGTAGCCGGAAAGAACGGGCTTTTGGTTATTTTCAGTTGCAATACCTGCCCTTTCGTAGTCGGAAACGGAACGAAGAGTGAAGGTTGGGAAGGGAGATACCCTGAGCTATACGATGCGGCAAAATCTGCAGATATCGGAATGATATTGGTGAACAGCAACGAAGCCAAGCGTGACGCCGGCGACAGCATGGCAGATATGCAAAAGCGATACAAAGAGGAAGGTCTAAAAGGACATTATGTTTTGGATGAAAATCACGTATTGGCCGATGCGTTCGGTGCACTCACTACTCCTCACGTTTTCTTGTTTGATGAAAATATGAAGCTCATTTACAAAGGAGCAATCGATGATTCGGTAGAAAGCTCGGATAGCGTGAGCGAGCCGTATTTGCTCAACGCCATCAAAGCGCATGTATCAGGAGGAAAGATCGACCCGAATAGCACGAAGCAATTGGGCTGCAGCATTAAGCGAGTAAAAGTTTAAGGCTTCCGCCAAATGGAATATCAAAAAGGCATTCGACCAAGTCGGATGCCTTTTTTTTGTTCTTTTGAAGTCCGAAAATCACCATCAATATGAAAGTTTTAATTCTTGGGTCTGGCGGACGTGAACACGCGCTTGCGAAGCAGATTTCTGAAAGCCCGCTATGTGAAAAGCTCTACGTGGCTCCCGGAAACGGAGGTACCGATCGGGTAGCCGAAAATTTGGAAATTGACATTACGGACTTCTACTCCATCGCCGAGAAAGTAGCCGACTTGAAAATTGATATGATGGTAGTCGGTCCTGAAGCGCCCTTGGTAGAAGGTATTCGAGAGTATTTTGAAGGAGCTGATGAGTTTAGAAATCTTAAAATAATCGGACCCGGAAAAGTAGGTGCGACCCTTGAGGGCAGTAAAGATTTTGCCAAAGAATTCATGAAAAGACATTCGATCCCGACCGCTCCTTATGCCACTTTTGAAAGAGGTCAGGATTCTGAAGCTATTGATTTCATTGAGCAATTGACTCCGCCATACGTTTTGAAAGCAGATGGTTTGGCGGCCGGAAAAGGCGTTTTGATATTGCATGATAAAGAGGAAGCACGGCATGAGATTAAGCTCATGCTCAACGAAGGAAAATTTGGCTCGGCTGCTGAAAAGGTGGTGATTGAAACCTATCTCAACGGAATTGAGATGTCCGCATTTGCACTTACCGATGGAAAGAATTACCTGATGCTTCCTTCAGCCAAGGATTATAAACGAATAGGCGAAGGCGATCAAGGACTGAATACCGGTGGAATGGGCGCCGTGAGTCCCGTGCCTTTTGCAAATGATGATTTGATCAAGAAAATTGAGGAAAGAGTAGTCGCTCCTACCGTTCTCGGATTGGAGCGGGAAGGAATCCCCTACGTTGGATTTTTGTTTTTCGGGTTGATGATCGTAGATGGAGATCCATTCGTGATCGAATACAACGTAAGGATGGGCGATCCGGAAACGGAAGTGGTTTTACCGCGAATCAAGAGTGATCTGCTTCAGCATCTTTTGGCTGCAGCCAATAAGGAATTGGATAGAGAAAAATTGGAAACGGATTCGCGCTTTGCCACAACGGTTATGCTGGTATCAGGCGGCTACCCCGAGGCTTACGAAAAAGGAAAGACGATTACCGTTGAGGGCAATTCCGAGGGAAATCAACTCTTGTTTCACGCAGGAACCAAGCGCGATGGTGATAAACTGAAAACTTCAGGGGGGCGGGTATTGGCCTGCACGGCATACGGAAGCACGTTGGCAGAAGCGCTGTCCCGATCATACGCCTTGGCAGATCAAATAAATTTTGAGGGAAAATATCTCCGAAGAGATATCGGTCAGGATCTGCTTACTTGATCTGCTGCGGATCTTTGTCAGCTTGCTTATTATACTTATGCTGAAGGAAAAACCAATAGAACATACCCACAAAGCCAAGCAGCAAGAAGATATAGTTTGGATTGATAAGATCCGGCAATTCTCCGATCGGAACCAGAATATTGTCAAATGTCCACTTAATTAATGCTGCAATGGGTCCTACGATGTAATCCATGATGTCGATTTTCGATGGCAAAAATAAAGATAAATTGAACATCCTAAAAGCACTATTTTAGCCGGCAATGGTTCATTCGACTTTCGGCTCCAATCGACCCATCGTGCTATCCTTTTTGATAGCGCCCGCCGTAGCCATTGTAGTGGCTTCGCTCTATTCAAATACGGTGGGAGAATATGGCTTGGGTGGACCGGCAACCGACCTTCTGATTGCTTACTTCGGAGACCTGAACGTCTGGCGAAGGTCCTTGGGAATGTTGCTTATTCTGAGCATTGCAGTTCTCTTGAATTTTATGTCCAACAAGCACGATTTCTCAACCTCTGAGAATTATTTCCCGGCTTTGGTTTTTCTCGGTTTTGTGTCGCTCGATTTTGAAAATATCGATCTGCATCCCGTTCTTCTTTCGGGATTGTTTCTGCTTTTGGCTCTGCGCAGATTACTTTCAGTTTACCGCGTAGAGTCTGCCTTGAGCATCGGTTTTGATTCAGCCTTGTTTTTGTCCATTGCCATTTTCTTTTTTCCGCCTTCCGTCATTTTACTTCCACTTCCGTGGATGGTTTTTCTGCAAGTTCGTCCATTCAATTTACGTGAATGGTTAGTACCGTTTACCGCCATCGGATTGTCAGCTCTCTATATTTTCAGTTTCTATTTTATTACCGAATACAATTTTTCCGCGGGAGAATACATCGTTTTCAGCGGAGGCTTTTTCTCTTTCGAGGAAATGAAAAACCAACCTTTCTTTTTTCTTCTCATAGCTTTTCACTTCATTTTATCCATTATCGGGCTGGTGTTTTTTTTCTCCGATATTGCAAAGTCTACCTTACGGAAAAAAAGCACCAAGTATATTTTTCTGTGGACCTTTTTCTTGCTGGTGCTTGAATACTTCTACGTTTCACTTGTAGACGTTCGTCAAGAAGGCTCTTGGCTTATTTTTTCTATACCCGTAGCTATTTTCATGGGAGTCTTATTTTCCCGAAGGGGAAAACGACCCGTTATTCGGCTCATCCTGTTTTATGCATGGCTGATAGCCGTTGTAGCATTCATGGTTTTCGGCAATTAATCCTTGAGAATCTCTTAACTTTGACCCTCACTTAAATCGCAATAATGAAGTTTGGTGTTATCATCTTTCCGGGGTCAAATTGTGACCATGATTTGATTTATGTTCTCAGAGATATTCTGGGGCAGGAAGTCGTAGAGTTGTGGCATAAGGATCGCGATTTAAAGGGCGTTGACTTCGTAATGGTGCCGGGTGGTTTTTCTTACGG
>CAZYWJ010000009.1:78550-81317 GCA_964651785.1 uncultured Cryomorphaceae bacterium
TCAGACGCTGTTTTCAAAATACCCGTCGCCCACGGTGAAGGTCGATACTACGCTTCGGATGAGGTATTGAAAAAACTCAACGAAAACCAGCAAGTTATTTTCCGCTACTGTGACAAGGATGGCCATTTCAATTCTAAAGCAAATCCGAATGGCTCGCTGGAAAACATAGCCGGAGTAGCTAACGAAAACAAGAATGTATTCGGAATGATGCCACACCCTGAGAGAGCGGCGGATGCACTATTAGGCAATGAAGACGGGAGATTGATTTTCGAATCAATTTTGAAGTCGGTAATACCCGCTTAAACTTTTCGACAACCTTTCTGTTAATAATCGCGGAAATTTTGATTTCTATAATCAGAATTTTCTTTGTTACTTGAACTCAAATCCAAGAAAAGCTTGGTGACGCAGGAATCGGAATCATAAGTTAGTTGAGAAAGATCCTGTGTAATGTGAAATTAAATAAAAGGAGGTGTACAAATGTCTGATAGTTCGAAACCGGAAGCAGGAATTTGTTTCACAGAGACCTCCATTATTGGAGGATAGCTTCTGCGAAAGGAGCTCCTAGTCCTACGCCAAAGGCTCCGGCCCACGGCGGTACAGGATCTGAGTACAAATTGCTGCAGATTCGGTACGAAAATATAAAAGGGGTTGTCTTGAAAAAGACAGCCCCTTTCGTTATTTAAGTCCCCTACAAAAATAAGGTAGCTTCTCCCTGGCCTTCACATAGCCCATTTCGGCGCTTTTTTCAAGGTCATCACACCCCGATTGATCCTCGTAAGTCAATAACTTGGTGATGCCTCGATTGTGATATGCTTCGGCATACTCGGGGTCGAGTTGAATAGCTTGATCGTAATCTTCCAAGGCAGAAATATATTTGCCATAAAAGGCTTTCACATTGCCTCGCATATTGTAAACTTCGGGATCGCGCGGATTCGATTCTACCGCCCGATCGAAATCAGGTAGGCTTTCTGCGTAGCTCCCAAGCATACTTTTGGTAAAACCGCGGTTGAATAGCGCATCCGTAAAATCTCCTTTTATGGCAATGGCTTTGGAATAATCCTCAACGGCATCTTCCGTTCTACCCATTCTTTTGCTGGTGATGGCACGATTGAAATAAGCATTCGGAAAGTCCTGGTTGAGTGAGAGCGCAATGTTTAGATCGCTATTGGCCTCCTCGATCAATCCCAGCTTTTTCTTTGCCACACTTCTGTTGTAATAGCCAATGGCAAAAGTAGGTTCCAAATCTATGGATTTATTAAACGCCGCAATAGCTTGCTGAATCTCATCGTATTTGAGGTGAACCAATCCCTGAATGTCGTAAACCAAGGGAGAGCGCGGAGCCAATTTTTTTGCCTCGGCTATGTCTTCTTCGGCAGATTCCCTGTCTCCTGCACGTAAATAAGTGATGGCTCGCTTGAGGTAGGCCAAGGTGTCAATTGGGTTTAACTCTATTATGAAAGTAAAGTCCTCGATCGCACGATCGTAATCTCCGCCTTCGAGGCCGGCTAAGGCACGAGAATCTATGAGGTAATCATCGTACGGACTCAATTCCAGTGCCTTATCCAAGTCGCCTATAGCTTGTTTATAGTCACTTTGTAGCAAGCGTAGTCGCGCACGTTTGTCATAATACACATCGCTGTAGGGATTGATGTCGATGGCTTTGTTATAATCTTCAAGCGATTCCTGGTAGCGGCCCATCTGCTGTAGCATCAAGGCGCGCTTCATATAGGCCTCGGCGTAATTTGGGTCAACGGTTATAGCATTGGTATAGTCCTGAATGGCATTATTAAAATTGCCTCCACGCTTTGACAGCTCCGCCTTTTGCATGTATTGAAAAGCTTCTTTTCTGTTCTGAGAGTAAATATTTTGAGCAGTTGCTTCTGTGGATAATCCCGTGATGATCATGATCAACAGGCAGATGGAGAGCTCGTAAACTTTGGACTTTATCATGGCCTGAAAATACATAATTTTGCGGGCTCAGTGGAAAACAAATTACCATACGTTGTGGGGGTAGCAGGTGGAAGTGCTTCGGGAAAGACATCCATCTTAAACGATCTGATGAGTTGGTTTGAGCCAAACCAAGTGGCTTTGATCTCCCAAGACAATTATTACTACGACAGGGAAAGACAGTTTAAAGACGAAAACGGAGAGATCAATTTTGATCTTCCTACCGCCATTGACCGTGAGTCCTTGAATCAGGATGTTGCTGACTTAATGGCGGGGAAAGTCGTCGTTAAGAAAGAGTACACATTTAATAACCCTCTGGCAGAGCCTAACATGGTCGCCATTCAACCCGCGCCAATATTAATTATTGAGGGACTATTTGTTTTTTACTACTCCGAGCTGGCAGATAAAATGAATTTGAAAGTTTACGTGGATGCTTTGGAAAACGTAAAACTCAAACGAAGGATTTTCAGGGACTTAACGGAACGTGGTTATCCTGAAAGCGATGTGCGCTACCGATGGAAGCACCACGTGATGCCTTCGTACTACAACTACCTGAAGCCCCACAAGAAGAATTGTGATATCATTATCAACAATAATTCGACCTATAAAAACGGATTGACGGTTTTGGTCAACCACCTGAAATCTACTCTCCCGTGATTCGGAAATCTATAGCAGATATCTAATTGCATTGAAATAAAAAAAGGAGCAGGTGAATGACCTACTCCTCTGAAATTTTACGAGATCACATTCCCTAATCGGACTAAAGTCCTAAAAGCACTTCGGCCGGCGATTTGCCACCGAAGATCATCCGCTCAGGGTT
>CAZYWJ010000010.1:0-4380 GCA_964651785.1 uncultured Cryomorphaceae bacterium
CTCTGACCTTTGATCTCTGACCTTTGATCTCTGACCTTTGATCTCTGACCTTTGATCTCTGATCTCTGACCTCTAACCTAGGGTATCCACTTAATATCACTGAAGTCGGGCTTCCGTTTTTCCAGAAAAGCATTTCGTCCTTCCTTTGCTTCATCGGTCATGTAAGCCAAACGAGTAGCTTCACCCGCAAAGACCTGCTGTCCTACCATTCCGTCATCGGTCAGGTTGAATGCAAACTTGAGCATCTTAATGCTGGTGGGTGATTTTTCTAAGATTTCCAAAGCCCAATCGTAGGCAGTCGCCTCGAGTTCGTCATGGGGTATTACGGCATTCACCATTCCCATTTCGTAGGCTTCCTGCGCGGAATAGTTTCTTCCGAGAAAGAAAATCTCTCGCGCTCTTTTCTGACCTACCATTTTTGCTAAATAGGCAGAGCCATATCCGCCGTCAAAGCTGGTTACATCGGCGTCAGTCTGTTTGAAAATCGCGTGTTCTTTGCTCGCCAAGGTCAAGTCGCAAACCACGTGGAGACTGTGTCCACCGCCCACGGCCCACCCGGGCACGACGGCAATCACCACCTTTGGCATAAACCTTATCAATCGCTGCACTTCGAGAATGTTGAGTCGAGGCATCCCGTCATCATCCACATAGCCTTGATGTCCACGTGAGCGCTGATCGCCGCCGCTGCAAAATGCCCATCCGCCGTCTTTCGGCGAAGGTCCTTCTCCCGAAAACAAAACCACTCCGATAGCCGTATCCTCTCGAGCATCCAAAAAGGCTTCGTACAATTCCTTCACCGTCTTTGGCCGAAAGGCATTTCTCACTTCAGGCCGATTGAAAGCTATGCGAGCTACGTGCCCCGATTTTGCGTAAGTAATGTCCTCGTAATCCTTGACCTTCTTCCAGTTTGCCTTGCTCATTTCCTTCTCTTATCGGTTTTTTAAATATTCCGTAGTTCTTTTTTCAATCTCTTCCTTCGTCAGTTTCTCCGCGCCTCTGTCAAACTTTTCGCCCGTTATTCGCTCGTAGAGTTCGCGGTATCTGGCCGCGATCATTTCCACGCGATCAGGTGTCATTTCGGGAACTTGCTGGCCTTCCTTCCCCTGAAAACCGTTTTCGATAAGCCATTCCCGCACGAATTCTTTCGAAAGCTGTTTCTGCGCTTCACCTTTGGCTTGCCGCTCTTCGTAGCCATCGGCGTAAAAATATCTCGAGGAGTCGGGCGTGTGAATTTCATCCATCAACATCACCTCGTCATCTTTCAATCCGAATTCGTATTTCGTATCCACCAAAATCAATCCTTTGTCGGCGGCCATTTCGGTGCCCCTTTGGAAGAGGGCGCGGGTGTACGATTCCATTTTTTTGTAGTGGTTCTCAGGCACGATACCGCGAGCCAAAATTTCTTCCCGCGAAATGTCTTCATCGTGACCTTCTTCTGCCTTGGTGGCAGGGGTAATGAGTGGCTCGGGAAAGCGATCGTGCTCTTTCATACCATCGGGCATTGACACTCCGCAAAGTTCGCGTTTGCCTGATTTGTACTCGCGCCAAGCGTGTCCGGTGAGGTATCCCCGAATCACCATTTCCACCCGAAAGGGCTCGCACTTATGACCTACGGCTACATTGGGTGCAGGCGTAGCCATTAACCAATTCGGGCAAATATCTTCCGTTGCTCTCAGAAATTTTGCCGCTATGAGATTTAGCATGGCTCCCTTCCCGGGTATGCCTTTCGGCAAAATGACGTCGAATGCCGAGATACGATCGCTCGCAACCATCACCAACAAGTCATCGCCTATGCCGTAGACGTCTCTCACTTTTCCGTGATAAACGAATGTCTGATCGGGAAAGGAGTATTCGGTTTGATTTAAAGTCTGCATCAATTATCGTTTTTATGCGCCTCAAATGCGGTGATAATTCGTTTCACCAAGGGGTGTCTCATCACATCTTTTTCATTCAGATAAATCAGTTTCACCCCTTCTACGTCTCTTAGGTTTTCAATGCTGAATTTCAGCCCACTGGTTTGCTTTTTGGGCAAATCGACTTGCGTCAAATCCCCGGTGATGACAAATTTTGCGGTTTGTCCCATACGGGTTAAAAACATTTTCAATTGGGAAACCGTGGCATTTTGTGCTTCATCCAAGATGACGAAAGCTTTGTCCAGAGTTCGCCCGCGCATATAGGCGAGAGGCGCAATTTGTATGGTCCCCATTTCCAAATAATCCCGCAATCTTTCAGGTGGAATCATATCCCGAAGCGCATCATAGAGAGGTTGCAAATAAGGGTCGAGCTTGTCTTTCAAATCTCCCGGAAGAAAACCCAGATTTTCTCCGGCCTCCACGGCAGGACGCGTCAAAATGATTTTGCGAATTTGCTTTTCCTTCAAAGCGCGTACGGCAAGTGCTACGGCGGTATATGTTTTACCCGTACCGGCAGGACCGATGGCAAAAACCAAGTCGCTTTCGTCCACGGCTTCTACAAGTCTGCGTTGGTTGGCGGTCTTTGCTTTAACTTTCAATCCATTGTTGCCATGAACCAAGACTCCGTCGCCACCCGCGTTTATCATCAAGCTCGGCGCTTCCTCGGTCATCAATCTTTCGATATTGCTTTCGGTCAGCCGATTGTACTTGTCCAAGTGCTGCATGAACAGATTGATCTTTTGCTCAAAATGATCTATTTCATCTTCTTCTCCGATGGCTTTAATCATATTGCCCCGTGCTATCACTTTTAACTTCGGAAAGTGGCTGGTGATAAACTGAAACTTCTTATTGTTTACACCCAAAATTTCAATGGGGTCAACGTTTTCGATTGGAATTATTCTTTCACTCAATAGCTTTCGGATATGCTGTTTTTACTTTGTAAGGAAGGGAATCGCCCGTCTGTTTTTTCTTACTTTTGAAATCCAAAAATAAAGAATATTTCCGCGTCGAATACAGCGCTTTTTTATCCATGCCCATCGTCACCCTTACATCCGATTTGAGTACGAAAGATTATTATCTGGCAGCGGTAAAAGCTACGGCGCTTCGACTTATTCCCGACCTGAATTGGGTCGATATTTCCAATCATATTCCTCCCTTCGACATGGCAAAAGCTGCTTTTGTCTTAAAGAACGTTTGGAGAGATTTTCCCGATGGCACCATACATATTGTAGGTGTTGCCTGCGAATGGTCGAGGGATACACCATACACCATTGTTAAAATGAAAGAGCATTATTTCATCGGTACCGATAATGGCTTTTTTTCATTGTTATTTGATGATTACGCAGAGCCCGAATGGATTCGAACCCTCAAGCTAAAGGGAGATGAGGACTTGAGTTTTCCTACGAAGTCCATTTTTGTGTCGGCTGCCGCTAAATTGGCCAGAGCTGAAGACTTGGATGATTTCTCCGTCGAGGCCGATAATTATCGACGCAGGCCGCTGCCGGTGCCGGTGGTTGAATTCGACAACATTCGCGGAATGGCGATTTACGTTGATGCTTACGGCAACGTGATCACTAATATCACCAAGTCACTCTTTGAAAAGGAAGTCGGATCGAAAGAATTCAACATCGTGGTGCGGCGCGGTGATACCGATTTGAACCGTATTTCCCGAACTTACAATGAGGTTCCGCAAGGCGAGAAGGTGGCACTTTTCACTTCCGAAGGTTTTTTGGAAATAGCCATCAATCGCGGTGTAGAAGGAAGCGGGGGCGGGGCGACTGACCTTCTTGGTATCCGCGAGAATGATATCGTCCGCGTAGAAATTCTCGAAGATTAAAAAACAAATTGCATCGTGC
This sequence comes from uncultured Cryomorphaceae bacterium, assembly GCA_964651785.1. Lineage (GTDB taxonomy): Bacteria > Bacteroidota > Bacteroidia > Flavobacteriales_D > Cryomorphaceae > JAKVAV01. The sequence continues at coordinate 3,770 of CAZYWJ010000010.1, forward strand.
GCGCATTTATTTAGTGTGGACACTAAAATTCGAAATTTTCAAAAGCTCAATTTGCGCGAGCGGTTCAATTATCTGCGTGAACATGCTAAGTACATCGATTCTCGCTTTTATCGGACATATCGCGTCCATCTTTATGAGGTAGAGGGATTCTACACGGAAGTCTGGATGCGCTCAGACCTCGATCAGGTATGCTGGATCGAGTTGGCAGATATGAATCAAGTAGCCGAGAATTATACGAAATACGTGGATGTTAAATCAGATCTGGGTCTCTGAGTTCCATATTTCCCAGCTCTTCTCTGCCTGAATTTTCAGCATGCTCAAGCCATTCATTATCGAAGCTCCGCGTTTTTCACCTTCTTTCAAAAACTGCGTTTTCTCGGGATTGTAAATCAAATCGTAGAGCAAATGATCCTCGGTGATGCCTTCATAGGCTATCGAAGGTGCGTCTTCCACATCGGGAAATGTGCCGAGCGGGGTGGTATTGACAATGAGTCGATGCCATTTCACGGCGTTCTCATTGCAGTCTTCATAAGATATTTCATTAATGCCTGAAGACTTTCTGCTGACGAACAGAATGTCCAGACCAATTTTTCGTAGAGTAAAAGCCACCG
>CAZYWJ010000010.1:4480-23047 GCA_964651785.1 uncultured Cryomorphaceae bacterium
TTTTCAAAACCAATCACATCCGTGTTATAACCGATTGTTTGGCCATTTTTGAAAGCAATGGTATTCACGGAGCCCACCAAAGAAGCTACGGTATCAAGCTCATCCAAATAAGGGATAATCGCCTCTTTATAGGGAGTTGTCACATTTAAACCGGCTAAATCTTTGCGCTCGAGCAGATTTTTCACTTCATCGATTTCGGCGAGTTCGAAATTCTCATATTCGGCTTCGAGATTCAACTCCGAAAATTTCTTTTTGAAATATTCTTTCGAAAATGAATGAGCGAGAGATCTTCCAATAAGGCCGTACTGTTTCATTTCGTCTACTTATCGGAGCGTATAGATTGATTTGATGTAATTTGTGTGGGATTGTTTAATCACTCTATTCAAAACGTTTAGCTCACTATTCAACCCTCAAAGAGTGAAAATGCTACCGGATTTTTTAATTATCAGATGAATAATCCTGAATCAAAATATCGGTTGGAATGCGCAATTGAACATTTAATTTCCTGATCATATCCAGTGTCAGTTTTCGTTTACGATTCATTACTTCACTCACCCGACTTTTAAAACCTATCATATCTACCAAATCCTTTTGCTTCAGTCCCATTTGTTCCATTCGGAATTTGATGGCAGAAATCGGATCAGGCATATCAATAGGGAAATTTTCATTTTCGTAGTTGTCGATTAAAATCGCCAAAATTTCCAGTTCATCCCCCTCTTTTGTTCCACGCTTTGCGTCAAAAATATCTTCAAGTCTATCAAGAGCTTTTTGATAGTCATTATCATTCCTAATAGGTGAAATATTCATATCAAATTTCGTTTGCGTTTATTTTATCATATTCAGCGTGAGTTCCGATAAAACGTATCCAAGCAAGTTGGTATTCAAAATTAAACTTTACAATTAATCGGTAGTCATTGCCCTTGATGTTAAAAACGATCCGATTTCCTTTAAGGATGCTCGCTCCGGGGTAATCTCTCTTGAGTTCATTTATCGAATTCCAATTGGATTTTTCCGTTTCACGATACCAAGTTTTTAATTGAAGTTCGCAGTCACCATGCTTTCCCCAAAAATCCCCCAAAGTTCCTCGCGAAAAAATTTTCACATTGATCTCTTTAACACAAATATATATAAAAGGTTACCAAATCGAGAACTTGAGAGACCGATAATGCTTTGTCTTCAAGAATAATCAAACTTCAGAATCTTTGGGTGCGAAGCGACCCATCACAAAGATAATCAGCATGCCTGCACAAGCTAAACCCAGTGCCGTGTACAATTGTGGGTCGGTTCCCGTAATGGCTTCAAAAGTAGAAGGCAGGACATTTTCTTGAACCAAGGCTACCATTTCTTCATCGGGTTCACCTTCATGCTTAACAAAGTACTCCAGTGTATTTTTCCATGGCCAGATTTTATTGAGAGACCCCAGAAGAAATCCACTCAGAATGGCTACGGTAACATCGTGATACCGAGAGAACATCCACTTTAAAAATCGGCTGAAAGCCAAAATTCCGACAATGCATCCCCCGCCGAAAATGCCTATTGAGATGATGTCTCGATCATTAACCGCTTGTAAAACGGTGGAGTAGGAGCCAAGCAGCAGCAAAATAAAACTCCCGGAGATTCCGGGAAGGATCATCGCGCAAATGGCGATCATCCCGCTTACGAATAAGTACCAGGTAGCTCCCGGATCTTCAACGGGCGGTAAATCGGTGATAAGATAGGCGATAACGGCGCCCGCGGCAAAACCAAAATATCGCGAGCCCGACCAAACTTTAACGGCTTTCGCGACAAGCGGAATACTAGCTAATACCAAACCAAAGAAAAACGACCAGATGGCGATGGGGTGGGTTTCGAGCAAATAGGTAATCAACTTTGCCAGGGTAATAATGCTAATGGCAATACCTGCCAAAAGTGCCACCAGAAAGTTTCCGTTAACGGCTTTCCAAAAAGGTTTAAAGCCCTTTTTGAAAAGAAGTTGAAGGTTGATGAGGTTAACACGGTTGATGGTGTCGATCAATTCCTCGTAAATTCCGGTGATAAAAGCGATGGTTCCGCCCGAAACGCCGGGTACCACATCGGCAGCACCCATACCCATACCTTTTAAAGCGATCAGGAAATAATCTTTCAGGCTTCTCATCAATAAACGATTATGCTTGGGTCGATTTCCTCTACCCAAGCTTCTATTCCTCCTTTTAGCAGGTGAACATTGGTTAAATTGAGTTCTTCTCTCAGGGTGTGGACCATTGCTGAAGCGCGCGAGCCGCTCTTGCAATGAACCACCACGGGAATATCTTTCCTGATTTCGGCTTTGCGATGAATCAGTTCAGCCATTGGTATGTGCAGGCCACCTATGGTTCCTGAATCTACTTCGTGGATTTCGCGGATATCGATGATTTGTACATCGCGACCATTATCCAACAGGTCTTTGAGTTCTCGTACGCTGATTTGCGACATGACAATAATTAAGGCCGCATCTTTTCGGCAATTTCTTCGGGCAAAAATTCGAAAAAAGTATCGCCTCTCAAACCTATACGCAAAGTTTCGAGTGGAATGACATCACTCGGTGCGATATTTCCCAAGTTAACATTGGCCCCGATAAGTTTTATAAACCAGACTTGTTGGGCTTTTTGGGGAGCTTCCCAAAGGATATCTTCGGATTTTACCTTAGCCAAAATTTTGTTTACCAAAACCACGTGCGCCGTTCCGTTTGGTCGGTAAATTCCCACATTTCCGCTCTCTCGAGCTTCCGCGATTACCTTCCACGATCCGGCGCTCAGTTCGGTATCCATCATCTTCACCCACTTTCCCGGGGCGATGAGAATTCCTTCTTCCTTAGAACCTACTTCTGAGAGGACTCTAAAATCTTTGGCTAAGGTAGATATGTACTCCAGCTTTTCGTCGTGAGGAAGGTGAATCGAACCGTCTGATACTTCTACGGTTTCAAGGTTCAGGTCACTTAACAATTTTCTGTATTCATCGAAGAGACCGCGAATGATAAATGCTTCAAATAAGGTGCCTCCGAGGTAAACCTTCATATTTGCATCGTGGTAAAGCTTTATCTTCTCCTTTAAATCTTTAGTAAGATAAGAAGTACCGAAACCAAGCTTAATGATGTCGGTCAGGGTTCCGTTGGCATCCAGAAAATTGGCCGCACTCCGCAGGCTCAATCCTTTGTCCATCACCATAGTCAGACCGTTGGTGCGCGGTCTCTCGGTGCGTTCGGGAATAAAGGGTAAATTAAAATTCATTTTCCTTCTGCGCTTTATCTTCAAAATCGATTAAGCCTGCAATATTCGGAAATTGTAATGCTTCAGGAAAAATTGTTAGAAAATATTTTATGCCTTCAGGTTGATCGGTAGAGCAAGAGAGGAATAATTCTACGGCTTGCTGCTGTTTCCCTGTTTTTATTAAATGCTTGACTTTTTGCCACTTGAGGTCGTATTCATCAGGCATCTTGTCAATGGCTTGATCTATAATTTCCAATGAAACGGAGTAATCATCGACTGCCGATAAATCGGCTAGCAAAATCCACGATTCGGCATCATCCGGAAAGATTTTGATCATCTCTTCGAGGTGGCGCTTGGCATTTTCCTGCTCTCCGGCTTTGATATAGGTTTCAACCAGAATGTGTCGGTTGTCCAAGTGGAAATCATCTTTTTTAACGGCATCCTCGTAAAAAGAAATGGCCTTTTTCATTTCATTTTCGTTTTCGCGAATAGCACCAAGCCCCATCAGAGCCTCTACGTAATCGGGATCGATGGCCAAAGCTTTTTTGTAATTCAACTCCGCCGCATTCCACATTTCCATTCGCTCCTGGCATTCGCCGATGGCGGTATAAACCAGCGGATTTTCATTGTCATATTTCAGCGAGTCCTTGTACGCTTCGGCTGCAGCCATATCCATATCCATGGAGGTATAAAGATTGCCTTTAAGGATATAAGCAGCTACAAAGTCTTCTCGAATGGCCAAGCAGAAATCGGCTGCTTCGACACCTTTTTCAAATAGTCCGATTTTATCGAAACAGAGGGCCAAATTATACCAAGCCACGAAATTGTAAGGAAATCGATCCAAGTAGTTCTGAAAAAACTCAACTCCGACTTCTATTTGATCGGCCATTTCAAAGCAATAGCTCAATTCAAAAAGGCTCGCCTCGTGGTCGGGATTAATCTTAAGCGATTCTTTCAAACTCTCGATGGCTCCCGGATAGTCATTTACGATTTGCTGTTCATAGGCCAGGTCCATAAAAATTTCCTCGCGATTCTCAGGAGAAATTTCCAAAGCCTTCAGAAGACAGGATTTCGTTCCCTCATGATCGCTGAGATTTCGATGTACCACGGCTTTAAAAAGCAACATGTCCGTATTGGTCGGTTCTGAAGCCTCCAGAAATTCCAATATCTCCAATGCCTTCGTTGACTCTTTTGAGGCTGCAAAAATTTGGGCTTTCTTCAAAAGAAGTGAAGACACATTTTGAAAAATAGAGAGCCCGTGATTTACCGCCAACTTTGCCTTCCGGTAGTTATTCTTGTCAAGATAGAAATCCACTAAAGCTTCCACTTCTTCTACATCGAAGAAGTACGCTTCGCGCAATTTCAGCATCTTTTCAAATTTATCGATGAGACCGGAGTCAGACTTAGGGTAAAGGTTGTGCGAATATTCCGTCATAAGCCTTTATTAGGAGGTGAGTATTCTCAAATTTAGAAAACCACCTTCCGATTAATCAGGGAAGTTCCGTTTTGTTTTTAACAACGCAAGCATGAAAAAATACTTGTTCGGAACCTACCCTTTTTAAACGGGCCAACAAAGTTACGCCTTTCCCGGGTGGAAGCAAAGCATTCCAACCGTTGAAAACTCCCGGCGGCCGGGACTATGAAAACCCATGTGAATAATAACTTTGCGAAAAATTAACGGAAGTGACTCTTATTAAATCCATCTCAGGTATCAGGGGAACCATCGGCGGAAAAGCCGGAGAAAATCTTACCCCTATAGACATCGTAAAATTTACTGCCGCTTACGGCCACATGTTGAAAAAATCTGCCGGAGACAAAACGGTAAAAGTGGTAATCGGGCGTGATGCAAGGAGAAGCGGACCGATGGTACGCACATTTGTATCGGCTACCCTTACGGGAATGGGTATAAACGTGATAGATTTGGGACTCAGCACCACACCGACCGTCGAAATCGCCGTGCCGCTTGAAAAGGCTGATGGCGGCATAATCATCACGGCCAGTCATAACCCGGCACAGTGGAATGCCCTGAAACTGCTCAATGCAAAGGGTGAATTCATTTCAGCCGAAGAAGGTAAAATGGTCATTGAATTGGCTGAAAGCCTCGATATGGATTTTGCTGAAATTGACGGGACGGGTCATGCCGGTGTAAACGAGTCATATTTGTTGCGCCATATAGAAATGGTGATCAATCATCCGCTGGTAGATCGTGAGGCTATAGCAAAGGCAGATTTTCACGTGGCGGTCGATGCAGTAAATTCGAGCGGAGGTATTTTCATTCCCGCTCTTTTAGAGGAGCTTGGAGTTGAAAAAATTGAACGCATCTATTGCGCACCCAACGGAGATTTTCCGCACAATCCCGAACCACTGCCCGAGCACTTGACGGAACTTTCAGCCACGGTAAAGGAAAAAGGCTGCGATTTGGGAATTACCGTAGATCCTGACGTAGATCGATTGGCATTTGTGAGCGAAAACGGTGAGGTGTTCGGAGAAGAATACACCTTGGTTGCCGTGGCCGATTATGTGCTTTCGCAGAAAAAAGGGAATACCGTTTCGAATTTGTCGAGTACGCGAGCTTTGCGCGATGTTACCGAAAAACACGGTGGCACATATTACGCTTCAGCGGTGGGAGAAGTGAACGTGGTAGAGAAAATGCGCGAAGTCAATGCCGTGATAGGAGGAGAGGGAAACGGTGGAATAATAGACCCTCAACTGCACTACGGGCGTGATGCCTTGATTGGCGTAGGGCTGTTTCTTACACATTTGGCGAAGAGCGGAATGAAGATGACTGAACTCAGAGCTTCTTACCCTTCTTATTTCATGTCGAAGAATAAGATTCAGCTGACGCCACAAATTGATGTGGACGAGATATTACAAAAAATGGCAGAAAAATACAGCTCCGAAAAAATCAACACGATCGATGGTGTAAAAATCGATTTTGATCAAGAATGGGTTCACTTGAGAAAATCGAATACCGAACCGATTATTCGGGTCTACACCGAAAGTACAAGTCCGGAAGCCGCTCAAAAACTGGCAAAACGCATAGTGGATGAAATCGAATCAATGATTTCGTAATTTTGCTTCACAATGAAAGTTTATTTTGACAATGCAGCCACCACTCCGTTGGTCCCTGAGGTATTGGACGTGATGCTGCCCATGCTCCGAGACGATTTTGGCAATCCTTCAAGCACGCATCAGTTCGGAAGAAAAACGAAATCGGCGATAGAAATGGCTCGAAAGTCTATTGCCAAATTACTCCATTGTTCCCCCATGGAGATCTGCTTTACGTCGGGCGGTACGGAGGCCGATAATATGGCTATAAACGGGGCGATAAAAGAATTGGGTGTTACCCGAATCATATCTTCGTGGGCCGAGCATCACGCCGTATTGCACACCGTCGAGAATTGTCATGCCGCAGGGCAGGTAAAGCTTGAGATGGTGAATCTGAATGAGCTTGGTCATGTAGATACGGACCACTTGCGAGAGATGCTGGCAGGCAGCGAGGATAAGACCTTAGTGAGCTTGATGCACGCCAATAACGAAATAGGCACCATGATCGATATCGAAGAGATCGGCAGAATATGCGAAGAGCATGATGCTTTGTTTCATTCTGATACCGTACAAACCATGGGGCATTTTCCCATGAACCTTTCAGAAATGAAAGTTCATTTTGTTACGGGGGCGGCTCATAAGTTTCATGGTCCGAAGGGTGTAGGTTTTCTTTACATCAATAAGGATGTACATGTAGACTCCATGATCAAAGGAGGGTCGCAAGAGCGAAATTTACGCGCCGGAACGGAAAACATTTATGGAATAGTGGGGATGGCGAAGGCTTTGGAATTGGCATTGGAGGATGTGGACGGTCATCGCAAGCACATTCAGTCCATAAAAGACTACATGTGTAAAAGGTTGAGTGAAGAACTGCCCGAAACGGGATTTAACGGGTGTTTGGAACGCAGCCTTTACACCGTTTTGAATGTAAGACTTCCCAAAACCGACAAAGCTGAAATGCTTCTTTTCTTACTGGATATAGATGGTATTGCCTGCTCAGGCGGAAGCGCTTGTTCCAGCGGGAGTAATCAAGGAAGCCACGTTTTGAGGGCGATCAATGCGGATACTTCCGTGCCCAATATTCGCTTTAGCTTTTCGCGATACAGTACCAAAGCGGAAGTGGATTACGTCGTGGAAAAATTGGTGAAACACTTAGCCACCGTAAGACAAGAAGTAGCGCCCTGAATTATTCAGAGCTTGTAGTTTCTTCCTCAAATAATTCAGGGTCATACCCGAAGAGACGATTCTTCTTAATCATCACATCGACGTAGTTCGGCACCATCTTTTCCCAACCGGGCTCACCCTCTCTGATCATTTTCAATGCTGTGCGGCTTTGAATCCAAAGCACATCCGGATCAAAATCCTGAAGATCCACAATTCTGCCATTGTTGACCAAATAATTGTAGAGCGGACGTAAACGCGGGTGAATGTCAATATTCTCACTCGTCACCAATTCTTCTTTCCCTTCAAGCTTCGAAGGATAGATGTAGACCTTCAAATCACGGGTAAACAGAACTCCGAAGGCTTCGAGAATTCCACCATCCAAGTCGCGGTAGTATTTTTCATCAAAAAGAGCATCGAGGTTATTCGTCCCCATAATTAGTCCCATTCGCTTCTTCGTCATTGTTGAGAAGTAGCGGATAAGCTTGTAGTACTCCTGATAGTTGGAAATTAAAACCGTTTGCCCCAGCGAGCATAAGATATCAGCTCGATCTATAAAGTCTTGTTCATCAATATCACCACCCGATTTTAGGTTGCTGAGAGTAATTTCAAACAGTACCTGCAAATCATCGGAATCAACGCGATTCTCTTTTACAAAGGCGTTGTATCCGTTGATGATCATATCGATGTTTACCTTAGTTACCGGGCGGAAACTTCCGCGAATCGTGAGGATATTTTTTTTATAAAGAAGGTCTGATGGCTGAAGGTTTTTCCCGTCGGGGCTGAAAATTACAGCATCGGTAAACCCGTTCTTCACCAATTGTAAACTCAGAAGCCGGTTGTCAACTCCATCAAAGTCGGGTCCTTCCATTGAAATCATATCGATCTCGATCTGATCTCTCGTCAGGTTGTCGTAGAGCGACTTCAGGTATTCTCTGGGGTTTTGGTAGTAGAAATAGCATCCGTAAAGAATATTGACACCTAAAACACCAATGGTTTCTTGCTGAAGCGAAGCCTCATTTTCGTGGAGCTTAACGTGAAGGACTACTTCATTTGGCTCTTTTTCGGGACTCGTTTGAAATTTAATTCCCATCCAACCATGACCTTGGTATCTCTTTTTAAAATCGATGGTAGCAATGGTGTTGGCGTAGGAAAAAAACTTTTTCGACGGATGTTTTTCTCTGCTGAGGCGCTCTTCGATCAAACCGTATTCGTGCTCCACCATTTTGCGCAAGCGGGGCTCACACACATAGCGATTCTTTTCTTCTTTTCCGTAGATGGCATCACTGAAATCTTTGTCGTAGGCCGACATAGCTTTAGCGATGGTACCCGATGCGCCACCCGCGCGGAAAAAGTGTCTCACCACTTCCTGGCCGGCGCCGATTTCCGAAAAGGTCCCGTAAATATCCGGATCCAGATTGATCCTTAGTGCTTTTTGCTTGGAGGTAAGAATTACCCGTTCCAATGTGTTTTTCTTCTTTTAAAGTGGCTTCAAAATTACAGTCTTTGACGGACTACGCCAATTATCTTTACCTTATTTTCACAACGGTTTGTTCGCTGCATTATTCTAATTTCGCAATAATGCGCATTACCTTTTTAGGAACAGGTACTTCTCAAGGCGTTCCGGTGATCGGTTGCACCTGCCAAGTTTGCCTTTCGTCAGACCCACGTGACAATCGTTTACGCACTTCCGCCATGGTCGAGGTGGATGGTCAAACAATTATCATTGATACGGGACCTGACTTTCGTCAACAAATGCTTCGTCACACACCCGTCTCAATGCCGAAAGTGATATTCACACACGAGCACAAGGACCATATTGCCGGATTGGATGATATCAGGGCTTTCAATTTTAAATACAATCAGCCTCTTGAAATTTATGCGACTGATTCGGTGCAGGAAGCTCTGCAGCGTGAATACCACTACGTTTTTGCGGCTCAGAAATATCCGGGGGTTCCGCAAGTAAATCTTCACACCATATCGGGAAGTGAACCTTTCGAAATTGAAGGAGTTCGAATTATTCCGATTCAATTATTGCATTATAAAATGCCGGTGCTCGGATTCCGTATTAAGAATTTTGCCTACGTCACGGATGCGAATTATATCAGTTCGGAAGAAAAGATTAAGCTGAGAGATTTGGATGTTCTGGTGCTGAATGCTCTGAGGAAGAAAGAGCATATTTCTCATTTTAATTTACGCGAAGCGGTGAACATGGTGAAAGAGCTCAAGCCACGTAAGGCTTACTTTACGCATATCTCGCACTTAATGGGGAATCATGCTGAGGTTCAGGCAGACTTACCCGAAAACATCTTCCTCGCATCCGATGGATTGACGCTTGATTTGGAATAGATCAGAGTTCAATTTATGAAATGCAATGGTTATTGCACTATTCAGTGTTTCTCCAACAATCTCATTTAATCTGTGTTCTACTTAAAACGAAACAATTATTAATCATGGCAAATACAGAAACGCAAACTTGGCCTGATTTAGCAATCGGCTTATACGACAAATTAACGGGAAGAAACGCGAAAATTTCCTATGATTTTGATGATATGGAAATCGATGTACCCAGCGGAACAAAAGAAAATCATCATGCTAAATGGAAGGTGAACGGAAAAGTGACCATTTCCACTACCGATACCGCTAATAAAAGCTCGGCAAATTAAGCTGAAAGTGTGAAAAAGCTATACATTTCGAGCGATATGGTTCTCCAATCAGAGATCGGAACGCTGGAGATTATTTCAAAAGGTGATAATCTCGAGCTCCACTTTGATGATTGGAAAACCATATCGTTCTTTTTAAAAGCAGGCAACCATCAAATTTCTGATTTTAAAAGCCTTTTGAAGCTGACCGGAAATTTAGCTCAACAAATAATCGTCTACAGTGGTGACTCCATCTTGCTTGCGGTGAAAGATGGCAAGATTAAGAAATGGAGTTTTTCCTCTGTAATTCGTTATTTAAGATTTCGGCTATTTTCATGAAGATTTGAATTGCCTTGCTCAAGCCATAAATAGGAATGCTTCATATACGAGAAAAGCAGGCCATACAATGGCTTTCAAAATACCTATCACTCCCATACCGAAACCGGTTGAGGTAGAGATAAAATAAACGGCCGCTCCGATGAAGCCCAAGCCGTAAATAGCCCCGTTCGGTGCTTGATCCTTTGCTTTAGACATCTTATTTAGTTTTATGATTTTCTGCATTCATCTCCACTACCCAAATCCCTCGTAGCTCATTAGGTTTATACCCGGTTGCTTGATCTTCGGGGTATAGTTCATCTAAAACCTTAAGAGTTTTGTCATCAATATCCACTTTCGGCTCTCCATGACATTGTAGACACATCTGATTAGTAATGATCGGATAGTAACCAATCCACTTGTTGTTTTCAAACGAAATTTGCGGATCGATCTTTTCGCCATTTTTCAGATGATAAACGGCTGAGCGAATGTAATTTAATTCTTCCTCTGCCGCGCGATTTTTCGGGTTGCGGGGCTTGTCACTCACACGCCTTATCTCAGCTTTTGAAACCACAGCCATGCTATCCGTCAGCGGGATTGCTCTGGTATTGCAAAATGTAACCGCGCCTGATGTGCCTTTTGTTTGAATGGAGGTCATCAGGTTTTTACCCAGTTGAGCTTTAGTAGCCATCGCAATAGCTTTTCCTTCCTCCAAAGGTGTCAATTCAACATTTCCCTGTCGCCTTTGATATTTCCCTCTTTCTTCTTGAAAGTGATTTTGATACCAATTTGGCTCTTCGATAGGTCTATTGTAGAGGTATGTTGCAATAGCTTTTAATTCATCCGAATCAAAATCCATTTTAGGCATTAATCCGAATTTTTGAATAGCTCCCGGCATTTTTGAGTTTGAAACATTCGGATTCAGTACAAATGTGCTGAGAGCTTGTGTAAATTCATCCAAAGTGGTTTTTTCATTGATATAGTGCATTTTGATGGCAGCCATGGGAGGCGCTATTCTGTTTTCCTTTGGGCCTTTCGGTGAATGGCAGGTAAAGCAATTTTTCTCTAACAGATTAAATCCTCGCTCCATATCTGAACTGATTAGGGATGCCTTTTCACTCGAACTTTTTTCATGTTTCTCCGATCTGCATCCATGGTTTATTAGAATCAGAGATACTATTGCGGATAAAACGAGGGTCGATCTTTTCATCTGTTTTGCTTTGAAAGCTAAATTAGAAGAACTCATTTTTTCGTATGGCGACTTGGGTCACTTAGTTTGTACATTGATCCAAATGTCGATTGTTTATGAGGTCACTCGGCTGTGAATCCATATCTTCGAAAACTATGCAAGAAAATACCCTTTCAGAAGATTTAACTGCGACCTATCACGAGGTGATGGCCATGAAAAATTACGGTGAGGTAGCCTCATACATTCCCGAGCTTCTATTGGTGGATGAGAATAAATTCGGGGTTTGCCTCACATCGGTTCGCGATGAAAGCTGTGGAGAGGGAGATTGCAATGAGGGTTTTTCTATACAGAGTATCGCTAAAGTCTTGTCACTAACCTTGGCTTTTAAAAAACTCGGTCGATCATGTTGGGAACGTGTGGATGTAGAACCGGCCGGAACCTCGTTTAATTCACTGGTTCATTTGGAATACGAATCGGGCATTCCACGAAATCCTTTTATCAATTCGGGAGCTTTGGTCGTTTCTGATATGTTGGTCAGCTTATTAGGAGATACCAAAGCAGAGTTCTTGGATTTTGTCAGGCTTCTGGCCAAAGATGAATCCATCAATTACGATGAAAAAACTGCTGCATCTGAATTTGAAGAAGGTTATCGAAACTTTGCGGTGGTTAATTTCCTGCGGTCTTTTGGAAATATTGAGAATGATGTGGAAGAGGTTCTGGACTTCTATTTCCACCTCTGTAGTATTAAGATGACTTGCACTCAGCTTTCACGAACATTTCTTTTTTTGGCAAATGGTGGAAAAGACCCGGTATCCGGTGAGCGAATTTTGACGGTCTCACAATCCAAAAGGGTAAATGCCATCATGATGACTTGCGGTTTTTACGATGAGGCAGGGGAGTTTGCTTACGAGGTAGGCCTTCCGGGAAAAAGTGGAGTAGGAGGTGGAATCGTAGCCGTCAACCCCGGTTCATACGCCATTGCTGTTTGGAGTCCGAAATTGAACCCTCAGGGGAATTCGTACCGCGGGATGAAATTCTTAGAGAAGTTTACGACCAAAACCGGGCATTCGATATTTTAACTGGTAGCGAGTAGCTAGTATTTAGTATCCCGTAGCTTAAAATTGGTAAAATGGTAAAAGTGGCTTAAGAATTCTACACATTTACAAACCGAAATATTCTCTTTAGAAAGAGTTCTGTAATCCGTGCTTTTCGGTGGTACTTGCTAAAAAAAACTGCAAAATTGAATTCGTAATTGAAAAAAATAACACGGCACGGCGGGCGAGTGCCTTTCTCAGGAATTCAATTTTTTTGGTCTAATGCCTTCCGATTGAGATTACATAATGTTTTCGCCTGATACAGGCAATATCGATTCAGGAACAACCTCTGTAATGATCAACCCATATAAAAATTACATTACGTAAAGTACGTCACGCAAAGTACGTAATGAATAAAAGAGCCACCTTAGGAATAAGGAAACTAAATATGCCTCACAAAGCTTATCTACACTTCTATTCCGGCAAGGGTATGCTATACACCAACCTCACTGAGGCGATGATTCCATCGGAAAAGGTGGCGTTGAGCGGGTCGCCGCGATTATCGCCGATACGCAGAATGCTGATGCGCAAATCGATTTTCTCGTCTTCATCGTATTGCTCATAATTTCGATCAAGAGCATAGCCGATGCGCCCTTCGGCAAAAAAATTCCCGAAAAGGTGATAATTGGTAAACAAGCTCAAGTCAATGCTGGTGCGCTCCATATAAGTGCCACGCGACTCAGCGCCGAGATCAAAGCTGGTGATCAATCCAAAGTGCGATAGACCGACCGTAAGCTTTTCCGACGCGTGATAATTCAGCTTTCCGTAAATCGGAAAGAGCCCCGCTAAGCTCCATTTGGGTCTGAATTGCCAAAGCACATCGACCAGTGGCACCAAAAGTGGACCTGCCAATTCTTGGTTGAAAAGAAAACCGTAGCGCAAACGCAGCTTATCGTGATAGCGTTTTTCGTAAAGTCCGATAGCGCCGAATTGCCAAGCTCCTCCGCTCGGATTGTTGAAGTCGGTCATGTAGCGTGGCACGAAGAGCAACTGGATGGCGCGGTCCTTATCGAGCTTTTGCACCAAGCCGGTCTGAACGATGAAAGCGTGAAGATTCAAATCCGGAGCTGCGAGGTCGTCGTCTTCAAAATCGTTTCGAACCGTGCTTTGGGTGGACGTGATATTGTTGAACCAAACGGTTTTCTCAGAAAATACAACGGGCAATTTTACATTGGCAAAGAGCCCGGACTCCTGTGCTTCTCCTTCGAAATCATCATACGCCGTAGGCTGAGCCCATCGGGTAGATAGCGTCAAGAGATCGATGCGCTCTTGTGCATGAGAATGCAAACAAGTACAAACTGCGATTAGAAAAAGAAAGCGCTGAGTCATAAACCGGCAGGCAATTTAATAGAGAATTCCATTTATTTCGCTTTTTTTGGTCATTCATGGAAATGACAAATGATTCAGAGCGCAAAAGTCAGTCATGGTTAGAGCGCGTGCAGGAGCAGAGTTGGGAACCTGAAATACTCATCTCCGGAATTATTTTGTTCGGACTTTTTCAGATACCGCCCTACATCGAGCAGGCAATGTTTTATCTGGCGAATTATTCTCATTTGATTTTCAGCGGAGGTACGGTAGACGAAGGTTTAGGTGCACTTTTGCTAACGGCAAATATTTGGTTGATCATCGGATTTACCACCCACTTAATCGGTCGCAGTATTTGGGTAGCATTTGTGGGGATGAGTTATGTCTACAAAGACGGAATCATCTTATCAAACCTGAAATATCAAGAGAATTTCAAGAAGGCGATCGCTAAAAATTCAGATTACAAACTTTTAATACTTCGACTGGAGCGGTTCTGCAGCCGAATTTTTGCGATTAGCTTTCTACTCTTCATGTGTGTGGTAGGGATTTCGTTTTTTCTGGTAGTGGTTGGCTTTCTAATAGTTTTAGGATTAGAGTTTATTCCTGATTTTGAGCGATTTTCCCCGTTTATCGATCCGGTAATAACAATCGTAAGTCTCATCTACTTCATAGATTTCGTAGGGCTGGGGGTGCTAAAAAGAATTCCGGTCTTTTCTAAAATCTATTACCCTTTTTACAAGGTGATGTCTTACCTCACTCTGTCACCACTATATCGAAGCATCTACTACGGCATAGTGACCAATCACAAACCTTGGAAGGTAGGTCTGAGCATGTTGGCGTTTGCCGTCATTACATTCCTGATGGGTAATAACTTGAGAAATGAAGAGAACTTCTTGGACATCATGATTTTCAAAACGAAAAGTGATGATGAGGAAATTTATTTCGGCCATTACGAGAATCTGTACGGTGATCATCCTTCACAAAGGATTCAGATAACTTCTGATGTTATTGAATCAGAAGTGCTTAGGGTTTTCGTTGTCCACAGAACCCAATATGAGCAAGAACAAATTTTGCCTTTGTGTAATTACGATTCATTAATTGAGCAGGAAGAAATTGACAAAGATTCGCTTGTTCTCGAGTGCTTAACTCAATTTTATGATTTGAAGATTGACGATGCGGAAGTTTCGGAGAACTTTTTATTTCATAAAAATCATCGTTCGGGTCAAGTCGGTTTATTCGCTTATCTGGATATATCTGAATTGGAGAAAGGATTGCATCGATTGAGTTTATACTACAATTTCGTTGTGGAAGGCGAAGAAAAACCAACCGAGATGGCGATAGTGGAATTTTACAAAACTCAACCTTCCAAAAAAGTAAATTATGAAAACCAAACCCGAGAAGACTGATCCCGAAGCTTTCATTTCTTCGGTAGAGTCTGATAAGAGAAGAGCTGATGCTGAAAAATTATTGGAAATGATGAAACGTATTACGGGCGAAGAACCGGTGATGTGGGGACCGTCCATCATCGGTTTCGGATCTTATCATTATAAATACGAAAGCGGGAGAGAAGGCGATTGGTTCCTCACCGGATTTTCTCCGAGAAAGGCCAATCTTTCCGTTTACATCATGGCAGGATTTGACAAATATGAAAACTTGATGTCAAAACTTGGAAAACATAAAACGGGTACTTCTTGTCTTTACATTAACAAATTGGATGATATTGACCTCGATGTATTAGAAGAACTGATTCGAGAATCGCTCATTTACATGAAAAAGAAGTATGGAAATTAAGTTTGAATTAAAGTGCACAAGACTAATCCTGACAGTAGCATTCTTTCTCAACCTTGCTTGCGCCGAAGTAAGTGCTCAGAATTATTTTCCGGTTGAGCCGGAAAAGGAATGGGTTTATATTTATAACGGTCCTTACAATCCATCGGGAGAAGCTAAATCGACGGTGACAATAAGTGCAGAAAAGGTAAAGCGAGGCGAAGAGATGTACTACGAGATGAACAGCGTGTTTCAATCTACCGGAAGTTCAGAGCCCGGCTTGAGCCAAACCTTTGTTAGAAAAGCGGAAGACGGTTCGGTGTACGGTATCAATCCGACTGTAGCTGAAGATGAATACTTATTCTTTCCCGGTTCACCTGAAGAGGGAAAAGTGTGGACAGGTTTATCCGGCAAATCAGAAATCGTATCGACAAATGAGCGCATCGAAACTCCGGGCGGCCAATTTGAAAATTGCGTCGTGGTGGAATCCTCTGCGGGAGAGGTGAAAGCTTATAGTTATTACCAAGAGGGAAAAGGGCTGGTAGCCATGAAGCTGGGCGATATGCTCATGATGTATTTGGAAGAGTAGATCTTTTCATGACCTGATTCGATTATCGTATGAAAGGCCTTACCTTTGCGGCCTTTAAAATTTGACTTATGGGTGAGACAATGCGGCTCGCCCTATTTTTTTGGTTATGAAAAAATTCTTCAACCTCTTTGACCTTTCACAAAAAGTAAACTACAAAACAGAAGTTCTGTCGGGGCTCACCGTAGCTTTGGCTTTGGTCCCCGAGGCTGTGGCTTTTGCGCTTATTGCGGGCCTGTCGCCACTTACGGGACTTTACGCCGCTTTTGTGATGGGCTTGGTTACTTCCATTTTCGGCGGTAGACCCGGAATGATTTCAGGAGCTACAGGTG
This sequence comes from uncultured Cryomorphaceae bacterium, assembly GCA_964651785.1. Classification (GTDB taxonomy): domain Bacteria; phylum Bacteroidota; class Bacteroidia; order Flavobacteriales_D; family Cryomorphaceae; genus JAKVAV01. The sequence continues at coordinate 21,144 of CAZYWJ010000010.1, forward strand.
CCGTAGCGGTGGTGATTGTCACTTTGGCCGCAAGCCACGGAGTAGAATACGTCTTTGCCGCCGTAATCCTTGCGGGACTTTTGCAAATGGCTGCAGGCTTTCTTCGCTTGGGTAAGTTGATGCGCCTCGTGCCACATCCCGCCATCTTCGGATTCGTAAATGGTTTGGCCATCATCATCTTCATGTCGCAGCTCGATACGTTTAAAACGATTGACGGAGATTGGATGACGGGTCAATCGCTTTTCATCCTGCTCGGATTGGTCCTTCTCACCATGCTGATCATTTGGGGCTTGCCAAAATTGAGCAAGGTGATCCCCGCCTCATTAGTAGCCATTCTTACGGTTTTTGCGATCGTTTTCTTCTTGGATATCGATACGAAGACGGTTGGCGATATGGCTTCCATCAAAGGAACCTTTCCGCCGTTTCACATTCCTGAGATACCATTCACGCTTGAGACCCTGACCATTATTTTTCCCTACGCGGCCATCGTTGCGGGAGTAGGTTTGATAGAAAGCTTGCTTACGCTGAATATCGTTGACGAGATTACCGAGACACGCGGTCGGGGAAATAAAGAAGCCATTGCTCAAGGTTCGGCCAATTTATTGTCTGGTCTCTTCTCCGGAATGGGCGGATGCGCCATGATCGGCCAGAGTTTGATCAACGTTTCCAACGGAGCTCGTGCCCGCCTTTCGGGAATAGTCGCAGCGCTGATGCTTCTGGTTTTTATCATGTTCGGCTCATCTCTTATCGAGAAAGTGCCCATTGCCGCTTTGACGGGACTTATGATCATGGTCTCCATCGGTACCTTTGAGTGGGCCAGTTTACGCACCTTTCGGCGAATGCCCAAATCAGATATTCTGGTGATGGTATTGGTAACCTTGGTGACCATCTTCCTGCACAACTTAGCCCTGGCCGTTTTAATCGGTGTGATCATTTCCGCCCTCGTGTTTGCTTGGGACAATGCCAAGAGAATCCGAGCGCGAAAGCGCACCGATGAAAATGGCGTGAAGCATTACGAAATGTACGGTCCGCTCTTTTTCGGTTCCGTTACGGCTTTTCACGATAAGTTCGACGTGATGAATGATCCCGATGAGGTGATCATCGATTTTGCGGAAAGCAGAGTAGTAGATATGTCGGCCATTGAAGCGCTCAATAAGGTCACTAACAGGTATCGGAAAGTCGGTAAAAAAGTGCACCTGCGCCACTTAAGCGCCGACTGTCGTCAGCTCCTGCAAAATGCCGAAGCCATCATTGATGTGAATGTGATGGAAGATCCGACTTACAAAGTTGCGGTAGATCGGTTTTGAGAATAAAGACATGACAACCTTCGTCGCCATGTCTTTCACAATTTAATTTAAAACCAAAAGCGATTCGGGATATTTCAGCTCGTAGCTGTGATTTACCTTTTTCGATGAATTCGGCTCAAGTCGAAGCTCCCAAGTCAGTTTTCCCGTCTTTTTTTCGTGCCTGGCATTTGCCAAATTCAATGGCTCAACGCTCACATCTTTGTGATCGCTTAGCGGAATTTGATCAACGAGCTCCAGCGTGATTGGATGTGATTTATTGCTGCGAATGGTTGTTTCCCAATGCAACTGTTTTTTCACCTTACTACCGAAAGTCTGTTCAGTCGAAAGCTCCTTGTCCAATTTTCTTTCCAGCAGAATATTTTCATCTCTGCCCAATGCGATTTCCAAGGTATCGGCCACGCTCTCGGGGTTGAGAGAGGTTTCTCCCGAGTAAGCCCCCTGAAAATAAATGGTCGATTTTCCGGAGAGCAATTGCAAATCGCCCCAGTCACTAATTCGGGCCAAGAGATAAACGTCGGTATCTACTCGAGGCATGGCGCGGTACAAGAACTCCACGGGTACCTTTTCGGTCTTGATGGTGAGCAATCGGTCCTCGCC
>CAZYWJ010000010.1:23147-25308 GCA_964651785.1 uncultured Cryomorphaceae bacterium
ACAAGAACTCCACGGGTACCTTTTCGGTCTTGATGGTGAGCAATCGGTCCTCGCCTGTGGAAGGAACACTGTAAGTGTATTCAACTTGGTAAACGAGTTTGGGCGAAGAAATGGCAGGTGTTTCGTCGATGAAGATTTGAGTATTTAGGGCGCCTGCTCCTCTTATTTTGTTTCCATCAATGTAGTAAGATGTGCTACCTTCCCTTCCACCTCTGATAGTTGTACCGCCCACTCTTGCTGCGACCGTACTTGAAGTCCTGCCAGGCATTGTAATAGTTCCACCCGATGATCCTCCATCTTTATCGATTAGAGGTACATTGTATTCAATTACTTCGAATGCTTCTAATTTCACTGACGATGACAGATCGATGTCCAAAAAAGTAATTTTATCGGGATTGATTTCTACCCCCTCTACTATTTTGGAAATATAACCAACGTATGATATTAGCACATCATATACGCCGCCCGGGATTGGTTTAATCGTGTAATTTCCTTCAAAGTCGCTCGAAGAACCCGTAACCTGATTGTCGCCCTGTTGCAGAACAACGTTCACAAATGGAAGTGGCTCTCCGGTTTCGGCATCAGTCAGTTTACCTTTCAAAGTTCCGGTTCCGGTTTGTTCAGGTTGAGGTTGTGAAACCTTTGCAACAGGTGGCCTTGTAATATACCATCTGTCAAACTCTGGAAGTGTTGTCTTTCGCTTTGGCAAACCCTCTGTCAACGATAATTTTACCTCTTCCCAATCTTCGCCGGTCGATTGATAAACGTTGGCATTGTAAACGAGTTCCAAAGGTTTATTGACTGCATCAAACCTGAAGTCGTAAAGTGGTTCCCAGCCTGCCGCCTTGGTGAAATACTCAACGTTTAAGTCGCCTGAAACATAGGCCGAGGCTTCAACTAAGAGCAACAATTCCATCTGCAAAGTATTTGTTCCTGCCAGCAAGGCATTGATCTCCGAATTGATTTCCATAATCTCTTTTTGATCTTGGCGTATAGCCAGGGAAATGTCGAATTTCATCTTCGCAATCTCCGTTAATCGCTCTCTATAGAAATCTGCGGCCTGACGCACACCGAGTGTATGCTTTTCGCCATCCGCCTTTTTCAATTCGGTGTTCTTCACCAAAAGAGCTTCTTCTTCAAGGAATATCGCGCGTTTGGCCTTGAGCCAATCTATATTCTCTTCCAATTCGGAGCGTCGATCTTCCAGCTCATCCACCTCGGCTTTATTTGCGTTTCGAGCGGGCTTTGAAATGTTGTGGCTGAGCGCCAAAATTTTCAACCGACCGGGGGTTTTTACTTCGATCAACTTCGGATCGATATCTGCCGGAAGTCCGCTCACGGAAAGTACGTGCTTTCCCATGCTCAAATCTAGAGAGGCCTTTCGTTTGACTCTCGCTCCCTGAAAAAAGACATTCACTGCCCTGATTTCAGATTTAACTTCGATGGTGTCCACTTTGGCTGCTGAGCAAGTTGCAGTCCAAAGCATTGAGCAGAGCATGAAACAAACGGATAGTTTTTTCATGGCTCTATTTTTTGAGATGAACTTCTAAGTTAGCATATCAGCTATCCTGAATGGTGATTTTTCCGGTAAAGGCTAATTTGATCTCACAATCGGATAAATTGATGGTGTTTCATTCAAATAGTGAACTTAGTTTATAAATGAGCTAACTTAGTCGGGAAAGCATGAATGATGGATAAGTCTGAATTGAAAGTTCAAATACTGAAAGAGGTTGAAAGTTTGGATGAGTTGCAACTTGAAGAACTTTATGCATTTCTTCATAACTTCTTGAGTAAAGAAAAGTCAACGGATGATTGGTTGAATCTCTCAGATTCTCAGCGCAACGGATTAAAGAAGGCCATAGAGTCCATTGATCAAGGGGAAAGTGTGGTGAATGAAGAGGTCCTGACTAAATACAGAAAGCGCTATTCAAAAGATTGAGAAAATATTTTGGTCACCTGAAGCCGAGGAAGATTTATCTATTATTCTTTCATTTCTTGGTTTGATAGAATCTACTCTCAAACTGATGGAAAGCCATCCTGACAAATATCCAATAATCGAAAAACAACTGCGAATCAGAAAATGCGTATTGACCAAGCACAATTCACTTTATTACCGAATAATGGGTAGCCAAAGGGAAGCACTTCGCAATTACGATAATCG
>CAZYWJ010000010.1:25408-77236 GCA_964651785.1 uncultured Cryomorphaceae bacterium
TTTATTACCGAATAATGGGTAGCCAAAGGGAAGCACTTCGCAATTACGATAATCGTCAAGATCCTGATCTTCTCAAATTCGTTCAGTAAGAACAAAAAGTTCTGACAACACTTCCTTTCAAGCTGCTTTTGAATTGCGGAATGTTAAATCCTTTGGTAATTGTGTTTTCTGTATCGAATTGACTCTCGCCGTTAAAAACCGTCAGGTTCGCTTCTGCTCCTTCCGCTATTTGAGGCACATCAATTCCCAAAATTTCTCTCGGATTTATCGAAAACTTCGCTACCAATTCATCCAAGCTTAACTGATCGCCAACCGCTGCTAGCAAGAGCGGAAAGAACAATTCCATTCCTGCCATACCGAAGTCTGCCAAGTCAAACTCTAACTTTTTGTGTTCTTCGTCTTCGGGCGAATGATCTGAAGTAATGACGTCGATGCGGCCATTTTTCAATGCTTCAATCAGCTCCCGTCGATTTTCTTCCGTGCGAAGTGGTGGAAGAAGCTTATAGTTCGTGTCAAAATCGTGCAGCTCTTTTTCAGAAAAAGCCAGATGAGCGGCCGTGACTTCCGTGGTTGCGTTCAGCCCTTTTTTGCGCGCTTCGGCAACCAGCTCAAGGGCTTTCGCCGACGAAAGAGGGCCGAGGTGCAATCGGCCATTGGTATAATCCAACAGAGTTAAGTCACGCCTCACCATCATTTCTTCACTGATTGCGGGAATGCCTTTCAAGCCTAGGCCGGTTGAGAGTTCCCCTTCGTTAATTTGCCCGTTAGGAATGAGCTTCGAATCGTAAGGAAAATGGAAGACAGGCGCATCAAAATTGGAGGTGTAAAGCAGGGCGCGATGCAGCAGACCTGACTCGTGAATGGAATGTTTGTCATCGCCAAAAGCTCGCGCACCGGCTTGGTGCATGTCGTACATCTCAGACATGCTTTCGCCTTTTAGTCCGACTGACACCGCTCCGATCGGGAAAATCTCTACCCCCGATCCTTTGGCGCGATTTTTCAAATACTCTACGGCTCCCTTATTGTCTATCGGCGGAGTGGTATCGGGCGAAAGTGCTACGGCCGTAAAACCACTTTTTGCAGCGACTTTCAATCCGTTGGAAATTCCCTCTTTGTATTCTTCTCCGGGATCCCGAAAGTTGGCGCGCATATCCATCCACCCGATCGAAACGCAATGTCCTTCGCCTTCTATTTTTTCATCAGAATCTTCAGAGATGGATGATGCAATCTTTTTGATGATTCCGTTTTCGATCAGAATATCTACGATTTCACCATTTTGCGGGTGTCGCTTGTCTACGATTTTAACTTGCGAAATCAGGGTTTTCATGCCATGGTTCTTTTTCCAAAACGCAACAACAGGCTCTCTATAAGCAGAAATGCCAAAGCTAATATCAAACAGATTTTCCAAAGTTCGGTACCTGAAACTTCGCGCTGAACATCGCGCGCCAAGTTTTCAGATTCACCGGAGTAAAGTTTCACATTTCCGGCTCCCGTCGATTTAATCGCTTCGTCCAACTCATCCGTAGAGTAAGACGCCAAATCGCTTTCCGTTCGTTCAAAATTGAACCCAATGGTAGCTATGGCCGAGTCGCCCAAGAGTAAATTGTAGTTTCCCGCTTCGCTGAGTTCAGATCCCGTGTAAAGCGCGATTCTACCCTCAGATACTTGGAAGGCAGGTATAATGTCGAGATTGCTTTCGGGTTGAATCAAGTGGAAGATATCCTCATTTTTCGTTTTAAAATAAGGAATCGAAAATGTTGATTCGCTGCCGATTTCTACTGCGTAGGTTTCAGTAGATCTGCTGAGCTCGGCTATTCGAAGAGCCGTAGCCACGAAAATGGCATGACGCGAAAAATTGTTTTTTTCTGAATTGAGCGGCACTGCCTGGACGTAAACTATTCCGCCTGATTCGCGATAAGCGCTCAAGAAAGAAGTGCCACTTTGAAGTTGTAAAAGCGTTTCTTCCGACGACCGTAAAGAGCTGCTTATCTGAAAATATGCCGAAGCTTCCGGCAGGTCGATATTGCGTGGTACGGATTCAAAAATATCTCGGTATAGTGGACTTTCCGCATTGATCGATCTCACCTTTGATGCTTCTTCCTTCAGTGGCAAAAGCCCCCCTGCATTAAGCGCAGCCAAAAGCTCGTTGTAAGAATTCAGATCGCTCTCGGCAGCAGGAATGATCCAAACAGTACCGCCGTTTGCTACGAATGAAGCGGCTTCTTGACGCAGGCCGCCCGGTATGTCTGAAAGTTCATTCAGGATGAGCAGATCGTAGGTTTGAAGTTCAGAATAGCTCAGATTACTCAAGCTTGCCGATGTGTATTGGTAGGCACTGTCTACCCGATATACCGACCCCACGAAGTCCTGATTTGAAAAGCCATTGCTCCCCGAAATGGAGAGAATTCGCAACCTGTCGTGAACCCGATACCCGAGGTAATACGCATCATCGTAATCGATGGGATAGTCTTCGATGGCCACTTTCACCGACTTCAATCCGGGCGTATCGTGTACGAAGGTCAACGCCGTGTCCACCTGAGATTTTGCACTTACGGCAAAACTCCCGATTGCCTTTTGCGCTCCGTTTATCGAAAGATTGAGCGGCACATTTTCCAGATCTTCCTGCCCGGTATTTACGATTCGCACACTCATCCTTTCACTTTCTCCTGCACGCCTTACGGGTGTGGGAAACCATACGGAGTCGATGTAAAGATTGGACGGTGAGTTTCGCTCTAAGTGAATCAAACCGTAATTCAATGATGTATCAGCCTTGAAGGATTCTACGGCAAATCTGCTCTTTTGAAAATCGCTGATGAGGTAGGCTTCTTTGGCCAAGTCGGCATCCGCCTGTCCCAGCAGGTCTTGTTGCCTTTCGGCAATGCTTTCAAGACTTCGCGACTTCGAACTCAAGCTCAAGTCCTCCACGTTGTCAATGAATTCGGTGCGGCTCACAAAGCGTTGATTTTCTCCCTGAAAATCCTGTGAAAGCAATTGAAACCTATCGGTGGCTTCGTAAGCCATCGCAATGTCTATGGCGCGATTTTTAGCCACTTCCAGCAGCGGTCCGGCTTCACTTTCTCCCTCCATACTGAAGGAGTTGTCAATAAAGATGGACACGGCTTTTCCTCGATCTTTTTCTACCGCATCATCTTCCGGAAGGTACGGTTGGGCGAAAGCCAAAACCAAAAAAGCCAAAGCCAGCAGGCGCATGAGCAAAACCAGCAGGTGCCTTAGTTTATTCTGAGATTGAGTTTGAATTTTTATTTCGCGCAGGAAGCGAACATTGGTAAACGGAATCTTTTTAAAACGCCGAAAATTGAATAAATGGATGATTACGGGAATGGCAAGAGCGGCCAGTGCGTAGAGAAAATTCGGGTAGAGAAATTCCATTAAGGCGCAAAGATACACGGAAGATGGTAACTTTCGAAAGTAATTACACGACTCGAAAAGAACGGCTCAATACTAAGCAGATGTTTTTTTATAAGAAGAATGACGCTTCGTCAATTCAAGAGTAATATTCAGTTTGCCATTCGATCCAAGAACCGTATCGCCATCTTTTGAGCAGTTTCGTAGTCTTCTGATTTTATGTCGCTTCCGATGAAATGGGTTTTCGGCTCAGCTAAAGGGACGAGTCGCAGTAGTGAGTCGGGAGTAGAGAAATTTTGATACATTTCTTCGTAAACGGAAACCTCCACATGCTCATCTTCTTCTAAGAAATTTTCATGGTAGTACATGGTAAGCACGGGACATGTTACTTGATGGAAAGTGCTGTCGGTCATCATGGATTGAAGCATAACCTCCAAATTTATTAAAGCCTCGGCAGGGTAAACGGAGTCCCAATACTGATAGGCTATCGCAGAATGATGTTCGATTTTTCTGTGTTGGCCAAAACTCACTAAATGGGCCAATTCATACCCCCACGGTGAATTGAGGAGAAAAGCACCCGGTTGATCATCCTTCACATTCGGACTTATATTTATTAAGCCTTGCACCTTATCGGGAAAATGAGCAGCCAGGTAAAGAGCCAGCGTTCCGCCGGTAGAGGTGCTCATGACGTAAACTTGATCACCTATTTCACTTCCAATGGCCAAAGCCTCTTTTGCCGATTCCCAAGCTGCTTCAGGAGAAAAATTCCGGAGCGCTTTATCAGGTATAAAGCCGTGACCGGCCCATCTCGCCAAGTAAATATTGGCCCCGACAGCCTTTGCTACATTCACGTTTAAAGGGTATCCATCCCGATAGCTTCCTGCGAATCCATGGAGGTAAACTATGGAAATAGGGGTGACGGTTGGAACGGAGTCGCGCCAAATTATTCGCGCATCATTATCTTCTCGAAGAGAAAGTTCGGCTTCGTTTTTATCAAGCTGACTCTCAATTTTTGCCGGACTTTGAGGAACTTTAGGGAGGGAATAATTATAATCAGGATCAGGAGGAACGGGACCGATTAAGTAACTAACTATAGCTAAGAGAATGACGAAAACTAAAATCAAATACCTTTTCTTCATTACTTACCTCAGCAAATCGAATGTGTATTGGTAAGACAAGGCCGCATAATGAACCAATGCAAAATTATAGACTTGATCTACATCTGCACCACCATCCAATATTCGGTATCCTGCATTGAACCTGTGGTAGGGAGATAGCACATAGCTCGCTCCAAGAAATACGTCTTCGGCGCGTCCTTGCTCTCCCACTAAAGCGTCTCCTCTCAGCAGGGCCGCCCATTTATCATTGAATTGAAAAGAGAGCCTGAAATTTATCAAAGGCACAAAGCCAAAGTCTTCCGTTTCACTTAATTGCTCTTCGGTCCTTACGGAGATTCGGGCATCTCTGATTTTCGCCGTAAGCCCGATCCCAAACCTGAACTTGCCCGAATTTATCCATTCGTAGCGATAAGTTAATCGGTATGAATTAAACCGGTAATCAAGATCAAGGTCTTCGCCGGCTCTGAATGTGTTTTCGCCAAAAACTTTCGGTTCTGAAAAGGCCTCTCGGTACGAAAACGATAGGGGCGCGTAGAGAGCACTGATAGTATGCCTTTCGGCAATGGTATAGCCCGCACGTAAGCGGTAAAACCATGTTTGTCCGTTTGAAAACTCATCGGTAATATCGATACGGTCGCTTTGGCTATTGCTCTCGTTGGGAAATTGTACGGTATTTCGGGTGTTGAATGCCATACCGGTCTCTACATTAAAAAAAAGTTGTGCATCAACTGAGACGGATGCCATAACGAAGATTAAGATAAGACGTCCTCGTAAAATCATGGGCAACTATACAGCAAAGGAGATACCGATCTGCCTTTCGGAAGCTTTCCAAAGATCTTCACCTGACTTTTCGGATAACGCTTTTGGAGCAGGCTTTACCAAAACAGGTTTGCCTTTGTATTCATTAAACCCACCCGGTCCTACATAATTTCCGCCGACCAAGCCTTGGTCCAATGCAGCTCTCAAAGTGGGTTGCGCACCCTTTTCGGCTGAGTGTGCTGCGAATAGCATAAAAAGCGGGGTTAGTGCTTTCATCCAGCCGGGCAGATACCGACTCAATTCCGTATCCGCTATTCCCGGGTGGGCCGCTAATGATTGTACGGTAAGTCCTTTTGATTCAATTTTTCGCTGTAGTTCCAGAGCAAAAACCAAGCATGCCAATTTGCTGTTACCGTAAGCCTTTTGTTTATCGTAATCAGACTTGCCGATCGGTTTCTGAAATGACGAAGGATTTCCCCACTTGTGGGCCATACTGCTCAGATGGATTACACGAGCTTGGTCTGCTTTCTTTATGGTCTCCCATAATTCGGAAACCAACAGGAAATGTCCCAGATGATTGACTCCCCACTGCAGCTCATGGCCTTGTTCGGTCTGAGAAAAAGGAGGCATCATCACTCCTGCATTATTAATCAAAAAATGAAGCTGATCGTAATCTTCTTTAACTCCTTTGGCGAAAGCCCGCACAGAATCAAAGTCAGCTAAATCTATTTCTCTGACTTCCGTAGATGCATCAACATGTTCTGCCAGAATTTTTTCTTCGGCTTTTCCGCCTTTTTGCAAGTTGCGGCAGGCGAGGATGATAGTAGCACCCGTTTTACTCAGTGCTTTAGCTGTTTCAAATCCCAAACCCGTGTTAGCTCCGGTTACTATCGCTACCTTTCCTGTAAGATTTAGTCCGGATGGTATGTTCCAATCTTTTGCCATAATAAAGTTGGAACATCAGAATCAAGCCATTGTTTGGCATTTAGTCCTTCTTACGCAAATCGAATATATCTTTTCGACGGTCTTTCAGGTTGCGAACGGCACCCTTTTGATTTAATTCGCGCAGGAGACTCAGATCAACATCAGCGATGAGAATCATTTCAGTGTTGGGTGTGGCTTCGGCCTTTATCCCGTTGGTAGGGAAGGAGAAGTCGCACGGTGTGAACACCATGGATTGAGCAAATTGGATGTCCATATTGTGAACGTTAGGCAAATTTCCAACGCTGCCGGCGATGGCCACGTAACACTCATTTTCAATCGCCCTCGCTTGCGAGCAATTTCTCACCCTGGAATAGCCGTTTTGGGTGTCGGTCAGGAAGGGTACGAAAAGAATGTCCATGCCTTCGTCGGCCAATAGCCGACTTAGCTCCGGAAATTCGGAATCGTAACAAATCAGAATACCAACCTTACCTGCATCCGTTTGAAATGTTTGCAATCTATGTCCTCCCTGCATTCCCCATACCTTGGCTTCATCGGGCGTCACGTGGAGCTTTTCATATCGCTCTACCGATCCGTCTCTTCTGCATAAATAACCTACATTATATAGGTGGTCATTCTCTACCAAGGGCATACTCCCCGTGATGATATTGATATTGTAGGATACAGCAAATTCCCTGAATTTTCGAACGATGTCATCCGTAAACTCGGCAAGTTTTCTAATGGCATCGGATTCCTTCAGATCATTGTCTTTTGCCATCAACGGCGCGTTAAAAAACTCGGGAAAAAGCGCGAAATCGCATCGATAACCGGATACGGCATCTACAAAATACTCTACTTGTTGTAATAGTTCATCAAGATCTCTGTAAGGACGCATTTGCCACTGTACAAGTCCAAGTCGAACTATAGTCTTCGGTGTACTGACATCTGCCGTAGGTTTTTCGTAGTAAATATTGTCCCATTCCATCAACACCGCAAACTCATTGGAAGCTGCGTCACCTTCCAGATAATTTTTCAATATTCGGACAGGGTGGAAGTCATTGGAAATTTGAAAATTCAGAACGGGGTCAGAGATTTCTTGCCTTCTTACTTTTTCAATGTATTCTTTGGGCGAAAGCTCGCTTGAATATCTGTGGTAGTAAGGAATTCTGCCACCAAAAGCAATGCCTTTCAAATTGAGGTTTTCACAGAGTTCTTTTCGGTAGTCATATAGTCTTCTTCCCAAGCGAAGACCACGAAACTCGGGCTTTACAAAAATGTCAATACCGTACAACATATCACCTTCATCGGTGTGCGAATCAAAGGTGTAGCCTTCGGTAATATCCTTGTAGGTGTGGTTGTCTAAAGTTTTTTCTTTATCGACAATGATGCAAAGTGCGCACCCTGCAATTTTGCCATCTACTTTGATGACTACCTGCCCGTCGGCAAATTTTTCAGTTAGCGCTTTTATATGAGATTCCTGCCAATAACTATCCGGCATTGTGTGATAAGCCGAAATCATGGCCGCTTTCAATTCCTTATAATCATTCAGGTCGAGCAGTTGAAGCTCAACATTTTGAATCTCCTTTGTGGAAGACATAAATTTTCTCCTTATTTATTAAACGTGTCACCCTTTTTGGAAAAACACTTGAACTCAACGGTATATCCGTTAGGATCTTCCAAAAAATAAGATTGGTGCTCGCCGGCCACACCTTCGAGGTATTTCCTCTTTTCCGTTAAGGTGATTTTTGCCTTTTTCAACTTTTCATAAAGTGTTTCCCAATCTTCTTTTTCCAAAAGAATGCCAAAGTGAAAAGAAGGAATAATGGAATCACCCAAACGATAGGTGCGATAGTCGAAATTGAAGCTACCCGATTTGGTAAAGGTTATTTGATTACCGTAGAGGTCAATATCAACCCAAGTAGATGTTTCGCGTCCTGCTTTAGCACCGATTTTAGCGGTATAGAACTTTTTAGTAGCGCTTACACTGCGACATGGCAGGGATAGATGAAATGGTGTGCTCATTTTTTAAACCCTGTTTTGTAGGGCCTTATGAAAGTATATAAATTTGAAATACGGAAAGCAAAAAAATAAGCCGACATCACATTTCCAAAATATGGGCGAACATGAGCGGTGCTACTATGGTAGCGTCAGATTCGATGACAAATTTCGGAGTGTCCAAATCCAGTTTCCCCCAAGTGATTTTTTCATTGGGCACGGCTCCGGAGTAACTTCCGTAACTGGTAGTTGAATCTGAAATCTGACAGAAATAGCTCCAAAAGGGTGTATCCGTTCTCTCCATATCTTGATAAAGCATGGGCACGACACAGATCGGGAAGTCACCGGCAATACCACCACCGATTTGAAAAAATCCGATTCCGTTTTTGGAATTGTTCGTGTACCAATCAGCCAAAAAAGTCATGTATTCGATACCCGACTTCATAGTAGAAGCCTTCAATTCTCCTTTCAGTACATAGCTCGCAAAGATATTTCCCATCGTACTGTCTTCCCAGCCCGGCACCACCATCGGCAAGTTTTTTTCGGCAGCGGCGTACATCCAAGAGTCTGCTAAATCAATTTCGTAGTATTCTTCCAAAACGCCCGACAGAAGTAATTTAAACATGAATTCATGCGGAAAAAATCGCTCGCCTTTTTCTTCGGCTTCTTTCCAAATTTTGAAAATGTGCTTTTGCAATCGACGAAAAGCTTCCTCCTCGGGAATGCATGTATCCGTTACGCGATTTAATCCTCTTTCAAGTAAGTTCCACTCATCCTGAGCGGTGAGGTCGCGGTAATTCGGCAAGCGCTCGTAGTGCGAATGCGCTACCAGGTTCATGATGTCTTCTTCGAGATTAGCTCCCGTGCAGGAAATAATCTGAACTTTATCACGCCGTATCATTTCGGCAAAGATTTTTCCCAACTCGGCCGTACTCATCGCTCCTGCGAGCGTAACCATCATCTTTGCACCTTTTTCAAGTTGAGCGGCGTAGGCTTTTGAAGCATCCACTAGGGTGGCAGCATTGAAATGCAGATAGTATTTTTCCAGAAATTCACTAATCGGTTTACTCATCGTAATCAAAGTTTTTTGACTTGTTTCGATCATTTTCGCCATCATCTGCCAATTCCATTCCACCTTCGTACTTGTCTTCGGTATTCACATTGGCAAACTTGTATGAGAGCATTTTGTAATAAAGTTTCGCAGCCAAGAAGTCGGAAGATTTGTCAACATCATTGGGGCAAAGCTCCATAATGTCAAAACCCACAACATTCTTTTCTGAAAAAACCGTTCGGAGAAAGTCAAGGGTCTCATACCAAAACAGCCCTCCCGGCTCGGGGGTTCCGGTCGAAGGCAAAATGCTGGGGTCAAAGGCATCCAAATCGAATGTGATATACACATTGTCCGTGAGAAGTTCCATAACATTATCGGGCCAATATTCATCGGTAGCCATATCGTGAGCAAAGAAGACTTTTTCTTTATCCATCACGCGTGTTTCAGCGATGTCCATACTGCGGATGGCCACTTGAATGAGATTGGTATTTTGGTTGGCTTCGTAAACGGCACAGGCATGATTGTATGGAGTGCCTTCGTACTCTTTTCTCAAATCAGCATGAGCGTCAATTTGCAAAACCGTTAGATTATCAAAGCACTCATTAAATGCTCGTATGGCTCCGATTGAGATCGAATGCTCACCGCCGAAAAGGGTCACGAATTTATTCTTGATGATCTCCTCCTTGGTTGTCCGATGAACGGCTTCCACCATTGCTTTTGGACTCGAGTTTTCCGTTACGGGATCGTGAAGAAAAATCCCTTGACGATAGACTTCGGTATCCGTCTCGATGTCATAGAGCTCCATATTTTCAGAAGCTTTAAGGAAGGCTTCGGGCCCTTTGTCTGCACCTTTCCCCCAAGTGCTGGTTCCGTCATATGGTACCGGAATTAATACAATTTTTGACTTCTCGGGAGTAGCAAATTCTTTGTCTATTCCCGCGTAAGTTCGCTTTGAGTCCATTCTGTTAAACTTGTTCTTTATTGGTTGATTTTATTTTTGCTTTGCTTTCTGCATGGCCGTTGTAGCCTAAAATATCAAGCATTTCTTCGTGGCTTTGCTGAGGTGCGAAGAGTTCAGTGGTAAGCTCACCATTTTCATCTTTGTTTATCAACAGTTGTTTGGGTTGAGGAATTAAGCAATGCTGCAATCCGCCAAAGCCACCGATGGTATCTTGATAAGCACCGGTATTAAAGAAACCGATATAGAGCGGTTTGTCTTTTCGGTATTTTGGTAAATATATCGCGTTGATGTGTTGTTCAGAATTGTAATAATCGTCACTATCACATGTCAGCCCCCCAAGCAAAACGCGCTCATACTCATCATTCCAACGATTTACGGGAAGCATAACAAAACGCTTGTTGATCGCCCAAGTATCGGGTAAGGTGGTGATGAAAGATGAGTTAATCATATTCCACTTTTCGCGGTCATTCTGTTGCTTCTGATAAAGCACTTCATAAATGGCGCCACCACTTTCTCCCACGGTAAAGCTCCCGAATTCAGTGAAGATATCAGGCGTATCGACTTCTGCCTCTTCACAGGCTACCTTTATTTGATTGACTATTTCATCAATCATATAAGCGTAATCATAGTCAAAAGCCAATGAGTTTTTTATCGGAAAACCGCCGCCGATATTTAATCCCGTTAGGGTAGGGCATACGCGTTTTAAATCGATGTACACCTTCAAACATTTTTGAAGTTCATTCCAATAATAGGCGGTGTCGCGAATGCCCGTATTGATGAAAAAATGCAACATCTTGAGTTTTACCTTCGGTCGGTCTTTGATCTCCTTATTGTAAAACGGAACGATGTTTCTGTAACCGATTCCAAGTCGGGAAGTATAAAATTCAAACTTCGGTTCTTCTTCTGAAGCTATTCTGATTCCCACTTCAAAATCCTCATCTATCAAATCTGAAAGTAGGTCAAGCTCTTCGTAATTGTCTATAATCGGAATGCACTTCTTATGACCTCCATTGATTAAATCAGCAATATTCCGAACATAGTTGTCCCTCTTGAAACCATTGCAAATCACATAGGTATTGTCTTTTATAGCTCCGCTTTTTTTGAGGCTTTGCACAATATTTATGTCAAAGGCAGAAGAGGTTTCTATGTGAATGTCATTTTTCAATGCTTCATCTAAAACATGCTTGAAGTGAGAACTTTTGGTACAGTAACAATAATGGTATTCACCTTTGTAATCGGACTTCTTCATGGCGTCCTGAAACCAGCCTTTCGCGCGATTGATGTTTTCGCTGATTTTTGGCAGGTAAGTAAATTTAAGGGGTGTACCGTATTCGCGAGCCAATTTCATGAGATCTATATCATGAAATTTAAGTTCTGAACCGTTCAAAGTAAACTCTTCCTGAGGGAAGAAGAAGGATTGATCAATGAGATCAAAGTATTTTGTTTTCAATCCGATACTAGTTGTTACGTTTTAAAAATTATTTAAGGCAATCCCTCGTTTGGGAATGAGTGCGCAAAACCTCGTTGCCACAAAGGCTTGTGCGTTTCTTTACACGAAAGTATATAAAATGTGAATGTGATATCCAATTTTGAAACCGACTTATTTGTCAGCGTATTTTCGCTTTAGCTGAAATAGTATTTCGTTCAAACCATTAAGCTTGATTTCATAAACGGTTTCCATCAGAATTCCAAGCTTTCCTTTTGGAAAACCTCCTTGACGTTTGAACCATTCCAAATAGAAGTCGGGAAGATCGCATATGAGCGATCCTTTGTACTTTCCGAACGGCATTTTCATCCTTACGCATTCAATCAAAAATTTCGGGTCCAATTCCATATTCTACCTATATTTCCGATTCAAGTACTTTTTACAACTCTAATAATTTCCGCAGGTTATTTTAAGTCTGTGAAAATTAAAACGCCCTTCATCATACAAAGAAGGGCGTTTAAATTTAAATGGATTTTATACGGAATCACTCCGCAGTAGGAATAGGAATAATTCTTCTTGATTTTCTTTTTTCGGCTACCTGAGTTGGTCTCTTCTCAAAGTTCAGGAATGTTCGATCAATTCCTTTTTCCGTATGAACGACAGCCTTAGGCATTGAGCTTATTGTCGTTTTCTCAATCACTTTTTCGAAAGAAGTATAGTTCTCGCCATCAAGAATCTTTTCGATTTTGGAAAGAGCGCTGCCCACATTAATATACGACTTGAACTTTCGCGACATCGGAAGATCTAATTTCGGTTGTTCAATATCGATATCCCGCGGATGGATGTAGAAAATCAGATTTTTGTTTTTCTTTTTCAGCATTTCCGCAGCAGCTTTGTACCACTTTACCGGAAATAGTCTGAAATAACCTCCTCCAAAGCATGAAAGCGACGTAAAAGGCGCCTCAAGTACAGTCATCGGAAATTCTAAAATAGACTTATTGCCGTAAATAATTTCTCGCGGTTCATCGCCAAATTCAGTGAAAAAACCATGAGCTCTTTTAGCAGGATAAATGGATGAACTGTATGAATAACCTTCTTCAATCAATGCCGGATAAGCCCAAGAGGCTTCCGGCGTTAGAGAGAAGCCCGGCGCTCTGTACCCTCGAACTTCCTGACCTGAAATATCTTCCAAAAGTGATTTGGAGCTACGGATGTCTTCTTTAAACCTTTTATATCCGAGCTCATAAACCAAGTCATGATAATATCCGTGAGAAGCGATTTCGTGGCCACGCTTACAAGCTTCCTTTACAATATGCGGATACTTTTCGCCGACCCATCCTAAGAAAAATAAGGTGGCTTTAACGTCGTGTTTGTCCAAAACATCGAACAATTTGTCCATAGACTCATTGATTCTGCTGGGATATTGATCCCAATCAGTGATGGTTTTAGACACGGAGTCAGTCTCTAAAATATGAAACCATTCTTCTACGTCGATGCTGAATACTGTATTCACGAGTTCGGTTGTTTGTGAGTTTTATTAGTTAATCCAACTCAAGCCAATTTGAGTGGTTGAAGTTCAAGTCAGCTTTACCTTACGGTCAAAAGTATACCTTTTTTTTGTCGAATCAAAACCGGTTCAGGTCGATGCTTTTCGTAAGTTTAACGAATATTAATTTATGACAAGATAGGCGTAATAAAGGAAAAAATTCTATAAGGCTATCTCGCTCAAATTAAAGGAATTCGACCTTTCCGCTGCTTAATTCGTAATAGGCAGAAACCACTAAAACTTCGGACTCTTTTACGGCAGTGCTGATATATGGTTTCGTCTCTTTTAGTTCTTCCGCCACGATATTTGCATTCATTTTAATGGCATTTTCGAGTGGATTACCCTCCATTCTTCTCGCCATATATACGGCAGGTTTGATCTTTTCAATAATGGCTCCGATATGGCCCCCCGGTTCCTCATCACTCATTGCTGCGGTAACTGCGCCACAACTTTCGTGACCCATAACGACTACGAGTTTTGAACCCAAAAACTTGACCGCGTATTCAATACTTCCGATTACTTTATCCTTCGCGATATTTCCCGCCACGCGAATGACAAACAGGTCTCCCAAACCTTGATCAAAAGCCAACTCAGGTACAACGCGCGAGTCGGCGCAGCTCAAAACTACGGCGAAAGGATGTTGTGATTTGCTTGTTTCCAATCTCCTGGAGTTGTCGGTATGGGGATGTTTGAGAGTTCCTTTCACGAATCGCTCGTTTCCTTCTTTTAATGTGTGTAAAGCTTCTTTTGCATTCATTTTTGTCGGGGGGATTAAAATTTATGTGGTCGGTGAGCACGATCATTTCATCGAGAATTAATGTCTACGTGCTACTTCTAAAATCTCAAAGATAAGAGATATTGGAAGCTTGAGGTTTTCAGGGTTGCCGTCCCGTTTAATGAAGGGCTCAGTGTATTTTCAATTCATAAAAATGTAAGCGGGACTATTATGCTATTTCGAAAATCGAATGCATAAAGGTTAATCAAATTATAACATAGTAGATTCCCACGTTGAGTTCTGAGCCGTACAGATAAGAATTAATGGCTGATCCTTTGTTGCTGTTTACGGCACCGGATCGTGCTACTCCTTCAGCGCGTAAAAAGAAACGATCATTCAATTTGAACTCAGCTCCCAATCCAAGTGAAGGGCTAAGGTTAAAACCTGCCGCTTCATCTGCATTCATGTAGTCACTCTTCTCCGTATCCCCATCCAGGTATTTTATGAGTATATCGGTTCTTTGGTCGAGGAGAATTTGTGGTGAGATTCCTAAAGAAGCCGGCACCTTGAGATTCTCCGCGCCAAACCTCCATATAATCCTTATGGGAATCCCCGTATCAGACAAGCAATTCTTTAACTCTGCTGAATCCAAATTCTCGTTGTCTTCAAATCCTCTCCTCGTGTCAGAGCGATCGCTGAAATTTAAATTGAGAACAGTGCAATTTTCAATGTAAGCGACTCCCGCTTCGAGCGTCCAATTATTTGAAATTCTTTTCCCTCCCAAGGCTGCAAATCTGTAGCCGAATGCCGCTTTTTCGTTATTATTTAAATAACTAATCTCATTATTCACATTCGGCTCCCCGGAATTATTAGACAGAACGCGATAGGTTAAGTTCGGGCTGACCTGAACGCCTATCTAAGCTTCTTTTTCCTGAGCAAACGAGTTTACGGCGATGAAAACGAAAACAGCCCTTAAAGTATTTAACAATAGGCTTTTCATGATTAAGTACTTTTACTTTTGGTTCAATCGCTCACCGCGAATTTTCTCTATTATGGCCTGTCCGAAAACACACAGGCCTGAATTGAAGGCAATCAAAGCCAAAGTACCGTATAAAACCCAATTAATTGTATCAGCACCCTTCATTCTATAGAGACCCGCATCAACAGCCATTGAAAGCCCTGCGCCGATTAAGATCAAACCCGCAGGTGCGTAAATCGACCATATTTTTTTGTGAGATTTGTTCATGTGCTTAACTGTTTGGTAAACCTCAAGAAGTTTTTGCAGGTGGCGTAAAACGGACTCTGAGGCTACTAAAGAAAATAACTCTTCAAGGTGTAATGGTTTTCAAAATACAGTTCTGCTTATCATTGTTTAAGTGAACTACCTTGAACTGATGGCCATCACCAGACAAGACCGTGTTTGAGCGAATTATTCGGCTATCTAAAAGCTTTCCGTCAAGACCATAGACTCGCAGGTGGCTTCCATGAAGGTGCTCGGGAATAATTAGTGTGTTGGAAACGGGCTCGTGTTTTAAACCACTACAGTCATTCTCAATATCAAGCGTGTTGCTGCTTAAGACTGAACATTCTTCCCAAAAGAGATTTTCAGCCAATGAGAAGGTTTGTTCCTCAGGCAGGTAGTAGATTGATTCTTCTCCGAAAGCATAGCCTCCGCCCGAACTGTAGCCATTGGTAAGAAATGCAATGGTATAGCCTGATTCAGGGTCGAAATATAAATCACTGATCAAGCCGTATGCCTCACCCGGATGTCCCGATAAGATTTCGTTTGTAACTACTTTGTCGTTTACGCCTTCAGTACCACTGTGATGAAATCCTAAACCCCATCGGTTAAATAGTCCGAAATAATTATCACCATTGTTACCGTCAAAATTCCAATGGGTACTCAGCATCTCTTCTACCGTCTCGGAGCTTAAGATCTGAGTTCCCTCAAAATTCCCTTGATTGTAAAGCATAGTGGCAAAATCAAGTAAATCTTCCAAGGTGCAGCGCAGTCCGCCCTGAGGGGCGAAGAGGGAGCCATTTGTTCCCGGAACGTAATCGTCGGGGACGTTGGATTGGGGATTCTGACCATTAAAATTGTCTGCTTGCGGAATATTGTCGCGGTACAAAACGGCCAGGTTTTCAATGTCTGAAAGAGCAGAAGGATTGTATCCCCCCTGAATATTTAATGGCTCCAAAAGGTTAATTCTCATAAATTCATCAAAACGCTGGCCGCTAAGAGCTTCGATGAGTGTACCGATCAAGCCGTAGTTGATATTGCTATAAGCAAAATAGGTTCCCGGTTCTTCGGTTCTCCACATGTTCGGGGTAAAGTATGCTCCCTCTTCGAGCAGTACTTCTTGCATATCGGGTATCGGATCGGATTGATAAGTGGCCGATAGAAACGGGCTGTATCCGGATCCATCTTGAAGAGAAGATTGATGTGACAACAACATTCTATAGGTGATTGGAATATCCGGAAAATCAGGATTTCGCACCACATAATTCAATGCTTCGGATATATCATCTTCTAATTCAAACAGTCCTTGATCATATAATAGCATTAATCCTGCAGCCGTAAAGCTTTTGGAAATGGACGCCACGCGAAACATCGTATTCTCGTTAATCGATATCTCTGAATTATTATTGGCAGAGCCTGCATAATAAGATGCCAGCGGGGTGCTTCCACATCGAACACCTACGGCCAGACCGATTAAATTATTTTCCGTTCTTATTTGGTTCAAACCTTCTTGAAAAGTTTGAGCATAATTCGATGAGGTGATAAGTGAAATGCCTGCGGTAAGCATCGCCGTGAAGATTGATGGTCGATCAAATTTTATCATAAGAACATGCTTGATTCGAAAAGTTCAGCGCGGAAATTACAAAATCTTCAGGTTTGACTTGGCTTAAAATCTCATAGTCAATCTTCAACCTTGTCGAGAATAAAATCTACAGCCATTTGCGCATGAAGTTCTGTGGTCGACAATAGTGGTAATTCCGTGTCTACTTCTTTAAGTAGGATAGGTAATTCCGTGCAGCCCAAAATAATTCCATCAGCCCCTCTACCTCTCAAGCGCTCAATCTCTTGGAGGTAAAATGTTTTTGCCTCTTTTGAAAAGATTCCTTGAGTTAACTCATCCGCGATGAAGTCGTGAGACTCTACAAAGTGCTCTCCCTCCGGAATGATTACCTCTATACCGTGTTTCTTTTTTAAAACTCCCGAGATGAATTTACCTTCCATGGTAGGTTTGGTACCAAGTAAACCGAGTTTTGTCAATCCGAGGCGCTTGGCCTCTCCTCCCGTAGCATCGGCGATATGGAGAAAAGGAATATTCAATTCTTTTTGCACTTCATCGCATACCATGTGAGGTGTATTGGCACATATCACTATTCCTTCTGCACCCGCTCGCTCCAGTCTTCTTGAAACATCGCGATAAACACCCGTGATGAGATCTTGGTCTTGTGTGCGCATTACCGCTATATTGATGCTGTAGAGAATCAATCTCGGACTTTCCAAGGGTCCTTTTGCTTGCGCAAATTTTTCATTGATCAGTCGATAGTACTCCAAAGTAGCGTGGTAAGACGTCCCGCCGATTAAACCGATAATTTTCATGTCAGAATGATTTTATCGACCAAGTTAAGAAGTGCTTTCATATGATTTCGTAATCGAAGACGTAACGGTGACCTTCGTCACGTTCGATTTTTTCGTCTTTCCTGAAAGTCCTTTCAAGTGGCCCGTCCTCTAATCAGGTACAACTTCCAGAATCAGACTTTCATTTCCTCCTCTCATGATGCCGAAATGTTGAAGAATGAAAGAACCTTTTTTCCCTTCTGGTTCTCCTTCGCATCGTTTGACGGCAATATGGCGGCCGGCAGAGCTTTTTACCTGAGTCATGGCGGTCAACATTTCTCCCTTGCTCGTTCCCGACAGAGGACCTTCAAGTGACTTATGAATGCTCATTCTTCCGAGGCTGGCTTGCTCTTGAGCTGTTTTAATCATATCTGATTTGACGCTAAATGAGCCTGGGATTGTCTTCTTGGTTGCTAAGTTACTTTCCAATACAATATCTAAAGCACTATTGATTATCAGCCAGTTACGTGCTTATAGGTGCAAATCAGTAACAAAAAGTCCTGAAATAGAGCTAAATAAGGGATAAACAAGAGCAAATGAAGTGGTGCGGAACGGGGGATTTGAACCCCCGACTCATTCGTATTTCTTCCGTGTGCTTCTGCAACATTCAGAGGATTCCGCACGAAGAGTCCCGCCAATAGAATGCAATTAATAACTGTTGTATCCATAAGCAATTGATTTATTTTGATTATCCAATCTGTGATCGGGAATCCACCAATTGCCACATAAGACAACACGGTACGAAATATTTTAAAGAACTTTTTCTCTTTGAAAATAAAGGTACAAAAAAACCGCCCCATTTCTGAGGCGGTTTCGAGAGAAAACCAATTGCTGTTAAGCAACTGTTACAGAGCCTAAATAAACGCTGTTAGCGACTTTAGTTCCGTCTTCTGATACAAACCCTAAGAAGACTTCAACGTCTTCTCCTGAGTACTCAGAAGGAACTGGAATGGTCGCTGTTCCGTCAGGTCGTACAGGACCAGCAGTGGTAAAAACTGCTTCACTACGGGTAGTGTTCAAAAGAGCAATGAGCGCTTTGTCTGTTGCTTGGGCGCTTCCACTACCCGAGTTGTCTGTCCAGGTTACTTCTACAGATCCAGCACTTGGAGAACTGGCTGCACCATTGCTGGCTCCTGTGAGATTACCACGAGTAACCAATGCATTAGCATAGTCAATCATGAAATTTGGATAAGCTCCAGTAATGGCATTGTTCAGGTTGTATGACATGGCCGCATTGAACTGGGTCATTCTGTTTGCATACAACTTAAATCCAACTCTCAGGAAGTCTGTCATTGGCTGCAAGAACCGCAAGACAGTTGAGAACTTTGAACGTTGGTCAACCTGACCTTCAGTCCTTGGGTTCGCTACACTGGAAGGTTTGATGCGCAGGTAATCGATGCCCTTCCAAGTTCCACCGATTACATTCCCTACTTGGCCTGATACGCCACCGAGAATACCTTGATTAATTTTTCCCATCTTTTTACGATTTTTAGGGGTTCAACATTTACTTGGACTTGACTCGGACTTGGTACGGCCTTGTCTCATTCCATCAAGATTACGTCAAGAATTGGGCAAAGCGGTTTCTTTCGGTTTCTTAGCTTTTTCTTGCTTCGCTTTGCTTCTCTACTTATGACAGAAGGGAGTGCAGATTAAAGAAACTCCCTAAAAAATGCCATTCTTGTGGTTTCAATCATTCTAAGGGAAACATGGATTTTTTGCTCTTGAATCTCTAAGAGCTTTAAGGTCTGAATAAGCTTTTCAAGTTGGCTTTCTTTCTTTTCTGCGGTTCTAATAGCCCTTAAAAAGTGTTTTCTATATTCTCCAATTGTTATGAATGGAATTACCGAACCACGAAGAAACATTTCAAGCTGTCTTGATTTCCAAAGTGCGTAAGCTATCCAGTACACCTGATCGACCTTATCAGGATTTTCGAGTAGGCAAACAAAGCAATTCGGGCACGATGCTTTTAATGGTTTACCGCTGTTCATTCCCTTATTCAGAATGAAGAAATGAGGCTTTGTGTAGGTGGTTGTCGGTCTGTGAGTCTTTATCAGAAGCGTTTTCATAGAGCAAGCCATTAGAATTATGCTCGCTGCGCTTCGCACAGACATTTTTAAAAGAGAAAAGAAAAAAGGAAAAAAAAGAAAAGAGAAAGCTCTTTTTCAGGCGGGCGGTGAGGGTTTGTCAAGGTTTTTGAGAAAAATACTACCCGTAGGGTGGAGATTTTTTTCAAAACCAGTAGGGCTTGACCTTTACAATCCCATTGTGTGGAGGCTTGTGTGAGCCCGCCTAGATTTGCTGTACTCTTTTTTTTATTGACTGAATGTTACTTTAGATCTATGATTGAAACATTTGCTGATTTATTAGAGTCCACAAGAAGGAAGGAAAAGGAAATAATTGATGCTCTAGGTCTGAGACATAGACCTACAATTGGAAACACCTATGAAGGGCTCACTGATGAACTCCTTCAAAAAGCTCTATTTACTGGACTTAATTTGAACGTAGTCAAAAACTCATTCATCATTGATGATAATGGAAATCGGAGCGATGAAATGGATATTCTACTTATAGAAGGAGAAGGTGTTGTCATTCCATACACCGAACATCAGTACGATGTAAAATTCGAACAAGTAATAGCGGTTATTCAAGTAAAGAAACGGCTTAATAAGGCACAACTTGGTGAAGCATTCGAAAACTTAAAGGGAGTGAATGATTTTTTTGATGAGCACAATGTTCCCAGTTTTTCTAGGAGAATATTCAGGGATGCTTATCGCGGTATAGCTCAAGAAGATATTATTGAGGACGGCAGGTATCGAAAAACCTTCCAAAGTACTACAACTGAAAACATATATCATGTTTTAAATGTGGAGGCTGCTATGCCTGCAAGAATAGTTTTTGGATATGAGGGTTATTCTTCAGAATATGGACTCAGAGAAGGCTTTTTCAAGTTTTTGATGGATAACAAGTCTAGTGAGCAGGAAATGAAATACGGGTATGGACCGTTGAATTTCCCAAGTCTAATTCTTAACGGGGAGTTCACTATAATTAAAGGGAATGGAGCTCCATATGGATATAAACTTGTCGATGGGCAATGGATGCTTTGCGTAACTAGTAGCGACAAACCAATGCTCAAGTTCTTAGAAGTGATTTGGACTCAGTTGTCATACAGATATGATCTACCTGACGTAATCTTTGGGGAGGATATTTCAAAGGAGGGTGTCAACGCCTACCTAAAGGCAAACATGGTCAACGTGAATGGAGTACGAGCATGGAATTATGAATATGTTACTCTCAAAAAAAAGACACTAGAGGAAAATAGTGGTAATGGGGATTGGCAACCTTTTAAGCTAAATGAAATAGAACATCATGCAATGGCTTATATCTGCCATAATGTAAGAGTGAAGATAGTTGAGCTTCGGAAGCATCTGAATTTATTTGCTGAAGGTGTCGATATGAGACACCTGATCGATAGGTTATTGGAAAGTGATTTGCTCTATGAAGAAAAAGGCAATCTAATACTGCTAACTGATCAATGTCGAACAGCATTCGTGCCTGGATATGGTTATTGTACTGCAGAGGATAAGTCAGGACGATTCAGTAGATGGACAGAAAAATACATGGCTGACAGAAAGTTGAAAACTAAGTAAAAAATCTTGAAGTGAATACGTGCAGAAACGCAGGGAAAACAGCCTTGAGCTAAACGGCTGGGCAGAGGCTGCAATGAGTGAAGCGTTTGCGGAACGGATTGCAGTCCGATTGGCCAAGCCACCGAAGAGAGGTACGAACGTAGGTTGCGAGCCGCCTGCGAGTGGAGCAAGGGTGGAGAGCAGAGAAGCAGTGAGGAACAAGCTGCGCTGCACGACATACGTGTGGAGCTGAACGAAGTGGTTTTTGTAAATTATTCAGAATACAAAAACCCGAAGTGAAGCGGAACAAAAGCAAGGGAACCGACTTAATAGCCAGAGCGAAGCGGAGGCAAATAAACAAAGTCCCCGCAGCCCGCAGCGACCCGCAGGCGAGCAAAATTATGGGCAGCCGATGGATTTTTTGCGGCCTGGCGGAACGAAGCTCTAGCGTAGAGTAGCAGGTGGCAAAAAAGACAGAATAGGCTGACGTGACGACTGACCGAGGAACGCAAGGAAGGTGACAAGCTGCGTAGCTTTAGCGAAGCACCCGCAGGGTTTTGAAGCTCTTTTTTTTTACCATTGGAAATATAAACACGCATAAAAAATGGGCTGAAAAAGCTTGGCGACTTGCTTTGCTGACGACCGAAGAAGGAACACCGCTTTTCCTGCGTTGGGGTTGTGCGTTGGCAAAAAGCAAGTGTGGCGCGGTATGGAATGCAGCTCAGCGGAATGGAATAACGGGCTTCTCTTGCTGTGCGGTGCTGAAAGTGGGTAAATGGAATGAGGAACGAATGAAATGCACCGACTGAAAGCACATGGGTGTGGGGAGGGTTTAATACCCCAAGCATCAAACTTGAGGTATTAATTAACCCCAATTACAACTCTTCTTTCACGCTACCACAATGAAGCATCTTATCTCCGAAATACGGATTGTTTATTCCCTTTTCAGCACTTAGCCAATAGGCTCCTTGGTTGTCGAATGCCATCGGGCAATACTGTCTGTAAAGTTTTTGTTCATTGCTTTCTGTAGCTTTTACCCATTGGTAGATATTGTCTGAAAGAGTATTGAAGTGGTCTCTTTGGTGATCCGTATTTTCAGTATCAGCTATTTGCTGGGCATCGAAGCGAATTTTTTGTATCAGTTCATCTGGATTATCTCCAATTGATTCTACCAGTTCTGAGGCTGCTTTGCTCGCTGATTCACCATCTGTTTGTACTAAGGCATTTTTTATTTCCAGATAATACTCAAGCAACAGGTTTTCACTTTTTTTGTCAGTGGAGTTTTGTACAGTGGTTTCTGAATTTGAATTGTTTTGCGAATTTCCACAGGAAGTAAAAGATATTGACAAAACTATTGCTGATGCGATAATTAGTGTTGACTTCATTGTTTTCATTTTATGAATTTTAGAGTTTAAATTATTGAAAGCCTGGTCGCATGGGCTTTGAGTCCATAGCGGCAGGTTGATTTAATTTTCGATGTTGCGTGTTTCTTTTTCTAGGGAGCCTTGAAACTTCGGAACTGGTCTTTGCTCTTTTTCGTCTTCCGTGGTAACAGCCCCATTTTCTTTGATGTCATTAATCAGCCACTCCATTTCCGTGATTTCCCTGCGTTGGGCTTTAATGATTTCATCAGCTAGTTTTCTGACTCTTATATCTTCTATCTGAGCCCTTTCACTTGTAAGAATGGCGATAGAGTGATGAGGTATCATTCCTTCCATGTAATCTACTCCACTAACCGTAACCTGACTTCTGACTAGTCCAATGCCACCAGCAATAAAAGCGATACCCAAAATAATGATGGCGATATTTGTACTTAGCTTTTTATACATGTTTAGCATAAACAGAAGCATGATAATAATCATAGAGCCACCCATGATTAGGGTCATAAAAAAGCGGGTTTCACTAAACCAGAAATGATCGATAATCTGATAAGAATGGGTGTACATTAAGAGAAACATCGCCACCATTGATGTGGCGATCATGGCGAAAAATTTCAGGTAATTTCCGTTGTTGTTTTGCATTATGATTGAATTTAAAGATGAATAATTAATTGATTGTTTTCGTTACTTCTCCGCAAGTCAACATAGACTCTCCGAAGTATGGGTTTTGAATTTCTTTTTCTTGACTAAGCCAATCAGCTCCTTTGTTAGAATCTGCCATTGGGCAATGCTGGATAAACAGTGAGTATGAAACGGGATCAAACGATTCAGCAATTGCCACTATAGAAGAAGAAATATTCTTGAATTGATCCCGAACGGTTTTAATGTCATTGAGATGATTGATATGTTCAAGAGCTGTCGCTAATGTATTCGACTGCTGCATCCAACTTGAATGAGCATCATCTTCAAAAAGACTCATATCGATTTTTTCTAAAGTACTTTTTAGCATCATGCCCGCTTCTTTGGCCTTTTCAAAGTTGTCATCGACCAATGCGTCTTTCATTTCAAAATAGTTGCTAAAAAGAGGCTTTAAGGCTTCTTTAGCTTCACTAGAAATGGCGAATTGATTTGACGAAACTGAAACACTTGTCATTTGAGTAGTTTGATCACCATCATGATTGTGACCCGTCATTGCGACTCCACCTTCTGGGTTCATCATGCTTGGCTTACCTGCCAATTGAGCCGCGGCATCAATGCTGAAAGTGCCATTTATGGCAATTTCTTCTCCTGCTTGTAAGCCTTTTTCAATCACATAGCTTTCTCCTAATTCTGGCCCCAATGTCACTTCGCGCATCAGGAAACTAACCCCTTGAGCAGATGTATGCATTACGTAAACTACGGAGCGTCTCCCCGTCCACAAAACGGCAGTTTTAGGAACGGTTAACGATGTATTGTCCGTAGTGGTGCTCGTTTCAATTGTGCCACTGACGAACATCTCTGGCTTAAGTAGTAAACCTAGGTTTGGGGTTTCGATTCTGGCTTTAGCCACTCTTGTTTTTGGGTCAATTACAGGGTCTATATAGCTTATCCTGCCATTAAACGTTTTGCCTGGAAGGGATTGGATGGTGTATGAAACAGGATCTCCCTTTTCTATCCAGCTCATATCTGACTCATACACATCAAAAAGAACCCAAACTTTGGAAAGGTCTGCAATTTCATAAAGGGCATCACCTTGTTTAATATAATCTCCGAGATTGACCATTTTTTTGGTTACGTACCCTGAAACATTCGCGAGAACAGGAAACTGTTCAATTGTTTTATTGGATGCCAATATGTGGTCTATCTGGTCGTTTGTGAGCTTCCAGTTCTTCAATTTTTCCTTAGCCGCATTAAATAGTGCAGGTTGCGTTTCTTTAATTTTTCGTGCTTCAAACAATTCTTCTTGTGCGGTAACCAATTCAGGAGAATAGATATAGGCGATCACCTGTCCTTCTTTTATGAAGTCACCTGCAAAGTTTACGGTCAGCTTCTCAACCCTTCCAGGTAGGTGAGAAGATTGGGTAAATAGCAAACGTTCATCTGCCTGCACTTTTCCATTGAGTCGTATTGATTTTTCGACATTGCCTTTATCAACTATCATCGTCTGCACTTGAGCCAACTGCATGGCTGTTGGTGACATACTAACTGCCATTGGATCAATTTCATCACTTTCACTTTCCAATGGAATCAAATCCATACCACAAATGGGGCAATCACCAGGCTCGCTCTGCCTGATTTGCGGATGCATGGAACACGTCCATGTTGTTTCGGAATCGGCCAATTCTGAATGGTTGTGTTCATCCGTTTGGTATTCATTGGTTCTTCCAAAGATTAGCCAACCCAATAGCAAGCCAAGGAGAAGCGTGCCAGCAGCAATGATGATTGTGTTTTTATTTAAAGTTTTCATTTTATGTCCTTTTTAAATTGTAATCTCAATAGCTGTGCGTTCGCAGCACAGATAATGGTGCTTAAACTCATTAGAGCTGCGCCCACTGCTGGGTTTATCATAATACCTTGATAAAATAAAACCCCTGCCGCAAGTGGGATAGCCACCACATTATACCCAGTTGCCCAGACTAGATTCTGAACCATTTTTTTGTAAGTGGCTCTACCAAACAGAATCAGGTTGGCAATATCTGAAGGGCTGCTTTCAGTGAGAATAATATCCGCAGTTTCGGCAGCTACGTCAGTACCTGATCCTACTGCAATGCCAATATCGGCTTTGGCCAGCGCAGGAGCGTCATTGACTCCATCGCCTGTCATAGCTACGAACTCACCTTCTTTTTGCAATTTTTCAATTAGTTCAGATTTTTCGTGCGGCAATACTTGACTGTAATACCCATCCAGATCTAGCTCATCAGCCACTGCCTTGGCGGTTTGTTCATTGTCACCTGTAGCCATTAATACTTTTATGCCTTTTTTCTTCAAAGTGGTTATGGCATCCTTACTCTCTTTTCTGATTTGATCAGACAAGGCAATAAAGCCTATTAATTGACCTGATTCCAAAATGAACACAACCGTCTCCGCTTTGTCGGTATTGGCTTCTTTTGGTAGGTCTATCCCTTCTTCTTTCAGATACCCTGGGCTTACTATTTGATAGGTTGTGCCATGTATTTTTGCAGATACACCTTTCCCCTTTGTAGAGCTGAAATTTGAAGTTGATGGAAGTGTGAGTTCACGGGATTTGGCTTCATGTACTATTCCCTTGGCTATTGGATGTTCAGAACTCTGTTCGATAGCTCCTGCCAAAGCCAATAACTCATCTTCCGAACGGTCATCAAGCACCTGAATACGGTTCACTCCAAAATTACCTTCTGTGAGTGTTCCTGTTTTGTCGAAAACTATGGCGGAAATCTTTCTGCTGTTTTCAAATGCTGTGCGGTTTCTGATAAGCAGACCATTTTTGGCTGATAGTGCGGTCGATATGGCAACAACTAAAGGTACTGCTAAACCTAAGGCATGGGGACAAGTGATAATCATCACGGTTACCATACGTTCCAGTGCAAAATCCATTCCCTGTGTACTAAAGAATGCCCAAGCAATGAAGGTGATTACCCCAATTCCGATTGCTAGGTATGCCAGCCATCCTGCAGCTTTGTTCGCGAGGTTCTGGGTTTTTGATTTAGTCTTCTGAGCTTCTTCTACCAGTTTAATCACTTTGTTGAGGTAGCTGTCTTCACCTGAAGATTTTACTTCTACTTTGAGACTGCCATCCCCGTTTATCGCTCCACCAATCACTTCATCACCTTTGGATTTTTGCACTGGCTTGCTTTCGCCCGTTAAGGCGCTTTCGTTGAGGTCGCTTTCGCCTTCTATTATTTTCCCATCGGCTGGAGCTTTCTCACCAGGCTTGATTAGAATTATATCACCTTTTTTAAGCTCACTGATTTTGATGTCATGAATATCGTCTCCGTCCACTCTGTGCGCTTCAGAAGGCATGAGTTCGGCTAGTTTTTCCAAGGCTTTTGAGGCACCCATGATGGAGCGCATTTCTAACCAATGGCCTAAAAGCATGATATCGATCAGCGTGACCAATTCCCAATAGAACACTTTTCCATCCAGCCCCAACACAACTGCCGTACTGTATGCCCAGGCTACTGTAATTGCAATGGCAATTAGTGTCATCATACCTGGCCCACCTTTGGAAAGCTCGTCTTTTAATCCTTTCAGGAAAGGCCAACCCCCGTAGATAAAGATGAAAGTAGCCAAGGCAGCAGCCACGTATCCCATCCCAGGAAAGCTGAATGAAATGCCCAGAAAACCCTGGATCATTTCAGAAAAGGCCAGTACAGGGATGGAAAGTGCTGTATTGATGTAGAAACGTTTCTTAAAATCTTCGATCATGTGGGCGTGATGGTCATGATGACCGCCTGAGTGCTGATCGTGATTGTCATGGTGGTGTTTGCCATGCTCATGCTCTTCTTGTTTGTGATTATGATGTTTATGTTCCATGTCTAATTCGTTTTTGCCATGATATAATCCAACTCTGCCAGAGCAATGTGGTAATCCTTGAGGGCTGTTACTTTCAGCTTTTGATACTTCAAAATTTGCTGCTGCATCCGCAATACTTCTTCAAATTCTTTTCCTGAGTTGCTGTATGCTGAGAATAGCAAATTCAAGGACTGTTCTGATACCGCTATTTGCTCTTCGTATAGTTGAATGAGTTCACGTTGCTGTTGAATTTCAAATAATGTTTTTTCGTAAGATGTGAGCAGGTTGTTTGAGACTTCTTCTTTTTGGTAAGCGTAAGATTCTTGCATTTTTATAGCTTCTTCTTTTGCGGCTTTGTATTTGCCACGGAAAATGGGAAGGCTAATAGTTGCCATAGGCATAAAAACATCTTTTCCGTTGTCATCTACCGCCATGTCTGTTCTTTCACCCACAATGACGTAATCTAACCCGACCCCAAACTTTGGTAGCCCTTGTTTAATGGCCGCCCGCTCTTGTGCCTGGCTTGCCTGAATCTTCAGGTCTAGTTCTTCCAGTAAGGGATTTGAAACAAGCAGTGAATCTTTACTGAAACGATATGTGAATTCTGAAGTACCCAAAGTATCTGTGACTTGAATAAACTCGTCTTCATCTCTATTCAAAAGCTTGTTAAAGCGTGTTTCTAAAGGCTTCTTCTTTTGATTGAGGATAGCAATTTCGCTTGTCGCGTCTTTGAGCATGATATCTACCCGCAATACATCTACCATTGAGCCCTTGTCATTTTGAAACTGAACGGTTGCCATCTCTTTATAAGAGGATAAAATCCGTTGGTTTTCTTGCTCGATTTCTATGAGTTTTTGTAATTCATAAAGAGGATAATATGCAGCAGATACCTGATAGTAGAGCTTGTTTCGCTCATCCAAAAACACTTGATACTTGGCTTCTGCCATGAATGTTGCCGCATCTTCCTGTGCTTGTAGTGTCCCAAACCAAGGAAACATTTGGGTCAAGGAGAACCTGGCTCGTTGAGGTCCTACTCTTGTTTCAACGGGAGAAATAAAGTAGCCAAAAGACAAATTAGGGTCAGGAATGCTGCTGACCTGTGCTACCCGTTGCATAGCTGCTTCGAATGATTTGTATTTGGCTTGTAAGCCAGGATTGTTTTCAGCGGCTATTTCGAAATACTCTTCCAAGGATTGGGCATTTGCCATTACGGAAAAGCCCAATGCTATAAGTATGATTAGAATTAATTTCTTCATGATTGAGCTTTTTGAATTTTACGTTCTTCTCTCCAACAATAGATCACGGGGACAATGAAATAGGTAATAGCTGCAAACAACATCCCGCCGAAGGCAGGAATGGCCATTGGTATCATAATGTCAGAACCACGACCAGTAGAGGTGAGGATAGGCAGCAAGGCAATAATGGTGGTGGCGGAAGTCATCACCGCTGGTTTAATTCTGCGATGTCCGGCTTCAACCGTGGCTGCTCTAATTCCTTTTAGATCTTCTGTTTTGTTTCGCTTAAAACTTTGGTCTAAGTAGGTTGCCATTAAAACACCATCATCCGTAGCAATACCAAAGAGCGCAATAAAGCCTACCCAAACCGCTACACTGAGATTGATGGTTTGTATTTGGAATAAGTCTCTAAAATTGGTGTTGAAGAGTGAGAAGTCGGCGAACCAAGTTTGACCATATAACCAAAGGATAATAAAACCACCACTAAAGGCCATGGCAATACCCGTAAACACCATTAAAGAGGTGGAGACTGATTTGAATTGGAAATACAGGATCAAAAAGACAATACCCAACACCAGTGGTACGATGATGGAAAGGCGTTTTTCAGCACGTACTTGATTTTCATAGCTTCCAGAAAACTTATAACTCACACCCGAAGGAACAGTCAACTCACCTGAATCTATTTTTGCTTGGATGGCTTGCTGTGCATCATTCACTACGGTGACTTCTGAAAAACCATCTCGCTTATCAAACAGTACATAGCCAACCAGAAAAGTCTCTTCGCTTTTAATGGCCTGCGGCCCGCGTACATATTCAAAATCTATGATTTGAGATAGGGGAATTTGAGCACCAGTAGGCGTAGCCATTAGAATTTTACCAAGGGTTTCAGGATCGTCTCTTAGCTCTCTTGGGTATCTTACCCTAACAGGAAAACGTTCTCTACCTTCAACTGTGGAGGTGATCTTCATGCCCCCAATGGCGGTTTCTATGGTTTGCTGAACATCTTCAATATTCAAACCGTATCGAGAAATTTCATCTCGGTTGATGTTCAGGTGTAGGTAAGGTTTACCGACAATCCGATCGGCAAAAACAGCTTCTTCCTTTACGGATGGAACTTCTTTCAGAATGTTTTCAAGTCGAAGACCAAAATTCTCTATCGTTTTAAGGTCGGGACCATATACTTTGATACCCATTGGTGCGCGCATGCCCGTTTGTAGCATAATCAGCCTTGTTTCTATCGGTTGAAGTTTAGGAGCGGATGTTACGCCTGGTATCTTGGTTACTTTGACTATTTCATTCCAAATGTCGTCTGGCGATTTGATCTCTTCCCGCCAATTGCGGTAGTATTCGCCATTATTGTCAGGAATTAAATCCCTTTTGCCAATTGATATTTCCAAGCCTTCCTGATTGCTCAGGGTGTCTCCTGAAACGGTTATAAAGCGATTGTTTTTGGTGACTTTGAATCGCTGGCGGTGTCCTTTTTTGTTGAGAATGTATTCTGGTTTATAGTTGATGATGTTTTCATACATCGAAATAGGAGCGGGATCTAAAGCGGATTCTACTCGACCAAGTTTACCTACGGTTAATTCCACTTCGGGAATGTTGGTCAACAGCATATCTAATTGACCGACTACTCTGCGGTTGTATTCTAAGCCGGAGTGCGGCATGGAGGTAGGCATGAGCAGAAAACTACCTTCACCCAATGACGGCATAAACTCCTTACCAATACCTGGAAACGTGTGTGCCAATTCAGACCACACTTTAGTCTTGTCCACATTCCATCCTACTGCTTCAAAACCCTTAGACGCAAAACCAAAAACCGTATTAAAGCCTAACCAGATGTTGGCTGCCAGTAAAATGAGTAAGGCGGGTATGAGGAGAAACTTGACTTTATGGTTGAGGCACCATTGTAAGATTCTTTTGTATTGATATTCCAACAAGGTGAAACTGCCTAGAATCAAAGCGACTAACAAGGCTACAAATACGAAGTTGAGTAAGAGCGACTGTGATGCCCCAAGTGGCAACCAGTATTTGGCTAATAACCATGTAACGCCAATCAATACAACGATTAGCTCTGCATAGTTGTAGATAATGCGGATGGGTTTGGGAAAGTTCTCGCTTTTACCATGAAGAAGCTTTTTGAGTATTCCTATTGTTCCGAAGAGAACGAGTATTATTCCACCCCAAACTTGCCCAAATACCAGGGCAACAACACCAATCGCAACAAGCGCATAGCTGCCATAGGTTTTGAGGATGTTGTTCTTGATTTTGAATCCAAAAAACCAATGTGCCAGGGTAGGCATAATCAACAAGCTCACGAGGAGAGCAGCAATAAGTGCAAAGGTTTTGGTAAATGCCAAAGGCCCGAATAGCTTGCCTTCTGCCGCTTGCATAGTGAATACTGGAATAAAGCTGACAATGGTGGTGGAAACAGCGGTCAATATTGCTGATGAGACTTCCGATGCACCGTTGTAAACAGTAGTGATCAGTTTCTGCTCAGTTGGGGCTTCATCGATGTGTTTAATGATGTTTTCCGAAAGGATTACGCCAAGATCCACCATGGTGCCAATGGCAATGGCAATACCTGATAGCGCAACGATGTTGGCATCCACGCCAAAGTACCGCATGGCGATGAACACCATTAAAACTGCAATGGGCAATATACTAGAAATAAGAAATGAGGCTCTGAGGTTGTACACCATCACAATAACCACCAAAATGGTAATGAGTACTTGCAGTGAAATGGCTTCTTCCAACGTACCCAAGGTTTCGTAAATTAATTCCGAACGGTCATAAAAGGGCACAATGGTCAATTGAGATACTCGGCCATCGGCAAGGGTTTTCTTTGGTAGTCCTGGGGCTATTTCTTTGATTTTTCCTTTGACATTGTTGATGACTTGCAAAGGATTCGCCCCATAGCGGGCAACTACAACTCCACCTACTACTTCTGCACCATCTTTGTCTAGTAACCCCCTTCTAGTAGCAGGGCCGAGTGAAACTACTCCTATATCCTTAATTCGGATGGGGACATTGTCCTGAACGGAAACCACTGCTTTCTCTATGTCTTCAACTTTCTTCACATAGCCGAGTCCCCTAACTAAATACTCTGCCTGATTGATCTCGATGGTTTTCGCACCAACATCTTTGTTGGATTTTTGAACGGCCTGCATGACTTTATGCAAAGGAATATCATAGGCTTTAAGTGCATCAGGATTCACATCAATTTGGTACTCCTGCACAAAACCACCAATAGAAGCCACTTCTGAAACTCCTTCTGTTGCGTTTAAACCATATTTCACATAGAAATCCTGTACAGTTCTAATTTCATGTAAATCCCAACCGCCTGTGGGATTTCCTTTCTGATCTCTACCTTCTATGGTGTACCAATAGACTTGACCTAAGGCGGTAGCATCAGGGCCTAAGGCTGGCTGCACTGCATCAGGTAATAATCCTGACGGCAGGGAATTGAGTTTTTCAAGTATTCGGGAGCGGGACCAATAGAATTCGACATCTTCAGAGAAAATGATGTAAATGCTCGAAAAACCGAATATGGATGAACTTCGAATGGATTTTACTCCAGGTATGCCAAGTAAGTAGGTGGTTAAAGGATAGGAGATTTGATCTTCTATGTCTTGTGGAGATCGACCTTGCCATTGAGTGAAAACGATCTGTTGGTTTTCGCCAATATCGGGAATGGCATCAACAGGTACGGGATCGGAAGGCAATGCGCCTACCTGCCACCCAAAAGGGGCGGTGATGATACCCCAGGCGACAAAAGCCAAGAGTATGAGAACAGTTACCAACTTGTTCTCCAAGAAGTATTTGATAATTCTATTGAGCATAATACATTTGAAATTGAGTGAACAGAAAGAATTTGTTCATTGGCAGGAATTGCCAATTAGTCCCCTAAACCTTTGTTAGGGAACTTCAAATAGTACTATGCGGTCTAAATTAAGAAAGTCTGAAAAAGAACATGGATGTCTTTTTCAGGGAGTGGAGGGGAGTAATCAGCGTACTCTTTTTGCCCTTTGTCAGTGAAGAGTAAAGGAAGGATAAAAGTACGAACTAGTGCAGCGAAGAACACAGGATTAACTTCATGCGATGCTTGCTGAGTTTTAGCGGTATCATCTGTTTGTAATACCTGATGCTGGTTCTCGCAGCATGGCTTTGGCTTGATCTGTTTTTGCTCTGAAGGTAGATTCTCACAATCCTTGCTCATGCCTTCCATGCCGCAATCAGGATTTCCCAGGCCTAATGAAAAGGTAGTCTTTACCGCTTCTCCACCGCAGAAGTGCGTGTTCATAGCAAACCCTATGTTGGAGACCAACAAAAGTAGAGCAAGCGATATGGACACTATTTTTTTCACTAAGCACAAAGGTAAGAATTCAAAAAGGAGTCGTGTTACAGAATTTTGACTTTGATTTATACAATTCGGTTCAAGAAGTTCTATTCAAGAAAAAGCCCATACTACTATCACTAGTAATATGGGGCTTAGCATCTTTTAAATCGTGCCTAATTACTCAATTCATCCAAGGTAAAGCCTACTTTCTTTACAGCTTGCTTGATTTCATCTGGACTGAGATTTTCTGTTTCAACGGTAAGAATACGATCATCGTGTTTTAGGTCAACATCCCATTTCTCGATGTTTTGCTCTTCGTTTAAAACAGGAGTTACTTTTGATAAACAACCTGTGCAATTGATATTGGATTTGAATTTTAGTGTTTTCATTTTATGAAGTTTTGAATTAAAGTTTTGCTGCTTTTAGTCTTAGACTGTTGGCTACCACAGATACGGAGCTAAAGGCCATTGCCGCTCCTGCTATCATAGGGTCAAGTAAGAATCCATTGTAGGCATACAATACTCCTGCGGCAATTGGGATACCGATGATGTTGTAGATAAATGCCCAAAACAAGTTTTGCCTGATACCCAACACCGTGAGTTTGGAAAGTTTCAAGGCTTTGGGAATTGCTTGAAGATCAGTGGTAATAAGAGTCATTTTTGCTACATCCATAGCTATGTCTGATCCTTTACCCATAGCGATACTCACATCTGCCTGAGCAAGTGCCTGAGAATCGTTGATTCCATCACCGACCATAGCTACTACCTTGCCTTTGACTTGTAATTCTGTTACAAAATCAGCCTTATCGGATGGCATCACTTCGGCTTTAAAATGATCTATTCCTACTTGTGTAGCAACAGCTCTTGCAGTTTGCTCATTATCACCCGTGAGCATATACACTTCTATGCCCCGCTCTTGCAGTGTACGGATAGCGGATGCGGAGCTTTCCTTGATTTCATCTGCAATGGCCAGTATAGCCAGCACGAAAGACTGGTTTGCAAAAAAGATGACGGTTTTACCTTCGTTGCTCCACCTGCTCGATTGGTTTTGGAGTGAAGATGAAAGAAGAATGTTTTTGCTTTCTAATAAACGTTGGTTACCGATGTAGAACCTTTCCCCATCTATTGAACGAGCTTCTGCACCCATGCCTGTGATGCTCTGAAAGTCTTGGATGCTTTCAGGTTTCAACCCATCATTTTTTAGTCGTGCGACTACCGCATCTGCCAGAGGATGTTCTGATTGAGATTCGATTGCTAAAAGCACTTGTTGATAGTACGTATCGGTTTTTTCCCAATGCTGATCAGTAACTGTTGGTTTACCTTTTGTTATCGTGCCTGTCTTGTCCAATACGATGGCATTCGTTTGATGACCCAACTCCAAGCTCTCTGCATCTTTAATCAAAATGTTGTTTTCGGCTCCCTTACCAATACCTACCATAATGGCAGTAGGTGTTGCTAAGCCTAAAGCACAAGGGCAGGCAATTACTAACACTGCGACAAAGGTAAGCAGTGCATGTGTGAGCGCATCATCGCCACCAACACCTATCCATGTAATGAAGGTTATGATTGCAATGCTGATAACAATGGGCACGAACACACCTGCAATCTGATCTACCAACTTCTGCACAGGAGCTTTGCTTCCTTGTGCTTGTTGCACCATTTTGATGATTTGCGAAAGCATGGTTTCCCCACCTACCTTTTTAGCGATAAAATGAAAACTGCCCTTTTGGTTTACCGTTCCAGCAAATACTTTTTCACCTTTCGTCTTTTCCACAGGCACTGGCTCGCCTGTGATCATACTCTCATCAACAAAAGAATTCCCATTAGATACTTCTCCATCCACAGGAATTTTCTCCCCTGGCCTTACTACTATGGTGTATCCTTTTTGCACGGCAGAAATGGGCATCTCTATCTCTTCGTCATTTTGAATGACTTTCAAGGTTTTTGGTTGTAAACCCATTAATTTTTTAATAGCTGATGAGGTATTGGACTTGGCGCGCTCTTCCAATAATTTCCCCAAAGAAATAAAGGTGATGATTACGGTTGCTGCTTCGTAATAGACATGCGGATGAATACCCCGAGTATGCCAGAAATCAGGAAAAAAGGTATTGAATACACTGAATACAAAAGCAATTCCTGTACTCAAGGCTACCAAAGTATCCATATTGGCCTTGCCGTGTTTGGCCTGCTTCCAGGCATTGATATAGAAACTTCGACCGAACCAAAACAGGATAGGAATGCTCAATAGCATTGAAATCCACCTGCCAGCAATCCAATCCATGTAAAACATGCCGATGATGAATACGGGCAATGTTAAAATAGCTGACCAGACAGTGCGCTGTTTAACATTTTGATAATATTGTTTTTGGAGGTTTTCCTGAACTTCTGCTGGGTCTTCAGCATCGACTATTAGATCATAACCTACTGAACGAAGCGCATTTTGTAAATCGGCAGGGACAATGACGGCATCATACTCTATTAAAACTGATGATGAGGCAAAATTGACATTGGCAGTTTTTACTCCATCTGTGTGAGCTAAGATAGACTCTACGCTAGATGCACAGGCCGCACAGGTCATTCCTGTTACAGGAAAACTATTGTTGACAGATTTGTCAACTTTGGTCTTACCGTTCTTTTCTACTACTTCAGACTCTTGCATACGCTTCCTTTGTTTTGATACTACAAAAATCACAAGGAAGGCACCAAAGCTCGTTACACAATATTGACTTTGGTTTATGAAATTATGCTTAGAGCTTATCTAAAGGGTTTCGTTGATGGCTAGCCTGCCCTTTGAATTGAGTGGGGGTCATGCCTGTTTCTTTTTTAAACTGTGATGAAAGATGCGACACACTGCTGTAGTCCATTTCATTGGCAATCTCTGATAAGGTCATTTGGTCGTAAATCAAATACTCCTTTACTTTTTCAATTTTCTGTAGCACAATGAATTTCTCAATGGTGATTCCTTCAACAGAAGAAAACAGCCTGCTTAAATGGGCGTATTCGTGATGCAGTTTGTCAGCTATCAACGAAGAAAAATTGATGGTAAGCGGTTCTTGCGCGTGATGAATTTGGTTAATGATCACCGTTTTGATTTGTGAAATGAGCGTTGATTTACCTGGTTCAAGCAATTCAAATCCTAGCGAATCTAATTCTCCGCCAAGTAATGTGAGCTTTCCATCCTTTATGGGCTCTGCTAATGCAACCTGTCCAAGCTGCACATCTTGGTATTGTATTTCAAGTTTGTTGAGTAAGTCCTTCACTGCCATAATACAGCGTGGACAAACCATGTTTTTGATGTGTAGTATTCTATTCTTCATTTAGCGATAAGAAAATTAAATTAGACTTCACTCTCAATGTCAACATATCTGTTTTTTATTTGGTGTAATAATTAGAATATCATAAGCAGACGTTTTTGAATCACTTAGTAATGGAATTAAGCATCTTCCAGCAAATTCGATTTTTTAACAACACTTCTTTTCTTGTTGAATTGGTGGACATTTTTCACTTCCATAACTGCAATAAACACAGCAATCGCCTTCTTTTGGTTTTAAAACCGTTTTACAATTCTCACATTCGTAAAAAAATTGACAAGCGTTTGTTGGCATTTCTTCTACTCTTTTATGTCCACATCTTGGACAAGTAATTTCTGAATTTATTTGAATTTCCATTATTTGTCTTTTGTGTTGGTTACTTTATAACCTGTGGAGTTAATTGCTTGCTCGATTTCCGTTTCGTTGGTTTTGGTTTGGTTAAATTCAATGATTGCGTTTCCATTCTGGTATGAGGCAGTTGATTTTACTATTCCATCAAGTTGGTTCACTTCATAGTTTACATGTTCTTCGCAACCTGCGCAGGTCATGCCGTTGATTTGAAACTCAACCGTCTGAATATTGGATTTGTCAACCACCCGTACATGTTTTTCTGTCTTCGGGTAAAAAATATATGCATAGTAAGGGAAGGCTAGCATCAGAACGGTAAAAGCGGTTATTACGCCTAAAAACTTTCTGCTTTGTATGAATTTTGGTTTTTCATCCGTTTCACAATCGCAGTCAATTTCCTTTTTTGGTTTAAGTTTCTGATACCAAGTAAAACCGAGTACCACAATTGTTAGTCCAATAAAATACGGTCTCGCTGGCTCAAGCCAAGAAAAAGTGGAAGCGAGTCCACTTGTTCCTGCAATAAGCGCCAAAACTGGTGTAATACAGCATAGTGAAGCTGCAATGGCAGTTATAAAACCTGCACCCATTAATTTGTTTTCGCTTTTCATATCGTTTCTAAAGTATTGTTTTCATCAAGTATTAAGAAAAACGGTTCGAGCTTCTCAATCGATTTTCAATAAATCTCGGTCTTTCTTTTTTGTCAAGCGTCTAGAAATCACAAATATTCATTCAGTGATTGAAATGCCCACCCCAGTTGAATGTCTTGGTATAGAATCTCAAGTCTATTGAGTAGGTCCTTCTCTATCATAATACAGAGTGGACAAACCATGTTTTTTATGTGTAAGAGCCCCATGTTTTGCTAGCAAAGATAAAATACACAATTTTCATCTTTACCTTCAAACTCTATCGTAACGTGATCGATTGATTCATTTTTAAGTATCGAACGCGCTGTTTTTTTGAGCTTGGCTTATTCCGAAAGTTTGTAATCTTTATCCAATTGCAGATGCATGGTCAGCACATTGTATTGACCGTCCATAGACCATGCATGGCAATCGTGTAGATTGGTTATTTGAGTTATGCTTTTGAGCTTTTCACGTATTGTATCAATTGAGACATCACTTGGTATTCCCTGTAGTACTACTTGAAGGCTCTGTTTTAAACTTTTATAAACGTTGAATAGAACAAAAATTGATATGAGTACCGAGAGTAATGGGTCAATAAAAGGAGCATCAATGAGCATCATGATGATGCTACCAATAAGCACTGCTACCCATCCTAAAACATCTTCTAGCAAATGAAGTGAAACTACCTTTTCATTAAGTGATTTGCCTTTTCTAAGTTTTAAAACGGCTGCTCCATTTACCACAATACCCAATATAGCGAGGTAAAACATTCCTTCTACATTGGTTTCTTCAGGATCGAATAGCTCAGGTATCGCTTTCGTCAAAATAAAGATTGAACCAATTACGAGCACGATGGAATTAATAATCGCACCAAGCAATGAGAAGCGTTTGTAGCCGTAGGAATACCTTTTGGTTCGACCTTTCTTAGATAGCCTTTGAAAATACCAAGAAAGACCTAAGCTCAAGCTATC
Organism: uncultured Cryomorphaceae bacterium; assembly: GCA_964651785.1. Lineage (GTDB taxonomy): Bacteria > Bacteroidota > Bacteroidia > Flavobacteriales_D > Cryomorphaceae > JAKVAV01. The sequence goes on from CAZYWJ010000010.1 coordinate 63,199, forward strand.
ACCAAGATCATGCAATGCGTCTGAAAGTATGGCTAAACTGTTGGTATAAAGCCCACCAATAATCTCAATGATAGTAAAACTAAGATTGAGAAAAAAAGCGACTTTTACATTGCCTTCTGCATGATGATGCGAGTGATCATGATGATGTCCCATAATGGTCGAATCCTGCTTTTTTAAATATTGATAATAGTTCTTCTGAAATGGGTAGGGGCTTCAATGGTGGGACATTTGCTCCACCTGTATTGCCTACGGGTATCTTACCTACAAATGATTTAACTCCACCGGCCAAGAGCCTTGGGATTTGGCCTATTACTTCTTTGGTATCCTTGATGCGGATGCCGAAAAGCAACATTTTCCAATGTACGTAGCTATGGTGATAAGGATATGCTTGGCCAATAATATGCGCCCGTTCTAAATGACTCCATGCAGCCTGAAGGTTTCCTGCTTCCAAGTGTGCTTTATACGCTTCTAACTCTTGATTGAAGTAGGGTTTAAGCGTCTTGGGCATTTTAGTGTATAATTTCATCTTACTAAATGTTTATTAAAAACTTCCAACGAAATTGTCTCCATCGATAAAACACATTGGCGAACAGCCATATAAAAGGTGTCAGAATTCCAGCTTTCAGGAACAATTTGTCAATGTAAAGTACAGAAGTGGATATAGGGTCTTTTTTGATTGTGATCCAATGATCCCACATTTTAATAGAATCACCTTTCCCATTATCTCTTAGTATAAACTGATTAGACTCAATACTTCTAGGTCTTGAGATGCTAATTATTTGTTTTCCAATCGGGAATATTCCAAACAATTTCATTTCTGTCAAATATTCTTTATTCTCCCAGATAACAGGAAACGATTCAGGTTCTACTGGGTAGAATTTAATTAATGGACGTGCAATGTAGTCCAGCGTTGCAGACTGGTTTACGAGCTTCACCACCTTATCAAAGTCGGCAGGAAAATATGACTTTATTTCAAGTTTCATTCTTTTACTTTGAAAGATTTAAAATTCGAATAGCTCCTCGCATTACAAAGGCGAAAACAATGCCTCCAATCGCCAGGTCAGGCCACTTACTTTCCAGAAAATAAACCAGTACACCAGCCAGTATTACCCCTCCGTTGACGATGATGTCATTAGAAGTGAAAATTGCAGTGGCCTGCATGTGGGCCTCTTTGCTTTTTGCCTTGTTAATCAGCCATAACGAGACTAGGTTACCCACTAAAGCCAGCAGGGAAATGATAATCATCCACTGGAAAAGAGGCGTTTCGCTTTGGGTGAAAAACCTACGTAACACTTCCGAAAAGCCAAGCAGTGCCAGCCCCATCTGAAAATACCCGCTGATCTTTGCTACTTTTTTCTTACGGGAAATAGCTGCTCCCACCGCAAATAGACTCAGAGCATAAACAATAGAATCAGCCAGCATATCCAACGAGTCGGCTATCAGGCCCATGGAGCTGGATATCCATCCGGTGGTCATTTCGGCTACAAAAAAACCAAAATTGATGCCCAGCACCCACCACAGTATTTTCTTGTGCTTGGTCTCGTCTTCGGCAATGGGCATTTCTGCCTCAGAGGTACCTTGTAGTTGATCGTTGAGGTTTAGTTCACTGATAGCATTTTGTATAGGCAATACTTCATCCTGATGAAATACTTCCAGCTTGCGTGCCGGGATATCAAACTCCAGGTGCTTTACCTGGCTCAGAGGTTCCAGCTTCATACGGATCATTTGCTCCTCGGAGGGGCAGTCCATCTTGGTTATTTTGAATGTGCTTTTATTCAATTTTCTTATTCTTTATAAGCTAACAATCTCAGCGCATTAAAGACTACAACCAAGGTTGAACCTTCATGAATAAGCACTGCAATACCGATATTTGCAAATCCGAAAATTGTGGCAGGTATTAATAGAGCAACTATTCCCAGACTCACCCACAGGTTTTGCTTGATAATGCCTTTTGACTTCCTGCTTAAACCGATAGCGAAGGGCAGTGTTTCCAGCTTATCGGCCATCAGGGCAATGTCAGCTGTTTCCAGAGCCACATCACTTCCTGCCGCTCCCATGGCTATGCCCACCGTACTGTTGGCCATGGCCGGGGCATCATTCACGCCATCGCCTACCATGGCTACTTTGTCTTCTTTTTGTCTAAGCTCTTTAATGGCTTCTACTTTTTCTTCTGGTAGCAAACTGCCCCAGGCATCTGTAAGGCCTATTTCTTTAGCTACCGCATCGGCCACTTTCTGGTTGTCACCGGTGAGCATGATCATGCGTTTGATACCGATCTTTTTCAATTGCTCTAAGGTATTTTTTGCTTCTTCTCTTGGCGTATCCATCAGGGCGATGATGCCTATGTAATCGTCATTCTGCCGGATGAGCATGGTAGTATTGCCATCAGACTCTAAGGATTTTACTTTTTCTTCTATTTCCTCTGGTGGCTTCTTATCATCCAGCGACTCAAACAGGTCCAGGTTGCCAATGTAGACTTTGTCACTTCCCAATGTGGCCTTGATCCCTTTCCCAAGCACTGCCTCAAGGTCTTTCGCCTCAGGTATGTCAGCACCCTTCAGTCGTTCTTTCCCGTCACGCACTACGGCCTTTGCAAGTGGGTGATCACTAAGACCCTCTACCGCAACTGCTATCCTCAGTAGTTCCTCTTCATTCACATCACCCAGGGCTACCACTTCGGTTAACTTAGGCTTCCCTTCTGTTAGGGTGCCGGTCTTATCAAAAGCCAGGGCAGTAAGTACGCCTAAGTCTTCCAATGGCCGGCCACCTTTGATAAGCACCCCACTTTTGGCTGCTCGGGCTACTCCACTGAGCACCGCACTCGGAGTGGCAATAGCCAAAGCACAAGGGCTGGCAGCTACCAGCACGGCCATGGCACGGTAGAAGCTTTCGCTAAAAGTTTCGTCAATAACTAAAAAAGCGAAATGGAGCAATACTACCAGTACCAATACAGCAGGCACAAAATATTTCTCAAACTTATCTGTAAGTTGCTGGGTAGGCGATTTCTGGGTCTGGGCTTCATTGACCAGTTTCACCAGACGAGAGAGTGTAGAGTCCTTCGCTACTTTTATCACTTTGATTTCCAGTGTATTGTTTCCATTGATTGTACCAGAAAAGGCACGGTTCTCGTCCTTAATGTCTTTTTCCTGTGACCAGTCTTTATCGGGATCATCCACAGGTTCTTTATCCACTGGTACACTTTCCCCGGTAATAGGTGCTTGATTTACGCTACTCCGACCATCCACTACTACACCATCGGCTGAAATTTTGCTATTAGGCTTCACTACGATGATGTCTCCAATGCTCAGTTCTTCTATACCTACTTCTTCTGTTTTTCCATTTCTCTTGAGCAAGCCGGTTTTGGGGGCCAGTTCTGCCAAAGCAGCAATAGATTTACGGGCCTTGTTCATGGTATAATGCTCCAGAGCATGACCCATGCTGAACAGGAACAGTAACAGGGCACCTTCTGCCCATTCACCCAGAATAGCCGCACCAATTGCTGCAACCAGCATTAGGAAATCTATCTCAAAGCCGCCTTTGGTAACTGTTTGAATAGCTTCTTTAGCGGTAAAAAAGCCACCAAAGAAATATGCTGCGATGTAGAGCGTCAAGCTTACCCATGAAGGAATAGCTTCAACAAAGGACAGCCCAAAACCAGTGCCGAGCAGTGCCCCGCAGATGATGGAAAAGATCAGCTCTGTATTTTTGCCAAAAATACCACCGTGTGAGTGGTCATGATCTTCACTTTCCTCATGTGAATGCTCATTCTCCTTTTCTTGGGTTTCCTGTTGTTCAGATTTCTTGGCTTGCTGAAGAAATCGCTCAGCACTTACCTGCGTATCCGGTATATCAAGACCGTCCTTCCTTAACGATTTCAGTATCTCCGCTTCATCTATTTTGGTGGTATCAAATTCCAAACGCACCATGCCGGAACCCGAGACAGCCGCTTCCAGAATGCCCGCTTTGCTTCTAATGTTTCGCTCTATGTTACGGGCATGGCGGGTATGCCGTATCCCCTCTACTTCTATGAGTTTATGCCCAAATATTTTGGTGATCTCTGCCCCGGTTTGCTCCGCTAGTTTTTGGATTCGGTCAATTGATATTACCTCAGGATCATAATGGAAGCAGAGTTGTGGCACACCATTGTCGGTTTCATCTGCTACATGTACTTTTTCAAGACCGTCCTTGTCCTGAAGCTTTTGGATTAGTTTATTAACACATTGATCTTTTTCATCCGGTACTTCGGGCAGGATGAGTGGTATTTTTATTTGTAGTTTTTTCATTGAGTTTAGCTTGATAATGCATATTGTCTTTCAGTCCGTTTACTGAGTAATCACGTTATCAGTAGGTTTGACATTTAATGCTCATGGGATGTTTCTCCTTTTTTCATCTCCGAAATGAGATAGTAGGCATTGTTCCAAGCTACCTTTGTACCCTTGGGCAGCGGTTCCAGCAGATTGATTTCTATCCACCCTTCATCGGAGTTACCTGTCCGTATTTCCACCGGCTTAAAGGCCCATTCGGTTTCGCCATCTTCATTGTGCTGTTCTGCGATAAAAATGTAAGGCTTGCCATCTTCTTCAATTACAGCCCCTTCGGGCAATGCGGTAATCGCATCATTAGAGGTATGTATTTTCCCATTGATGTACATGCCCGGAATCAGGAAATCCTTCTTTTGGTCTATCTCGGCATGAACATGCACTGCTTTAGGGTTTTCCTCAAACTGCTTGCCCACCGAATAAATTTTGGCGGTAAGCTGGGTACCCGGAACAGACTCCACGGTGAATGAGATTTTTTGGCCTTCTTTTACCTTATGCACGTCTTTTTCAAAAACCATTAAATCTGCGTGGATGTGCTTGGTATTTACAATTTGGAACATACCCGTTTGGGGCTGGATATACTGCCCGATTTGTACCAGCACTTTTTCAATATAGCCGTCAATGGGGCTCACCACCGGGATGTTGTCATAAATTTCCCCCTTGCGGATTTTATCTACATTGAGGTTCAGTTGTTTCAATTGTGATTCATAGCCCTTCACTTCACCTTTCAGAGATAGGTATTCGGCTTTGGTTTCCTGAAAGGTTTTTCCAGAACCAACTTCTTCCTCATAAAGCTTCTTCTGTCTATTAAATTCCTGCTCAAGGTATTCACTGCTGTTGTAGGCACGTAAATACTCGGTCTGCACTTTAGAAAGATCAGGATGGCTGAGATAAGCCAACACCTGCCCCTTGCTCACTTTGTCTCCCTCTATCACCTTTATGGCTGTAATGTTTCCACCTAAAATGGCCGTCACCGTAGCCTCGTGCTGTGGTGGTACCTCCAGCTGACCATTGGCGTACACAACCCCCGATAATGGCCGTGTGGGCAGGGTGTCCACTTTCACGCCAAGGCTCTGAAACTTGAGGTTGGAAAGATGCACTTCGCCCATGCCTTCTTCGCCTCCATGCTCTTCATGGCCTTCTTCACCGTGGCCCTCATGGCCGCCTTCCTCATCATTGTGGCCATCGTGTAATTCTTGTTGTTCACCCTCCTTGTGATCGTGGCCTTCTTCCGAAGCATTGTTTCCACAAGCCCCTATAAATATGGCCAGTAGAGCCAGCGCGAAAAAATTTATGATTTGCTTTTTCATGTCGTTTATATTTAATCCGTTTCCAGTTTTAGTTTGTTGTTTGTAAATAGTATTCAAGTTCATAGCGGCTATCGAGATAATTACCTAAGGCATCCCAGGAGCTTATTTCTATGCGTATAGCATCCCTTATGTTCTGCAGGAATGTGACATAGTCTATCGCCCCTTCGCGATAGGCTGTAATGGAACCAGTCCTTTGTTCCTTTGCCAATGGCAGGGCCTGCTCACGGTAATAGGTCCATGAATTGCGCCACTTCAGGTATTCTTCGCGCATAGACAGGTATCTGGCATTAAGCTCAAACTGATTTTGTCTGAAATTCTCGTTGGCGATTTCCCGTTGAATTTTCGCCTCTTGGGTACGGCCAAGTTCAGGGGCAAAGAATAAGGGTATTTGAATACCAATCTGATAGGTATAAAAACCAGTTTGCCCATCTACTTTTTGTTGACCGTACTGGCCTTGAAGTTGGGGAAGGAACTGAGCTCTTCTTTCCTTTATTTGTGCTTCTGCCACTTCTATTTGTTGTTTATAAACATTGAGCAGGGGGTGTGTGCTTAATGAATCCGTATTAATGTTGAGCATCTCGGTCAACTGGTCGGTGGGTACGTCTGGCACCGTATAGAGCGTATCGCTTACTAACCATAAGTTGAGCCGCTGCAAGGCACTCAGATAATTGCGGTATGCCTGTTCCTTTTGAATGCGCACCTCATTGGCTTGGTTTTTAGTGGCCAAATACGCCAGTTTCGAAGTTTCTTCCACTTCCAACCTTATATCTGCCGCCCTTTCAATATCAGTAAAGAGCGAATCAAGACGGTTAAAAACCTGATACGTGTTTTTGGCAGTATATAACTGGCCCCAGGCCAATTTCACTTCCCTTTTAATTTCTGCCAGCGAAAGGTTAAGGGCCGTTTCAGCAAGAGCTACTTTCTCTTTTTGTAAACGAAGACGCGGGGCGATGCCAAAAATGTCAATATTCTGCTGCTGAACGCCAATTTGGGTATAAACCCCATTGGAATTGCTAGTGGCCTCCTCGGCCCCGGTGAAGATTTGCGTATTCCCAAAATCCCAGGCAGTTTTCTTTAAGGCTTCTTCACTTTCTATTTGCAGTTTTTTTGCCTTTATCTGGGGAAAATATTCAATGGCTCTGTTTTGTGCCTGCTCAAGACTGATGGTTTGCAATGTATCAGGGTTTATTCCTTGCGCGCCTGCCGTTTGGGAAAAACCGAGGAAACCACCTACTCCTAACATGAGCACGATGGTGCTCATGGACATTCCGCGACTACGGTTTTCCAAATTCTTTTCCTTTCTTTTTTCTACAAAAGTGTACAGCACCGGCAGCACTACGAGCGTAAGCAGCGTGGCAGTAAGCATACCGCCAATTACCACCGTGGCCAATGGGCGCTGTACTTCAGCACCGGCCGAAGCCGAAAACGCCATAGGCAGGAAGCCAAAAATATCAGTAGTAGCCGTAAGCATTATCGGGCGTATCCGCTCTTTGGTGCCCGTAAGGATTCGGTCCTTTATACTTGTTACCCCTTCTTCTTTCAGGGAATTGAAACGATTGATCAGCACCAAGCCATTGAGTACTGCAACTCCAAAGAGCACGATGAATCCAACCCCGGCTGAAATGCTAAAGGGCATATCTCTCATCCAAAGTGCGAAAACACCTCCAATTGCCGCCAATGGAATGGCCATATAAATCATAATGGATTGGGAAACCGAGCCCAAGGCAAAATAGAGGAGAATAAAAATGAGAAACAGTGCAATGGGCACTACAATCGTCAGCCTTTTTTTAGCACTCTGTAGGTTTTCAAATTCTCCACCGTAGGAAATGTAATAACCCGAAGGCAGATTTAGCTGCTCATCCAGCTTGGCCTGTATGTCGTTTACTACAGATTCCACATCGCGCCCCCGAACATTTACGCCTACGTAAGTTCTTCTATAGGTATTGTCGCGGCTTATCTGCATAGGGCCGGGCTGATAACTTATATCTGCTACTTCCTTAATGGGAATTTGGGTCCCGTCCTGGAGGTCAATGTAAAGATTACGGAGGTCGTCTATACTTTGTCGGTGGGCTTCATCAAAACGGATGACCATATCAAAGCGTTTTTCACCTTCAAAAATTACTCCTGCTGTGCCTCCTGCGAAAGCAGAACTTATGTATTCGTTTACTTTTTCAATATCCAGGCCGTACTGTGCCATTTTTTTGCGGTTATAGCGCACAGTCATTTGCGGAAGGCCCGATGTCCTTTCGGGGTTTACATCACTCGCACCTTCTACGGTTTCTATAATATCAGCCATTTCCTGAACTTTTGTAGAAAGGATTTCCAGGTCTTCTCCATAGAGTTTAACAGCAATGTCTTCACGTACTCCCTCCAGCAGTTCGTTAAAACGAAGCTCCACTGGCTGGGTAAAGACAAGGTTCACTCCAGTCAACTGTTCTTCCAAAAGTTCTTTGATATTATCAATTAACTCTTCCTTGGTTTCGGCCGTAACCCATTTGTCCTTATCTTTTTCTAAAATCAGGTACATATCCGCAATGTCCATCGGCATAGGGTCTGTAGGGATGTCTGCTACTCCGATTCGGGCTGTAACCGTTTTGATTTCCGGAAAATTTTCCAACAAAAGGTTTTCAATTTTATAGGAAACTTCTGTTGCTTCACTCAGTGAACTACCAGGACGGATTAAAGCCTGCATTGCGAGGTCACCTTCATCCAGTTGAGGCACGAATTCGCCACCCATCTTCGAAAAAGTAAACCCGGCAATACCCAATAGAATAACGGCCACAACAATCACAGCAACTTTAAAGCGCATTGCACTTTTAAGCAATGGCAGGTAGGCACGATGAATGCCTCCAATGATTTTATCGCTGATTTTCTCCAACCATCGCTCAAACCGGCCAAACCAATTTTTCTTGTTTTCAACAGGCTTCATAAAAAGCGCAGACATCATAGGGACGTATGTGAGGCACAAAACAATAGCCCCAATCATGGCAAATCCAAAGGTGTAGGCCATAGGCTGAAACATTTTACCCTCTACACCCGTGAGGAATAGAATAGGGGCAAACACAATGAGTATAATGACCTGACCGAAAAAGGCAGAGCCCATCATGGTGCTTCCTGCTTCGTAGGCCAACTCATCCATCACCCCTTGGTTAAACTTAATCTTTCCTGAGCGTATGCGCTTCTGAATTTCATAAACGGTTCCTTCAATGATTATCACTGCACCATCAATGATGATCCCAAAGTCGATGGCACCCAGGCTCATCAGGTTGGCCCACACATTAAACTGCTTCATCAAAATGAAGGCGAACAATAGGGAAAGTGGGATAGTCGTGGCTGTAATAAGCCCCCCGCGTAAACTTCCCAGTAAAATTACCAAAGCAAAAATGACAATTAATGCCCCTTCAATCAGGTTGGTTTTAACTGTATCAGTAGTTCGTGCAATAAGCGCGCTACGGTCAATAAAAGACCCGATTGTCAGTCCTTCAGGAAGTGATTTTTCCACTTCCTTCATGCGCTCTTTTACATTTTGAATCACCGCATTTGGGTTCGCTCCTTTGAGCATCATAATCATACCGCCAACTGCTTCTTTTCCATCCTGTGTGAAAGCTCCGTAACGTACCTGATGACCAAAATGGACTTTTTCAGCCACATCATTAATGGTGATAGGAATGCCATTGTTATTGCGAATGACAGTGTTACGTATGTCATCCAGGGAGCGTACCAGACCTTCGCCACGTATAAAATTGGACATTCGGTTTTTTTCGATATACGCCCCTCCAGTATTCACATTGTTCCGTGCAAGCGCTTCATATACCTCAGAAATGCCCACGTCCATTGCATTGAGCTTTTCGGGGTTAATAGAAACTTCGTACTGTTTGATGTAGCCGCCAAATGAATTTACCTCCACTACACCTTCCAGTAAGGTCAGTTGCCGTTTTACAATCCACTCCTGAATGGTGCGAAGTTCCATTGGACTATACACAGAATCATAGCCTGGCTTCGGTTGAATGGTGTACTCGTAGATCTGGCCAAGACCTGTGGAAATAGGTCCCATTGTTGGGGCTCCAAATTTTTCGGGGATGGTTTCCTGCAATTCGTTTAGCTTTTCCTGAACCAGTTGACGTGGCAGGTAGGTGCCCATATCGTCTTCGAATACGATGGTTACCACTGAAAGGCCAAACCTTGAAATAGACCGTATTTCATCAACTCCCGGCAGGTTTCCCATTGCGAGTTCTACCGGGTATGTCACAAATTGCTCTATATCTTCGGTGGCCAGGTTTTCGGATACTGTGATTACCTGCACCTGGTTATTTGTAATGTCTGGAACAGAGCCCAGATTTACCGTGTACATGGAGTGGAGTCCTACCCCAATAATGGCAAGCGTAAGCAGGCCCACGATAGACTTGTTCTTTATTGAGAACGAGATGATTCTATTGATCATGTATAGAATGTTTTAGTATCGATAAAAATGATATAGTTTCAACTTTAGTGAAAGTCGAAAAGGACAGAGTTGTCCTGAGAAATACTGATACTAAACTTGTGGTGGTTGAAGGATAGAGTCTAGATAGCCTTTAGTAAAAAAGGCACGATACAATGTGATTTCACCCTTATAGTGAATGGATATCAGGTGTGGGTAAGACACATGATTTACCACAAAATGAGAATGGCAGCAATGACATACGCAGAAAGGTGAGCAAGGATTTTCAGTGTCGCTATGATCGTGATCTGCTTCTGTATTGTATGAAATTTCCATATTGTCAGTTACTGGCACATCTGCGCATGGCGCAATGGAAAGCCCTAGAATGAAAAGAGACAATATGAGTGATATGAATTTCACAATGCAATAATAACGAAAAAAAAATGCAACCTGTTTGCAAAGTTTAAGAGCAGTTGGCGCAAGCCCCTTTATATACCATACTTGCGCTCGAAGCTCTAAATCCAGCAGGAATTTTTGTTTGTGGTATTTTAGATTGTGTTAGACAATAAGTCTCACCGCAATTTACGCAATGAAAGTGAACGTGTTGGTCTTGCGGTTCACACTCGCAACCTTCTTCGCAAAGTGCGTACTTGACCGAACCTGTGCCATCATCGATGCTGTGAATTAGCTTTTTGTCTTCAAAAGTCTTCAGGGTTCGATAAAGGGTTGCTTTATCTGCTCTTTCAAACTTGGCTTCTAAATCACCGAGACTGATCGCTGCTCCACATTCGATCAATTGCCTCAACACGAGCAATCTCATGGTAGTGGGTTTGATGTTTCGATTTTCTAATTTTTCTTCGAGCATAGTTTGATCAGTTACAAAAACCAAAGATTGGTTTTACCATATTCAGGAATATCGTTTGCGTTGAAATGTGGGGCGATTTGAGCCACCATTTCAGGGTATTTAATTGTAACAGGCAGATTCTGTTGGCGTACCGATTTCCAATACATTCTGCTGAACTGATAGACTTGTTCTATCAGGTTCTTAATCACTTTCGTGTCTTTCAATTCTTCCTTATCAGTACAATCAATTTTGAGCTTAACAGGAAATGGATAACCGTCTTTAGGCTTAGGTAATGAAGTGGCATACCTGGTACTGTTGAACAACAAGTACTGCTTACCACCCAAATTGATAAACGTGCCACTCATAGGCATTCTACCGTTCCATTTCTTGTCAAAGGCTAGTATGTCTCTTGATTCGGTTTTGTTGATTGTGATAATGAATACTGGAATGTCTAAGCCAAGACTCTTTAGCTCGTGTTGTATGGGTTCAATCTCCGCTTTACTCATGGTTTTGTAGAAGTGGATTATGAGTCTGGAAGGTTCGCCATGTGCCGCTGCATATTGACGAACTGAATCTGCTATTGAACCTGCAAGTACATCAATCTCATTTTTCATGAAGTATTCAAAGCGATTGAAGCGGCCATGATTGGTGAAGCTGAAAGACGAGCCTATGTACTGAATGTTCTCTTCTTTATGGAGGAAAGCTCCAATACCTACAATCAATTCACTCTGTTCTGTTTGTTTGAGTTGCCAAGGAATGCCATTGAGCTTTGCGAGCATGGCAATTGAAATATTGGGTAAGCTGTATACCCAATCTTCGCCTTGTTCTTCCATCTTGGCAGGGTCTATGGCCTGAGAAGTAATGTTCCTTTTGAGCAAGAGTTCTTTAACCTGATAGTAGATTTCTCGGTGTTGCTTGTCGGTATCAAACTTGCCAAATGGGGTGATATAAACAGCAATGTATTGTACCGCAGGGTCAAAGGTTCTCTTGGTCAATATTTCTTCAATCTGTTCAATGGGATTCTCTCTATTCTTAAAACGAATACTGAACCCTTCCTGCGTATGGAACATGATTTTGGCAAACCGCTCTAAGCCTTTAAAGAAGCCGAAACCATTTTTGAAACGACTGTCAAGGTCTTTGACTGTTTCGTAATCATCTTCATGGAAGATATAAAATAGGTTGACGGCTGAATGTGGGCTTTTCTTGTAGGGCTTATGCAGCTTGATTCCTGTGTAGGGTACTTTCTCGGTATTGCCATTACCAAAAAGCAATTCATTACTTTCTTCTGAGGTGGAATCAATAGAAGTGGGCTTTACTTTGATAAAACCGCTTTTGTGCAGGTCTATGACCTTTTTGAAGTCTTCAACATTGATATACTGCTTGTAGAACTTAACAATCAGGTCTAAATAATCAGAATACTTGTTGGTAGGTTTAATTGGCTCATAAGGATAGCCCATGGCGTTTTCAATGTCTGCATTGAGCACTGGAAACACTTCTGCATTATCAATGTCTTCATAAGCTTCTTGCAAATCATCCCATTTCTGAATAGCTCCATCATACATTACCCAATTGAATGCCGCTGCACTTACAGAATGGACTAGCTCGTTGGCTGGCTGTTTAAAGACTTTTGACCTACCATCAAAGGAGAGTAGGATTTCAGGATAACCGCTAAAATGCTTGATTTGAACTTTGAGCGTGTACTTTTCATAAACTGTAAAATCGGTGTAGGGCTGTTTGGTTGCAGGAATCCAAACGTTGGTATCTGAAATGAATGTAGAGCGAACCAAGGTGTCTTCTTTGCTCAAAAAGTGGTTACGAATGAGCCAATTGAAATATCGCTTGGCGAAACTGTATTTGCTCTTGCTAAGGTTGAGCGAGACATGAACAGAACCTTCATTTGCCACCGTATAGGTGGTGTAAAGGTGTTCTTGCTCTTGGCTGCCAAGGTTTGGAAATTGCTCTTTGATTTCATCAGGAACTACCGAATGGTAGATCCGTTCTGCTCCTGGTATTTCATCTTCGAAGAAGTGAAATTCTAGTGCTTCTGTAGGCCAATCGAATTTAAGTACATTGAAAAATAGCTCTTGGTTCTTCTGCATAGGCGTTTACTTTTTCTTTCCCTTTTTGGTGATTCGCTTCACTTCTTTATCAAAGTCAGATTCAAACTCCTTGTCTTGTACTACTCGGTATTTGCTGTATTCCTTTACAGCTAATTGTTTGGCAATGGAAGCGGATATTTTACCTGCATCTTTCAGCACCTTGTAGTCATTGAACTGCAAGAAGGCATCTAAGCGGCTGACCCAATCCACCATTTTCATGGGGTTTTGTTTTTCGGCTTGTAGCTCGGCAAAGTCAAGGTACATGGTCACGATTCGGTTGAGTTCTTTCAGTTCCTTTTCGTTGAGGTAGTTTTTTGCTACTGAAACGTCTGTTTTTAGAATCTTGCCTTTGGGAGCATTTTTCCATGTGGTCAGACCCATTTTCGGCTTGCTGGAATCTGCTCGTCCTTTGATCAACTCCGCTGCGGTATGGCCTGTAATGGCCCAATGCAATTTGTTTTGGACGGTCTTGTAAAATGTTTGGGTGATTTCTGCTTTGGGGTCATAATCAATGCTGCACTGGGCGTATATGTCGGTGATTTTTTGGTAGAATCGTCTTTCACTGGCTCGTATCTCACGGATACGTTCAAGCAATTCATCAAAGTAATCTTTACCGAATAGGGCAGAACCTTGCTTGAGGCGTTCATCATCCATGGCAAAACCTTTGATAATATACTCTCGCAATATCTTAGTTGCCCAAATGCGGAATTGTGTACCCCTTTGAGACTTTACCCGATAGCCTACTGAGATAATCACATCAAGGTTGTAATACTTTACGGTATTTTCCTGAGTTTTACCCTTTATGGCTCCATGTGGACTGGTAGTTCGGAAATCCCGAACAACCACTTTTTCATCTAACTCTCCTTCTTCAAATACATTGGTAATGTGCTCGGAAATGGTGGACTTGGCTTTTTCAAACAACTCCTGCATTCCCTTTTGGGTAAGCCACACGGTTTCATCCTGTAGCAGTACATCTACCTTTACATCTCCGCTTTGGGAAACATAAAGGAGAAATTCACTTTGATTGGAGGTAAGGCTGTTTTCCATAG
>CAZYWJ010000011.1:0-5212 GCA_964651785.1 uncultured Cryomorphaceae bacterium
TTCGCGACATAGGTCTGGCACTGGCAGCAGTCGGAGGAGCAGTCCTCACCGCGCCGGTGGCAGTACCGGCAGTCGTCACCACCGCCGCAGGCTATGTCGCCGTGGCCGGGGGTGTCCTCACCGCCGTATCGCAAGCCACCGTAGAAGGTGAGTAATCACCACCGCCCCTCCGAGAGAAATCCCGGAGGGGTTTATTTTTCCATTCTCTCGCATGAGTCTGGTTGTACAATCTATTTCTCAATCTGACGGGATCCCTGTCCCCCGCCTGGCGACCGCAGGGAGTCCGTATGGACGGGGTCGCATGATGCCATAGCTTTAGCGCCGGATCGGTGGATTTTCTCGACGCAGGAGAGAAAAGACGGGGGTGGGAAGTACAAAAATCACATCATACCAATCTCACTCACATACCTCAGCATTTTACATCCGACAAAACTTTCCGACTAAAATGAATCTCTATAACGGCATAGACCATTTCTTTAGAAACGTACAAAACCAGTTGTTTTTGACTATAAAATTTCAATTTTGTCATGAACATGTTCAACCCCTTCGGGGTTGCAATCCCTCTTCCCTGCCATAACCACAGGCTCCGCCTGCGGTTAACTCCTTTCGACCCCTCTCGGGGTCACTCCCTTCTACAAAACTGGTTCTATCAGATCTCCGAACCCCGACAGGGGTTCAAAAAAATAACCTCGGGTGGAAACCCGAGGCATACTAAGTCCTTCCATCCATACAGCCCAACCCGACAGGGGTTGAAAAATATAGCCGTCAACTATGTCCTTACATTTTCTTGATAAAAAAAACCAGATATGTATATCAAAGCGATAGAAAAAGTACAGCTGAGAATCTGAAAACAGTTAAAACCTTCTCATCCTTATGTCAGAGAATCTCTATACAAATCAATGAACAACACTGTAGAATCCTACAAATCCATTATATCCGTCGACGTCTTCACAAACTTCGACTTAGCTCCGCGCAAAGCAATCGGGTGTCTCAAAATCTCAGGATTGTTTTGAATCATCTTAATCCAGTCATCCGTTGAATAATCGTGGTCTTCAAAATTAGCCTTGTACGTGGCGTGCTCCTGATTGATTAACTCAGCAACTTTTACATTTAGACGGTCGGCAAGCTCGACAAGCTGAGTTCCCGTCAACTCGGTCTTTTGAAGATCAATCTCCTCAACGGCATAACCCTGAGCCTGAGCCGTCGCCAGGATTTTCTTGTCTTTCTCCGAGTTAGAGTTGTAGTAAAGTGTTATCTGACGATTTGATGTTTCAATTTCTCCCATGGGTGATTTTGTTAGTTCTGTCTTAAAAGGCTCAAATTTATTGATTCTGTTTGTCGATGATGTCGTCTAATCCTAACAAAATTCGAAAAGAATGTTTTAAAGATCTCTAATCGTTTTTGAGACCTCTCATGTATTCCGGTATTCAAAATCTCGATCAGGCCAAACAAGTTGTCAATTATCAACCAAGTAGTTTTATACATAAAAGAAGCATTCGAAACAGTAGAACATTATTTAATCACAAAGAGTTTACGTTTCTATGTAATATGTATTCAGTCGCTCGTATAACCTAGATCAGGCCCAAACTAAGTCGTAACGAAAAAGAGAAAAGAGACCGTGCGGCAGGAATCCGAAAGTTAGTGTGACCTGAGGAGGAACGACGAAAGCATCAGAACCAATGAAAGCGAACAAGACTCCGATAACACTCCTGAGTTTTTCGTTGTGGGGCAGCGATCGCCAAAAAACGAAGGTTGGAACTTTCGGCGGCTTTTGGCTCCACCTTTTGCCGTCAACTAAGAGAGCGATAGCGAACAACCTCACAGCTTCCCTTAAAGACTCTAAGCCAGCTGTAAAAGGTGGTAAGAAAAGAAGAACTTCTATTCCGATATTTAATACTTTGGTATGTCTTTCAGAATTCTGCATGAAAGCGTAAAGTCATCTTAATCATAGTGAAATCTACATTTTACTATCCAAATTTCACCTTCGTCAGTTACCCTGTAAATCAGACGATGTTCATCATTAATTCTTCTTGACCAAAATCCTCGGAATTGATGCTTAAGTGCTACGTGCTTGCCAATCCGTGGTAAGGATTTCTCGTTATCTCTTTTATTAGCTTGTTGATTCTCGAAAGCATTTTTTTGTCGGTTTTTAGCCCATAGAGGTAATCCTCCCAAGATTCATCAACAAAGAGAAGTTTCATTCTTCAATGAGGACTTTCGAATAAGAATCCTCTGACTTAAACTTGGAAATAGCTGAATTAAGCCGCTCCATGTTCTTCTTTGACGAAGTTTCGTGAGCTGGGGCCTGCAAGGAATTGTGATTCTAGAAAATCTGAGTCTTTTGTAACTACTATTCTACCATCTTTCTGCGAGAATGTTAAAATCTCAGAATCTCTTGTGGAATTTTTGCCGGGAAGATCCAAAGTGTGAATTGAATCATACCCTTTCGATAATAACCACATCGACAAAGTCTTGGGTAATTGAGCATCGATGATAAATTTCACGAGGCAATTCTATGGATACTTTTTATCTTGACTAATTGTGACGCATAGAATAGACAAGCCAAGAAATCTTCATGTTCTAAGTCCGGATAATCGCTCAATAACTCCTCAATTGTCATTCCTGATGCCATTAGTTCCAATATATTCTCAACCGGATAACGCAATCCTCTAATGACCGGTTTGCCGTGACAGATATCCTGATCTATCGATATACGAGCTAAAAGATTCTTCATGATAAAAAGGTAAACCAAAAAATTGAATTTTTCATGAAGCAAATATGCCTTTATTATAGAATAGAAGTCCGCAACTTAAAGCAGATGAAAATGTTCCAAAAAAAATTCTGTAATTGGATTAACCGTGATAGCGTAGTTACACATCCTCAATCTTCGCCGCTTTCAACGTATTCAGCAAAAGCGCCACACGGGTCATGGGTCCAACCCCTCCCGGCACGGGGGTGATCGCTTCGCAAAGGGGTGCCACCTCATCGTATACCACATCGCCTTTCAAGCCAAAGCCCGATTTCTTTGACTCATCCGGTACGCGAGTAGTCCCTACGTCGATCACCACGGCACCACGCTTTACCATATCGGCTTTCACAAATCCGGGTCGACCGAGGGCCGCTACCAAAATATCTGCTTGGCGCGTTTGATGAGCTACATCTTTCGTTCGGCTATGGCAAAGCGTTACGGTGGCATTTCCCATTTCACGGTTGCGCGACAAAAGCACGCTCAGTGGTGAACCGACAATGTTGCTTCGTCCCAAAATCACACAGTGCTTTCCTGATGTCTCTATGCCGTTTCTTTTCAATAACTGAATAATACCGGAAGGCGTGGCCGGTAAAAACCCGTCCAAACCCAGATTCATGCGACCAACATTCGTAGGATGAAAACCATCTACATCCTTATCGGGATCGATAGCCGTGATCACTTTCTGTGAATCGATGTGTTTGGGCAAGGGCAATTGAACGATAAAACCGTCGATATCCTTATTTGCGTTAAGCTCGGATATCAAGTCAAGCAACTCATCTTCGGTGATGCTGTCTTCACGGCGAATCAACGTCGATTCAAATCCGACCTCCTTGCAATCCTTTACCTTATAATTGACATAAGTCTCACTCCCGCCATCATTGCCCACCAAAACTGCCGCTAAGTGGGGCACCTTAAGTCCTCGCTTTTTGCGCTCGGCGACCTCGGCTGCTATTTCCTGCCTGATCTCTTTTGCCGTCTCTCTCCCGCTGAGAATTTTTGGTTCCGCCATGATTACATTCCGGGAATTCCGCGACCGCCCATCATCTTCATCATGTTGGCCATGTTTTTCTTATTCGACATCAACTGCATCATCTTGCGGGTCTGCTCGAATTGCTTGATCAGTTTATTGACTTCCTGAACATCCGTTCCGCTTCCTTTGGCGATTCGCTTTTTGCGTGAACCGTTTATGATCTTGTGATCATTCCGCTCCTGCGGAGTCATGGAGTGAATGATCGCTTCAATTTCCTTAAATGCGTCGTCGTCAATATCCATTCCCTTCATGGCTTTTCCCATTCCGGGAATCATACCCATCAGGTCCTTCATATTACCCATCTTCTTGATCTGCTGAATCTGATCCAGAAAATCATCGAAGTTGAATTCGTTCTTGGCAATCTTCTTCGAAAGCTTTCGCGCCTTCTCTTCGTCGTATTGCTCTTGGGCCCGTTCTACCAGCGATACCACGTCTCCCATTCCGAGAATTCGGTCAGCCATCCGCTTCGGATAGAACAGATCGAGCGCATCCATTTTCTCGCCCGTCCCGACAAACTTAATCGGCTTGTCTACCACGGTTCTGATGGAAATCGCCGCACCACCTCGGGTATCCCCGTCGAGTTTGGTAAGGACTACTCCGTCAAAATCCAGTCGCTCATTGAAAGTCTTGGCGGTGTTTACCGCATCCTGACCCGTCATGGCATCTACCACGAAAAGGGTTTCCGATGGTTCGATCGTCCGCTTCACCGCTTCAATCTCGCTCATCATCTGCTCGTCTATCGCCAGTCGACCTGCCGTATCGACGATCACAACATTCTGACCGTTGCTGCGGGCGTGAAGCACTGCCGCTTGTGCAATCTTGACGGGGTCTTTTTCTTCCTTATTGGAAAAAACCTCAACCCCAATTTGATCTCCCACCACGTGAAGCTGATCGATCGCCGCGGGACGATACACATCACAAGCTACCAACAGCGGAGTCTTTCCTTTCTTCGTCTTGAGATAATTGGCCAGTTTTCCTGAAAAGGTGGTCTTACCCGAACCTTGAAGACCCGACATCAAAATCACTGCGGGATTTCCCTTGGTATTAATCTCCTCTTGTTCGCCACCCATCAACTCTACCAGCGATTCGTGGGTAATCTTTACCAGAAGTTCGGAAGGCTTTAGTGAGGTCAATACATCCCGACCAAGCGCCTTTTCTTTTACCTCATTGGTAAAGTCCTTGGCCGTTTTGTAATTGACGTCGGCATCCAAAAGGGCGCGCCTCACTTCTTTCAAAGTTTCGGCTACGTTTACTTCCGTTATTTGGCCTTGACCCTTAAGGACCTGAAACGCTTTGTCAAATTTCTCGGTAAGATTCTCGAACATAAGATCACTGATTTTGGGACCGCAAAGTTAAAAGAAATAGGTATGTGGTATTGGGTATTGGGTATTGGGTATTGGGTATTGGGTATTGGGTATTGGGTATTGGGTATT
>CAZYWJ010000011.1:5312-66568 GCA_964651785.1 uncultured Cryomorphaceae bacterium
GTATTGGGTATTGGGTATTGGGTATTGGGTATTGGGTATTGGGTATTGGGTATTGAGTATTGCGTATTAATTATTGAGAAGGATTCAGGTGGCCGAGCGGAGCCGAGGTCCCGACTTCGTCATTACGTATTGCGATTTTACTAAAATTTCATATCTACGGCATAACTTCAAAAAAATTACAAGGACTTTCTGCCACTTAAGAAATTGTCAGATTTCCTCCCCTCAACTCTTAACTCCTAATTCTTAATTCTCAATTCGTAATTCTTAATTCTCAATTCCTAATTCCTAATTCTCAATTCCTAATTCTTAATTCTCAATTCTTAATTCTCAATTCCTAATTCTTAATTCTCAACTCTCTACATTCTGTCAGGAACAGATATTCCCAGCAAACCCATCGCTGACTCAATAATTCCTCCAACTTGTTTTGCCAATAGCGCTCGGTAATTCTTCAAATCTTCCGTCTCGGCATGCAGAATACTCGAGTTCTGATAGAACGAATTGAAATCCTTCACCAGGTCGAAGACGTAATTGGCCAGAAGCGCGGGGCTGTATTCAGCGGCAGCTTCTTCAATCACTTTTGGAAAAGAGTGAATTCTAAAATGAACGCGTCGCTCAAACCCATCAATCTCAATTTTGCTCGGGTCAAAGCTCAAATCTCCGTCGAGATTTCTCAAAACCGATTGAATTCTCGCGTGAGCATATTGGATGAACGGCCCTGTATGCCCGTTGAAATCAATGCTTTCCTTTGGATTGAAAAGCATGTTCTTCTTCGGATCCACCTTTAAAAGGAAATACTTCAGCGCCGCCATTCCGATCATCTCGTAAAGACTTTCTTTCTCTGACTTGTCCAAGCCCTCGAGCTTTCCGAGCTCATTGGTAATTTCTTCTGCAGAGTCAACCATTAGCTGCATGATGTCGTCGGCGTCGACCACAGTTCCTTCGCGCGATTTCATTTTGCCTTCCGGCAATTCCACCATTCCATACGAAAGATGGTAACAGTTCTTTGCCCACTCGTAACCGATCTTCTGCAAGATCAAAAAGAGCACCTTGAAGTGATACTCCTGCTCGTTTCCTACGGTGTAAACCATTTGCGATACCTCGGGAAAATCTTGGTAGCGAAGGATAGCCGTACCGATATCCTGCGTCATGTAGACCGCCGTTCCGTCTTTTCGTAAAAGCAGCTTCTCATCCAAACCGTCATCAGTCAGGTCGGCCCAAACGGAGCCATCCTCGCGTTTGGTGAAAACTCCCTCTTCAACCCCTTTCAGGGCTTCTTCCTTTCCTTTAGTCCACGTTTGACTTTCGTAATAAAGCTTGTCGAAATCTACTCCCATACGGTCGTAGGTTTTGTCAAATCCTGCGTAAACCCAACCGTTCATTTTTTCCCAAAGCGCGTAAACTGCGGGCTCCTTTTCTTCCCATTTGAGCAGCGTTTCACGAGCCTCCTGCATTATCGGTGCGGCCGACTCAGCTTCTTCTTTGGTCATTCCCTTTTCCACGCCTTCGGCCACCTGTTTCTTCAATTCCTGATCGAATCGCACGTAGTACTTCCCTACGAGGTGATCGCCCTTGATGCCCGCAGTTTGCGGGGTTTCACCTTCGCCAAACTTCTGCCAGGCCACCATTGACTTGCAAATGTGTATACCGCGATCGTTGATGATCTGCACCTTCTTCACCGAATGGCCGGCAGCCGTCAGAATTTCGGAAACCGAATAACCCAAAAAGATATTACGCAGGTGACCCAAGTGTAAGGGTTTATTGGTATTCGGCGAGGCGTACTCCACGATGACCAAATCTCTGCTGTTTTCCTCTGCTCGACCGTAGCTTTCATTTTTGGCAGCAGATAGCAAATTGTCAATCCAAAATTGAGAAGTAAAAGTGAGGTTGAGAAACCCTTTTACCACGCCAAACGATTCTACCTCATTCATTCGAGACTGCAAATACTCTCCCAATGCATTACCCGTTTCTTCGGGTGATTTCTTCGCGTATCGCACCAAAGGAAAGGTCACGATGGTAAGCTCCCCCTCAAAATCTTTTCGGGTGGGCTGCACCTGAATGTCCTTCGGCGAAACTTCTACATCAAACAAAGCTTTCACTCCTTCGGCACACATCGCACCGAGATAATTCTCAATCATTTTTATCTTTTTTCGGTAAGAATACTTCGGCCATCATACAGCGGGCGCTTCCGCCACCCAGCGCTTCTATCGTATCGAGCGAACTATGAATGATGGTAGCGTGTTTCTCAATCGCTTCAATCTGATCGGGACGGAGGCTGGAATAAGCGGCAGTGCTCATCACCAAAAATTCCTTACCGTCTTTATTAGAAACATTCAGCATATTTCCGGCAAAGTGCTCCTTTTGATCTTCACTTATTTCAATAATCTTCTTGCCCGTTTTCTTTAACGAATCCACCACGTCTTTACGCTCCCTCTCGTCGTCGATGCAGTTCAGACAAATTACGCTGAAGCTGCGTCCCAAACACATCATCACGTTTGTATGGTAAATGGGAAGTCTCTCTCCGCTAACCGTTTGATTTGCCGTAAAGGCAACATATTCGTAATCAAAACGCTCACACCACGTTTCCAAAACGGTGATGTCGGTCCTTAGACTGATTGCAGCATAAGCGATTCGGTTCTCCCGATCCAGTATCATGCTGCCCGTTCCTTCCAAGAATATTCCCTCCGTTTCGAAACCGCTGAAATCTTCAATCTCCTCCACATGAAAACCGAAGTCATCTGCCAAAAGCTCGAACATCTCTTCTCGACGCTCGCCTCTTCTGTTTGCGGCGTACATCGGGTACATGGCTATCCGCCCGTCTTCGTGAAACGAAACCCAGTTATTCGGGAAAATCGAATCAGGCGTTCGCGGATTCTCATCGTCTTGAAAAACGACTACATCGATTCCATGGGAACGTAATTTTTCTACGAAAGCATCAAATTCAGCAACCGCCTGCTCATGCGCCTTGGCAGGATCCAATCCTTCCAAAACTTTTTGGTAGTAATTATTGACGGCCGTTTCTTCATTGAAATGAAAATTAAACGGACGCACCATCATTATGGTAGAGGTAATTTGTTTACTCATGATTTTCGACTTATTGGCATGGTAGAGCAGCGTAGCAGCCCTTCCTGTTTACTGATTTCTCCGTAGGGAATGGTTTCGACCGTGAAGCCCTGACTCCGCAAGATTTCGTTCAGCCGATCAAATTTATTTTCGGAAACGATAACCGAGGGAGAAATGGAAAATACATTGCTATTCATATTATACATCTCTTCCCGATCGATTTCGATGATGTTTTCCTTTCCAAAGAAATTACACAAGAAATCGATATCAGATTGGTTTTTAAACCCTCCGGGGAAGAGTATCGCTTTATCTTTTCCAATGGGCTGGAAGCAGCAGTCGAGATGCAGCGCATTCTGACGCGGATCCACATCCGATTTGTACAACTCGAAAGCATGAACCTGCCAATCGGGAAAATGAGTTCTTAAGAATTCTACTCCCGCTTCATTCGTCCTGCTCACCTTATACTTCACAAAATCTTCAGGCTTCGAATAACCAACGAAAAGATGTCCGTTCCAAGGCATTACGTCTCCGCCTTCGGCTCTCGCGCCTTCGGGCATTCGCAATAATTGATCGGGATTGATCTGATCAATCAAATATTGAATGGCTTCGGTTTCTGCCCGGCGATCTTGGAGAATGTTGGGAATAACAAGTTTATCGCCGATCACGAAATATATGTCGCGAGAGAATATTTGGTTGATATCCGTCAAAATTTCAGGACGATAAACCTTAACGCCATATTTTTGTAACACCTGATCAAAGCCTTCCATCTCTTCAATCATATCTCTTTCTTCAGGGTACTCTCCTATCTCGATAAAATATCTCGATTTCGGATCATACGCTTCATCTGCGGAAGGAACCGGACCCGGAGACACAGCGGTACCGAGCAGCACTGCTTCGAGTTGGTCTGTCTCATTTTGAATATTCAGCTTAAGCATTCAGGGTGGATATTGAAGCCGCAAAGGTAGATAACACAATGAATTTCCATACCATTACGAAAAGGCTTTGCAGACCTTTTGAAACATTAACATCGAATAAACCGTACAGACAGCTGTTTAACTAAGTTCAACTAATCAAATTCCACGGCAGTGAAGTCTTCCAATCCCCACTCAAAGCTTTCTAATTTGGCTCTCGTCGGAGTCTGGACAGCCCCTATATTCATCATGCTTATTCTGGTTACCGCATGTTCAAAAATTTCCGATAACGTCTTCAATGACAAGCCCTCGGAAGGTGTCATTAAATACAAAATCACCTTTCCTGAAGTCTCTGAAGAGAGCATCACGGCGACGCTTCTTCCCGATCAAATGACTTATGCATTTACCCCTACGTCGTTTTCTTCGAATTTTGAGACGGCAGGAGGTGTTTTCAAAAACAAAATCGTGGCCGATCGAGATACCCGAACGGTGGATCATCAATTGAAAGTATTTCGAAAGAAAATACAAACGAAGATGACCGAGAACGATGTAATACAAATGCTCGCTGACTATCCCAAAGCATCGATTATTCAAACCCAACAAACGGATACCATTGCAGGATATCACTGCAAAAAAGCCTTGATCGTTTTTGAAGACGTTTCCAAACAGGAAATTGAAGTCTACTATACTGATCAAATCGAAATGGAATCGCCTAACTGGTGTACGCAGTACCATGAGATTGAAGGAGTTTTGATGGCCTACGAAGTAGAAGAATTCGGTATTCGCATGCGATTAGTAGCGGAAGAGGTAAAAACGCCGCTTCAAGACCCGGAGATTCTTAAAGCTGAAGCCGAGTACTCGGATATTACGCGAGAAATGATGGATGTTGAGTTGGAGCAACTCGTTCAAACATTTGAACTATGAAAAAAATCTACTTATCGAATCTTCTCCTTTTATTTCTGCCGTTTTTATCATTTGCTCAATTTGAGGGAATTGTAGCTTATGAAGTAACTTATGAAGCGATAGACGAAAGCAAAAAGGAGATGATCTCCATGTTGCCAAAGAAGAGTCTACTTTACGTAAAAGGTAAGCGATCGCTTTTTGAACAAGAAGTGGCAGGCGGAGGAAAGCAAGCCTTTTGCATAGATTCTGAAAGAGGATCGGGAGTTTTGATCATGCAGTTTCTCGGTCAGGCTTATAAAGTAGAGATGAGCCGCACTGAAATGGAGACTTTAAAAAAAGCGAAAGAAATGGAGATCATCGAGACTGATGAGAGCGAAATAATTGCCGGATTTCGCTGTCACAAAGCTCTCGCAATTTCAGACTCCGATACTCTGAACGTATCTTATACCACTCAATTGAAGGTCGACTCAAATTTCCCGCCTTTTACGAATATTGATGGAATTCCACTCCGCTACGAAATTGTAAGAGGCGGTGTAAAAATGACCTATACCGCACTTGATGTAAAAGAAACGGCTATAAGCGAAGAAACTTTTGCGATACCGAGCGAAATCAATTCAATGAAATTCTCTGATTTCGCACGTTCATTTGCGATTACCCAATAAGCTCTATGAAGCTAATTGTACCAGAGTTTGACTTGAGTAGCGCCTAGGCCATACCGGCTGTAGTCAGCGTCTTCAAAATCACAATTGGACAAGGCTTTCAATCTTTTTCGCAATTCATTTCTCAATCTTCCCTTCCCTATCCCATGGATGTATACCACTTTGGACAACCGCCTGCGACGAGCCTCTTTCAGGGTTTTCTCAAAATGACTGAGCTGAACCAAAACCATCTCGTGATTAGACAGATTTCGGGTAGAGTCTACCACCATGTGAATGTGTAAGTCTACTTCCATGTAAGGCAATCGGTCTTCCACCATGCGGTATCCATCCGTTTCATCCGTTTGAGAGAAGGCTTCCCTTGATTCAATTTTCTCTTCCTCCACCCTAGGTTGCCAGTCTACTTTCAGTACCAACTCGTTTTCCGGAAAGGAAAAAATAAAGCCGTCTTCATCTTCTACGGAAACAAATTCGTTATCGTAACCGACTACACGTCCGCCACCTACTTCATTTAGAAATTCCACCCGGTCACCTTTTTTAAATTTCATTCGTCAACTTATGTAAATCGCAGATCAATCAATTTGCTAAATTCGCAAGCTCATTTAATTTTTCATGAAATCCACCTTGTTTTATCGCTTTTTCTTTGGCGTGGTACTCTGCTTCACGCTCTACGCATTGGCTTACGCCAAACCACTAGAAGAAAAGCCTGACGGAAAATCAATTATAATAGGATTCTACAACGTCGAAAACTTATTCGACACCATTGACGATCCACTGAAAGACGATAATGAATTTCTTCCTGACTCGGCTAAAAAATGGAATGGTGAACGGTATGAGCGAAAACTGGAAATGCTGGCCGAGGTGATAAATTCGATGGGCAGGGAATCTTACCCTGCAATTTTGGGGCTTTGTGAAGTAGAAAATATTCAGGTTTTGAACGATTTGGTCAAAGAGAGACAAATATCCAAAGCCAAGTATCAGCCCATCCTTATAGAAGGTCCCGATGAACGCGGCATAGATGTGGGACTACTCTATTCCAAGAAAAAATTTAAAGTGATTTCTTCGGCATCTCATACCGTGAACGCGGGAGAAGGAGAACGACCCACTCGAGATATTTTGCACGTAAGAGGTAAAGTAAAGAGCGGAGGCCCCACAATCAATATTTTGGTCAACCACTGGCCCTCACGTTACGGAGGAGCTGAAGAAAGTGAACCTAAGCGCATAGCGGCGGCGAAGGTTTTGACCGCAGTCACCGAGCAAATCTCTGCACTTCATCCCGACGAACCGATTATTTGCATGGGAGACTTCAACGATTATCCTGACAACCGCTCGCTCTCACAGATACTACCTACGGGCCGGGATGAACGATTGGTAAACTTAATGGCAGGACTTAAAGAGAAGAAAAGAGGATCTTATAACTACCGCGGAGAATGGGATTTCTTGGATCAAATCATCGTTTCGCGCTCGCTTACTGATGACCAACTTCCCGACATCATAGACGGAAGCACCGCCCCTTTCTACACGGACAGCATGGTGTACACTCATCCGAAATACGGAGATGAAAAACCGCATAGGACGTACGGCGGGCCCGAGTACTACGGTGGCTACAGCGATCACCTTCCTGTTTACACCGTGTTGGCCTATTAAAAGTACAGCCAATGCCAGCGAGTATTTCCTTGACTGAATTCGAAGGTTGGAGCAGGGACCTTTAATATGGCGAAGGTCGAAAAAAGTGTTTTCAGTAAGGGCGATTTCGTTTTGATCTTGGTCAAATCAACATCGAGGCTCAGGTAATACTGACGATAGAGATTCAGCGGTGGAAGTCGCTCTCCCGATTCATTAAACTCCGGATTAAAACTGCCTCCCAGCAT
Organism: uncultured Cryomorphaceae bacterium; assembly: GCA_964651785.1. Lineage (GTDB taxonomy): Bacteria > Bacteroidota > Bacteroidia > Flavobacteriales_D > Cryomorphaceae > JAKVAV01. The sequence goes on from CAZYWJ010000011.1 coordinate 12,714, forward strand.
ATTCTGACCTCCGTAACCGAAAGAGAGACATAGCCATTCAGGCAAAACGGAATTACCATTTTTAAATGATCCGGGCGAGACGGAAAGCCATATTGTCTGGCCGTTGTAGTCTTTAAAAATCCTCTCTAAACCATTAGAGCCGAGAAGTTCAGGTCGATACTGAGCTAAATCAGAGTCAGAGTAGGAAAACTTCAACATCATTCTTTGCTCATGCCAGAGAAGTTCCTGACTGACGAAAAGACCGGAACCCGCGACATTGGAAGTAAAGTCTCCCCAACTAAAACCCCACCCTTTCGAGTAAGCATCAAAAACCTCAATGTTTGTAAGGAAGAGCAAGCTCACCCCGCTACTCCACCACATGCTCTTTCGCTTCTCTAATCCGGTCCATCTCAAAATTCCGTAACCGCATCGGGATATCTGATACGCGGTGAGCGCATGGCCGGCCTTATCCATTCCCAGCCACTCGTCTGAATCGTCAAAAAAAGTAAAGGAAGTCGACTCATAATCGGCATACCACAATCCATAAAGAGCGGTCATGGAACCAATATAACCCACTCCGGCACTTATGGATACGGCCTTGAGTCTATTGGTATTCAATGAGTCTGCATCTGCCGCAACCTGCGCTGAAACCTGAATTTCGAAAAGCAAGCAGCAGATGAGGCAAGCTGAAACTTGCAAGCTATTTTTTAAGCTCGATTTTCCGGAGATGATCAAACTGCTTTCTGAATTTTTCAACCTTAGGCCTTACTACCGCCTGACAATAAGGTGCCGTCGGATTATTTAAATAATAACTATGATGGTCTTCTTCGGCGCGATAAAAATTGGTCAGAGGTTCAATGGCAGTTACAACGGGTTTGCCATAAAATCCGCTTTCATCGGTAGCTAGTTTAGCTTTCCCGGCAAGTTCCTTCTGTTTTTCATCGTGATAAAATACTACACTTCGATACTGCGTTCCAACGTCTGCACCTTGGCGGTTTAGTTCGCCGGGATCATGAGATTGAAAGAACACGCTAAGCAAATCCGTGTAGGATATTTCATCGGGATTGTAAACCACTCGTACCACTTCGGCATGACCTGTTGTCCCTGTACAAACTTCGCGATAAGCAGGATTTTTGATATGCCCTCCGCTAAAACCCGGATACACTTCAATCACCCCGTGCAATTCCTGAAAAACAGCCTCCACACACCAAAAGCAACCTGCGCCGAACGTGGCCTCTTTGTATTCATCCTCTTCGTTCATGGACGTATTCTTCCCATTTAAAAATAGCTGATAGAGTACTAAATGAATGTAGCGCTAAGGTAATTCGCGAAACAGTGCAAGCTCAAGATTTGTTTCGATAATGAATCATCTTAACGCTAAAGGGACTTTTTCATTACCATCACCTCTAATTGACTACTGAGAAAGGACTTCTTGAGAAAATGAAATCCTTTAACAATGCTCTGTTAAAATACGAGTGTACTCCTTACCGTTTCATAGGAAGGCGGCATTTATCTTTGATTGTTGATCTCGTCAGAAACGACGGTACCATCCATGGCAAAAAAAAACAGGACAAAAAGTAAAGCTACGGGCAAGAACTCTTCGACAACTGCGAAGAAGTTCAGAAAACCTGCCATCATTTCCGATCGGAGAGCGAAACGAGTTGGCGGATTATTTCTGTTTTTTTCTTGCATCTATTTATTGATTGCCTTCAGCGCCTTCATGTTTACGTGGAAAGAGGATCAATCCCTTCTTTCTGAAAACTGGTGGGTTGTTTTGCGCGAAGGAAATTACGAAGCCGAAAATTGGCTCGGACCGCTCGGGGCCATGATGGGTCATTTATTCATTTACGAGTGGTTCGGGGTGATGAGTTTCCTTTTCATCTTTCTGCTATTCATCTATGGATTTAAAGTGCTTTTTGGTAAAAGCCTGCTGCCCGGCTGGAAGACCACGATAGCTTCGGTCATCGCCATGATGGTCTTTTCTCCCGTCCTGGCCTTTCTTTTTGATTCAGCTGACTGGCAAATTTTAGGCGGAAAGTTCGGATTTGAATTAAACCATACTCTGGCAGGGAAGGTAGGAACGGTCGGAACGGGGTTCCTATTACTCTTTATCGCTGCGGGTTACATAGCCGTAGTTTTCAATCCCTCTTTCGCTTTTTTGAACTCATGGTTTTCTTCAGCTTCAGTCAAAATGCAGAGTTTTTCATCCTCCGTGGGTAGCCGCATACAGCGCTCTATGGATGACGATGAAGATAACCGCGATGAGGCCAAACATTTTGAGGACACCATCGGCGATATGGACAATTTTACTGAAACGAGCGCCGCTGATTTGGCCATGTCTGACGATGATGAGGATGAAGAGCCTGAAATAGAGCCTTTGAAAAAAGAAGACCAAAAGAAAGAGTTGGAAATTGAACTATCGGAGCAAGATGTTGACGATGATGGATTTGAAGAAATAGATACTCCTGTTCAAAAAACCACAAATGACAATAAAGAAGAATTTACGGTCGAAACCCCGAAGGAAGAAAAAGCCCTATCGGATAGCGAGGTCAACCAAAAGGTGAAAGACTTCGGAGAGTATGATCCCACGCTCGATCTTTCCAATTTTCAGATGCCGCGTATCGATTTATTAGAAGATCATGGAGGTGGCAAAGTAACGGTAAGCAAGGAAGAACTCGATGCTAACAAAGACAAGATCGTAACGACGCTATCTCATTACAAAATCGGCATTGAAAAAATCAAAGCGACCATCGGGCCCACCGTTACGCTTTATGAAATAGTGCCGGAGCCCGGTGTCAGGATTTCCAAAATCAGGAATTTGGAGGACGATATCGCCTTGAGCCTGGCCGCTTTGGGGATACGAATCATAGCCCCCATTCCCGGTAAGGGAACCATCGGAATAGAAGTGCCGAACAGCAATCCCGATACGGTTTCGATGCGTGCCGTTATTGCTTCGGAGAAGTTTCAAAATACAAAGTTTGAATTGCCGATTGCATTGGGTAAAACGATTAGTAATGAGACCTTCGTAACAGACTTGGCTAAAATGCCTCACCTCTTGATGGCGGGAGCTACAGGACAAGGAAAATCCGTCGGGTTGAATGCCATCCTGGTATCGCTGCTTTACAAGAAGCATCCCTCTCAAATCAAGTTTGTCTTGGTTGACCCTAAAAAGGTTGAACTAACGCTCTTCAACAAGATAGAACGGCACTATCTGGCAAAGCTTCCCGATGAGGAAGAATCCATTATCACAGACACCGCCAAAGTTGTAAAAACGCTGAATTCCCTCTGCATAGAGATGGACGACCGGTATGAATTACTCAAGAATGCAGGAGTTCGAAATTTGAAAGAGTACAATGCCAAATTCGTTCAACGCAAGCTCAACCCCGAAGAAGGACATAAATATTTGCCCTACATCGTGTTGGTTATCGATGAGTTTGCCGATTTGATTATGACGGCGGGTAAAGAGGTAGAAACGCCTATCGCTCGATTGGCGCAGCTTGCCCGAGCGATTGGGATACATTTGATCATTGCCACTCAACGACCTTCGGTAAATATCATTACGGGGGTCATTAAAGCAAACTTCCCGGCTAGGATTGCTTTCAGAGTTTCCTCAAAAATTGATTCACGCACCATTCTCGATGCGGGAGGTGCTGATCAATTGATCGGGCGTGGTGATATGTTGCTTTCTACGGGAAATGACGTTATCCGACTGCAGTGCGGATTTGTAGACACCCCTGAGGTGGATGAAATCACGGAGTTTATCGGAAATCAAAGAGGATACCCTTCGGCCTTTGATCTCCCTGAATACGTAGGCGATGACGAAGGCGGTGGCAGCCTTGATATAGATATAGCCGACAGGGACGCTATGTTTGAAGATGCTGCCCGACTATTGGTTGCCACGCAGCAAGGATCCACTTCACTCATTCAGCGAAAGCTGAAGCTCGGATACAACCGTGCAGGACGAATAGTAGACCAATTAGAGGCTGCAGGAATCGTAGGTCCTTTCGAAGGAAGCAAAGCCAGACAAGTTCTTATACCCGATGAATACAGTTTGGAACAGTTGTTGAAAGCTGAGTCGGAAAACGTTGAAAACTAATTTCATGAAAAATATACTCAAATTACTTGCTACGCTTTTAGTGGCGATTGTCGCCATGAATGCTAATGCACAAGATGCCAAGGCAAAAGCCATACTCGATGAACTCAGCGACAAAACCAGAAAGTATCCTACAATTACGAGCGAATTCACCTTTACCCTCGAGGATAAAGCCGCTGACGTAAATCAGGAGCAGAAAGGATCGCTTAAGATGAAAGGAAAGAAGTATTACATCATCCTAGGCGATAACCATATTTACTCTGATGGTGATACGCGTTGGACTTATAGTGAAGAGATGAATGAGGTCTACATCGACAATACCGATTCAGGCGAAGAGGTGCTGAACCCGAGCGACGTCTACACCATTTGGGAGTCGGGATTCAAGCAGTTTTACAAAGGTGAAGAAACACTTAACGGGCGAAAAGTTCATGTGATTAAGCTTGTTCCCGTGGATCCTGCTGATAAGGAGTATCATACCATCTTAGTATATATAGACCAAGGCAAGATGGAGGTGTCCAAAATTGAAATTAAAGGAAAGCAGGGAATGGATTACACCTATGATGTGAAGTCTTTTGAAACGACGGCTGTTTATGCCGATAACGTTTTTATTTTTGATCCGGCTGACTACCCGGGGGTTGATGAGATCGATAACCGATAAGCTTAGAATTTGTCTGCGTAATTTTTTTAACCCTTAATTTCCAAAACTTCATGCTTTCCGTTACATTGTTAGATTAATTCATCCTTCGACAGGGAAAGCCAATTACACCTGGATTTTGCTATAAATGGCACTCACCCGAAAATACTTTTCTCCCCACTCCTTTTCAATCTGAAGCTCTTTATGAGGTTCAGTTATCCACAGTCGTTCGGGATATGTGTAAACGGAATATGATGTAGTAAGAACATCTTATTTGTAATTTTGCACTTTTAAAGGAGTGATCCATGAGAATTTTAAAGACTTTAACCTTTCTACTACTGTGTCTTATTGTAGGCCAAACAATGGCTCAACTTCCGGAAGGTTTTGCTCGTGAAACCATTTTGACGGGAGAAGACGGGCTTTCGCTTCCCGTTGAATACATACCGGTTGATACCAATTTAGCCTATATCATTCAAATGGATGGAACGGTTCTGGCCATGGTTGACGGGACTTTAATATCCGAACCCGTAATTGATATTCGCGAAGAATGTGGTTATTGGGGCAGCAACGGGCTACTGGGTGCTACCATCGATCCCAATTTTAAGGAAAACGGATACATCTATCTGCTTTATAATGTTGACAGGCACCATTATGTGTACTATGGAACACCTGATTACAATCCCGAAGCTTCGATTGCATTCGAAGGAGGAATGGGTAGGATAACAAGATTCACCATAGATACAACTACATTTTTACAGTCAGACCCCTTATCCCGTCACGTTTTATTGGGTGAAAATCCCGGTGAAGGCATTCCCATAGCCACGGATACACATAGTACATGTGCCTTAGCTTTTGGCGATGATGGAAGTCTTTTGGCTAGTTCGGGGGATGGGAATACTTGGATTTGCTGCTATTCCGGTGAGGGACCTTTACCCTCGTTGGCATTTGACAGTATTTGTTTAGCCGATGGTGTTTTAACGTCACCCGAAATGGTCGGAGCCTTTCGATCTCAATTTACGGATGGGCTCAATGGAAAAATAATTCGGATACATCCTGAAACAGGCGACGGATTACCGAATAATCCATACTATGATGAATCAAACCCTCAGGCTAATCGAAGTAAGTGGTGGGCTACGGGATTTAGAAACCCCTTCAGAATGAGGGTGCGTCCGAACAGCGGATGGGGTAACTTAGAAGACGGCCACCCGGGCACGATTTATTTGGCAGATGTCGGAAATGCCGATTGGGAAGAGCTTAATATCATTACTGATGGAGGAGGAAATTACGGCTGGCCAATTTTCGAAGGGATGGATCTCGTTACTCATGTAGGAAATAATGGTTCATATCCCACTATGTTAAGGGACAACATCCTGGCTGAAAATCCGCTATATGGTGAAAATGGTTGCGAGCGAGAATATTTTCATTTTCAAGAGGTTATACAGCAGCAAAATGAACAACATGATTATTACTTTCCTAATCCCTGTGATCCGAGTCAAAGTATTCCCGAGAATATTTTGACTTTTGAGCATTCACGGCCGGCAATGAGCTATAGAGGTTTTTGGACGGGTCAGTTGTCTACTAAATTTCCGACATACAGCCCGGAGGGAGAAGCCACGAGTACGACCATTGAAAATATGGATGGGATTGATGGAACTTCATTCAGAGGTACAAGCATCATTGGAGGTGATTTTCTGCGTGGAGAGAAAATACCGGAAGAATACCAAAATTCTTACGTTTTTTCTGATTACACCGGCTGGGTAAAAGCCATAACTTTCGATGCTCCTGATGAAATCAAAGCAATTGAAGATTGGCAGCCTGAAGGTGGCAGTCCCGTAGACTTAACTTTCAATCCTTACGATGGCTGTCTTTATATTACTTCTCTAATTCCGTTGTCTATAGATCGGATATGCTTTGGTGGCAACCTCAGACCCATTCCCATTACTGTAAATGATACCCTCTACGGTACGTCACCACTCTCGGTGGATTTCAACGGCTCACAATCTTACGATCCCGAGGGAGGGGAAATTACTTACAATTGGAATTTTGGTGATGGAACATCAGCTTCGGGCCCTGTCGTGAGCCACGAATTCAGTGCCAATGGATTGGAATCGTTTACTACCGTACTTACAGTTACCGACAGTTTGGGAGCATCCAATGAAAAGCGCATCCATATTTCTTTAAATAATACACCTCCTTCAGTAAGTATTTTTGGAATTGAAGATGGCCAACTCTACTCATTGTCGGCCCCTTCTTCATTGGAACTGAAGGCAATAGTAGAAGATGATGAAAATGTTCCGAATGAAATGATTTATGAGTGGAGCCATTTGTTGAGGCATAACACCCATTTTCATGTTTTACATGAATACGATTTTATGAATGGAACTACAATCGTTAACCCCACCGGATGTGCCGAGTCTGATAACTATTGGTATGAAATCAATGTGACGGTAACCGATCCGGGCGGCTTATCTGCATTCGACTCGAAATTTATCTATCCCGATTGTGATGGTGAGTTAGATGATGACGATAATAATGAAAGTGATAATGAAATAGTTGAAGTTACTATAGCTCCTAATCCTGTAGATGATTTAACCACGGTATTGACGGACTATCAGATGCATGGTACCGTAGCTTATAGAGTATATGATCCTACCGGAAAATTAATTTTAAATAATAGCCTCTTTGTCCACAATAACCGCAAGTTCTTCAGAATAAATCTCCAAACCCTAGTGACAGGAGTTTACATTCTTGAAGTGAAATATGAAGAAAGGACGGATCGAATAAGGTTTATGAAACTTTAAGCCTTATTTTCTCCTCTTGTACGAGAATGATCTTCATGCTCCAAATCCTTCAACTTATTTGCGGCTATAAAAGATGTGGTCAACTCGGTAAGCATATTGCTGGCCGCACTCGGATTGTTAGGCAATAAAATCAAACTGCTCTTGCTTTTTTCACTTACGGATTGAAGCGTATCGTAGTGCTGAGTGACAACGATCAGGGCTGAAGCTTCCTGAGAATTAATTCCAACCTTATTCAGGACATTCACCGAATCTTCCAAACCTCGGGCAATTTCCCTGCGTTGATCGGCGATTCCTTGTCCCTGTAAACGCTTGCTCTCTGCTTCGGCTGTGGCCTTCGCCACGATTCGAATCCGCTCGGCCTCACCTTCGTATTCCGCAGCAGTACGTTGTCGCTCCGCTGCATTGATTCTATTCATGGCTATCTTAACCTCTTCCGCAGGATCGATATCGGTTACCAATGCTTTAATAATGCCATAGCCGTATTCATTCATCGCCTGTTCCAACTCTCGTTTGATGGCAATGGCGATGTCATCCTTTTTTTCAAAGACATCATCGAGTCGCAATTTGGGAACCTCAGCTCTTACCGTATCAAAGACGTAGGAAGTTATTTGATCGTGCGGACTTTGAAGCCGATAGAAAGCATCGTAGATTTTGTCTTTTAATATTACATATTGAACGGATACTTTTATCTTGACGAATACGTCATCTTTAGTTTTCGTCTCAACGTTTACATCCAACTGCTGAATCCTCAAACTGATGCGGCCTGCAATTTTGTCCACTATCGGTATTCTCAACTGAATCCCTGAATGCCTGATACTATGGAATTTTCCAAATCTTTCTACAATTGCCGCTTTCTGCTGTTGCACGGTAAATACGCCCAACAATAACAAGATGAGCGTAACGACTCCAATGATTATAGTTACCATCCTTTTCTTTTTGAATCGCTCCGAATATAGACATTCCTTCAAATCTCTATTTTCACGAATGAACTGATTTTCGATAAATTAATAAATTTAACAGATAAGCATTTGACTTTTCACTGTGAATGAAGGAAATTTGTCCATTCATAAAACCATTCACGCTATGTTAAAATGCTTACTAAGACCAATGATGCTACTAACCGTTTTCCTTTTAGGGAATGTAGCTTTCGGTCAGGATTGTTCGAATTACAAACTTTATTATACCCACGAGCCTGAGGGAACCAATGGCTACGATTTGATTGAAGTCGAATTGGGTGAGGGAATTGCTTCCCTGAATACTTTGGCTGAGAATATTGGCGAAGCTCATATCGCTTTGTCGCCCGATGGCTCATTGATTTACATTCTTGGAACTAACCTAAGAATTTATGATGTAGCATTAGGCACGATCTCTGAACCCATTTCGATTCAAACGGAAAATGGCACATCATTGTCTGGATTTCCAAGTGCTGTATGCGATGCTGAAGGAGTGTTGTATGGTGGTCATTCAGGAACTGACCAAGTTTATACCATTGACTTGGACGGAACTGCCACCCCTTTCGGACCTGAAGTCGATGTCAACGGCGGTGACTTGATTTTTGCCGGTGAAGATTTGTGGAGCATCAACAGAAGTTCTAACGTTTTCACGAAAGTGCTTACGGGAGAAACCTTTTCAGTATCGGTAAACGAGATCAATGGTGCCGCAACATTGGCAAACGGAAACGTAATAGTAGCTGATGGAAACGGAGCCGGGCTTTTTAAAGAAATTGACCTTTCTACCCAAGAAGTCGTAGCGGAATATGAGTCAGGTCTCTCTCTGAATAACGGAGATTTTGCCGGCGGATGCCTCGACAATAACCCTGATGGATCTGCTTGTGAGGATTTCAGCATATTTTATGCAAGCCATGGCCCCGGAATAAGTGGTACCGACATTTACAATGTGGAAATCGGTGCAGGCATGGCAAATCTCGAATTTGAATTCAACCTTTCATACGAAGCTCACATTGCTTATCAAGAAGATGCTGCACTTGCACTTTTTGTCAATGCTAACGGAAACTTCGTAGAATTTTATGATCCTTCTACCGCCTCAATAGCCGGACGGCTATCGCTCGAGAGCGGACTGAATAGTCTTTATGCGGTTGTATATAATGCAAATGATGGCAAACTCTATGTAGGAGATGATAATGACAACGCAATTTATGCCATCGACTTATCCGATGGTTCTTACGAATTTGTAGCAGATGCTCCAATCCACGGTGGAGACCTCATTCTCATAGATGGTGAACTCTATCTTGTAACCAGAGCTGGTGATGAGCTCAGAAAGGTTGTAGGCAACTCGACTGAATTTGTTGCAAACATTCCGGCAGACGTAAATGGCGGAAGCGCTGACGCAAACAATAACTTGTTGCTCGCAAATTTTGGAAGCGATGTTTTCACCGTAATCGATACGGATGGAAACGAAGTTGAAACGCTTGCACTTATGCTCAATGGTGAGCCTTTCACTGCAAAAAATGGTGACTTGGCAGGTGGCTGCAATGACGACGATTCTGAGGTAGTTTGCTTGGAATACGCAGTTTACCTCACCAACAACACTGATAATGGATCAACCTTGTACAGAGTGAACATTGATGGCGATTCGGCCTCTCTGGAGGTAGAAGCAGAGTTTGACTATGGTTCGCACGTTGCTTTAGGCAATAATGGAGAGATTTATTTAGTTCTGGCTCTGGCCGGAAAGTATGCCGAGTACAACCCTGTTTCAAATACTCTCGGTGAACTCGTTCAAATCACTTACCAAGGCCAACCTGTATTAGGTACACCTCAAGCAGTTGTAGATCCTTCTAGTGGCGACCTATACGTAGCTTCAGTAGCTGATGATGCAGTGTATCAAGTTAACCCGGTGACGGGTGAAGCAGCACTTTTCGCTTCAACGGAAGTTAGTGGTGGAGACTTGATCTTTACTCAAGACGGCGACCTCTGGATTACAAATCGTTTTAACGACGTATTTCTCAATTTGAGTGATGGCGTATCAACATTTGAGCCCGGTCTTGGAAATATTAACGGAGCTGCAGTACTGAGCGACGGTACGATTATCGTATCAAACTCCGGAAGTAGCGAGCTCAATTTGATTGATCCTGCTACGGGCATGCTGTTGGATACTTCTTTTGAACTCGACTTTGTTCTGGAAGACGGTGATATGGCTGCAGGATGCATCGGAGGTTTCGGAGTGGTAGAAGAATGTGAAGACTTCAGATACTTCTACATTGCTGATAACACCCCCGGGTTTACACAAGGATCCGTTTTTGAAGGAGTTATATCTGATGGAGAATTCGTTCTTACTCAACTTTTCGAATCAGGTATTACGGCACACCTCGCCGTGAATACGGAAAATGGCACATTCTACGTGGTGAACGGAAGCGTATTGCGAACTTACAGCTACAGTGGTGTCCTGATCAATGAAGTATCAACAAACCAGATCGGAAACATCACTGCTGCCGTTTACAACTCAGCTGATGGCCTCGTTTACGTTGGTGATGCTAGCGACAACGAAATATGGACGGTTGATGCCGTGTCCGGTGATTTGAACCTTTTTGCTGAGAATGTGCCGGTTCAAGGTGGAGACCTCTTCTTAAGCGAACTTGGGGGGCTTTACCTGATAGAAAGAGTAAACAATGGTTCATCCAAGCTTTACGAAATCGTTGAAGGCGCTGCCGTGGAAGTTGCGGATTTGATCAATTCCGTAAATGGCGGAGCTGCCACTTCCGAAGATGGACTTATCGTAGCAGAAGGGGATAATTCAAACAGCTTTTATCTGTACGATCTTGACGGTGGAAATGAAGTTGAGCTGGCAGCCGTATTAAATGGAGATGCATTTCCCGTGGTAGATGGAGATATGGCTTCAGGATGTTTTGACAATACTGAATTCTTTGAGCCACAGGAGTCGGTTTTTATTGAAGGAAGCCTTCCTGCCGTAATAAATACTTATCCTAATCCTACCAATGGTACTTCAAACATCAATTTTGAAGTGAAGCAAGATGGCTTTACCTCAATCGAGCTAATTGATATGAACGGTGTAACGAAACAAGTGGTATTTAGTCAGGATGCCTTCGCCGGTCAGAAGTACAGTTTGCAAATACAAGCAAATGATCTTCCTGATGGAATTTACATCTACAAGTTGACCACCAATCAAGGTGTTGTTTCGAAAAAGTTGATGATCAATAAGAACTAATCAATAGAGCTATTCTATAATATAGCAATCCCACCCCTCTCGGGTGGGATTTTTTTGTCCATATACGCAAAACTAAAGCGTACCTTTGCAGCCAATTTTAGAAATACTCTGTATGAGTTCGATTAGAAATATTGCCATTATTGCCCACGTAGACCACGGTAAGACGACCTTGGTCGACAAAATGATTCACCTTGGCCAGGTTTTCGGAGAACATGAAAAACCGGGTGATCTGATCATGGATCACAACGATTTGGAGAAAGAAAGGGGAATAACCATTCTTGCGAAGAATGTTTCCGTTACCTACAAGGATTTTAAGATCAACATAATTGATACGCCCGGTCACAGCGATTTTGGTGGAGAGGTTGAAAGAGTGATGAATATGGCAGACGGTGTACTGCTGCTGGTTGACGCTTTTGAGGGTCCTATGCCTCAAACCCGTTTCGTACTGGAGAAAGCTTTAAATGCGGGACTTAAACCTATCGTGGTTGTAAATAAAGTTGACAAAGAAAATTGTACTCCTGACGAAGTGCATGAGGCGGTTTTCGATCTTATGTTCGATCTGGGAGCTACTGAGGAGCAACTCGATTTCCAAACCATTTACGGAAGTGCGAAAAACAATTGGATGAGTGAAGATTGGAAAAATCCAACCGATTCCATTGCTCCGTTGATGGACATGATTATCAAAGAAATTCCCGAGCCTCACGTGGAGGATGGTCCATTCCAAATGTTGATTACGTCATTGGACTTCTCACCCTACATCGGCCGAATAGCCGTAGGAAAAGTGAAAAGAGGAACCGTGAAAGCGAATCAACGCATTGCGCTATTGAAAAGAGATGGTTCTGCGCCAAAGGGAAACGTAAAAGAAATTTACGTTTTCGAAGGTCTTCAGAAAAGAAAGGTTACGGAAGTTTCTTCAGGTGATATCTGTGCCCTGGCAGGCATCGACAATTTTGAGATCGGTGATACTGTTTCTGATGCAGATCATCAGGAAGCTCTTCCCACCATTGATATTGATGAGCCAACCATGAGTATGCTCTTCACGATCAATGACTCTCCGTTTTTCGGTAAGGAGGGGAAGTATGTAACTTCAAACCACCTGAAGGAGAGACTCAAAAAAGAATTGGAGAAAAACTTAGCTCTAAAGGTTGAGCCCGCAGAAAAGGGAGACGCGTTCCGCGTATTCGGACGTGGTGTACTTCACATTTCCGTGCTGGTAGAAACCATGAGACGTGAAGGATACGAACTGCAAATCGGTCAGCCCAGGGTAATTATCAAAGAAATCGATGGCCGCAAGTGCGAGCCGATGGAAGATCTTCGAATTGACCTACCGGATGAGTATTCCGGGAAAGCCATTGAACAAGTCAATTTCCGTAAAGGTGAAATGACCTCAATGACTCCGAAAGGAGACCGAATGGTTTTGGAGTTTAAGATCCCTTCAAGAGGTATAATCGGATTGCGAACCTACTTGATGACGGCTACTTCCGGTGAGGCCATCATGACGCACCGCTTTACCGGCTTTGAGCCGATGAAAGGTGAAATAGGCGGTAGGCAAAACGGATCCTTGATCAGTATGGAGACGGGAAAAGCCATTCCTTACTCACTGAACAACTTACAGGATAGGGGGAAGTTCTTTGTCGATCCGAATGAAGACATTTACGAAGGACAGGTGATTGGCGAAAATACACGTCCGGGTGATTTGACGATCAACGTTACGAAGACAAAGAAGCTGACCAACATGAGAAGCTCAGGAGCCGATGATAAACTGAAAATAGCTCCTGCCATAAAATTCTCTTTGGAAGAAGCCTTGGAATATATTCAAGCTGATGAGTATGTTGAGGCCACGCCTCAATCTCTGCGAATCAGAAAAGTATATCTGAAAGAACACGAGCGTAAAAAGTCCGTAAAGGAATTCTCTTAAGTTTCGATAGAAGGACGGTAATCGCCCGGGGTTTTTCCGAAAGTCCACGCTACCGCTTCTTCAACCCCCGATAAACCGGGAGGCACGCATAGAAAATAATTTCGTCCGGTAGAAGGGCAGACCACCTTAGCGAAGTAGATAAAATCCCCCGCGATTTTATCTATTTCCTTGGTACGGTAGAGTCTTTGTACATTCCCGAATCGATCCGATTTTTCATCGAGCACGATTAGCCCGAGCAGATTTCCAAATTTTTCGCTACCCAGTTTTTCTTGATAACATCGTCTTACTTCAGCGTTGGTCTCATTTAATATATCAGAAGCAGTAATTAACTCAGGTTGACTGATCAATTTCTCCGGGACTTCAATTCCATTCCAATATGCAATGCGCATTCCTTGGTTCCAGCTTACTGCCGGGCGCTCTTCGTTGTGCAAAACGAGGTTCTCGTTCTTACTTATAAAATCAGGAACAGGCACTAAAATGGCAAAGGATTGGTAATAATAACCTGAAAACAAACCGCTTGTTATAAATCTCAGGTAGGTATCAATCTGCTCGCCGGATACGGAAAGAACTTCCGAACATCCTTTATATAAATGAAGCCAGTCCCGATCGGCATATGATGGATGTGCCGAAAATTCGGCGATATTCTTTTCTGCCCTCGTCCATTGCGTCAGAATACTGCGTTCAATGACCTGAAAAACGGATTGAGAATACTGAAAGTTGAAATCTCGAAAAAGCAGATTTCTTACTTCTTTAAAGCACTCAAACCCGATTTGATCTTTTACCGCTTGTTTCAATCTTTTGACTAAATCAAAAACGGATTGATTAATTTCCTTCCGGATGGAAAAATCATTTGAAAAACGTCCAAAATCTATTTTTTTCGAAGAAGTAGAGCATTCACGGCTACCGATCAAATGATTTAAAAGATCGAGAGCCTGAGTGGGACATTCAGCTATGAAGGTGGTCGGGCACTTCATGTTTAGAAAATCTTTATAAAACAGCTCGCAGGCTGAAGCCAATTCTAAATGGTCCACCTCATGGGTAAATCCTTTATCGAGTTCTCTTTTTTTGTACCTGAAAATTTCGTTAGCCTGTTCCCTTGTCAGATGCATTGTTAAAAAATTAGTCGCGTACAGCTCTGATGGCTTTCGAATACGGATTAAATTCTCTCTGTTTTATGACTCGGTACCTGCCCGGCGGAATTAATATCGGAGAATGTTCTGCTGTCCACTTACCCGAATCGATCAGCAAATGCTCGAGTGTAGCCCCATTTTCCAAATGCAAATATTGAGTAACCAAGCCGCCACCCGGTGCGATCTCACCATCCTCGGCTACGAAAATTTCGACTCGCTCACCGCGAATGAAGTGTCCGTGATTTCTTCCTTCACCTCTTACTAATAATCGATCTTCCGTAGTTAGTCGCTCAGGCAATCTCTCCATTGCTTCTACCAATACATCACCTTGTCTGTACATCACAAAAATTTTTAATCAGAACACTTTAAAGTTACAATGGTTGATATTATCGACCAAGAAGTATAAATGGAAGAATACTTTTTCATCTGTCCCTATTGTTTTCAACAAATTTCCATGCTGATCGACACATCATTAGAGCATCAGGAATACATTGAGGATTGCGAAGTTTGTTGTAATCCTATCCAAGTTAAACTGACGATAGAAGAAAACTCCATTACTAATTTTGAAGTTTCTTCAATTGATCAATAGGTTTGAATTTTCAATCATTAAATTTCTGAATCCGTCGTTTTATGGGGGCCTAAGCTTGTTTTATACCTCGTTATAGCCGTTTTGTCGACACCCTTATCTAAATTCAGAATGAAATATGAGTTTGGCTTTCCAAACTTGTAATCACATTGTGTTATTTTGGCTTTACCAACACGTAAAACCACCGTATATTTGACCCGTATTTCGATTCTAGAAATACAGCGAGGTTTTGGTTAGCCCGTTAGCATACTTCGGTATGTTAACAGCCGCAAGTGTAGTCCGATCTTTAATGGTTGTTTTAGATTGATTGGTTATCGATTCTTAGAATCGCTTTCAGGACGCACTTGCGGTTTTTCTTTTTCTTCTTTCTTTGCAGAAACAGAATTTAATTGAATCCTACCTCCTCACTTGATTCCATCTCAATATCTTTTTCTGATGACAGCTTGCTGTTGCTGAACTTTTGCTTGGGATTTATCATGTTCGGCGTGGCATTGGGAATCGATACAGCTGATTTTGATCAGCTGAGAAAAAACCCAAAAGCAGTACTTGCAGGAGTCGGGGCTCAATTCATCTTGCTTCCCCTACTCACCTTCTTACTCATTTTACTTTTTTCACCTCATCCCGCTTTCGCCTTAGGCATGATTCTGGTCGCTTCATGTCCGGGTGGAAACATATCCAATTTCTTTTCATCCGTATCAGGTGCAAATGTTTCTCTTTCGGTCACCCTCACTGCCGTTGCTACTTTCTTGAGTCCGTTTTTCACTCCCTTTAATTTCGAGTTTTACGCTAAACATATTCCTCAGGCCGAAAGCTTTCTTTCCACTTTTGAATTGAGTTTTTTCAATATGCTCAAAACGGTTCTGATCCTTTTAGTTGTGCCGCTATTATTGGGATTAGGGTTTCGCAGGAGATTTCCGATGATTACCAATCGGATTGATAAACCGATTAAAATCATCAGTTTGTTAGTCCTCTTTGGTTTTATTGCAGTCGGGTTGCTTAAAAATCTCGATGCCTTTATCGAACATATACACTTGGTTTTTCTATTGGTGTTTCTTCACAATACAGTCGCTTTATTTTCGGGTTACTTAACCGGAAAATCAATGGGACTTCAGGAAAACCTGACCAGAACAATTACAATCGAAACGGGCATTCAAAACTCAGGACTGGGCCTGATCATCATCTTCAACTTCTTTGACGGAAATGGTGCTATGGCCATGATTGCCGCTTGGTGGGGCATCTGGCATATAGTTTCAGGTTTGAGCCTCTCTTATTTTTTCCGCTTTCGCGATAAGCGCGTTATCGAACGTACTCTTTCTTAATAACCAAGGTTAAATAATCATCCGTAGTATCGAGGTATCCATGATCGTAGCAATATTTGTACGTTTTACCTGTGGAAGTCACATAAACATTGGTGAGGTAACTAAAATTAAAACCTTCGGATAGCAAGAGGTTGCGGTTTACTCGAGTTGTTCCCGTTTTATTCAGTCCTGCCAGTATTCGTCGGTTTTTACGCAAAATGGAGTTTACACGCTTCATTTCATCGCGTCCATCTAACTTCGTTCGGTTGTGAAACGAACTGCGACAAGCGCTGGAACAGTATTTGGCATCAACTCTTCCTACAAATTCAGTTTGGCATTCTATGCATTGTTTTCTCATCGACAAGGGCTTTGGTGCCGATTAAGATAGAAATTTTTGATGATTCAATCCATGTCTCACTCATTTCAGATTGAGAAAGACAAACTGTATATTTGCCAAAATTTCAAGAACAAGCCATGCTGGAAAAGAAAAATAAAGATTTGGAGCCCGAAATTGCAAAACCTGTATTATTTGCCATTTTCATTCTGGCTACCATCGTCCTGCTTATTTGGATGGCTTCCTGATCACCACCTTATTTTTTCCTTCCCTTTACTTTTTAGATAGGCATTAGCCTTACTAAAATGCTTGCATCCCAAAAATCCTCGATAAGCGGATAGCGGTGAAGGATGTGGCGCTGTGAAAATTTGATGTTTCGATTGATCGATCAGTGAGGCTTTTTTTTGCGCAAAGCTTCCCCAAAGTAAGAAAACAACGCCGGTCTCTTTCTCGCTCAATGCCGAGATTACGACATCCGTGAAACGTTCCCATCCCCTATTTTGGTGAGAACCTGCTTCCCGTGCGCGCACGGTCAATGTAGCATTTAGTAAAAGCACTCCCTGATCTGCCCACCGTTCTAAATTTCCGTTCGTTGGAATGGGCACTCCAACATCCTCATTGACCTCCTTGAAAATATTCTTCAGAGATGGTGGTAAATCTACTCCGTCATTCACAGAAAAACTGAGCCCGTTTGCCTGGCCCGGACCATGATAAGGATCCTGTCCCAAAATCACCACCTTCACTTTTTCAGGTAGGGTTCGATTCAATGCGCTAAATACAAGTGGGTCAGGAGGATAAACCGTAGTTTGAGCAAATTCGCTTTGAACGAACGCAATTAAGTTTTTAAAATAGGGTTTGGAAAATTCTTCCTTCAGTAAATCCTTCCAAGACTGATGTAGTCTGAACTCGAGCATAGCTACATCATCTCAACCCTCAAACCATTTTTCAGCTTTCGGATGTAAGTATCTTTTAGCCAATCGCTGTAGCTCTCCGTCGCATTATGTAAACAGGAGCAGTATAACCGGCAACGGTATTCGATTTCTTCTTTCAAATGATCTACCAACTCCAACGCGTCGTAATAATCCTCGGAGTTTCGGACAATCTGCTTTAAGTGATTATCGATACTCATATCGACGGCTTTCTTGGGCTTTTCGCCGCGTTCGGCTAATTCG
This sequence comes from uncultured Cryomorphaceae bacterium, assembly GCA_964651785.1. Classification (GTDB taxonomy): domain Bacteria; phylum Bacteroidota; class Bacteroidia; order Flavobacteriales_D; family Cryomorphaceae; genus JAKVAV01. Next base: position 30,841 of record CAZYWJ010000011.1, read on the forward strand.
GCATAAGCCTGTTTCATGTTAAAATCATCCTCAGGATCCGTTTTAGAAAAAAGTTCCTGAAGCCAGTCGGGGCGAACGTAATTGTAATCAACCATCAGTTGATTATCCCGATCGTTTATTTTCTCAAAATACTTATCGGGATATTTGAAGATATCCTGCCAGTTGATGTAATCCTGCCACAACCCCAGTCGCTCAACATTATTACCCAAATCAATGATGGTAAAATGCTTCTTCGTTTTCGTACTGCGCGATCCGCGTCCGATCATCTGATGGTAGAGCGTAAGCGATCGGGTAGCTCGATTGATAATGATGCTCTCGACCGAAGGCTCATCAAACCCTGTTGTCAAAATACCTACGCTGGTAAGGATTGCATCATCGGTATTGCGAAACCAATCCAAGGTGTCTTTCCGATCTTTTGCCGTAAAAGTGCTATCGAGGTGCTTGACTTTATATCCGGCATTTTTGAAAAGTTCATAGACTCTGATTGAAGTAGCAATACCTGAATTAAAAATCAATGTCTTCTTGCCCGCAGCCCGCTCCTGATAGGCAGCCAACAGCCGATCTTGCATCGTGTACAGACTGTATAGCCGATCGAGTGAACTGATGGTATAGTCACCATCCGTACCGACTTTGAGTGAACGGAGATTGACATTGAATGTATAAGTCGTGGCATCACTGAGATACTCGTCAGCAATAAGGTCTTTAATGCTGTGCCCGACGATCAGGTGATTGTAATTTTCATTCAATGGCAAATTCCTGTTCGATGAAAGTGGTGTAGCCGTGACCCCCAACATATTGGAGTCTTTGAAAAATTTGAAAAGCTTTCGAAAAGAGTTGTAATGAGCTTCATCAATAATGACTAAACCGATATTTCGGAGGTAGCGCTCGTCCTCATTCAGACGATTGTTCAACGTCTCGACCATCGCCACATAGCAATTATACTCTTCCCTGTCGTGCAATTCCTTTACATCTCGGTCGATGATTTTATTCTTAACATCAATGTCGGAAAGAGACTTTGATGTTTGAGCACATAACTCCACCCGATGGGTCAGGATAAGTACCTTCTTACCTGTTTCTTCAATAAACTTTTTAGCAATCTCACTAAAAATTATCGTCTTTCCACCTCCCGTTGGCAACTGGAACAGCACATCTACCTTTCCCTTCGCTTTTTCAAAAGCCGTAAAAATTTTCTCTATCGCCTCCTCTTGGTAGGGATAGAGCTCTTTCTCAATCACAGATACTGATGTAGCCTTATCTCTCATAAAAACTGCACAAAGATAACCGGAATGAATGGTTAGCGAAAACGCATCGGAGCCATTTTCCTTTTGTACCTTCATCTCTTGAAAACCCTTGAAATACTATGGACAACAACGTGAGCGCATTTAATGACTTGGTGCTACTACGATATAAGATTTACAATTCTATTTTTTTAACGCTTGAATTGGATGGAGTTCACCGCACGGGCATCCTTTTGCCCCTTCTGCAAGAACAATGTGCAGAAGGACTGAAAGAAGGCAAATCTCCCGATGATATCATTCAATCGTTTTTTAAAGACCGAAAAGAATACCGTTCCGAAGAAGATCAAATCGACCAGCTTTTTCGATTTGTGCAATACATCGAGCGACAAGTTGTATTGGTAGATGCCTTGGAAGATGCCGCCTATGACGTGGTGAATAACCTGAACGGAAACGGCACCGTACATGCCTTCTTCAACCAAACTGCTAACAGAAACGCGGGTGAAGCTTTGAAAAAAGCACTTAAAAACTTCCGGGTGCGAATAGTCCTCACTGCTCACCCGACGCAGTTTTATCCGGGACCCGTTTTGGGAATTATTACTGACTTGGCAGAAGCCATAAAGCGAAATGACCTGCCGAGCATCAAATCTTACTTGGCTCAATTGGGAAAAACACCCTTTTTCAAAAAGGAAAAACCAACGCCCTATGATGAGGCCGTGAGTTTAATTTGGTATTTGGAAAATGTATTCTACCGTAGCATACCTGAAATTTACAATAACGTATGCGCGCAACTGAATGGAGATGCCGATGAAATTTTAGCGGACAACTCGCTTTTGCAACTCGGTTTTTGGCCCGGAGGAGATCGCGACGGAAACCCGTTTGTAAGCACTGATACTTCTTTAAAAGTAGCCGACCGATTGCGCACCAGCGTCTTCAAAAGCTACTACAAAGACATCCGTCAGTTAAAGCGACGCATTACATTTCGAGGTGCGCTGGAGTTAGTCGAAGCCATCGAGCAGAGGCTTTATAGGTCCGCTTTTGTAAATCCTGAAAACCCGGTGATTCGCTTGAAGTGGTTTAAGGATAAATTGGATGAACTGCGCGATGTTATTAAGGAGGAGCACAACGGCCTTTATCTGGACGAGGTCGAATCTTTCCGTCGCAAGGTGCGAATTTTCGGTTTTCACTTTGCCGCATTAGACATCAGGCAGGATAGTCGAGTCATCGCAAAAACCTTTGAGGCATTGCTGCCAAAAATCACCAAATCGAAGTCGGCAAACGGACTGAAAGACGATTTTGAAAAATTGCTTGAGCTGGAACCGCTGAAGTCCAAACCAAGACTCGACGATCCGATTTTAAACGACACCATAGCATCATTTTACGCCATGCAGGAAATTCAAGAACGCAACGGCGACTGGGGCTGCTACCGTTATATCATCAGCAATTGCCGCGGAGAGATCGATATGGCACGCGTTTTTGCAATGGCAAAGCTCAGCGGGATGGGTTCAAAAATGTTCTTGGATGTCATTCCGCTTTTCGAAACCATCGACGATTTGCAAGCGGCAGGCCCAGTGATGGATCGCATCTATTCCAACCCTACCTACCTGAAGCATCTGAAGAATCGCAATATGAAGCAGGTAGTGATGTTGGGATTCAGCGATGGAACGAAGGACGGCGGTTACCTTTCGGCAAATTGGAACATTTTCCGGGCCAAGGAGGAAATTTCACGCGTATCTCGCGAACACGGAATCCAAGTAGTATTTTTTGACGGACGTGGCGGACCGCCCGCACGTGGCGGTGGAAATACGCACAAGTTTTACGCTTCATTGGGTCCTACTATCGAGAGCAGCCAAATACAACTTACAATCCAAGGACAAACCATCAGTTCTAATTTCGGTACGGAAGATTCATCGCGGCACAACTTGGAGCAGCTACTCACGGCAGGTCTTGAAAATCAAGTTATCCGCTCGCCCGAAAAGGTGTTGACTGAAGAAAGCAGAAAGGTGCTGGACGAGCTTAGCGACATAAGCTACAAGGCTTACAGCGACTTTAAAGCTCACCCGAAATTTGTGCCCTATTTGGAAAAAATGAGCACGCTGAAGTACTACGGCCAAACCAATATCGGCAGCCGTCCTTCTAAACGCGGAAAAAGCGACGAATTGAAATTTGAAGATCTACGGGCCATACCTTTCGTTGGCGCTTGGAGCCAGTTGAAGCAAAACGTACCCGGATTCTATGGTCTGGGACAAGCTTTCGAAGCCTTTGATAAGGAAGGACGCATTCCCGAATTGCAGAAGCTTTACACCAACTCGCTCTTTTTCCGCACGCTTTTGGGAAATTCCATGCAGTCACTCTCGAAGAGCTACTTTGAACTGACCCGCTATATGGAAAAAGACAAAGAGTTCGGCGAGTTTTGGATACTTATATACGACGAATCGCTGCGAGCCAAAAAATACCTCTTAATGATCTCAGGACAAAGTGAATTGCTTCAAACGAATCCCGACATCAAGGCGAGCATAAAACTACGCGAGAATATTGTGTTGCCGCTGCTTACCATTCAGCAGCATGCACTGATTCGCATCAAAGAATTAGAAAATGCGAAAGGAAAGAAGAACGACGAGCTTAAAGAGAGTTACAATAAGCTGGTAGTTCGCTCGCTCTACGGAAATATCAATGCAAGCCGGAACAGCGCTTAGGAGCCGGAAGGTAGCCAACATGTAAATTTCAAACTGAAAGCTGAAGCACTTAATATATGAGTATTCCATTTGTTTAAGTCATACTCTTTGATTCAAACGAGCTTCATCCTTCGAGTCGAATTCTCTTATATTTGGCTGCTTTATCAGCCTGTTCCGGATGCAGTTCCCCAGTAGAAACGTTCCCAGATGGATCATTTTTTTGATCGACACCTTCTTGGTGATGATTTCACTGTTTCTGGCTTACATGCTGCGGTTTGAATTCCGCATCCCTCAAGTGGAAGCGGGCCCGCTGATATTTGCCTTCCCGATTTACATGATTATCCGCATCATTTCCTTTCTAATCGGAAGGACCTACGCGGGAATAATTCGATACACGGGCACTGAAGATTCCATCCGCATTCTGAAAGTAATCATTAGCGGCAGCCTGCTTTTCACGGCATTCAATTTCTTGAAGTTCTTCTATTGGGATGGTGCTTATTTCCTTCCATTTTCCATCATTATCATTGATGCTATTTTATGTGCTCTTCTTCTTATTGTTTTTCGCCTTTCGGTAAAAATGGCTTACGTGGAAATCAAAAACCCGCGAAGTGAACGAAAACAAGTCATAATTTACGGAGCCGGTGAAGCGGGTATCATAACCAAGCGCACCCTTGATCGCGATGGAGAAACAAGGTACCGTGTGGTAGCCTTTGTAGATGATGATCCTAAGAAGCAAGGAAAGCGCATGGAAGGAGCGCAAATTTTTCATACAGATAAATTGGATGAATTGCTCCGATCAAACAGGATTGAAAATCTGATCATTTCCATCCAACAGCCTCGCGTCAGGAATAGAAGGCGCGTTATAGAAACCGCCTTGAACAGACAAGTACAAGTGCTGAATGTGCCGCCCGTTAATCAATGGATAAACGGGGAACTTAGTTTCAATCAGATCAAGGATGTCAAAATCGAAGATCTCTTGGGTCGGGAAGTTATCAAGCTTGAGGATGGAAAGGTGGATGAAGCCATACGAGGCAAAACGGTTCTCGTAACGGGAGCTGCGGGCTCAATCGGGAGTGGCTTGGTTCGTCAGGTCGCCATGCACAACCCAAAACGTGTGGTCGCATTCGATCAGGCCGAATCACCGATTTACGATTTGGAGAATGAACTACGCACGCTATTTCCCGACCTGCAACTCGAAGTAGTCATCGGCGACATTTGTCGAGCAGAAAGGGTTCACAATGTTTTCAAAACGTTTCAACCTGAAATTGTATTCCATGCAGCCGCCTACAAACATGTACCATTGATGGAGCTAAACCCCAGCGAGGCAGTTCTTACCAATGTTTTCGGGTCCAAGCTTTTGGTTGACAAAGCCATTGAATTCGCTGCGGAAACTTTCGTTTTAATCAGCACCGACAAAGCGGTGAATCCCACCAATGTAATGGGAGGCTCAAAGCGCATAGCCGAGATCTACGCACAGAGTAGCAACGAAAGAGGAAAAACGAAATTCGTGACTACAAGATTCGGGAATGTGCTTGGTTCAAACGGATCGGTCATTCCGCTTTTCAAAAAACAAATTGAGGCAGGTGGACCGGTAACGGTAACCCACCCCGACGTCACTCGCTATTTCATGACCATTCCGGAAGCATGTCAGCTTGTTTTGGAAGCAGGCGCCTTTGGTCAAGGCGGAGAAATATTCGTCTTTGATATGGGCGAGAGTGTGAAGATCATCGATTTGGCTCGGCAAATGATCTCGCTGAGCGGATTGGAATTGGAGCGCGACATCTCTATTAAGATTACCGGACTTAGACCGGGCGAGAAGCTCTACGAAGAATTGCTCAACAATGAGGAGAATACAATACCAACGCACCATCCTCAAATCAAAATTGCTCAGGTCAGAAAGTATCCGTTTGAATTGGTAAGTGAAAAAGTGAGCAGGTTAGTAAGTTTATTCGATCAACAAAACAACGACTTGCTCGTTCAAGAGATGAAGGAGATTGTTCCGGAATTTAAAAGCAACAACTCCGAATTCAGTAAATTTGACGCGTAATTCAGCAACATGACAGACAAGAACATCGAAATCGCAAATATTCAACGCGAAATCGAGCAGTACATCGGGCTCGGTCCGAATAGTTTAATTTTTAACTTTTCTGATTCCAACGGCAAAACACAGTTACACTTGGTAACCTTGAACCCGAGGCACAATCAGTCTTTTCTTTTTCATCATGAAGAAGGATATGACAAAGTGGACGTGATGAAGAAGATGCTGAAGTACGTCAAGAATTACAAGGATAAAGAGAGTTCGTATACCATCCAATGGCGTCGAACGGATGAAGATGTTTTAAATACATCCTACTTCAGTGCCAAAAACGTGCAGTCAGCTTTGGATAAGCTTTTCTACGATCGCGACCCGAACAGCATTATGGTTTTTAGTGTTATCATGAACCCTACAACTTAATGCATAAATCTTATCCTCTTCACATTCGTTTCAACGACCTCGATACTTACGGTCATGTAAACAATGCCGTGTACCTCACCTATTTTGAAGAAGGCAGAAAACTGTGGTTTCAAGATCGAATCGGAAAGAAATGGGATTGGACGGAACACGGAATTCTTTTGGCCAAGCATGAGGTAGAATATAAGGTTCCGCTACTTCTCTCGGATGAAGCTTTTATCGAATTGTGGATTTCCCACATCGGCACCAAAAGTTTCGAAGTTTCTTACGGTGTTTATAAAGAATCGGGCGATGGTAAAATTCTTTGCACTACGGGCAAATCGGTAGCCGTTTGTTTTGATTACAAAGCTCAAAAAACAATTTCCGTTCCTGAGGAGTGGCGCAAAGTTTTTGAAGAAGATTTGGAGAAGGCGGCGAATTAACCGTGCATGGTTTCCTTCTTGCCGTACTTTTTCATGAGGGAGCCTTCGTAATCCAGAAACTCGTTCCATCGCTTATCCACATCAATTCCTTCTCCGTACTTGCGAGCAAATCGCAGAAAAAGAGTGTAGTGTCTTGCTTCGCTCGCCATCAAGCCTCGGTAGAATTTGCGAAGGTCTTCATCGTTAATTTGCTCTGAGAGTAATCGGAACCGCTCGCAACTTCGGGCTTCGATCATGGCAGCGATGAGTAAAGCTTCTACCAATTGCATTTGACGATTCCCGCCTTTTTTGATAAACGAACGCAGGTCTTTTACATAGGGATCTTTTTCCTCGAAGCCGAGTTTCATACCGCGCTCCGTCAACTTCTCGTGAACCATGGCAAAATGCTCCATCTCTTCACGAGCCAAAGTGGTAAACTCCTTAACCATATCGGGGTACTCGGGAAAACGGGTTATAAGGCTGATGGCCATGCTGGCAGCCTTTTGTTCGCACCAAGCATGATCGGTCAGAATTTCTTCGATGTTCTTTTCTACAATATTCACCCAGCGCGGGTCGGTAGGTAACTTTAATCCCAGCATCCTCCACAATTTTGAGATGGCAAAAGTCCCGATTTCGATGCAATCGACCAAGCCCTGTTGATTCTTTAAAAGGGTATTGGTGGGGAAAGGATTGTCAAATATGTATTTTGCACGGACGGTAGCTCTGCTACCTTGCTCAAACCCACCACCTATGAAAACAACCCTCGGAGGCATTTTTCTCTATTCTGAAAACCCGAAATACTTGGCAAACTGGTATGCGGAAAATTTCGAAATCAAATACGAATACGCCGAAGACCATCAGGCTTACTATGTATCCTTTCCGTATCAATCGACTGACGGAAAAGAAAAAAGCTACACCGTTTTCTCCATTTTATACAATAAGCACCGGCCTTTTGTAGACGGAAAGTTCTTTACCATCAACTTGCGGGTAGACAATATGGATGAGACGCTGGAAAAACTCAAAAGCAACAAAGTAGAAGTCCGCGGCCCCGAAGTTCACGATGAAGGTAAGTTTGCCTGGACCAATGATCCCGAAGGGAACTTTATTGAGATTTGGGAGGACACGAAAAAATGAGATGTCAGAGATCAGATGTCAGTTTTTGAAAAAATTGTCAATTGCGTCAAGGCCTACAATTAGCCTGTCAAATCTCAATACGCAATACTCCATACCCAATACCACTTTAAAAACTGTTTGCCCATTTCGACTGTTTCGTTGTCATGAAGAACATCTTTTTATTTTTCATCACTTTCCTTTTCATCGGCTGCAGCCAAAGCAGCGGCCAAAACGAACAAGATAGCCTCTACACCTACCAAGAGGGCGATCCTTACGGAACGGGTAAGTGGTACATGGGGCGCGAAATAGCCTACGTGATGGGGTTTCACGGAAAGGACTGGCTGGAGCGGCCCGAGCGTGAGGAAGAGGAGAATGTCTCCAAACTACTGAACAATCTCGACTTGGAGCCTGACGATGTGGTAGCAGATATCGGAGCGGGGTCGGGCTATCACGTTTTTCGCATGGCGCCCGATTTGCCGAAAGGCAAAGTATACGCAGTGGACATTCAGCAGGAGATGCTGGACGTGATGAGGGAAAAGAAAAAAGAAGGTGATTTTGAAAATGTGGAACTCATCAAAGGTTCCGAGAAATCAGTGAATCTGCCCGTGAACTCCGTTGACAAAATACTGATGGTAGATGTCTACCACGAATTTTCGTTTCCACGCGAAATGCTGGAATCGATGAAGAAAGCGCTGAAGCCTGATGGGGCCATTTACCTCATCGAATACCGACGGGAAGACGATTGGGTACCGATAAAGACGGTGCACAAAATGTCGGAAGAGCAAGCCGTAAAAGAGTTTGAAGCCTCCGGATTCGAATTGGAGAAAAACAAGGGGAATTTACCGTGGCAGCATTGCATGATTTTTCGAATGCAGTAGCTTTGCCTCATGGAATGGATCTCCGTAGAAGAGCAACTCCCCGAAGACGGTCAGCGCGTGCTGGCTTTTTTGCCAAAGAATGTCATCTACCTTCCCGGTAAAACGGGACAATCAAAACTCCTTCCCGTTATTTTTCTCCGTTTTGCCAAAGATTTCTTCGGACCTAAAAATCCAAAACGAGAAAAATTCGGTCCGCACTTTTGGCTCGGCGAAGGTCAGAGCAATCAGTATTTTAAAGCCGTGACACACTGGATGCCTGCACCTACGGGACCGGGTGGCGAGGATGAGAAACTCCTGTAATCAACTCTTGATAAAAACAGAGAGTATCCTCATTGCCGCGTGAGGCATTGAGAATACTCTCCGTACATTAACTTTATTTCCATCCGCCTCCGAGCGCTCGATACATATTGATTCGAGCATTCAACTGCCTCTTTTTGGTTTCGATTAATTCGAATGTAGATTCAAGCGCATCTCGTTGCGTAAGTAATACCTCCATGTAATCAGCCCGCGCCGATTTGAAGAGTGTGTTGGAAATATCGATGGACTCATTTAATGCTTCAACCTGCTCGGAGAGCAAAGCATACGATTGATCCAAATTTTCCAGCTTGGCAAGCTGATTGAACACCTCGATGTAAGCCTTCAAAAGAGTTTGCTCATAGTCGTAAACGGACTGCACCTGACGGGCATTAGCACTTTGAAAGGCAGCCTGTATAGCTTTTCTGTTGATAAGTGGTGCTGCCAAATCGCCGGCAAGGGAAAACAGCATGGACTCAGGGGTCTTCAAAAGCAAATCAGGTTGATACGCATTTAATCCAATCGCAGCATTGATATCTAAAGTTGGATAAAATGCTGCTTTCGCAGACTTCACATCCAATTGTGCCGCCATCAAACGCATTTCGGCTCCGCGGATATCGGGTCGATTTTCGAGCAACTGAACGGGTATCCCCGCTTGAACTTCGAAAAGATCTAAGTCCAAGAAGGGCGAAGGATTTCGCTCAACGGGTTGCGGAAACCGGCCGACCAAAAAATTGATTTGATTCTCGGTTTCGATAATCTGTTGCCTCAAGTCATACTCAATACTCTTGGTCTTCAACAATTGGGCTTCGAACCTTTTTACGGCCAGCTCAGTTGCTCTGGCAGAAGCCTTTTGAAGCCTGGCCGTATTCAGCGCGTTGGTCTGGATTTCGATATTTCGACGAACGAGCTCCAATTGACTATCCAAAGCCAACAGTTCGTAATACGTGTTGGCAATTTCAGAAACCAGATTGGTAACCATGAAGTTTTGACCTTCAATACTAGACAGGTATCGGTTGAATGCCGCTTTCTTTGAGTTGCGCAGCTTACTCCAAATATCCACCTCCCAAGAGGCAAAGGCTCCCACAAAAAGATCGGGCACGGGATCGGGCATTTCGGTTCCCGGCTTTATATCCGTAGTGGCCTCATTAGCCCCAAGCGGTGTGTATCTGGCCGTCTTTTCCAAGCCGGCTCCCGCTCCTATTCCTAGTGAGGGAAGGATCTCTCCTTGTCGAGCACCAACTTCAAAGTTGGCAATTTGGATTTCCATCAGAGTAATCTGAAGCTCCTGATTGTTTGCCAATGCTGAGTCGATGAGTGTTTGCAAGTACGGATCGGCAAAGAATTCGTCTCGTAATATATCTGCCGAATTAATCGTGTCACCGCTGTCTGTATAAACGTCAGGAACACTTCTATCCACTGTTTTCTGCAGCGATTCAGGGGTTTGACATGCCGAAATAATCAGAGCCAATACACCCGTTCTAATCAAATATTTGATTGTCTTTTTCATCAGTTCTGAATTTGTTTTTCTTCGCTTAAAGGCGATTCATCTTCATCTTTAATGAGGTGTTTTCCGTCTGCGAGAGAGGCAAAAATGTAGTAGAGGCCGGGTACGATTATAACCCCGAAAATGGTTCCGAAGAGCATCCCCCCTAATGCAGAAGCACCGATGGTTCGGTTTCCGATGGCTCCCGCACCGGTGGCGATAATCAACGGAATCAATCCTGCTATGAAGGCAAATGAAGTCATCAGAATGGGGCGGAATCGCACTTTAGCGCCCTCTACGGCAGCTTCGAAAATGGTGAAGCCTTGCTGTCTTTTTTGCACGGCGAATTCTACTATAAGCACCGCATTTTTTCCCAGAAGTCCCACCAGCATGATCAACCCGATTTGCGCGTAGATATCGTTGTCCAGTCCCATCATTTTCAATAAAAAGAAAGAGCCGAAAACACCGACGGGAAGTGAAAACACCACCGACAGTGGAATAATGAAACTCTCGTACTGAGCAGATAGAACGAAATAGACGAAGATCAATACGATGGCAAAAACGTAGAGCGATTCGTTACCGCGATTTGCCTCATCGTATGAAAGTCCCTCCCAAGCAATATCGTATCCTTGGGGTAAGGTATTTTCTGCCACTTCTCTGATGGCATCAATGGCATCGGCGGTGGTGTAATCTTTTGCCGGAAGGCCGCGAATGGCAGCCGAATTGTACATATTGAAGCGAGTCACCTCATTCGGTCCCTGCTTCTTCACCATTTTCATAAACGAAGAATAGGGTACCATTTCGCCGTGGTCGTTTTTGACGTACAATTTCATCACATCCGAAGGCAGTCTCCTGAATTTCGGGTCGGACTGGACGTAAACTTTGAAAAATCTTCCGAAGCGGATAAAACCTTGTTCGTAGGTACTTCCGATCAAAATGTTCAGGTTTTCCATGGCTTTACCGATGGAAACTCCCTTTTGCATGGCAAGCTCGTTGTCAATCTCCAACTCGTATTGCGGATAGTTGGCCGCGAAAAAAGTAAAGAGACCGGTCAATTCGGGCCGAGCGCCCAGGTCTTCCAAAAATTGCTGGTTTACCCTGTCGAACTCAGCGTAGTCGGTAGAGGTTCCTTTATCGAGCAAGCGCAAAGAGAAACCACCCGAAGATCCAAAACCCGGAATGGCGGGTGGCTCAAAAAATTCTACGACAGCGCTGAGGTTTTTGGACTTTTCTTCCAGCTCTTCCATGATTTCCTTCACGCCGTGCTCCCGTTCCGACCATGGTTTTAAATTGATAAGACATGTTCCCGCATTAGATCCTCGTCCTTCGGTCATAATCTCATAACCGGCAAGCGATGATACGGACTCTACATCTTCCATTTCTTCACAAATTTCCATGAGATTTTGCGCAACTTGATTGGTGCGCTCCAGCGTAGCACCGGGTGGGGTTTGAATAATGGCGTAGATCGTACCCTGATCTTCATTCGGAATAAAGCCGGATGGTAAAATGCTGTTCTCGAAAATGATTCCCAAGCCGAACAGAATCAATACGCCGAAGGTGAACCACCTGCGGTGGACGATTAAGCGCAAAACGCCTACGTACCTTCCGGTGAGTTTGTCAAATCCACGATTGAAAGAATCCAAACCGCGGCTAAGAATATTCGACTTTTTGGGTTTTCCGTGGTTATTGCGAAGCAGCATTGCGCAAAGCACCGGTGTGAGTGTAAGGGCGATCACTGCCGAAATAACGATGGCGCTGGCCATGGTAATGGAAAACTGTCGGTAAAAGGTTCCGACGGGTCCGCTCATAAATGAGATCGGGATAAATACGGAAACCATAACCATGGTAATCGCGATGATGGCTCCACTGATTTCTCCCAACACCTTTTTCACCGCCTTGTAGGGTGAGAGGTGCTCTTCTTCCATTTTGGCATGAACTGCCTCTACCACCACGATGGCATCATCGACCACAATACCGATGGCCAAAACCAAAGCAAATAAGGTGACCAAATTGATGGATAGCCCGAAAAATTGAATGACGAAAAAGGCTCCAATCAATGAGACCGGCACAGCCAGAATCGGGATGAGCGTGGAGCGCCAATCTCCCAAAAAGATGAAAACCACCAATGCTACTAAAAGGAAAGCATCTCTCAAGGTATGGAGCACCTGCTCCATGGATGCATCGAGAAATTTCGAAACGTCGTAGCTTATTTTATAGTCAACCCCCGGAGGAAACGTCTCCCTCATCTCCTCCAGTTTTGCCTTTACTTCTGCAATCACATCGCTGGCGTTGCTTCCGTAGTTTTGCTTCAATACAATTGCAGCAGAAGGATTGCCATCCAAATTGGAATAGATGTCAAAGAATTCACTTCCCAATTCTACCGTAGCAATGTCTTCAAGGTGAATGCTTTCACCCTCAGCATTAGCGCGTATGACGATGCGATTGTATTCTTCCGGTTTATTGAACCTACCCTTGTAGGTAAGCACATACTCCAGCGATTGCGCATCAATCCCCGAGCTTTGGCCGATTCGTCCGGGACGGCCGATGATGCTCTGCTCCTCCATGGCTTCCATCACCTCTTCTACCGAAATATCGTAGGCCCGCATGCGGTCAGGGTTAAGCCAAACGCGCATGGCGTAAGTTCGGCTACCGAGAATTTGGGCACGAGCCACACCCTTAATTCGATTTATTTCGGGAATCATGTGGACGTTGGCGTAGTTATAGAGAAACTTCTCGTCCATATTTTCCTGATCCGAGTAGAGGTTGACATACATCAACATACTCGGCTGAATGGGCGTAATGATTACCCCTTCGCGCTGCACCAATTCGGGCAGTAGCGGCATGACTTGATCTACCCTGGTTTTGACGCGGATTACAGCTTGGTTCGGGTCGGTGCCGGGCTCGAAAATTACGTTTAAGGTGGCTTCTCCGGCGCTCGTGGCATCGGTAGCCATGTAGCGCATTCCTTGAACTCCGTTAATGGAGTTTTCGAGTGTAATGAGGGTCGATTTTACCAAGACATCCGCACTCGAGCCCGGGTAAGCGATAAAAATGCTGACGGTTGTCGGTGCTATCTGCGGGAATTGTGAAATGGGCAATTGGCGAATAGCCAAAGACCCCGCAAACACAATTATCACCGATATGATGATGGCCAAAACGGGCCTGTGTATGAATCGTTGAAACATATCTTTTCTTTTTAGAGGCCGAGCTTACTCAGCATATAGATTGAGGTGAGTTATCACCGAATCGGGATCGGCCACGCGGTAGTGAATTTGGTCGTCGGCTTTTACCAATCGAATCCCTTCCAGCAGAATGTGATCACTCTCGTTTAATCCTTCCGATACGATAAAAAGGTGAGGCAATTCGGATGCTATTTTAATCTCGGTAGGGGTTACGATTCCTTCATCACTGATCGTGTATACGTACTTTTTATCAAGAATTTCGAAAGTCGCTTTTTGAGGAATGAGTAGGGCATTTTCGAAGGGTACCTTCATCAGAACACTTCCGGTCTCACCGTGTCTCAGCAGTCTGTCAGGATTCGGGAAGACAGCTCTAAAAGGGATGTTTCCGGTTTCGTTATTAAAATCAGCCTCGATGGTTTCTACTTTTCCCTCGTAGGGAAAGAGTTTGTTATTTGCCAAAATCAGGTTGACCACCACGTCACTATCGTTCTTCACAGAGGATTGATAGTCTAAATATTCAGCTTCGGGAACATTGTAGTAAACCCACATTTCACTGTTGTCAGAGAGGTTTGTGAGAAGATCTCCCTCCTCAATCAAACTTCCCTCTCTTACGTGAAAACGGTCGATGATCCCATCGAAGGGAGCCTGTACTTTGGTAAAGTCCAAATGCACTTGCGCCAAAGCCAATTCTGCTTTGGCTTGGTCTAATTTGGCTTTGGCCATAGCCAGTTCATTCGGAGACACCACATTGCTATCTGCGAGGCTCTTGGTGTTATTGTATTCTATTTCAGCAAAACTCACTTCTGCCTGAGCCTTTTGTTTTTCGGCTTCGTAAAGGTTCGGCATAATTTGAAAAAGCAATTGACCCTTTTTCACCGCCTGACCTTCATCAATATAAATTTCGCTTAAAAAACCTCTCTCCTGTGCCATGAGTTCGATATGGCGGATAGACCTTATTTGAGCAACGTATTCAATTTGTAGAGAGGTATCTTTTCGCACGGCTGAAGTCACCGTAAAAGTTTTTTCTTCCTCTGACTCATGTGATTTATGTTCACAACCAATCAGGCTCAAAAGCACACCACAAATTATGGATATGAGCAACGTATTTTTCATAACAATCAATTGAAAGCACGACGAGGTGCTTAATTAGGTACTTTAAAATGGATAATGGAATGTGGGGAGAGTATTCATCCCGAACGGACAAATACAGAACTCTCTGCCTCAGTTCATCGAATGAGGATCGGAGAGAATCGGAAAAGCTTTAATCAAATTCGGAATACCTCAAAAAGCAGAAAGCTTCTGACGTGTATGATGGGTTTGCTTTCGTTGACCGAAAGAAACCACTGAGAAGTGATTTGGTCAATTGAGAAAAGCCCGCAGAGCGCGCTGAGATAGCGACTAAGGTGCCTGCGAAAACTTAAGCTATACTTTTTCTCTTCATCCTCTTGTTCTTCTACATCCGCCATTCCGATGTCGTGGTGGTGATAACCTTCGTCTTCTCTTTGAGAGAAAGTTGAGAAACAAAGCGATGAAATTAAATCTTGAGTAAGGTCACCGGATCGAGTAGTTGCGAATGCATTTTCGGCCTCAACCTGAGTAGTATCAAGCTGAGAATAAGAAATTGTGCTGCCCAGAAATCCCAGACACACAAAGAACAAAAGCCGAAGGCAGGTCTTGACCATTTGAGTGGCAAAATTATAGGAAGTATCAAGGGAAGCAAATATTATTTTCTTAACAGGTTGTTAAATATTCAGGTGTCCCTGTCTTCGCGAAGACAAAACGAAAAACGGAGCTTGCGGCTCCGTCTTAATTCTTTTTCAATAAACCTATCGCTGAACGCTCGACTTAGTCGTATTTGCCTTTAGCGTTTTTCTTAGCTTTCTTTTCAGCTCTCTTCTCCATCAAAGATTTTGCGGGAGCTTTTTTGTTATTCGTTTTCTGAATGCTTTTTTCTTTTGACATCGCAATTAGTTTTTAAACACAAGCTATCAAACCTGAGTCTTATCAAAATTAAAGGGAATTGCGGTAAAAGATTCCTCGAACAGAAAATTTTTTCAGCCTGACTATCATTTAGTTGCTCCTCAAAATATCAATGCGGAAGTTTTCTGATAATATATCCATAAGCGAATGTGCCCGCTACTGCGGAAATAATCACTACTGAAAAAACCGCGTACCCATACCCAAAATTTACGAAAATGGGCCCCGGACAGGCTCCCGTCAAAGCCCAACCCATTCCAAAAATGGTTCCGCCAATAATGTAGCGATACCATGTTTTAGCTTTGTCGTTAAAAGTTATAGGCGCGCCTTTAATGTCCTTCATGCTGAACTTCTTGATAATGAAATGCGCAATAACTCCTATTGTCACAGCCGTACCAATTATTCCATACATATGAAAGGCTTGAAATCGAAACATCTCTTGAATTCGATACCATGATATGGCTTCGGATTTCGTCATTACGATTCCAAAAAGAATACCTGCGAGTATATATTTGAGTGCTTTAAGCATGCTGTAGTTATAAGCTATTTATGACAAAATGAGCGGTAGTAATACGAATGTGGTGAACAAGCCCCCGATGAAAAAGCCGATGACCGCTACCAGTGAAGGCAACTGAAGATTGGACAAACCGCTGATGGCATGACCGGACGTGCAGCCCCCTGCATACCGTGAGCCAAATCCGACGAGGAATCCACCCAATACCAGCAGGATCCATCCGGAAGGTTCTCCCAGAGAACTCCAAGAAAATATTTCGGTGGGTTGCATGCCATCAGGTGTACCGATACCTAGCTCAGCCAAGTCAGCTTGTGTCGCCTCAGAAATTTTCACTCCTTCGCCATTATCGAGCCAAGTAGAAGCAATAAATCCACCCACTACGGATCCGACTAAAAAGAGTAGGTTCCAACGCTGAGCACGCCAATCAAATTTGAAAAATTCACACTGTCTTCCACCACCCGTAATGGCGCAAATCGTGCGGAAATTGGAACTGAATCCAAAAGTCTTTCCGAAATAAATCAACAAAATCATCACGAAAGCTATCATGGCCCCTGACGTATACCACGGCCATGGCTCTCTCAACATTTCCAACATCTTCTCTACATTTAATACACACCCTGTCGACCTGCGAATGTGGTCGGATGCTTATATTCAAAAAACTTAGTTTTACTCAGGTCTCTTTAGTAAGGCCAATTTATTATTCCGCCTTTCAAGTTATATGCGGTATAGCCTTCTGATGTGAGCAAGCTGACGGCCTGACCACTTCTATTGCCGCTGCGACAATACACGTAGTAGTTCTTGTCTTTGGGCAATTTTTTTAATTCATCCTGAAATCCGGGAGTGAAAAAATCCAAGTGTCGGGCATCGCCTATCTTACCTTCAGCTACCTCTCCCGGCGTTCGTACATCCAGTAATTGCGCACTCGAATCCTGATCCATTTTTGACTTAAAGTCCTCGGCATTTAAATCAGTAGACTTTTTTGAAGATGAAAAAATTGACATATTTTCTGTGTTTATATTATTAAAATGAATGGAAACTTTAGCGGATTTACTTCAAAGTTGAAGGGCAAACGAAATCCGTACTCGGCAAGCCGGCTTCTTTAATTCCTTTAAAGCCCTTTTGAACGTTTATAACATTGTCAAATCCGCGGGACTTGAGGATGGAAGAAGCAATCATAGAGCGATACCCACCCGCACAATGAATGTACTGCGGGCGTTCTTTGGTGAAACTCTGCATATGATCGTTGATAAAGTCAAGCGGCAGATTGACCGCATTGCTCACATGTTCTGGATCAAACTCACCGGGTTTGCGCACATCGATTACAAACGGCTCTTCGGATTTATACCTCTCGGCAAATTCTTCAGGCGAAATGCTTTCTATAGAATCCACGTGACGATTGTCTTTTTGCCAAGCCTCTATTCCTCCTTTCAAATAACCTATGGCATTATCGTATCCTACTCTGGCCAGTCTGGTTACGGTCTCCTCTTCCCTTCCGGGTTCGGCTATGATGAGAATCGGCTGCTTGATGTCGGGAATCAAGGCACCAACCCACGGGGCGAAGTTTCCGTCTATACCGATATTAATCGAATTGGGAATAAACGCTTCCGCGAAAGTTTCGGGATCTCGCGTATCGAGCATCAGCGCCGAAGTCTCATTGGCGGCAGCCTCAAAAGCCGCAGGACTGAGCTCTTGCAATCCCCGTTCGAGTACATTCGCAATACTCTCATAGCCTTCCTTATTCATCAAGGCATTTTTAGGAAAATACGAGGGCGGTGGTGCAAGACCTTCGGTAACTTCCTTCACAAATTCTTCTTTACTCATGTCTTCTCTCAGGGCATAGTTTGTCGCCTTTTCCTCGCCTATCGAGCCTACCGTCTCCTTACGCATGTTCTTTCCGCAAGCCGATCCGGCCCCGTGTCCGGGATAAACAATCACATCATCCGGTAAGGTCATGATTTTGTTTCTCAGAGAATCGTAAAGCATAGCCGCCAATTCGGCCTGCGTCAAATCAGACTTTACCGCCAGGTCAGGGCGACCTACATCGCCGAGGAAAAGCGTATCTCCTGAGAAGATCGCATGCTCTTTGCCTTTTTCATCAAGCAGTAAATAGGTAGTGCTCTCCAAAGTATGACCGGGCGTATGCAAAACGCGAATCTTTACCTTCCCCAGCTCGAATTCTTCGCCGTCGTGAGCTACGCGTACATCGTACTTCGTTTCGGCATTCGGGCCAAACACAATTTTTGCTCCGGTGGCTTTCGCCAAATCCAGGTGTCCGGATACAAAATCAGCGTGAAAGTGAGTCTCGAAAACGTACTTTACTCGTGCTCCTTCCTGATTTACCTTATCCAAGTAAGGCTGCACCTCTCTTAGCGGATCAATGATCGCCACTTCTCCTTCACTTTCTATGTAGTAGGCTCCTTGCGCCAAGCAGCCCGTATAAATTTGTTCGACTTTCATATATCAACCTATTTTAAATGAACCAACAGCTCATTTCCTTAATGACATAAATTTAAAGAAACAGTTCTTTTATCAGGATATAAACTCCCATTACCAATACAAAATAGCCAAAAGCCTTTTTGAGTTTATCGCCATCGATTTTTTTAGAAAGCGCACTTCCCAAAAATATGCCCGCAACGGAAATTCCGGTAAAAAGAAGCAAAAAACCCCAATCAATATTATAATTGGAAATATCACCTATAAAACCGAATAAACTCTTTGCCGCGATTATCACCAAAGATGTTCCTACAGCCAATTTCATATCCAACTTAGAAAATACTACCAGAGCCGGTATGATGAGAAATCCTCCACCGGCACCGACTAAACCGGTGAGCAAACCCACTACGGTACCTTCTAATAAGATTCCCGGGTAATTAAATTTTTGCGGTCCATCCGGCGCTTTACTTTCTGCCGTTTCCTTCCTGCCTCTTATCATGCTGATGGATGCAAAAACCATTAGCACTGCAAACAAAACCATAATTAAAAGATCCTTGGTCATTTCAAAACTACCGACCGTAAAAACAGACTGTGGAATAGCAGGTACAATAAAGGCCCTGGTGGCATATACCATCAGCATAGATGGTACGCCGAAAACCAAGGCGGTTTTCAAACTTACCAGACCTCGCTTGTAAAAAGTATAAGAACCTGCCAAGGCGGTAGAACCCACTACAAAGAGTGAATAGGCTGTAGCAATGACAGGACTGAATCCGAAGAGGTATGCCAAAACAGGCACCGTGAGAATGGACCCGCCTCCACCGATAAGACCCAGTGAAAGACCTATAAGTAATGCACCTACGTAACCAAAAATCTCAGGCATATCTTTCTTGACTTTTTGCAGGTGCAAAGGTCATCACAAAGAAAGACTGAGGAAGTGATTTGCATCACACACCAATCACTTCATCCAGATTGACCACGCGTATCTCATTTCGGTTCAACTGCACCGCGCCGCGCAGTTCCAGCTTTTTGAGCAATCTGGAAATCACTTCACGAGCCGAGTTCAAATCTCTCGCAATTTCCTGATGGGAAATCTGCAAAAGATCTCCATGACCCTCCGTCATGCGTTTGAGATAGAATATCAGTCTTTCGTCCATACTTCTGAATGCTACATTGTCCAGAACTACCAAAAGCTCTTCCATTTTGGCGCGATATGTCCTCAGAATGAATTCATCCCAAGAGGGATAACTGCTCAACCACTTTCGTGTTGCTTCAAATGGTATGGCAAGAAGTGTCACATCCGTTTCGGCTACCACGGTAATTTGACTTTTTTCATCCATGGCCGCACACATGATGGACATGGCGCAGGCACTGCCCGATTCTAAAAAGTAAATCAGAAACTCATTGCCTTCACTGTCTTCACGGTAAACTTTTAATCGCCCGTCCAACACCAACATGGTATTGCTTATACTTGATCCTGCTCTAAGTAAAGTTGTTCCCGCTTCAACTTCTTTCTGGGTAGCTATGGCTAAGATTTCTGCCTTAAGCTCCGGTTCCAGTTGATCAAAGCGAGCGGTCAATAAATTCTCATTGGTAATCATAATCTAAAGATGAAGACTTTGACAAATATAGCGGTTTGGCCGACGACCTGTGAATGACTTTCTGACCCCGAAAAAAAGTTAAATTTGTGCCAATATGATTCAATCCAATTATCCGGTATGGTAAAGCGTGTTTTTATCATCGATGATGATCCGATATCCATCTTGGTCACGGAAACCTTGATGAGAAAAAACGAGTTTGCCGAAGAAATAAAAACCTTTGAAGAACCGGACTTGGCATTGAATTTTTTTCGAAATGAATACGATTGGTCTGCAGGTTCGCCCGATTATATATTTCTGGATGTACAAATGCCAAATACCGATGCGTGGAAATTTCTTGATATCTATATAGGTCTTCATGAATCAATCAGGGAGAAAGACCACGTGATTCTACTTTCAGCCACATTCAATCCCGAAGATGAAGATAAGGCGCGCAATCATCCGATGGTTATAGAACTCATCACGAAGCCGGTAAATGCGAGTATTCTACAACGACTCAAATAATTTATGCCTCAGGTACAGAGTCAACAAAGAGTAAAAAAGGCATTCAGCTTATTAGAGTTGACTGAGAACATTAAACTCCAAATTGAAAAAACGTACAGAACGTCTTATTGGATAAAAGCCGAAATTAATAAGCTCAATTACTACCCTCAAAGCGGGCATTGCTATCCTGAACTCGTAGAAAAAAATAGCGGCAGAATTGTGGCTGAGATCAGAGGATTTCTCTTTAGAAACACTTACGAAGAGGTAGATCAAAACTTTCGTGACCAAACGGGAAAACCGCTCGCTGACGGAATGGAAGTATTGCTTCTTTGTCGAGTAAGTTATGATCCGAAATATGGACTGTCTCTTTATATTTCTGACATTGACCCTGCTTACACTTTGGGTGAGATGGCTCGAATGCGTGCCGAAGCAATAAGGAAGTTAAGAGAAGTCGGTGTCTTTAGCTTGAACAAAGAAAAACGTCTACCGAAGCTTGTGAAGCGATTGGCAGTCATATCAGTTGAAACGAGCAAGGGATGGAGAGATTTTACGCAAACCTTGAGCGATAGTAAATACGCCGAGCAAATTCGCTGCCATTTGTTCCCGGCAAAGCTTCAAGGCGATACGGCAGTCTACAGTATCGGAAAAGCGCTTAAGAAGATCGAACTTGTGGCAGAAGAATTTGATGCAGTCGCCATCATACGAGGAGGTGGTGGTGAGACGGGAATGGACTGTTACGATCATTTCGAACTGGCAAAAACGGTAGCTACCTTCCCAATTCCCGTTTTGACGGGAATCGGTCACAGTACCAACCTAACCGTGGTAGAAATGTGCGGACATAAAAATCTGATAACTCCCACAGCTTTGGCTCATTTTCTCTTGGATGGCTACAGCGATTTTGAGATGCGACTGAACAAGGCCATCCTCTCCTTAAAAACCATTAAACGGCAAACCATACCGCTCTTAACCGGCAGGCTGGATTCGGTGAGCGAAAAGCTAAGCCGAAACTCGCTGCGATTACTGGAAGAAGCAAAATTTGAATTGAGACAGACCGGTAGAAAACTGGAGTACTCCACCCGAAAAGGATTGAATGAAGAAAATAACCGACTGACCTTTAAACTTTCAGCGCAGCTAAAACGATTGACGGAGAGTTCAACGCAAGCAAGGAAAAATCAGTTGACTACTTTGACTCAAAAAATTCAATCTCTGGCACCGCGCTATGGCGCGAGCGAGCATCAGAACTTGGACCATCTCGCCGAGAAGCTGCGCATTTTAGATCCTCAGAATGTGCTGAATCGCGGCTACAGCATAACTTTAAAGAATGGAAAAGCGATTCATACATCAGCAGAATTGAATGAAGGGGATGAAGTGACAACCAGATTGGCTCAAGGTGAGTTTACCTCAATCATCAAAACGAAAAAGCAATGAGTAAAAAGGCCACATACGAAGATCAACTAGAAGAGCTGGAAGAAATTATCAGAGACATTGAAGATGAAAACATTTCCGTCGATGAATTGAGCAGCAAAGTGAAAAGAGCGGCTGTTTTAATTAAAAGTTGCAGAGCCGTCTTAACCAACACGGAGAAAGACGTTGAGAACATTTTGAAAGATCTGGAAAGCTGATCAAACAAGCACATTCCTTCTTCTGTTAGTAAATAAAAGAAGAGATATGCCTGAACTTCCCGAGGTAGAAATATTTAAACGCTACGGCGAAAAACACTTTCTGAATCGAAAAATCCAAAAAGTAGAGATCGACGACGAATTGGTCGTGACGGTAGCGCCAAAAGCCTTCGAGAATCTCTACGGCGAAAAAATAACTTCATTCAAGCGGAGAGGAAAAACCTTATATGGCACTACATCAAAAGATAATCTCTTTCTCACGCTTCATTTTGGAATGACGGGCTACCTGCGAAATTGTGATGAAAAGGAAGATCAACCTAAAGGCACGCGAGTAAGCTTTGAATTGGAGGACGGATACATGGCTTGGGTCAACCCGCGAAAATTCGGAAGAGTCGGGCTAACCGATAGAATTGAAGAGTATTTTAAGTCGAAAAATGTGGGAGAAGATGCTCTTGAAATTTCTCAGGACGATTTCGTGCAGATTTTTTCTGAACTCAAAGGGCCGATTAAATCGAGATTGATGGATCAGAAAAACGTTGCAGGCATCGGTAATATTTACGCTGATGAGATTCTCTTCCAATGCGAAATACATCCGGAAACGGATACGCAAGAACTGTCAAAAAAGACCTTGGGAGAAATTCATACCGCCATGCAGCGAATCTTTGGCGTTGCCATTCGTCATAAGGCAGATTACTCTACCTATCCCAAACATTATTTACTATACGATCGTTCTGAGGAGCGACAAGATCCTCGTCTATCACGTATTAAAGTGGGAGGAAGAACGACCTTTTTCGATCCGAAAAAACAGAAGAAAAATCAGCGCTGAAAAATTTAAATCAGGATTTCGCCAAACTTTCGGTTGAACAATATTTATAAATCAAAACCATCTGCCGATTTCCTGTTTGTTCCATTGACGGAAATATTTCGCGAAATATGCCGTTATATATTGGTTTAACTTTTTGAAACATGACTAAAATAATTCTTTCTCGAGTTTTAATTCCTCTTTTAGCTAAACTTATACTTAGAGGCAAACTGAAATTTCTTTTACGCTCTATCATCTTAGCATCTCCGTACATCACAAAAATGCTAATGAAAAGAATGAAGAAAGTGCGCATCAGGAAATAATGGAAATAGTAATAGAGCACGGGGATTCCAAAGGTTCTGCTTACGCAAAAGATAAGGGACAGCGAGTTGCCGAGATGACATTTTCGATCGCATCGAAGGAGTTAATTATCATCGATCACACGGAAGTCAGTGAAGATTACCGAGGGCAGTCTCTCGGCAGAGACCTCTTAGATGCATTGGTGGAAAGTGCTCGAAGAGATAATTTTAAAATCATGCCCCTCTGTCCCTATGCCCGAAGCGTTTTTCAAAAAGATCGTACCATTAATGATGTCTTAAAATAGACTTATTCAAATTCACCGCAATCATCAGACGGGACATGCACACCTGCCGCTTGCTGATAAACCAAGGTAGCGCCTAAATGGCCGGTGTAAGCAAGAAACCCTGACCCCACCGACATTACAACTACAACGACTAACTTAAGCCATCGGCTTCGCAGGAAACCGTGAACCATTTCCAAAACAACGGCTGTCGTAAATAACCACGCCATGGCAATCGAGGCATTTTCGTGGTCTTTCAAGACTGTAGGATCGCAAAGTTGACGAGACACAATCCCGTCAGCGATGTCACCCGTGTATACGCTGACCCACGCTCCTATCACCCCGATAACAAGTAAAATGCTGCCGCCCTTATTCCATACGGGGCTTTCAATTCGAATAGAGATCAGTTTAAAAACGGTTGCGACTAAGAGTAATCCGATTGGTAAGTGAACCGAAAGCGGATGATAAACTTCAGGACGCCAAAAATCGGGCAACTCACCCATTTATTCCATGATCATTACTGAAATAGGATCGAGTCTTTTTCCTTCTTTTTCGACTTCCACCTTAACTGACATACCTTCTTCCAGCATAGAGAAGTCTACCGTTTCACCGTTTTTCGTAAGGCTGGTCTCTTCCGTAAAATAGAGCTCAAGGGTTTTTCCGTCTTCAGTAGAAACGTAAATCTCAGTTTTGGCAGGCTCCACTTCTTTGATGGTTCCGGTGTAAGTACCTGATTCGACAACGTCGGTACTTTCGCATGCCGTGATGAGAAAAATTGCCAAAAGGATCGGAAACTTCACTAATATGTTTTTCATGATTTCGAATTTTAGATTGACCAAAGATAGCGGTCTTCAAATAATATTCGGAATAATGAAAAGTACCTTTCTGCAGAAAGTGACCATGCAATTTATGCTAAATTCTCTTTGAGTGAATCGTGCCACCCGGTATAGCTCGTGAAGCGCTGGTGAAAACCGCAAAGAATCACTACCTTTGCGGCCCTTTTTAAAAAGTGATCGGTTATGTTAGAAGTTCAGAATGTAAGTCTTCAATACGGAAAGAGAATTCTCTTTGACGATGTAAACATCTCCTTCAACGGTGACAACTGCTACGGAGTAATCGGTGCCAACGGAGCAGGGAAGTCCACCTTCCTTAAAATCCTTTCGGGTGATATCGATGCCAACACGGGTACCGTACATCTGGAAAAGGGTAAGCGAATGGCCGTGCTCAAGCAGGAGCATTCGGCTTACGATGACAACTTGGTTTTACATACCGTTTTGATGGGCCACAAAGAATTATGGAACATCATTCATCAGAAAGAGCTCATTTACGCCAAGCCCGATTTCTCGGAAGAAGACGGAATGAAAGCTTCGGAGCTTGAGGCAGAATTTGCCGAAATGGACGGGTGGAATGCCGAGAGCGATGCGGCATCACTTCTGTCAGGCTTGGGAATAGACGAGAATCTGCATTTCATGGAGATGAGAAATCTGACGGGAAAGCAGAAAGTGCGAGTGCTTCTGGCTCAAGCCCTATTCGGAAACCCCGACGTTCTCATCCTGGATGAGCCCACCAACGATCTGGACTCTCAAACCATCAATTGGTTGGAAGATTTCCTGCTTGATTTTAAAAACACCGTGATCGTCGTTTCTCACGACCGTCACTTCCTCGATACGGTGTGTACGCACATTGCCGATATCGATTTTGGTAAAATCAGCATGTATACCGGAAACTACACCTTCTGGTACGAGAGTAGCCAATTGGCTTTGCGCCAAAGAGCCAATCAGAACAAGAAAGCTGAGGAGAAAAAGAAGGAGCTGCAGGAATTTATTTCTCGATTTAGCGCCAACGCCTCTAAATCGAAACAAGCCACCAGCCGAAAGAAGCTTTTGGATAAAATCGATGTGGACACCATCAAGCCGAGTAATAGAAAGTATCCCGCCATCATCTTCAATTCTGAGCGTGAGGCGGGAGATCAAATCTTACACGTTCGTGGATTGACCAAGTATCTCGATGGAAAACCGCTTTTCGAAAACTTCGACCTGAACATCCAAAAGGGTGAAAAGATTTCGCTGGAAAGCGACAATAGCCTTGCCACTACGGCTTTCTACGAAATTATCAACGGGCGCATGAAACCCGATGCCGGTGAATATGAACTCGGCTTGACCATTTCACCCGGCTACGTCCCTGCTCACAACGAAGACTATTTTCAAAGCAATGACAATCTGATCGATTGGCTCAGAGAATACTCTGACGAAAAGGATGAGCTCTACATCCGCGGATTTCTTGGCAAAATGCTCTTTTCGGGGCAGGAAACTTTGAAAAAGTGCAATGTGCTGAGCGGAGGTGAAAAGGTGCGATGCATGCTTTCGAAGGCCATGCTGGCAGGTCCGAATCTCTTGATGCTCGATGAACCGACCAATCACTTGGATCTGGAAAGCATCACGGCCTTGAACAATGCTTTGATTGATTTCCCGGGTATGATCGTAATGACGACTTACGACCAAAAATTGAGAGAAACGGTGACCAATCGAGTGGTAAAAATTGGAAACTGATTTCCTCTTCGAATGAGTGCCTGACTGATGCGTATCTTTCCTGAAAATTTCACCGATGAAAATTTGCGCATTTTCTGTTTTTATCCTTCTCAGTCTACTAGGTTTCAGCCAAACTACTCAGCTCGGGCTGGCCTACGACATCATGCCGCCCTTTACCAATAAAATCGGCGAAAGGGCCATCGCTTCTGAAATCGTAAAAACCGCGCTGAACAGAAATACCATCGCGGTTAAAGAGCGCGTACTGGATTTTAATACGCTGATTAAGGGCCTGGAAGCAGGCCGTTTGGAAGGTAGTCCCGCCATACGCAAAAATGAGGGGCTAGAGCAATTCTTGCTTTACTCCGAACCGATATTATTCAATCAATTGGTCCTTATCGGCAAAAAAGGGTCGGACGTGAATCTCACCGACATCAGCGAACTTAAAGGCAAACGAGTTGCACTGCCCGAATATTACGGAATCGGGAAAGATCGCTTTGAATCGGAAGGGGTGCTCCTCTCCTACGGTAAGAGCGATCAGGCCAATTTGCTAAATCTGCTCGAGGGCAAGGTGGACTACATCTTGGTAGATGACTTATTGGCGGCTTATCTCAGAACCTACCAAGCAGGCGATGCGTCAAAATACATCGAGATGGGCTCCACACCGCTGATCAATCAACCCCTTTATTTTGCGCTGAATCGCAATATTCCCGACGCTCAGGATATCATCGATCGATTTGACGCCACGATAGCTCAGATGAAGGCAGACGGCACTTATAATCGTATTTTAGAATTAAAATGGCTGCAAACCGACGTCGACGGCGATGGGAAGTTGGAGCTTATTCCGGGCCCTCAAGCGGGCCGGGTGATGGATAGTCCCTATTCATTGGAAGGTCAAAAAAGTGATTCTACCCAAATCTATTATCACGGAAAAATTATGAATTGGGAAGAATTGCCCGATGAAGTAAAGCGAACCGGAATCAATTCGGAAGAGGTAAAAGATATCACCTTTTTGAGATTTGGTCTTTAGCGACAAAGTACTCGTCGAATTGTGCCAAGTGTTTCCGAATGGCAGTCAGGGCGGCATCTTGATTCGAAGTGGTCAGTTCGCCAAAAAAATCCATTAACGGCAGCAGATAGTTGTGCAATTGTTCGTGAGCCTCTCCTTTCATGGTGCAGTTTTTAAAAATCAGTGAAAATTCTTCCCTCATTTGAGACTGCAATTCCTCGTAACTATCGGATGAAGAATCAAAACGTTCAGCCAATTGTTTCAGATTGTCTATCCCCGTAATGGTTTCAGCATTGGCCGGCCAGGGCTCGCCTTCATTTAATTCTACCTCAGGCGATTCAGCCTGCGCAAATTCTTCCTGCCGGGTTTCCTTTTTGTCTTCAGAAGGTATTTCGACGCAAGAGATTACAGCCGGAGCTAAGAGCAGGCAAACAATCAACTTTTTCATTGCTCCTTTTTCTTGTCCTGAAAACGGTCAAAAACAAAGAATCCGTAGATCAGGGCGATGGAGGAAATAAAACCAAAAATCACATCAGTCACGGGTGAACCCCTTACAATGAGAAATATTGAGGCAATCGTTCCCAAAATTCCGATGATCAATAAAACGTATTTAGTGGCTTTCATAAAATCATTTCGTTTGTAATAAAATGAGCAAGGCGAACACAATAATTATCAGAGTTGACCACAATAGTAGACTAAATACTAAAATCATAGCCATCTCCAAAATGGATCTGAAGGTGGATTTTTTCAAAAATTCGCGATAAGCGTAAATGTAGTAGAAGAACATTAAGATATAAACCACGGTCATAATCACCCACCACGGCACGAAATGGTCAAGTGGCAGAATAAATCCTATTATATTACTGATGCTGAACAGATAAGTTTGAAAAACCAGATGCTCGGCGAAATTGTATTTTTTCTTCAGATTTACGAGCCAGGTAAATAAGGCGATAAAAGGAATAAATGTCCATAGCAGAAGATTGAAATAGGCTTGAATATCTGAGAGTATTTCAAACATTGCTGCCGTGGCATTTAAACGCTCTTCTTCACTTAAGTTTTTTGTCTCTGAGTTGAAGCCCTCTCCCATTTGATCGGGCGCCGATTCAACAAACTCGGAAAGACCGATCATAAAGAGTGTTAAGGCGGTGGTAACAATCAAAAGTCTGAACGGCGGGGTATAGTGATACCGATTTGCTCCCAAATAATCCTGAACTGCAGCACCGGGATTTCTTAAAAGCTGTTTAAGGGTAAATACTCCTCCTCTATCAATATTGAAGGCATCAAAAATGGAGTGGAAAATGTGGGCTAAGGTGATGCGATGCACTTTTCTCACCTCACTTACATCCAAAGGTTCTTCATCCTCAGGCAATACACTCATTTTATGGCTTTATTGATCGAAGCTAATCAAAAATGAAACAAATCGACAGCCCGTTTAAAAGAAATATTACAGATAGCTCATCTATAAATGCTTAGTAAATTTAAGAAGCTGATTTATACGATTGCCTTATAATCTTTTCTAAGATTTCCTTTCGCAAAGGTTTTACCAAATAATCCGTAACTAAACAATGTTGTTTAGCCCGTTCAATGTCAGAAGGATCTATTGAAGAGCTGCAGATGAAAATGGAAGTACGATCAATACACGTCGTCTGTCTTAGTTGTTCCAAAACCTCCCAGCCATCCATTACGGGCATATTCAGATCAAGCAAAATTAAATCAGGCATTTCTCTCGTACTCATGTCAGAGAGAAATTCAATAGCATCCAAACCATTATTAAAGGTTAAAAGCTCTATTTCTGAGCTAAAAGAGCGTATCAGGTGCTCTGATCCGAAACGGTAAATCGGATCATCATCAATCATCATTAGTTTCTTTATCATACAATCGGGAGATAAATGTCGAATGTCGTTTGTTTTCCAACCACACTATCAACTTCTATTTGTCCACCCATCGATTCCACTTGATTCTTCGTCAGGAAAAGACCAATACCACGCGCATCCTCATTTCCATGAAACGTTTTGTACATGCGGAAAAGCTTTGATCCGTATTTTTCTAAATCGATTCCCATTCCGTTATCCGTAAAGGAAACTTTGATCATCGATTTATCCTTCGATGCCTTAACGGATATCTCAAGTTTGCGGTCTATGGACTTGTACTTAACGGAATTGGAAAGGAGATTGAGAAAAATGGAATCCACGTATGCCGGTATTCCGTGTACTCGGAGATCTTCGGGTATATCCAATTTTACATCAGCATCAGCTAAAGAAATCAGTGCAGAAATAGAAGCCAACGACCTCTCTGCGGCATCGTATAAATTTATCTCGCAATAATTCTCTTCTTCAGAAGTATGAATGACAACTACATCGCTCACATGTCCGAGTGTTTCCGTCAATTGATGAGAAGCCTCTCTCAGCATCTCAATGGTTTGTGCCGATGGATTCTCGGTTTTAGATTCATTGAGAATATCAGTCAGTAAGCTGATATTACTCGCGTGAGACCGCATGTTGTGCGAAACGATATGCGCGAAATTCTTGAGGGTTTCGTTTTGTCGCGTCACTTTCCCAATCATCTCATCCAGCGCTTGCTGCGCGTCAACCAAATCTTGAATCAGGCGACCTTCAGCGATGAGCCGCTTGGCTTTGTCACTTCCGTCTTTCATTGGTTTCAAATTGAAATCAATGGTAATCTCATTTTTGTTTTTGTCCCATACCTTGACATTGTAACGCACAAACTCGCCGGCTGCAGCACGCTTTATAGCTTGCTTCAACCGCTGCTGATTGTCTTCAGAATTTTGCCACCAAAATGCTTCCCAAAACTTCCGACCGATTACATCATTCGCTGAAAGCCCGGCAAATTCAAGAGCAGTATTATTCGCTGCGAGCATGGTACCATCACTTTCCAAAATACCACAAAATTGAAAGGTCGAATTAAATACATCTTCAAATTGACGACGACTTGCATCTAAAGCTTGATTTTTCAGCTTATCCTCCGTGATATCCTGGATGGTTCCGTAAACCATTTTGCACTCTCCATTTTCCATTACGGGCTTACCGCGAGAACGGACCCACTTAGTAACACCCTTGGCGTCGACAAATTCAAACTCCTCATCGAAATCCGTCCCTTCTTCCACACTCTTATTGAAAAGATAAGATATACGAGATCTTGATTCTCCCTCCTTGTAGAAATTGATCGAATCATCCAACCCGGGTAGATTACCTTCCTCCAAGCCGTAAATTTTATATACAAAAGGGGTCCAGTGTAACTGTTTTTCTGCAATATCCACACACCAGCCACCCGTATTGTTTATCGAGTCAAATTCATTGTATACCCTTTCTCTTTCCTTGGTACAGGAGATATCAAAAAACAGGAGAGCTCGCTTCTTTCCAATCGAATTTTGGAGATCTTTAATCTTTATCTCAAACCAAACCCATCGTCCATCAGCATGAAGAAATCGAATAATACGTGATTCCGTCTGAACAAAACTCTGATTCCAATCCAGTACGGATTCTAAGGTTTGTCGGTCATCATAAAATACGTATTTGGTCACCTGATCAAGATGAATCTCATCGAGCGCATAGTCTATACCAAGTAGGCTCCAAAAGCTTTGCGAAACGTTAAGCGACGGGCTCCCTTCATTTAAATGCCAAAAGCCATCGGTCAAACCTTCAATTACTTCTTCTTTAAAGTCTAAGGGTTTCATGCCGAATATTACGAACAGCTTTGCTTAAACGATTCTGATTAAACAATTTTTTCGGCGAGTGTCCCGTCAGCTTCTTTAAAAAAGCGAAAAAGAACTACTAAATGAACTTCTTGTAAATTAGTTTCTCCCTCTCTTCGGATAACCTCCGCCCTTTTTCTTTTTCGAACTTCCGGCTTTTTTGGGGTAACTGCTTCCCTTCTTTTTCCCTTTGAACTTTCCGCCGCCCGAGCCGAAACTCTTCGTGGCTTTAAAGGGTTTTTTATCTCCGTAGGATGACTGCACGTGGGTATCGGTAACGATTACATCAACCTGACGACCGCTGAAGTTCATGCCGCTAAGTGACATTGCCACTTCGGTCGCAAATTTCTCCTCAACATCAACGGTGCTGCGTTCTTCATCAATGGAAATTCGACCAAAGTTCACCTTATCATTACCCATGATCTCGTTGATCACTCCCATTAATCGGTTGGGCTTCAACTCCTGTCTGGAGCCAACGTTTATTTCGAGAGTGGTAAATCCCGACTCGGTTTTTCCACCGCTCCTTCTTCGTTCATTTCTTTCAGGGCGATCATTGAAACTTTCTCTGTCATTTCTCTCTTTTCTTCCGGTGCGATCTCGACGACCACCTCGGTCATCTCGCTCATTTCCTCTCGCTGATGGAGCAGCATTGATATCCCCACCTTTTTCAGTTTCCACTTCGATGGATTTGAGCGCGTACCTTGTTAATTGAGCGATGAGTTGTTCCCGATCCAACTCAGAAAGAAGCACGTTCATCTCGGCATTGAGATTTTTGAAATCCTTGTGCTCCGTATTTGCATAGTGAATGTCTTCGCCTACTCCCAGAACCCTTCCCCGAACGATTTCATCCATAGTGGGAACTTTCTTGAGTTCAAATTTCTTACCAACCATCTTTTCAATCTCTTTCAAACGACGGTTTTCACGGCTATGAAGAATGGAAAGACAAATACCGCTTTTACCGGCTCGTCCCGTTCTTCCGCTGCGGTGAACATACACTTCAGGATCATCGGGTAGTGTGTAATTAATGACGTGAGTCAAATCATCCACGTCAATTCCACGTGCGGCAACATCTGTAGCCACGAGCATGCGCAAACTCTTCGAACGAAAGTTTCGCATCACCGAATCGCGTTGCGCTTGCGACAAGTCTCCGTTTAAGGCTTGCGCCGGATAGCCGTGACGACTTAATTTGGTAGCCAAATCATTCGTTTCTCTTCGCGTGCGGCAAAACACCACACCGTAAAACTCAGGATGAGCATCGGCCAATCTCTTCAAAGCTTCGTAACGATCCGAAGCTTTCACCATGTAGTACTCGTGTGTTACATTTTTGGCACCTTCATTTCGCTTACCAATGCTGATACGCTTGGCGGGGCCCATATACTTCTTGGCAATACTTTCCACCTTGGGTGGCATGGTAGCCGAAAAAAGCCAAGTGGATTTGTGCTTAGGGGTTTCTTTAAATATGGTTTCAAGATCATCCTTAAAGCCCATGTTCAACATCTCATCTGCCTCATCGAGAACAAACCAATTGATGTTTTCCAGCTTTAGAATGCCGCGGTTAATCATATCGACCACTCGGCCCGGCGTACCGACAACTATTTGAGAACCCTTATTCAAGAAGCGAGCTTGATTGCTTATAGGTGCTCCTCCGTACACGGGGGTGATAAAAACATTGTCAATGTACTTGGCGAAATCTTGCAAGTCATTGGTGATTTGCAAGCAAAGTTCGCGCGTTGGGCAAAGGATTAAAGCTTGTGTTTGCTTGGAAGATGTGTCAACGTAATGAAGTAATGGCAATCCGAATCCAGCCGTTTTGCCCGTTCCCGTTTGTGCGAGTGCTACTAAATCGCTTGCATCTTCCTCCAATAAAGCCAACGTTTCCACTTGGACGGGCGTGGGAGTGGTAAAACCCATTTCGTCAATAGCCCTAAGAATTTCAGGCTTCAAGCCCGATTCAGAAAAATTTTCCATGAAATTAATGTGATGTGTCCCTGCGGGTTTGGCTGAGGAAAGATGAAATGATTATGTATATGTACCCGCTATTAATCAGGCCGCAAAGATAATTGAATAATCTGAATCTTCAGAGTCAAATATCAATGTCAGAAACAGGTCATAGAAAAGCCCCGCTCGGTATCGAGCAGGGCTTTCTGATCACTCATCCTAAATGGGCATTTATCGCGCTATGATCAACTTACGAGATTTTACCGTTTTTCCGCTTGTATAGCGATACAGATATACTCCGTTTGGCAAGCTACTACCATCAAATTCGGTGCGGTATTCTGTGTCAGCGTTCATCAACCCGTTGTAGAGCAATGCCACTCGTCTGCCTGACATATCGTGCACTTCCAAGGTAGCATTGGACTCTTCAGAAGAACTGAAAACGGCGTAAGAAGTACCTTCCGTCGGATTCGGAGAAATCTCCAAATTCAACTCTACGGCATCTGCCGTAACATTTCCTGTCCAAATTCCGGCTACATTGATCGGCATACATCCTGAGGCCATGTCTCCTTCCTCTACAAAGAAAGGCTGACCATCAATTAAGAGCTGAACACGCTGCTCCAAATCATTCCCATCTTCGTCTCCTACGATCAATTTGTTTCGACCATCTACGGCGAGGAAGAAGTTACCGTCTTCGCGTAAAGCCAATCCTGACGAACCTTCAGGAACAAAACCCAGATTGATGTTTTGCCCACCGATTACCACTTCGAAGGCACGGTTTGGACCCGATGAAACCAAGTACAACATTCCGTTGGCTCCGAAGGCTATGTCGCCATCGCCAATATTGGCAGCCGAAACAGCCACTCCCATTCCATCCTGAGGGTGGTATGTGTAGACCTTGTTAGTCGCTTCGCTCGAAGCGTACAAAGAACCATCGTTAAATGAAGCTCCCGTGAATCCCGTAATGGAATACTGGGTGGTAATCACCTCACTCGGCTGAATATCCCCGGCATTCATATCCAAAGTTTGATATGCTGCCTGATTGCGGTGAACTAAGTAAAGAAGACCCGAAACCTCATCGTAAGCCAAGCTTACGGGTACATCGGTAGAAGTGATGTAGTTCAATTCGGTTTCTTCATCCGCATCCCCTGCCGTAAAGCTGTAGATGTCCGATCCTCCGAAATCATTGGCGGAAGCCAAGAAGTACACATAATCGCAACCTATTATATCAGGAACACAGGTACAATTGTCATTGTAAGTTCCGGGTTGTCCGTCAGCATCACAAGAGGTGCCCGGCTCGGCAGGTCCATTCGGCACGCCTTCACAATCGGCACATGTTTCGTTGTCATTGTCAGGATTGTCATCGCAAACCCCACATTCGTCGAGTGTAGCGTTTCCATTCGGAACACCCGCACAGTCGGCGCAGGTACTATTGAAGTCCGGATCATTTGGCAAGCGACATACGCCACATTCATCAAACACAGAATCTCCATTTGGAACTCCTGCACAATCCAAACAAGTACTGTTGAAATCGGGATCATTGGCCTCACGACAAACTCCGCAATCATCAACCACACCCGTTCCGCCCGGTACTCCGAAACAATCTTCCGTGCAAGGCTCCTCGCCTGTAGTACCACCGACGCATTCGCCGCAATTGTCTAGGAATGCTTCACCGTTGATCACACCCGCACAGTCCGTACATGTTTCATTGTCGTTGTCGGGATTATCATCACACACTCCGCACTCATCCAAGGTGGATGAACCACCCGGAACACCGGCACAGTCGAGCACACACGGACCTTCATTATCAAAAACAGTCACTTCGATGGAATTGGACACGGCTTGGCATCCGTCTACAGTGGTTCCTGTAACGAAATAAGTGCCGCTTTCAGATACCTCTAGAGAAGCACCGACATCGCCCGTATTCCATACATAGGAGTCAAATCCTGCCGAAGCATTCAACGTCACCGAACTACCGAGGCAGATCTCTACATCGCCATCAGCCGAAATACTCAGGTCTGGCACGGCATATACCTCAACCTCCACCTCGATGGATGTAGCGCTACATCCATCGGCAGTAGTTCCGATAACCGAGAAAGTTCCCGACTCGCTAACATCGATGGACTGGTTTGCAGCACCATTTGACCATAGGTAAGAGGCGAATCCGCCCGAAGCCGATAGTGTTTGAGATTCTCCTTCACAAAGTTGAATCGGCCCGGCGGGGTTTATGCTTAGTGCGGGAACATTGAAGAGGTCCAAACTAACTACTTCCGAAACTCCGATACATCCGTTCGCATCAATTCCACGGACGAAATAATCACCCGGCTCATCAGTGGTCAATATTGATTCCGAACCCACTACACCTGCGTTATATACCCACTCGTACTCTGCCAAGCCGGCTGTGGCGGTGAATGTGACGGGATCATCACCCGGACAGATGGCCTGATCACCCTCGAGAATACTGACTTCAGGAGTTGAACCACAAAGCGGATTGAGCTGGTATTGACCGCATCCGCCCGAGCGCAAAATCCGTACGTAATAAATTCCCGGGGTATTGATGGTATATGGGAGAACCGTTTGACCTAACGAGAAAGAGCTATTTATCAATTGAACTCCCCCTTCGTTATATATATAGAAAAAGCCCGTTAGAGATCCGACTGTTTGCAATTCAGCTTCCAGATCGAAAGGTACCGATGCGACTTGAAATACGTAGTAATCATCTGAATCGGCTCCGGTATCCGTATCAAAATAACCCAAATGGCCTTCATTAATCACTCCTCCGTTAGTCGGAATGGCCGTGGCGAATGTTCCGTTTGGCTCAGCATCGT
>CAZYWJ010000012.1:0-6715 GCA_964651785.1 uncultured Cryomorphaceae bacterium
ATCTCTCGCTCGCCGATGACCATGGAGTCAAGAGATGAAGTAACTTTGAAAAGGTGGCGCACGGCATCATTGCCAAAATGAACTTCTGAATTTGATTTTGCAATCAGTGCATTCTCTTCAGCCAGATTGAAAATACCTGAATTTAAAATATCCTCTGCAGATTTTGGCTCTTTGGAAACCAAGAAAAACTCGACACGATTACAAGTAGAGAGATACATAAGCTCTTCGAGAGCCAATTTCTCTTTGAGATTACGAAGAAGTTCGACTTGCTTTTCCTCGTCAATATGGAATTTACCCACCACATCAAGCGGTAACTGCTTGTGGTTAAAGGCAATCGTATAAAAATGATTCAACGCTTCCATAATTGTGCGTCGCAAATGTCAGCACGAAGTGATTGTATTCTGTCATAAAACTGTCAGTGACCCTAATTTAAAGAAGTTCTAAATAAGAGAAGGCCACCACTTGGCAGCCCTCTCTCATAAATCACATTGGCAATATTATGGAATCAACCACTGCACATTTCGCAGTCGGGACCATTTTCAATCGAACAGGCTTGCGCGGCAATTTCTTCTTCTGTTTGGGCTCTTGGCTGATCCAACCTGGATTTATCCACGGTAAACTTAATGGCATCAGCAGCAGCACGTGTGCGCAGATAGTAAATACCGGTCTTCAACCCTTGCTTCCAGCCGTAGAAGTGCATGGAAGTCAACTTAGCGAAATTGGCATTTTCCATGAAAATGTTGAGCGACTGAGACTGGCAAATGTAGGCGCCACGATCAGCAGCCATATCGATGATGGCTTTCTGACTGAGCTCCCAGGCGGTCTTGTAGAGCGCCTTCAGGTTATCAGGAATCTCTTTGATATTCTGAACCGATCCATTCGCTGCCATCAACTTTTGACGCATATCCTCATCCCATAGGTTGAGCTTTACCAAGTCGCGAAGCAAATGCTTGTTGACGATAATGAACTCTCCCGAGAGAACTCTTCTCGTGTAAATATTTGAGGTATAAGGCTCAAAGCATTCGTTATTCCCCAGTATCTGTGCTGTACTCGCAGTTGGCATCGGCGCTAAAAGAAGCGAGTTTCGAACGCCGTATTCTTTAATTTCTTTTCTCAATACATCCCACTCCCATCGGTCGGTAGGCTCCACATTCCACATGTCGAATTGAAGTACACCTTTGCTCACCGGCGATCCTTCGTAGGTCTCATAAGGTCCGTCTTCCTTGGCCAAATCTTTAGAGGCTGTTAAGGCTCCGTAGTAAATGGTTTCAAAAACTTCTTTGTTCAATCTACGCGCTTCTTCACTATCAAACGGATAGCGCAGCAATACGAAAGCGTCTGCCAATCCCTGCACCCCGATACCGATCGGACGGTGGCGCATATTGCTGTTGCGCGCTTCGGGCACCGGATAGTAATTGTGGTCAATTATTCGGTTGAGATTTTTCGTGACTTGGTAAGAGATGTTGAATAGCTTGTCGTGATCAAACTTACCGTCAATTACAAACTTCGGCAGGGCGATGGAAGCCAAGTTACAGACTGCTACCTCATCGGGTGCCGTGTATTCAATGATCTCCGTACAGAGGTTCGAAGACTTTATTGTACCCAGATTCTTTTGATTTGATTTGGCATTAGCCGCATCCTTATAGAGAATGTATGGAGTTCCCGTTTCAATCTGAGCTTCCAGAATTTTGAACCAAAGCTCCTGCGCTTTGATCGTCTTTCGACCTTTTCCTTCTTTCTCGTATTTGGTGTAAAGCTTTTCAAACTCTTCACCGTGCGTATCAGAAAGTCCGGGACATTCATGGGGACACATCAAGGTCCATTCTCCGTTTGCCTCTACTCGTTTCATGAACAAGTCGGGCACCCATAAAGCGTAGAACAAATCTCTGGCGCGCATCTCCTCTTT
Organism: uncultured Cryomorphaceae bacterium; assembly: GCA_964651785.1. Taxonomy (GTDB): domain Bacteria; phylum Bacteroidota; class Bacteroidia; order Flavobacteriales_D; family Cryomorphaceae; genus JAKVAV01. The sequence goes on from CAZYWJ010000012.1 coordinate 1,907, forward strand.
CCCGTGATTTTTGCGCATATCAAGGAAATCGAACACATCGGCATGCCAAGGCTCAAGATACATGGCAAAAGAACCTTTTCGCTTACCACCGCCTTGGTCTACGTAGCGGGCGGTATCGTTAAATACTCGAAGCATCGGCACGATTCCATTCGAGGTACCGTTCGTACCGCGGATGTAAGTTCCCTTTGCTCGAATATCGTGAATAGACAAACCGATACCACCTGCACTTTGCGAAATTTGAGCGCATTGCTTCAAAGTATCATATATGCCATCGATGCTGTCTTTCTTCATGGTAAGTAAGAAGCAAGAGGACATTTGAGGCTTTGGTGTACCTGCATTGAAGAGCGTGGGAGTGGCATGAGTAAACCATCCTTCAGACATTTTATGATAAGTTTCCACGGCCGCTTCGATGTCTTCTTTGTGTATCCCCACCGCTACGCGCATTATCATCTGTTGAGGGCGCTCGGCTACTTTTCCATCGAGCTTCAGCAGATACGATCGCTCTAAGGTCTTAAACCCAAAAAAGTCATAGCGAAAGTCGCGGTCGTAAATAATGGCCGAATCGAGAATCTCCTTGTTCTTCTCGATAATCTCATAGACATCATCTGCAAGCAAAGCTGCCGGCTCATCCGTTTTCGGATCGATGTAGTTGTAAAGCGCTTTCATCGCTTCAGAGAAACACTTCTCGGTGTTCTTGTGCAGGTTGCTCACCGCAATTCTGCTTGCCAATAATGCATAGTCGGGATGCTTCACCGTATTGGTAGCAGCTACCTCAGCGGCCAAGTTGTCGAGCTCGCTGGTAGTTACACCTTCGTAAAGCCCGTTGATCACTTTTTTAGCAACTTCAATCGGATCTACTGCCGGATGCAAGCCGTAACACAGCTTTTTAATTCTTGCAGTGATTTTGTCGAATTTGATCGCCTCACGCCGACCGTCTCTCTTAAGTACGTATGACATAGTGTTTATAAGGATTAATGGTGGGTCAGTAGATTAAATTAAAAGTCGGCATCCAAACTGAAGCTCTTGTCTTCAGAGGAAGTGTTGGTTACGCTGGCTTTTTGATATTCGCCTACGCGAACCTCGAAAAAGTTTGATTTTCCCTGAAGGCTAATCATATCCATAAAATCAAATGGATTCGTAGCGTTGTATACTTTCTCATTGCCAAGTTCTACCAGAAGTCTGTCAGCCACAAATTCGATGTACTGCGCCATAAGATCCGCGTTCATTCCGATCAATTTTACCGGAAGGGCATCCGTCACAAATTCTTTCTCGATCTCAACCGCGTCCACGATGATCTTTTTCACCTTGTCTTTCGACAGCTTGTTTACCACATGGTCGTTATAAAGTAAGCAGGCAAAATCGCAGTGCATACCCTCATCGCGAGAAATCAACTGATTAGAAAAGCTCAAGCCGGGCATCAGACCTCTTTTCTTCAGCCAGAAAATGGAGCAGAACGAACCGCTGAAGAATATTCCCTCAACTGCCGCAAATGCGATAAGCCTTTCGGCAAAAGAGCCGTTGTCAATCCAATTCAAGGCCCACTCGGCTTTTTTCTTCACACAGTCGAGTGTCTCAATGGCGTTGAAGAGTTTGTCCTTTTCCTGCTTGTCTTGGATGTAGGTATCGATAAGAAGCGAGTACGTTTCAGAATGGATATTTTCCATCATCACCTGAAATCCATAGAAAAACTTGGCTTCGGTGTATTGCACTTCTGACAGGAAGTTCTCAGCAAGATTTTCATTTACAATTCCATCGCTGGCCGCGAAAAAGGCGAGAACATGTTTTATGAAGTAACGCTCGTCATCGTTCAGCTTGTTATTCCAATCTACCAAATCTGCTTCGAGGTCAATCTCCTCAGCAGTCCAAAATGACGCTTCCGATTTTTTGTAGAACTTCCAAATGTCATTGTGCACGATCGGAAAAAGCACAAATCGATTTTCATTTTCTTCGAGAATCGGCTCTGTTACGGATGTGTTTTCCGGGAGCACATTTTCAATTTCCACTTCACTGTTTTTAGAGGTCACTTCGGCCATGATAAAATGTCTGTTTTTTTACCTATTATTAATTAAACTTTTTAACTTCTTGATTGATAAGCCCTAAAAGGAGAGCGGCGGGTCCTATTCGATGATTGAAGAACTAACTGCTTCGGGATATTTTCGAAATGACCGCCAACAAAAATTGAAAAAAAGGGCTCGCAGACCAATCTGTTTTAATTCACATTCAGTTTAAGTTTTCAACACGAAAAGTTGACATATGCTACCGGCTCAATGGCAGCAATTGATTTGGAAAAATCGGCATGTTGATCAAGGGTAGAAATTGCTCAATTGAGCCCGAATTCCCGGCACTATTTTTCGGGACCAAGCTATACCCAATCGAATAATTCTTTACAACCAGCTATCTATTAGACTCTTATTGCCGAAAACCAAACTGTTAAAAAATAAAGAATTGAAGTCTCAAGGAATTCTGATTGCGAAAGCTTATATGAATTTCACCAATTACAGAGACGAATAAACAAGGATGCTCTTAGAGTGACTGAACCATCTAAATTTTCTGAGAAACCGCTTTACGATTTAGAGGATTCAATGAGCTTATCCGCTTCTTCCAGTTTTTCATAAAAAGACGGACCATACTTTCGAATGATGGGTTCTTTCAAAAACTTAAACACCTTTACATCGAGCTTGGCTCCGCATTCTCTGGCAGGATCGCAGATAGGCCAATGATGGTAATTTAGCGCATCGTAGTCTTTAAGGCGCGTAACGCGGATGGGATATAGGTGACAAGAAATCGGCTTTAAAAAATCCGTCTTACCATCTCGATGCGCTTGCTCGATGGCACACTTGGCCGTACCGTTTTTGTCGAAAGACACAAAGGCGCACTCCTCTCCATTCACGAGTGGGGTGACATATTCGCCATCAGTATCTACCGTAAAGACTCCCGTTTTTTCAACGACTTCAAGGCCTTCCTTTCTCATGTAGGGCTTGATGTCGTCAAGAGCTTCTTCCAACTCATTGATTTCTTCCGCCTCGAGCGGAGCCCCGCTATCTCCCTCTACACAGCACGCTCCTTTGCAAGCAGATAAATCGCATACAAACCTTTTGGAGAACAGGTCTTCGGAAAGCAACGCATCGTCAATTTGAATCATGCGGCAAAGTTAGGCATTCACCGTTTCAATATCGGCTTGATTCGGTTACTTTTGGGCTCTCAAATTTCAAGCAATAAAGATCGCTAAATGAGTCAGCAAGAAGATTTACTCAAGAAGATAATCGGCCACGCCAAAGAATACGGATTCGTATACCCGTCCAGCGAAATCTATGACGGCCTTAGTGCCGCCTATGATTATGGCCCTTACGGAGTGGAGCTAAAAAACAACTTGAAGCGCTATTGGTGGGAAGCCATGGTAAAGCTGAATGAAGAAATTGTGGGTTTGGACTCATCCATTTTCATGCACCCGACTACTTGGAAAGCATCGGGTCACGTTGATGCTTTTAACGATCCGCTAATTGATAATAAGGACAGCAAGAAACGCTACCGCGCCGATGTTCTGATTGAAGACCATCTGGAAAAGTATCGTCAGAAAATTGAGAAAGAAGTTGCCAAAGGCATCAAGCGTTTCGGAGACAACTTTGACGAAACGCAATTCAGAGCTACCAATCCTAACGTGTTACGAAGCCAACAAAAGATTGACGAGGTAAATGGTCAATTCAAGGCGGCAATGGACAAGGAAGATTTGGCGGCGGTAAAAGCGCTCATTGAAGAACTCGGAATTGCAGACCCGGAAACCGGCTCAAAAAATTGGACCGATGTAAGGCAGTTTAATCTGATGTTTAAAACGGAATTGGGGTCTGTGGCCGGAGATGCGGCTACCATTTACTTGCGACCCGAAACGGCTCAGGGGATTTTCGTCAACTTCCTGAATGTGCAAAAGAGCAGCCGAATGAAAATACCGTTTGGAATTGCTCAGATCGGAAAAGCTTTCAGAAACGAAATCATCGCGCGTCAATTCATTTTCAGAATGCGTGAGTTTGAACAGATGGAAATGCAGTATTTCGTAAAGCCTGGAACGGAGCTGGAATGGTACGAAAAATGGAAAGAACGCCGTATCAATTGGCACAAGACACTTGGTTTGGGCGAAAGCAATTACCGCTTTCACGACCACGTGAAGCTGGCACATTATGCCAATGCAGCTTGCGATATCGAATTTAACTTTCCAATGGGATTCAAGGAATTGGAAGGAATTCACTCGCGTACCGACTTTGACTTGGCCAGCCACGAAGAATACAGCGGAAAGAAGCTTCGCTATTTTGATCCGCAAGAAAAAGAGAGTTACGTGCCATATGTAGTTGAGACATCCATTGGACTCGACAGGCTATTTCTGGCAGTTCTTACGGCCGCTTATACCGAGGAAAAATTGGAAGATGGTTCCGAGAGAACGGTATTGCGAATTCCGCACGCCTTGGCTCCAGTAAAAGTGGCGGTCTTGCCCTTAGTTAAGAAAGATGGCTTGCCTGAATTGGCGAGAAAAATAATGAATCGACTTCAGCTCGATCACAATTGTCAGTACGACGAGAAGGATGGAATCGGTAAGCGCTACCGCAGACAAGACGCCATTGGTACCCCTTTCTGTATCACAGTTGATCACGATAGCTTAGAAGACAACAGTGTCACTATTCGTGAGCGCGATAGCATGAGTCAGGAGCGCGTCTCGATTGATAAGCTGGAAGAGGTGGTAAATCAGAAAGTGTCTCTGAAGGGAATGTTGAAGGAATTGAAATGAGTATTGAGTTCAAATTAAAAAAAGCCGGCCGTCTG
>CAZYWJ010000012.1:6815-9220 GCA_964651785.1 uncultured Cryomorphaceae bacterium
ATGGTCACCATTCCGTTGGTTGGGTTTGGATAAGCGGAGAAATCAAAAGCTGAACGATCTGAAGTAGAAAGAAAGTCCGTCATTGTCATCTGCAAGCAGAATTCTCCATCGGCACCGTCGTATCCATCCACCATTACACGGTAAATCGATCCGGCTTCCGTTATGATGGAAACACCCGCTTCCAAATTTTCACCGGATATATCCTCGTTACAAGCTACTTGAGTCAAATCATCACACTCGCCGGTGTAAATGGCCATTTGCGTATCACCATCATCGATGTAGTCTGACACACCGGCACAGTTGGTTGTTTCAATGAAGTACTCGTTGCCATCGCCCTCGAAAGTAAACCATACGGTAGAATTCAAAACAGGCTCATCAAACCAGCAATCATTCCCTCCATCATTGGGGTTTGGGTCGTTCACGGATGTTGCACCAATGTTTGAGAATGTCATTGATGTTTGGGCCTCGTCCAAAGCTCCGCCGGTCAAGTCAGATATATCTATTGCACCCGTACACTGATCATTTGCATTAGGCAACCTTGTCATCGAAATGCAGAAATCACCTTCGGCTCCGTTGTATCCATCAACCATAATGAAGTAATTGAGTCCGGGTTCGGTAGGGATTTCCAGACCTGCGGCCAGATCATCGGGAGTTGAATCCGGAGCATCTTCATTACACAAGAATGGTGTCTGAAAGTCACCACAGAAACCGGTGTAAACGGCAATTTGTGTATTTCCATCGGGAATATAGTTTTCAGCAGTTCCGTTGCAATCCGTAGTTTCAAGAAAATAAGTATTGCCGTCTCCTACAAAAGTGAACCATACATTGTTTTCGATCGATGGTGAGCTTCCCGTTCCATCAGGCTCTCCAAAACATTCATATCCTACAGTGAGATCATTTTCGCCCACGGTCGCTTCAATATTTGTAAACTGATCGGAAACCTGAGCCTCTCCGACCGGACCGCCCAGCAAGCTGTTGATATTAGCGGATGAAAGGCATTCATTATTGGTCAGTATTGCGCAGTTTTGAGACACTATGTCAGCGCTGCTGCGAGGCAAAATTTGGTATCCATTGTCATCTTGCGGGTTGAATGTAAATTGACCACCTATACCCGTAACATCAAATGTACCTTCAGGAGCGGGAGCCGAATATAAATCTACATCGTTATCAATTCTCATGGCAAATTCATTTGTACCATCTGTAATGGTAACCGTGAATCCTGAACCTGCATTTGTCCACTCCGTAGCATTTACTATTGAAACACACTCCAACTTAATAAACTCTGATTCAGTTGAATTGCTCAACTCCGTCACAACAGTAGGTTCACCGATATCATTTCCTTGAGAAATAAGTTGGATTGAAGTCGGAGCGAGTTGAGTAAGACCGTTGAATTGATTTACCGTACCTGTAACTACCACACTATCTCCCTCATTTACGCTGTATCCGTCTATCACATCGTTGGAATACACACCGATTCCTCCCGTTTGATCAATGATTGTAAAAGACAGTCCGGCGCTGTTCATATTTACTCCGTAAACCAACCCGGCCACGGTGAACTCTTCACCATTATTAATGGCTACTCCTTGCGCATTTTCTTCTGAAACAATTTCAATGTCAGTAATCTCCGTCTCTGTATCATCATCCTGGATTGTGAGTAATAATAATTCGTTGAACAGCACGGCTCCGTTCGTCTCATCTACTAATACAAATCCAATCTCACGGTCATCATTCGCATCAAAATCATCCAAAATTTCCACCTCAAACGTCTGAGGGCTGTCATCGTTTGCGGGAAAGGTTAATGTGGTAGGATTTGTAAAGTTAAAGTGTATGCCATTCACTGCAGTTCCCCCAATAGTGGCAACATTAACCGAAGTTTCTGAATCAGTGGCATTGAATATCTGAACTTCGATAGTTACAATTCCACTTGTCTCATTTACACTTATTTCACTTGCTTCAAAGCCGAGACCCAATTGGGTAGCATCATTATTTACCACTACATCAGCAGCATCACGGGGATATAGTTTGAATTCATCAAAACTATAAAAAGCAATACCTGTGAGATCATATCCCGATAGCAGTTGAGGATTAGCTTCATACAGAAGATCATCTACAATATATTCTCCCGTTCCATCATTAACCAACCACTCTCCATTTCCAATGTTTTCATCAGAGCATGTCACAGCCAATAACTGAACCAACACGCTTTCATACTCTTCTACTCCTACCGATCCCGTAGTTAGGATTTCAGGTGAGGGTAGTGCATTTGCAACTGTAAGGGTGGTCAGATCAGATAAATTATTAATTCTAGTTCGGTTGAAATGCTCCTGAACAATACCGGTCACTGATACCTCGTCTCCGAGAGCCACACCTGAATTGTCTTCTCTCACAAAAACTCCGCTCCAAGC
>CAZYWJ010000012.1:9320-12319 GCA_964651785.1 uncultured Cryomorphaceae bacterium
ACGACAACATCATTTAAAAATAATTCGACTGCATCGTCACCATTTATACCTGCAGCGCTTGATTCATAATCAGCGGCAAATCCGAAATAATCCAAAAAGGATACGTCATCTCCGGCGTCGGCAGAGCGTAAATAAATAAAATCACCGGCGGAAGCGGCATCGGCGGGAAAGACAAATTCTACACCGTCAGACCCTCCACCATTATTAGCCGAACCCACTCCGTAAACGCTGAGGTCGGCAATATCATTAATGACATAAAACTCGATTGCTTTAGGCTTTCCTCCGGGAAGGTCGCCGTCAACGACTCCCGTGATAAGCATATCGCTCTGTGCCATTGCTTTTGGCGTGACCATTACCATAATAGCTAAGAGCAAAAAGTAAATTTTCTTCATTTCAATGTGTTTAAATTTTGAGGTGCAAAAATAGGGGTTAACTCCAAGTTAAGCGGAGAGTCGGAGTTAACTATTTGTTATTAAAAAAGGTCATTGTTTGTGGCCCGCCGACAGCACAAAAAGAGAGGCATGTTTCGGCAGCAATGCCAACTCTTTCCGGAAGATCCTTCTCCTCGACGGGCGACCAATCTCCCAATACATAATTTATTTGTCCGCCTTTGTGAAACTCATCACCTATGCCAATCCTTAAACGGGCATAATCTTGCCTACCGAGGATTTCATTAATACTTTTCAATCCGTTATGACCTCCGGCACTTCCTTTCAATCGAAGTCTCTGTTTGCCGAAAGGCAAGGCTAAATCATCCGTTACGATAAGTACACGATCTAATGTGATCTTCTCCTTCTGCATCCAATAGTTTACCGCCTTACCACTAAGGTTCATGAAAGTGTTGGGTTTTAACAGAATAATGGTTCGGCCGCGATGCTTGAGAGATGCAATAGAGCCATAGCGCTCTTCCGTAAACAAAGCAGCCGACTGCTCGGCCAGAGCATCGGCTACTTTGAAACCTATATTGTGGCGGGTGTTTTCATACTTTGCCCCCACATTACCCAAACCGACTACGAGATATTTCACGGTATCGGCAGGGGTTGCTTTATTCTTCAGTTTTGGCTTCGGCAGTAGCTTCAGCTCCTTCACCTTCGCCTTCAGCGCCTTCAGCACCTTCTTCATCTTCTTCGCCTTCTTCCTCATCTTCATCGACGGCACCACGCGCCATTTTCACACCTACCACTACGTTATTCGGATTGTGCAGGATAGTAGCTGATGGCAGAGACAAGTCTTTAATCCGAATGAACTGACCTATTCTGAGTTTTGAAATATCCACTTCAACCGCTTCAGGCAATTCAGCAGGTATTCCTTTGATATTGATTCGACGGAAGTTGGCTAAAAGACGACCACCGTTTCTAACCCCGATGGAATTTCCCGTCAATTTCAACGGAAGTTCCATTCTCACCGGCTTTCCTTCTACGAGCTCTAAAAAGTCTACGTGAATGGTGGCATCGGTAACAGGGTGAAACTGAATGTCGCGAATGATGGCATTTACTGTTTTCCCCTCTATTTCCAATTCGTAGATGTACACATCAGGTGTGTAGATGTACTTATTGAATTCGATGTAATCAATGGAAAAATGGGTTTGCTCTTCGCCGCCGTACAATACGCAAGGGATCTTTCCTTCCGCTCTAACGAGACCAGCATCTTTTTTCCCTACGTTCTCTCTCGGAGAACCGCTCAACGATACTTTCTTCATTTTGAATTGTGTTTATGAAACGATAAAATATTTGCTAATGGATTGGTAATTGATAGCGCTGTGGATAACATCCGCAAAAAGATCTGCTATGGTAAGCACGCGAATTTTATCGCTCTTTTGCTTCAGCGGAATGGTATCGGTAACTATCAATTCCTTGATGGTTGATTTTTCGATTCGGTCGTAAGCAGGCCCCGAAAGCACGGCATGTGTACAAATGGCTCGTACGCTTTTTGCGCCGCGTTCCATCATCATATCTGCAGCGGTGGTCAATGTACCGGCCGTATCTATGATATCATCGATTAATAATACGTCTTTACCCTCTACATCTCCGATTACGGTCATGCTCTCTATTTGATTTGCCACTTTCCGCTGTTTGTAGCAGATGGCCATATCAACATTGAGGTATTTTGCATAAGCGTTGGCTCGCTTGGTACCTCCCGTATCCGGAGCAGCCATAATAAGGTTGGATGTTTCCAACGTTTCTATGTAGGGCAGAAAGATGGATGATGCGAAAAGGTGGTCAACGGGCACTTCGAAGAAACCTTGAATTTGATCAGCGTGCAAGTCCATCGTCATCACGCGATTTACACCTGCTGCGGTAAGCAAATTGGCTACCAGCTTTGCCCCGATGGCGACTCGCGGCTTATCCTTACGGTCTTGACGGGCAAAACCGAAATAAGGAATAATAGCCACGATTCTTCTGGCTGACGCTCTTTTGGCAGCATCGACCATGAGGAGCAATTCCATCAAGTTGTCTGAGGGCGGAAATGTCGATTGGATAATGACCACATCATTTCCGCGAATGCTTTCTTCGTACGAAATTTGAAACTCTCCGTCGCTGAATCTCGACATCTTTAAGTTACCTAATTCCTGACCATAAGCGCGCGCTATGCTCTTCCCGATTTCCTCGGAAGCGCTACCTGCGAAAATTTTTACCGAACTGCTCATCTTAAAAAGGGCTGCAAAGCTACGATTATGGCCTTGACATACAAAGAAATATTCGTGGCAAATTTAGGCTTTTGATTTTTTGTTTGGTTGATTACTCTGAATGAGTAATTTTGCGCTCCTGTTTTGATAGAACGAATCAAAACAATCCGCCTAAGATGATTGCTCGTGTAACATGGATATCAATCGATACAAACATATCACGGAGCATTTGAGAGTAAAATAACTGCCCGGGTGGCGGAACTGGTAGACGCGCTGGATTCAAAATCCAGTTCTTTCGGGAGTGCGGGTTCGATTCCCGCCCCGGGTACAAATTCAGAGCGAGAAACAGAGCGAGAGCGGAGTTTCGAGCTCT
>CAZYWJ010000012.1:12419-53563 GCA_964651785.1 uncultured Cryomorphaceae bacterium
AGCGAGAAACAGAGCGAGAGCGGAGTTTCGAGCTCTAGATTTTTTCTCATTGTCACAGGTACATCGCTCCGGATGTTTGACTTCTTAAATCCTTTAATTGACCGCCGGGTGTCAACCTTCACACTGTGAAAATTTTTGCACAAAGTGATTGGGTGACTTCTTCCTAAATTAATGGTATACGTGAGGGGCAGGATTATTGCGCATTATATAAGTATGAAAACGCATACCCATAAATCATACAGAAATGCCTTGTTGATATCGGTTCTGCTCATGATCATTATGATGGTCGTTTTTTCCATCTTGATGATGAATGCCGAGTATGGAACGGAAACGAGAAAAGCTTATCAAACATGGCTTACTTATTCCTTTTATGTCGGCATATCTTTGGCAACAGTGATAGGAGTCATATGGTACTTCGCCACCAGTAAAAAATCCGTGGGGTACCGCAAAACGGAGGAGGAGATGAAAAGGCAATCACATAAAGGCGTGAGATAGGGACATGTGTCAGAATAAAAATAACTCGAGAAGCCATTTATTGCTAAACTCTGTGATACCATGCTAAATGACGGCTCTTTTCACCTAATTTAACAAGCGCTCAACGCAACCATGCCTGATAAATCCGTTTTATCTTCGCATTTATGATTGCAGAAGGTGTACTCACATTTTCCGATAAGGAAAAACAGCGCAGATACGACGAAGCTTATCTTAGAATGGCAAAAGAATGGAGCAAGCTCTCTCATTGCCAACGCAAGCAGGTAGGTGCCATTATCGTAAAAAACGGAATGATCATTTCGGATGGCTACAACGGCACTCCTGCCGGATTTGACAATCGCTGTGAAGATGATCGGGGAGAAACGCTTTGGTTTGTATTGCACGCTGAAGCAAATGCCATTACAAAAGTGGCAAGATCAACCAACAATGCGCAAGATGCCACGTTGTACTTAACCCTTTCGCCTTGCAAGGACTGCAGTAAATTGATCTTGCAAGCGGGCATTCGTCGAGTGGTATTTACTCGCCTGTACAAAGACGGAGAAGGAGTAGACCTGCTAAGAGATGCAGGAATAGAAGTAGAACATATAGAGGATGCAGAATGAATCACAATTCCAATCGCAATAAATTAATCATTTACTACCCGTTGATGCTCGCATTTATGCTGGTACTGGGTATTTATTTGGGTACTTTCTTTTCTGATGACGGCTCGCGCACTTTCTTGCCGGTTAGAAATTCTTCTAATGCAGATAAAATCACCCAAATAATCAGTTACATAGACAGAGAATACGTTGATACGGTAGCCAAGAATAAGATGATCGACAAGGCCATCGCGTCAATTTTAGAAGATTTAGACCCCCACTCCTACTACATCAGCGCTGAAGAGATGGCCGCCTATACGGAACCTTTGGAAGGAAATTTTGAAGGAATCGGCGTGGAGTTTCTGATTCAGGATGATACGGTAAGAGTAGTCGCCGCGTTGGATGGCGGTCCCAGTCAGGAATTGGGCATTCAAGCGGGAGACAAAATCATCAATGTAGATGATGAGAACATTGCCGGGGTAGGGATTAAGAACGACGATGTGATCTCCAGATTAAAGGGAGAGGGAGGAACGATAGTCAAGGTTGATATCCTTCGAAACAGAAAGTTGATTCCTTATGAAATCACCAGGGGTACTATTCCAATCAATAGCGTAGCTACTGCTCAGATGCTCGATAAGAGTATCGGTTATATTAAAATAAGCCGCTTTGCACGAACAACCTACGAGGAATTTGCTCATAGCGCTGAAAAACTAATGGAGCAGGGAATGCAGGAACTGGTAGTAGATTTGCGCGGAAACGGAGGCGGATATTTGACTGCTGCGGTTCAGATTGCCGAGGAGTTTTTGCAGAAGGGTCAATTGATTGTTTACACAGAAGGAAAATCGAGTCCGAAAAAATCATACATCGCTTCTAAGCGGGGAGAGTTTTCGGAAATTCCTTTGGCCATTTTGATCGATCAGGGATCGGCATCTGCATCTGAAATCTTGGCCGGAGCTATACAAGACAATGATCGTGGTGTGATTGTGGGCCGCCGATCATTCGGAAAAGGATTGGTGCAAGAGCACATGAGCCTGCCCGATAAGAGTGCCCTTCGACTGACGGTAGCGCGCTACTACACTCCTTCCGGCAGGAGCATTCAAAAACCATACGGAGAAGATATCGACTACGAAGCTGATTACGAAAACCGCTTTGAGACGGGCGAGTTGATTTCAGCGGATAGCATCCATCTTCCCGATTCACTTGAATACATTACTCGAGGTGGACGAGTTGTATACGGTGGCGGAGGAATAATGCCCGATATTTTCGTGGGCTTGGATACCGCCGGAGCTTCGGAATATCTGAGCATCGTGAGTTATCGCGGAATACTGAATCAATTCGGATTTGACTATGCCGATACTCATCGTGATGATCTGGCCGGATACGATGACTATAAGGAATTTGAAAGCAAATTTGACGTTGATAAAAGCTTGTTGGATGGCTTCGTTTCTTACGCCGAACAAAAAGGCGTGGCACCCGATTCGGGTGGGATTAAACTTTCCAAGGAAGTGCTGAAGCTCAGAATCAAAGCTTATATCGCTCGCAACATTTGGGGCAATGACGGCTTCTATGCCATCATGACGGATGATGACAAAGTAATTCGCGAAGCTTTGGTATCCATTTCAGATACGGCTTCACTGTAATAACGACTGAATTTAATTGAAATAAAAAAGGGCCCTGACTTCAGGACCCTTTTTTTGTGAGATATAATAGCTTTTAATTCACAATAAACCAGTTATTCAAGAGATTCTCTTTGTTGTACCTCATCTCTTCTTTGGTTGTGTGGTCCATAATATTTTTACCCGCTCCTTTTGCTATGGCATGACCTGCAGCAGTATCCCACTCCATAGTTGGGGCAAAGCGAGGATAAACATCAGCCGAGCCCTCAGCTACCAGGCAAATCTTCAAAGAGCTTCCCATCGAAACGACTTCAACCTCGCCGTGTTCTTTCTTCAATTCTTCAAAAAACTCTTCCGTTTCAGGAGACATATGCGAGCGACTTCCTACAGCGCGGTACTTCTCTGATTCATTTTTGCCGGGTAATTTTTCCGCTTTTTGCGAAAGCTCATCCCAATCGAATGAACTGCCATCGTATTCTGAAATCTTAAACGATCCCTGCCCTACGGCACCAAAATAAAGGTCTTTCTTCACCGGAACGTAAATCACTCCCCCTACGGACTTCCCGTTTTCTATCAAGGCGATGTTCACGGTAAATTCGCCGTTTCTCTTGACAAATTCTTTTGTTCCGTCGAGCGGATCTACCATCCAAAAGCGCTCCCACCCTGATCTTTCACTGAACTCAATGGACTTGCCTTCTTCGCTTAGAATGGGTAGCTCATTTCCCAAAACTTCAACGATTTTCAGATGGGCATTTTTATCTGCCATTGTCAAAGGCGATTTATCATCTTTGGTTTCCACTGCGAAATCGCTTTCGTAGACTTCTAAAATTTCGAGGCCCCCGAGATAGGCGGCTTTTATTGCGTTAGATATTAATTCTTTCATATGCATTTAGCTGAGGTTGTAATAGATATTTAAAACGAGGGTGCAAATTAAAAGGCAAATAATGGTAAGAGGCAAACCGAATTTGAAATAATCACCAAAAGAATATCCTCCGGGGGTATATACCATCAGGTTGGTTTGGTAACCAATGGGTGTGATGAAATTGGCGGCTCCGCCAAAAGCTACAACAAGAATAAACGGTTCTACAGGCATGCCCATGTCATGAGCGATGGTGAGAGCTACGGGTAGTACAATAGCTACCGCAGCTTTACTGGTCATAAAAGCCGAGAGCAAATTGGTCACGACAAAAATTCCGGCAATCAATCCATATCCGCCGAAAGGCTTGAGTAAATTTAAGCCACTGTTTGCCAGAACATCGGCCAAACCGCTATTGATCATGCCCTTTCCCAAAGCTAATCCCAAAGCAATAATAACAATGAGATTCATATCAGCATTCTCTTTGATTTCTCTGGTCTTTATCAAATCGAATAGAATGCACACGGTGATTAGAGCAACCAGTGAGATGAACAGAGGAACCGCATCGGTCGCAGCCAGGAGAATAGCCAAAAGTAAGCCGCCAATTACTAAGAGAGTTTTCCACCAGGAAAAATTGTGCACTTCTTTGACTTGTGACAGAATGTAAAAATTCTGACTGCGCTCAACCCGTTTGAGAAATCCATTTCCCGAAAGGACTAAAAGAACATCCCCCCCTTTCAATTCGATATCACCGATTTTTCCTTTCAACCTTTCCTCACCACGATGTATTCCCATAATAGCACCATTATATCGATTTCGGAAATCGGTATTCTTTACAATTTCGCCGATAAGCGATGATTGAGGGGCAATGACTAATTCAATCACGCGGGCTTGGCTCTCTTTTGGCAATTGGCACTCATGAGGAAGAGACAGACCTAAAGCAGGTGTGGTGAGTTCCGCAACCCCGTTAGGGTCGCCGGCGAAGAAAAGTTTATCCCCTTTCTCCAAAACCAAATCGGGAGGTACGGGCGTGATGTCTTTCTTTTTTCTTCGAATCTCTACCAAGAATAATCCCTTTAAATTTCTGAGAGAGGCATCTTGTACGGTTTTTCCTATCAGGCTGCTCTTCGGTTGGACATGTGTTTCAACAAAGTACTCGCGAGAAGCCGTTTCTTCCGTTGCCGAGCGATTATGTGGTAGCAAAGTTTTAGAAAAGGCGAAAAGATAAAAACCTCCGATCAGCAATGCCGGCACTCCCAAGATGGCAAAATCAAAAATCTCCAACCCCTGCTCTCCATATTCAATAGCCAGACCATTTACAATAAGGTTGGTTGATGTACCAATTAACGTTACGCACCCGCCCAGAATGGAGGCATATGACAACGGGATAAGAAATTGAGAAGCAGCAATTTTTTTTCGCTCAGACCATGAATAGACATATGGCATCATCATAGCCACTAATGGCGTATTGTTAAGCATTGCCGAGGCCAATCCTACGCTTCCGGTCATTTTAAACATGAATAATCCCCTCGTATCGCTTGGTTTAAAAAACTTTTGAAAACCACGCTCCAAGAGATTTGTCTTTCTCATGGTGTTACTCAATACCATGAGCATTACAATTACCGCCAACTGCTCATTGGCAAATCCACTAAGCGCCTCTTTGGGAGAAATAACTCCAAACAGAAGCAATACCACCGTGACAATCATAAAGGCTATACCCGGCCGAATGAGCTCACGGTAAAGCACGACAATCAAGAATAAGATCGAGGTGGCTACAATAATCGCTTGAGCGGAAAACTCCATCTGTGATTATGGTTGGAAACCGGCAAATATATTCAGTTACGCGAGCAACCCCTACAAAGTTTGTATTAGTTATCAGAAAGCTTCGTTATAAATCCTTTCTGCTCGGATGTAAAGAGATTAGTTACTACCGTCACCATTCACACTTGGAGCAACCACTAAAGAGAAATCAGCAAATCAGGTGATTAAATATTTATGAAGATAAAGCGGTGAAGGCAATTGTGATTCAGATGACGTTCTCAGTCACTTCTGTTCGTTTCAAGTATGATTTGAAGATATCCGTATTGAAATACGCTTGGGTAATCTTTTTTAACTCCCTCTCTTTTTGTTCATCACTAAGAGGAAAAATCTTCTCGAAATCTTCAGGTTTTCTCACGTCAATGTTGGATTTTTTGTGAAGCATAATAGAAAAGGTAGGATTGGTCTGAGCCTCTACATCATGACAAAGTTTACTCGACATGACATATGAATCTCCTTCTTCTATTCTCACATGAACCGGATCAACAATTTGATTTTGCTCGTTGATCTTTCTGCCCAAAATATTGGTGTATGCGCCCTTAACCAGAAATACAGCCATATTACCAAACGGGTGGAAATGTGGTTCGATCATCGCATCCTGATCTATCCTGCTTATGTGAAGATTTATGACATATCGTACTTTATTGATTGTATAAGCTCTGGCTATTCGAATAAGTCCCGGCTCCATATAGGCGCCTCTCCAAAGTCTTAGAGGAGTATCAGTAATAAGTTGAGGAATTTCAGGCAATACTTTTAAAAGAGCGTCGTGAAGCGGATCTAATTCGACTGATCTGAATGTATTTTCTTTTGCATTCGACATGGCAAAGTCGCCTCTTAGAAATGATGTCATGGTGAGTTGATTGGTTGTTTAAAAAAAAAATTAGGGGCCATGAATATAGAAAACATTAAGACATCAAACCATTAATAGATCCCTTATTACCGATATTCATCTATGCGTTATTAAATGGTTAACCTATTTATTAGTTTTTCAGGGAAAATCCATTCGTCGATGAAACAATAAGATTCGTGGTGCTTCTAATAAGGAAATCCTTTTACATTTGCTCCACTAATCTGTCAATCGCTTGTCTATGCCAACTGGAAGTTTTTCTATAGCAGTGAAACATCTACCTCGCTCATTACGAATAAGTGAAAACTTGCCATGTAAGGCAAAGAGTTGAATCAGGTTTGAAAAATCGGTCCGACTTTTCGTTTCGCATGTTTAAGCTAAATTGTTCACTTGCCGTTTTAATATCCCCTTAAATGAAGAAGTTAAGAAGACTATTACCAATTTTATTCATTGGTTTTTTCCTCGCCTCTTGTATTTCGAACAAGCGAATAGTGTATGTTCAGGATTACTCTCAGAACAAACCGTACAATTATCTCGCTGATACCGTTTTTCAGAATGAACCGGTAGATTACAAGATCCAAACGGGAGATATCATTTATGTCCGGTCCGATCATCCGGTTCTGTCTAAATCTTTTGGACAAATAGATCAGTTTTATATGGATGATACGCGTATCGTTCAGAGTCTTCCCATCCTGGCAGGTTTTACGGTAGATGAAAAGGGCCGAGTAGACTTGCCACTGATCGGAATGATCGAAATCGGCGGAATGACAATGTTGGAAGCTGAAACAGCAATTAAAGAAGGGGCATCAGCCGTTTTTTCCGACCCTTCTATAAAGGTATTCATGCTCAACTACTTTATTACCGTGTTGGGCGAAGTAAACAATCCGGGGCGATACCCTGTATACAATCACCGCATCAATATATTTGAAGCGATGGGGCTGGCTGGTGACGCGACCGATTTTGCCAGCAGGGAAACCGTTAAGGTAGTTCGATCGCGTGATGGAGAAAATCATCTTTACTCAGTGGACTTAACGGACCAGAATATTTTGGCTTCTGACAAAT
The DNA here is from genome assembly GCA_964651785.1 of uncultured Cryomorphaceae bacterium. GTDB lineage: Bacteria > Bacteroidota > Bacteroidia > Flavobacteriales_D > Cryomorphaceae > JAKVAV01. The sequence goes on from CAZYWJ010000012.1 coordinate 19,689, forward strand.
TCTATCTGAAGCCGAATGATATTTTGATGATAAAACCACAGAAGCGCAAGAAGTATGCAACCAGAGATGTTCAGAATGTATTCAATGCCATATCTGCTACCGTTAGCATTGTAACTCTTTATTTACTAATCTCAGACAATAACTGATGATCGACGAAAAAGAAATTATCCGGAAGGAAGAGGTCGACTTTAGAGGAGTTATTAACCGATTCAAAAGAGGATGGCCGATCATTGCTCTTTCCTTGGTGTTTTGGTTGGCCATCGGAGTGTTGTTTCAAATAGCATTTCCTCCATACTATACGGCTAAAACGACTGTTTTAACCGAAGAGCCTAAAGGTCAAACAGATCCCAGTATTCTTGTAACCGGCGAACCTGTCTTTAGGAAAGCTGAAGCTTATTATTTCAACAACCAGCGAATCGTTTTCGCGAGTTATCCTTTGGTCTCAGAAGCATTGAAACAAACCGGTCTCATAAAGTATATCAAATCCGGATTATTGGACCGCGAAATCTATGATTCCTCTCCCTTCAAGTTAGAGTTAGACTCAACTTATATGAGTTTTGAGCGATTTGAAACGCCTTATGAAAATCCCTTCTATGTCAATTTTACGGATTTCAATAAATACACCATTGAAGGAGAAGGTGAATATTTGGAAGGTGACGGTGAGTATTACTATGAAGGAGAATTTCAATTCGGAGAATGGGTAACTCTCGGGCAAATGAAATTTCGCCTTATTCCGCAAGACACATTGATGAACCCGAATATCACTTTGAAAAATGATCTATTTGAAGATGAGTTCGGATTCGTTCTGATGGACCTGCCTACCAGAATTGCAGAAACAATTTCTTCGTTGGAAGTAGTAGATCAGGATATAGAATCTACTGTGTTTACTGCTTCACTATCGGGTGTATCAGCTCCCAGACAACTCGTTTTCTTGAGCACATTGGGCGATGCATTTATCGCCAACCATTTGGAAATTAAGACGCGAACGCTCCGCATGGCTTTGGAGTTTCTCGAAAATGAAATTCAAAATACGGCGGCCGTTTTAGAAGAAAGTGAAGACTCACTTAAATATTTTAAATCTGAAAATGCCATTACCAGCATTGATGCTGAGGGAGCTTTATTACTCAATCAAGGAGCCGAACTTCAAGATGAAAAAATTGAGTTAGTCGTACGTAATAAATACTTCAGCTACTTAGAAGAGACGCTACGAAATAATGATGATTATTCAACATTAATTTCTCCGGAAGCTTTCGGTATCACCGACGCTCTTTTAATCCGCCTTACACAGGAACTCGTAGAGCTGCAGCAAGATTTGAAAGCATTGGAAGCTCAAGGAGCCCAAGATAACCCGGCTTACGGACAAGTAAAAAATGCCATTGAGGGAAAACGCGCTACCATCCTTAGATCGGTAGAAGGATTTAAGTCCAGTAACCTGATGAAATTGGGGGACATCGAAAAACGAATTAGCGAAATCGATGCCACATCAAAGGAATTTCCTAAAGAACAAAGCGAGCTATTGAAATTGGAAAGAAGATTCCGAATCAATGAAACACTTTATACTTCACTGATGGAAAAAAAATCCAATGTGGAGCTTAGTCTGGTATCTACAACATCTGATTTTCGCATCATAGAACCCGCTCACCTTACAACGGCAAAACCAATTATTCCGTGGGGCCCGTTAACCATAACGGTGGCCGTACTCTTGGGATTAATTACAGGGGTTGGCATTCTGATTCTGATGTGGTTTTTCAGAAGCGGTATAGATTCCGGCGAGGATATCAGAAGACACCTGCCTCAAGCTACACTACTGTCAGATATTCATTACAGTAATATCAGAAGACCGGGCGAACTGGAAGACTACCCTTTGTCTACACTGGCCAATCAAATTAACGGATTGATTTATAATATCGGTGTAAAAAATCCGAATGCCACCAGTATAGGTATAAGTTCCTACAAACGTGGTGAGGGAAAATCGTTTACCACATCAATGCTAGCCGTTCAATATGCTCAGGCCGGTTATAGGGTAATTGTGATTGACGCCAATCGCAGACATCCTTCGTTAGCGAAATTATTCAGAATTTCAGGTGGTCATGATGAATTAAATTCTTTCGACATCAATGAGATTAACAGTACCATTAGAAATACGTCAAACGGTAAGATTGACGTGCTGAGTCTGGGTAAGGTCATCTTCAATAATGTTGAGGTTCAGTCTTTCTCTGAATTGTTGCGCAGCCTAAGTGCCGCTTACGATCGCATCATAGTTGACACGGCACCAATTGGCAACGATGCCAGATCCCTGGCAATACTGAACGCCACGGACCTTCCCATAATTTTAGCCAAGCGTCAACACACCGACATTCAAGATATCCTCGATTTGAAAGAGCTCTACCGAAACAGTTCTTTGAAAGAATTGAACTGCGTAGTAACCGGAACTTTCAGTCCGAAAACATCTTTCAATATTCGTCGCAATCCTTATCAGAAAAACAAAAGACGAAGCTTGGGTGAACGAATCAAAGTGATTTTTGCCAAAGTCTAAACCGTACTTGCTCAGAGGATGAAGATTCTGTTTCTGACCACCCAATTGCCATATCCGCCCGTAAGCGGAGGCGTTATAAAAACTTGGAACTTGGTGAAGCATTGGTCTTCAAAAGGTGAGCTGAGATTGATCTGCGCCTTAAAAAACGGCGAGGAAAAACACTTAGATGAATTCAAATCAAAAGTGCCTGAGGTTGAATTATTCACGATACCTTTTGAACGTAAAAGAACTCCGCTAAACCTATTGAGAAGTTATTTTACCGCACCTTCCCTGAATGTCTTCAGAAATTTTAATGCAAAGCTTAAAGCAAAAACGAAGGAATGGGTACAGGATTGTGATCTGATTTTTGTTGACCACTACGAAATGGGTCAATACGTAAAGAAATCGTTTGGAAAACCTATAGTCTTGCACGAGCATAATGCAGAGTATGTAATGTGGGAACGATTGGCAGATATTGAAAAAAATCCGTTCAAAAAATTCTTGATAAAACTGGAAGCATCCCGAATAAAACGTACCGAACGGATGTATGCTGAAGATGCCTCATTAGTATTTGCCGCACCTAACGATATAAAAGAACTTTCAGAGATAGGTGTGGATGAGGCTAAAATGAAACCAACCTATCATTTGGGTGAAGATTTTTTATTGGAACGTCCTGACATTGAATTTGATAAAACGGAAGAAGCTTTACTATTTGTAGGCACTTTAACATGGGAAGCCAATGTAGACGGACTTCTATGGTTCCTTGACAATATCTTCCCTGATGTACTGAAGAAACATCCGAAAATTCGTTTTTACATCGTCGGAAAGAATCCAGATCGCCGATTGATAGCAAAGGCTGAGCATTTTGAAAATATCGAACTCACGGGATTTGTCGAAGATTTAGAACCGTACTTTAAAAAGGCACGTGTCTTCGTTATACCGTTGCGATTCGGTAGTGGAATAAAAGTTAAACTCTTGAATGCAATGTATCGTGGCATTCCGGTAGTCACTACTCCTATTGGCACGGAAGGACTTGACGTTAAGTCCGGAAGAGACTTATTTTGCACTTCTTCCGAAGAAAAACAAGTGGAAGCTATTTCTGAATTGATGACTTCTGAACGCCGATGGGTAGAATTGAGAGATCATTCGCGATCAATAGCGAGAAATTATACATGGAATAAATTGCTCAACGATCACGATAAAGTGATGGAATCATTGATCGAATAAGACATTAATCAGTACTAAAAAAGACGAGAAATGCTTTTTAATTCACTGGACTATCTGATTTTTTTGCCATTGGTGGTAGTGGCATTCTATCTGATTCCTAAGCGCTTCCGATGGGTTCTGCTTTTGGCGGCCAGTTATTACTTCTACATGTGTTGGAAGTGGCAGTACATATTTTTGATCCTAATCTCCACCCTGGTTGATTTTTATGCGGGGATTCAAATAGCTAAAACACCTGATAAACAAAGGAAGAGGTGGTTCCTGTTAATGAGTCTCTTCGTCAATCTTGGCTTTTTATTCTACTTCAAGTACTTCAATTTCTTTACCGAGAATACGGCTATGGTATTGTCGCAATTCAACATCTTCACCGATTTTGAATATTACGACATATTACTTCCCGTAGGTATCTCCTTTTATACTTTTCAAACTCTCAGTTATACGATAGACGTTTACCAGGGAAAATCACAGGCTGAAACCCATTTGGGCTATTTCGCACTCTATGTGGCCTACTTCCCTCAATTGGTGGCCGGACCTATTGAACGTTCCACCCGACTTATTCCTCAACTCAAAAGAGAGCCCAATGTAACCAAAGAGGATATCAGGTATGCCGTAAATAAAATACTCTTGGGTTTCTTCAAGAAACTGGTTGTGGCTGATACCGTGTCTCAATACGTGAATTTGGTATATGCCAATGTAGATGGCACGACGGGAACTCAACTCTATTGGGGTGCCTTCTTCTTTGCGGTACAGTTATATGCAGATTTTTCGGGATATACGGATATCGCCATTGGCTCTGCCAGGCTAATGGGCGTCAGGCTAATGGAAAACTTTAAAAAACCGCTTTGGCAAGAAAATCACAGTGCATATTGGGCAAACTGGCATATTTCACTTACAAGCTGGATTCGAGACTATGTCTATATTCCGCTTGCTCGAATAAACAGATCTAAGGGGGCTCAGATGGTATGGTCAGTATTTATTCTTGTCTTAATCGGATTCTGGCATGGAGCCAATTGGACTTTTATTATGTTCGGTTTGATCAATGGTTTGATACTTATTACTCAGCGTGCAATCAGATTCTTGCCTTTGATGAAGGCAATTCGATCGAACCCGGTGACACTGACCCTTCAAAAATATTTTAACCTGAATCTTCTTTTATTAGAAGCAGTATACTTTCGCTCCATTGATGTTGAAATGGCTCACAAGATCTACTATAAGATTTTCACTGAGTTCAATTTCAGCGTATTTGAAACGTTGTCATTATATAAATTTGAGTTCCTTACTTCGGCATTTGTCAGTTGTTTGCTCTGGATCACGGCTTTATTTAAGCCCGATTTAAAATTCAAATACAATTGGGCTTATGTGGTAGGAATCATTTTTATCATTATTTTCCTGGGACAGGATTTAAAGAACCAATTCGTTTATTTCCAATTCTAGAATTATGACACCATTCGGATCTAAAAAAGGGCTTCTATATTTCGCATTTCCCTTCGTGGTAGCTATAGTGATAGCACTTATCATCGATCAAATATTTGAGCATGTCGTACTTCCCATGCAGAGCGACATCTCAAATTCGTATAAAGTGGAACGACTGCTTTACGAGAATCATGAAGACGAAATTCCCGTTTTTGGTAGCTCAAAGGGAAGATCTTCGTTTATTCCCGACTCCCTTCATCCCGATGTTTTTAATTACTCAATGGAAAAGAGCAATTTTGACGTAATTGCTTTCCTGTTGGAAACGGAATTGAAAAAAGATAAAGACACGCCGATTATTATTGAGTTTAATGCACGTTCTTTTGTCCACAGGCCCTCACACACCATCGATATGGCCACTTTTATCCCACTGAATGAAAGTGAAGAAGTCATTGATTACTTAGAGGAAAATGATCGATTGGACAATTACCAACTTATCCCGGGGGTGCGCTATTACGGCAGTTATATTCGTTTTTTAAGATCGCTTACTCGAAAAGTTACTTCAGAAAAAATAACGAATCGAGGTGGTATTTTTATCGATTACTACCCCGGCGATCGACTATTACACCGCTTCACGGATAGTCGCTATAAAATGATTGATAAGCGGGCTCAATTAGAAGCCAAACAGGAATCAGGAGTTCCTCTGACCTATATGGAGGTTCAGCTTCTGGATGGCTTGCAGATGAGCTTAGATTTTGATGAAAACAAAGAGCGAATAGCCAAATTTGAAGAGATGGTCAAAGCACACCCCAACAGGGATTTTATCGTCGTCTTCACACCGCATCACCCAAGTGAACTGGCCGGAATTACGAATATTAACCGAATAGACTCCTTATTCGATCATTGGAATGAAGACATAGACAACCTATATGCCTTAGATTATTCGACTTTTGAACTTCCGGATAGTTGTTTTAAAAATTCCAGTCATATCAACCTGGAGGGTGCACGTAGATTCAGTTCTGTCTTAAGCGATGATATTGATCATATTCTCTATAAAGAGAAATAGATTCCGGCTCAGGCTGCTATATGGAGCGATTTTACTATCGCTCCCCTTCACACTTCAATTTTATTCATAACGTGAACCGTTGAGGCCGGTCACTTGTATGTCAGCGCGCAGCTAAGTCGCGCTAAGTGAATGATTGTTATTAAAAAAAGGGTTACATTTCGAATCAGTCACAGAAATAATCAACTCGTTTTTCATTTATAGTTCACTTCTTCCGAGAAATTGATCTGAAATCTTAGCCGTTTAGATAAGATCATTTAAGTTTAATTATCTCGCATTAATTGAGCTGAAATCAGAGATTAAATGCTTTTCAACTCACTTGATTATCTGATTTTTCTACCTCTGGTAGTTGTCGCATTTTACTTAATACCACATCGCCTCAGATGGGTATTGCTCCTGGCGGCCAGCTACTATTTTTACATGTGCTGGAAGTGGCAGTACATCTTCTTAATTCTGATTTCCACTATGGTGGATTTCTATGCCGGAATCCAAATTGCCAAAACACCGGATAAAAAGAAGAAACGGTGGTTTCTACTGATGAGTCTCTTCGTCAATCTAGGCTTTCTTTTCTACTTTAAATATTTCAATTTTTTCACTGAGAATACCGCGATTATCCTGTCGCAGTTCAATATTTTCGCGGACTTTGAATATTATGATATTCTGCTTCCGGTAGGTATCTCTTTTTACACCTTTCAAACGCTCAGTTATACACTGGACGTTTATCAAGGAAAATCTCAACCGGAAACGCATCTTGGATATTTTGCCCTTTATGTGGCTTATTTCCCTCAATTGGTCGCAGGGCCAATAGAACGTTCCGTGCGCCTCATTCCTCAGCTGAGAAAAAGGCCGGATGTTTCTAAAGAGGATATAAAGTATGCAGTAAACAAAATTCTCCTAGGATTTTTCAAGAAGGTCGTTGTAGCCGATACGACGGCTCAATATGTCAACTTGGTATATGCTAACGTAGATGGCACCACGGGCACCCAGCTTTATTGGGCTGCCTTCTTTTTTGCAGTACAGCTCTACGCTGACTTCTCCGGCTATACGGATATAGCAATCGGGTCAGCTCGATTAATGGGAGTAAAATTGATGGAGAATTTTAAACGCCCGTTCTGGCATGAGAACCACACACAGTATTGGGCCAATTGGCACATCTCTTTGACGAGTTGGATCAGAGATTACGTATATATTCCGCTGGCTCGCATAAACAGGTCGCAAGGAGCTCAAATAGTGTGGACCATTTTTATTTTAGTGCTCATCGGTGTATGGCATGGAGCCAACTGGACATTTTTAATGTTTGGACTGGTAAATGGTATTGTATTGGTCATACAACGCGTGATACGCTTCTTTCCTCTTATGAAAGCCATTAGAGCTAACAAGATTACCCTCGGTATCCAAAAACTCGTAAACCTCAATCTGCTTTTCTTAGAAGCTATCTACTTTCGCTCCATCGATGTAGAAATGGCTCACAAGATCTACTACAAAATCTTCACTGAGTTTAATTTGAGTCTGTTCGAGACGCTCTCCCTCTACAAATTTGAATTTATCACCTCTGCATTCGTTAGTTGTTTGCTTTGGGTGACGGCCTTATTCAAACCGGATTTAAAGTTCAAATACAATTGGGCTTATGTAGTTATCATCTTGTTCGTCATCATTTTCTTAGGACAAGACCTCAAAAATCAGTTTGTTTATTTCCAGATTTAGATGGGGAAAATCGTAACGACCGGAGGTTTAGTCTTTTTTTCTCAACTCCGAAATTGCGATACCCAAAAAGGGCAGATCATCCCATAAATATCTTTTTGCCAATCGTCTCGGTTCAGAAATTATTCGGTGGACAAATTCAATTCCCGCTTTTTGATAGAACATCGGTGCACGCTTTTTGGTGCCCCAGTAAAATTCAAAGGAAGCGCCCAAGAGAAAGGTCTTTGGTAACTTGATTCCCTTTTCGTTGAGACGTCTGAATATCTCTAGCGCAATATTTTCTTGCTTGGGAAATCCGAGCCCTACGAATATATACTCAGGAGGGTTTTCATCAAAGAATTGCATGACATTATTCATGACATCCACAAACTCCTCTTTTTTGGATAATTGAAAAAAAGGCGGTGCGTAATACACCGTATTTTCGCGCTCTTCCACAAATCGTTCGCCCAAGTCTTCTCTCGGCAATACGAACAGAACTTTTTTACTCGTATCTTCCTTCAAAATCCCCCACATTACCGGAAAGAAATCGCTACCCGTCAATCTGGCCTCCAAGCCTTTTTCTTTTCCAAACTTCATGCGGCTTAGCGCAATAACGGGTTGACCATCCGGCAATATCCATCTGGCCTTTTTCAATTTCTCCCGCAAGTCGTGGTTTTCTTTTCGATCAAGTTTTACTATTTGATCTACATTGGGTGTAACCATTAGCGGCAAAATTCCTTCTTCCGTTACTTCATCGCTTTTTACGAAATCAGCTATGACCTTTACATCTTTAGCAGAGTAAAAGTCGAAGCCCAAGAGGTGTAAACGCTTAATCATTGTGAAAGTCTTCTTTTCAAAGTATCGCCGATACTTCGCATTCTATTCAGGTTAATCATTAAGGCCAAAGCCATTTTAAAAGGAAAAATGGCGTATTTCCAGGTCAGCTCTACAGGATTCACACTGACTTCAATTGGCTCATAGTTGAACTTCTTCATCCGTTCGCCGCACGTCTTTTGACAAATCTGAATTTCCGTTTTGGTCAATCCTTTTTCAAGCCATCCCTTTGCTCTGGTTTTTCGAATTCCCAATTCCGATTTTTTGTCGGCCTCGCTTGAGGAACCTGCGTGAGGCACCATCAGCATTTCAGGCTCGAAGTTTAAATTAGCAAATTGACAAATGGTCTTGGCCGTTTCTTCCGGTTGTTTTAGAATATCTTCAAACCGTATGGTTTTTACTCTTTCCTCACTCTCATATGGAGCTGCCGCAGATATAGCTGCATTCCAAAGCTTGCTTACCGCAAGGGGGTGGTAGTTTATTTGCAACCGTAAAGTCTCTTTCTTAGTCATAAAATCTGCCCCGAGCGCTCGTCGCTTCCACTTTCTTTTTTGCGAAAGCATCACGGCTCGTGGATCACGTACCATATTTATGATGCGCGCATTGGGAAACTTTTCCAAAATTTCTTTGATGTAAAAGACATTCTGCGGAGTTTTCTCACAAGGCACCGTCTTACCATTAACCTCGGTTTCGTACCTCAAAAAATCTGCATAAACATCTAAGCGAGAAGATGGATCATCCAGCTTTTCTACCAATCGGTCTATCTCTTCGCGATACTTTGACACGTGCTTTTCAACAGGCTCAAAAAACCCTGCGCGCTGGCCGGTGAATAATTTCGCGTAAAGATCAAAAGCCACCTTTTTAGTAATCGGCACTCCGTCATCTTTTGGTGTCCACATTTTTTCAAAAAAATGTGGTTCATTGATCGAGTGCACCTTGCTGTGATTGTTCATGATGCGCATCATCATAGTAGTTCCGCTGCGCGAATTTCCTACAATGAAAACCACCGGTCTCTCGCTTATGACAGTCTTTTTGCTCATGAGGTTTGTTTAAACTGAGGCCATTTAGAGCTTACATCCATTTCCAATAATTCTGATAACCGATCAACTTCTTTTTGGTAATACTCACGCAACCACTCACCATCAGATTCTTTCAATTCAGGCATGTTCTTATCCGAGTAAAGCGCCCCGGCCAATTTTTGTCTGAGCGGTTTCGGGGTCAGCCTTTTGGCCGTACTCATGATTCCCGTGTTGACCAAAAATCTGTTCAACCCTGCATTTCGCGGCAACGCTGAGGCATTGCTCTTTTCAGAAAAGTCGAATTCGAAGGTGTCGTCAATATTCAAAAAACGACACATCTCCGAAAGTACTTCGCCGGGCTTTTTTTTGTAATCTTCAAAGAAGATCGGCATAACCCGATCTTTCCCAAAAAGATTAAAGTAGCGCTTAAGTTGTTCGGCATATTTTCCTAATTCCAAGTATTGGTGGTTTACTCCCCACCCTTTCGGGTTTTGAGCATGATCCTTTTCCATCTCCTGTATAAAATTCGAGTCATCGCTTTTTGCCTCTCTCAAATTCATCAGGTATTGCGACCAAGCTCTTCGAATCGGATTTCGTAACACCACCAAAATTCGTGCATCGGGATTGAAATCATAAATAGCCTGAGCCGAACTCGGGCAAATCATATAAGAATTGCTGATCTCACCTACGGCCGATTCATTGGATACATTTGAAAACAAAGCGGCGTAATGACGATCCTCATTAACATGCGCAATGTGAATCGTTTCTTTCATGCCACCCCTTATGTATTTGTCAAGATCGATTTTAACATCCTGAGCGTATGTCTTCAGAAAGTCTTTTTCAGAAATGTCTCGGGCGGCAAAGTGATTTGTTTCCTTAATGGGTGGCAGATAGACCTCAGGATGCTGAGCCAAATAGTGATAAAGACTGGTTGTACCACCTTTTACTACTCCAATTACAAAGAAATTTGGCTTTTTCCCTTCTGTCATGAAATCCTTTGTTTTCTCAAGTCTCCTTCCAGTCTAATATCTTCAATCGATTCGCCATTATTCAGCCTCGCTTCAATAATTCGATCGCGTTGATAGAAATAGAATATAAATAGTATCATCGTGAGTGTCTGACCGGCATAAATAGTTAAGTATTCCGTTGTTATGGCATCTAATGCATGTACCAATAAGGCAATTTTCAATGTCACAAGAAAAATATTTTGCTTAATGTACTTTATTCCGGTTATGTATTTAATAGCGAGTACGAATTGGAAGAAAATGATGACGATGCCTACGATACCTGATGAAAACAAGTATCCGAAAATGCCCACATCTGAAGTGTAGAAGAAACCATAGAAATGATTGTATCCGTCAGCGAGAAAGTGAGTACTGATTTTTCCATTTCCAAAAAGCGGGTTCTCAAGAAAACCTTTTACCGCAATGTCCACCTCCATTAGCCTGATATTGTCTTCAAGAGAACCGGACCCGGCTTTGCCTGCAGTGTCAAACACATCTAGAAACATGTTGTAATACTGTTCATAAACCTCAGCTTTAAAAATGGCGATGATCAAAGCCAGAGTTGCTACGGGTAGTAGCGCTCTGAATATGGTCAACACTTGTGTTTTAAGAGGAATAGAGGTCAGAAAAAACACGGTTAATCCTATTCCAAGCACTGCTATGGATGTGCGATCCAAACGGATGAATACCACGTAAAAGATAAAGAGGCCCGCTATTGCCAGCGAAATCAGGCTTTTCTTGTAAAAGGATTTAACCGTAAAATATATTGCACCGAAAAAAAACAAGGACATGTTGAGCCGGTAGTAAACGTCGCCTCCCTTCTCAGGATTTGCTCCTGATATGGCAGTGTCTTGAAACTGCACCGGGTCAATGAAAATGGTGAGAAAATAGGAGAAGAGCATGTAAATGACCGCCAAGGTGACAAATGAATGCTCTACGGTTTTAATGCTTACATAGCCCTCTCTGACAAGATTGTAAACGATGAATCCTCCGAAAAACAGATAAAAATCCCGATAGGTGGCAACACCGTAAAAAATTGGTTGGTCGAACTCTCTCCATGCTGCAATCGCGGGCAGAATAGGGAATATTAAAAGCAGACCGAAGTATATTTCGATTCCGTTGAAGTGGTAGTTCTTTTCAATAATTCTGCATACCAATCGATAGAGAATGTATAAGAAAATTACACCCTCCAATAGAGCTTCCAATGCAAGTTCAATGGGATACATCACACTTGCCCAAAAACTTCTATAGGTTAGCGCCAGAATAAGACTCAAACCAATCATAGTGAAGAAAGTCTTCTTCACCGCAAAATGATTTCCTTGTCTGTCTAAAGAAAAATATGTGTTCTTAAGCATTATCTAAGGGGAAGACTTAAATCTTGGAACGATAAATCAAGGCGTTAGGTTTCAATTCCAACATGCTAAAATAACCCTATTTTCGCTACATCGGAATTGATTTTAGACCAACACTGATTATTATCGCAGGGATATTTAGATGATGATAATTTTGCGCAACAAATAAAACACTTCGCTAAGAAAATATGAGCAATTCTCATTTTCTATTTGTCGGAACCGCAAAAGCGGGTACTACATCCATCTTCGAATACCTTCGCCAACATCCCGATATAGAAATTCCCGTTAAAGAAACCTTCTTTTTTCTGAAGGATATTTTTACGGACTTTAGCTTGGGCTACCCCGCTCAGAGACCTGAAGAAGAACTGATTTTGGATGAAGAAAGATTTAAGTCACTATACTCATCAAACTCAAATAAGCTTTATGGCGAGATCGGTACGGGATACCTCTATCACTATCGTGAAAGCATTCCACTGATTAAAAAAACGCTGGGTGACGATGTGAAAATTCTCATCATTTTAAGAAATCCGGTTACCCGAGCCTACTCATCATACATGCATTTTGTAAAAGATGTCCATGAAAAATTGAGTTTTGAAGAGTCTATACAAAAAGAAGCCGAAAGAAAGGCGAAGAAATACGACTTCATGTGGATGCACCGCGAGTTAGGCCTTTATTTTGAGCAGGTGAAAGCTTATAAAGAAGCATTTAAAAATGTCAAGGTCATCATCTCTGAAGAGTTTAAAGAAAATCAAGAAGAGGGTATTCTTGAAATTCTCCAATTTTTAGGCGTTCGCACTGATGTGAATTTTAACACCGGGAAAGAGTTCAATAAGTCCGGTGAACCGAAATTCAGAGGGTTACAAAAGCTTATTACGCAGGAGAATATGTTGAAGCGTGCCATACGGCCTGTATTTCGAGCAGCCTTCAACAAGGAGAAAAGAGCTCGAATGCGCAAAAGAGTTAAAAACATGAATATTGCTTCCTATCCTGAAATGAACGCACACACGCGCCGAGAACTTACAGATTTTTACAAGGCTGACATAGAAGCACTGGAAAATTTACTCGGGAAGTCCCTTGATGTTTGGAAGAATTAATTCGACCGGACTTCTTCCGCCCTGTACCACTTTGACAAGTCTCGATCAATTATTTTCTCAAGGCGCTGAATGTCTGCCTTGAAATGATTCTCCATAAGATACGCACGAATTTCCGGATCGATCTTTACCCGCTCTATTCCTTTCTCCATCAGCTTTGACTTTAGTGCATAGAGTTTGAAAAGAGTCTTTCCGGGTAAGGCTTTTTTCATCAATGACTTAATCGGATTTTGATGGTTTAAAGCAGAAATCAGTCCTCTGTTTTTCGGCAATCCGCTCGGGTTCAGTCGAGCGGTGGTATTAATTTCTACATCCGTCCGAAGATCGCAAGCTTCTAAAAAATCATTCAGAAAATTCGGGTCTTTCAGGTCACTCGTGATGTATACTTTCGTTTGAGGCAATTCTCGCAAAATATCAGCTATTCGATCGGCATATAGACTGCCGCCGACGTAATCAAACCCCAATTGCTCACTTTTTCTTTTTTCGACATTTTCAGGTTTTAAAGCTTCCTCAAAATCCAAGCTCTCCAATTGGTTTTTCACAAACATCAGGTAATGACTAAAAGCTCTGTCCACCGGATTTCGCAGAATCACGAAAGTTTTTAGCTCCTTAGCGCGATCACCATACAAGTTTTTAATATTCTGTAATGTATGAGCATGATTGGTAAATTGAGCCACCGAACTGTCGCAAATTTTTTGGTTTGCACCTACAGCGGCATACATGTCCGTATATTCCTTCAAATTTACAATCTGCCGATCTCTTATTCCTGAGGGGATTTCATCTTTCGGACGATCGTGATAAGCAAAAAATCCGGGTTCTTTTCGCGGCATAAATACATCGGGATGTTGCTTCAGGAAAAAAGCCATTGATGTGGTTCCGCTTTTGGCTGCGCCGAGAATTAAAATATCGGGTAAATGAAGATCTTGATCTTGAACTTTTAAAAGCATAAGTAGGAGTTGCTTTGCAAATGTTGAAAATTACAACGATAGTTTCTTCTAACCGGTTACATATTTACCATTTTTGCTACAATGATCTCATACGATTATCAAGGACGCACCTATCGATTGCCGGACTTTCTGATTCCGGGCGCAGCCAAAAGTGGAACGACAACCGTTTATCAATTGCTGTCGCAGCATCCCGACTTGTATTTTCCGCCTTCGCGAAAAGAGCCTTTTTATTTCAGTTTCGGTGGAGAAAAGCCTGAATATACTGATGAACGCTTTAATCGTGTCCCGATTTGGGAAACGGAAAAATACCTGGAGCTATTTGAAGGAGCTGCAGAAAACCAACTTTGCGGTGAGGCCTCCACATCATATCTGTATACTTATGAGAAATCTCTTGGTTTATTAAAAAAGTTCTACGGAGAAAGAATTAAAGAACTGAAAGTCCTGATCATACTGCGAAACCCCGTGGAGAGAGCTTATTCTCACTATACATACCTCATCAGAAATGGCTTTGAAAACCGAAGCTTCGAAGAAGCAATATCTGAAAGAGGAATAGCAGAATGGAAGCAAAAGAGATGGGGTTTTGACTATTTAGCTTATGGCCACTATGCTGCACAAGTTGCTGCTTTCAAAGAGGTTTTGCCACTTACACGCGTTTGGTTGCTGGAAGATTTAAAAGAAGGAAAAAATACAACCGATGAAATGCTGGAATTTTTGGGTGTATCTGAAATGGAATTTGATCATTCTATGAAAGCAAATCCCAGCGGGATTCCGAAAAATAAAGGGTTGGTGAATTTCTTGCGAAAGAACCCGTTGGCAAAAAGTATCGGAAAAAGATTGCCCGCAGCAATGCAAAGCAAAATAAAGAACCGACGTGATAAGTTGATGGGTAAGCTTCTCACCAAGGAGCCGATGAAGCCTGAGATAAAAGAGCTACTTGTCCGCTATTACCGCCAAGACATTGAGAGGCTTCAATCCATACTGGACCGCGACCTCAGCAAGTGGTATCAGTATTAGCTTCTGCGCAGAATCCTCACCAACGCAAGGGGGTTAAAGAAGGTCGAGATTTTATACTTTTTGTAAATATATCTCACCCCGATTATATTCCACGTCACCGTGCTGCAAAGTGTAGCAAATGCCGCTCCTTCCATTCCATACTTTGGTATTAAAACAAGGTTTAACACTATATTCATGGTGGTTGTAATAGAGACTATTTTGGTGAAAAAAAGTTGATTTCCCGACATATTTAAAAAAACCGCCACCATACCCGATCCTGCATTGATCAGTTGCATAACTGCAAATATTCTCAGAACAGAAGCTCCTTCAACAAATTCTTCATCGATCAAGGATAGAATAAACTCAGGAAAAATCATTAGCACCAGCGATACGGGAAAAGCAAAAGCAAAAATGAATAAAGTGGAAAAGTGAACTACTTTTTTCAATTCGGCTTTCTTATCTGACCAAAACAATTCGCTGATTTTTGGCATAGCAATGGCCTTCATCGCACCAATCACGAAGTTGGTGATTATTGAAAGTTTGAACGCCACACCGAAAACTCCGGCCACTCCCGTATCAGCAAAGTAACCCAACATGAGCAAGTCCACCCTTCCGTTTAAGAGCTGAATGAATGAAGTCATGATCATTGGAAGAGAAATCAACAAATGACTCTTAAAGGAGAAAACCGGTTCTTCTTCCGTTGGAATTACCTTAAGTTGAGAAGCCTTATTCAAATACTTTTGAATAAAAACAGTAGTACCGATCAAAGCCAACAAAGCGCCAAGAGCGTAAGCATATAGAGGATCTTCAGACGTGAGAGAATAATACGTCATAATTACCGTACCGATAAGTGCGGTAAGTTGAAGCACCAGAGTTCTGAAAAACTCACTGATCTGAATTCGCTTCATCCCGCGAATAAATTCCACCTGAATGGTAGACAGGACAACCAAAGGAACGATCACCCCGGTAATCTTTAAGGGAATACTTAAGTTCTCATCTTTGAAATAGTAAGTTGCCAGAAAGTCGGAAGAAAAAAACAAAAGGGCTCCCAAGCCAATTCCCGTTAAGCTTGAATACCGCATCACTATTCCGTATAATGTTCTTACGGTAGAGTGCCAATGTTTCGCACGATACTGTGATACAAATCGCACGATTGAGGTATTGAATCCAAAACATCCGATCATCACCCAAATATTGAGGGTGGCAATACAGAGATTCCAAATTCCGATTCCTTCTTTTCCAAGTTTCTTTGAAATCAAAATTACCAAGCCGTAACTCACAGCCATAGTGAGCAATCGATAGCCGAAAGCGAACAAACCACCTTTGACCAACTCACCTAAATTTTTATCATCCTTACCGGACAAGGTTCTGCGAATGGCTTGAAGATTCATCTCTTTAATTGGCTGTTTGAGAAATATTTTGAAATGAGGCTGCAAAGAAAGAAGATTGTTCAGAATGAAACACGAAAAAACAATACTTCAAGATTGCTGAGATTCGCTTATAAAGCTACGCTCTAATAAGTTATCCTCTATATTCAGTAACTTTATTTTTTAACTGCCGTTTGCTATGTTTGAAACCTTATCAATTTCTTAAAGCGCTAGAATATTTACACACTTCATTTGCAGGTAAGTATTCTTACTTTTGCGCTCCGATCCAATATGAAGGAAAGAGAAAATAATATATTCACCTTTTACGACGAAGTCGTTCAGCGCGGTGAAAAGGAAGAATTGCTCAAGCAAAAAGCAATTACTATTTGGATGACCGGTCTTTCCGGTTCGGGCAAAACCACCATTGCGAAAATAGTAGAGCGTAAACTGCATGATCAAGGCCGCTTGGTACAACTCCTGGATGGCGATAACGTGCGGCACGGGTTGAATAAAAACCTCAGCTTCACGGAGGAAGATCGAACTGAAAATATTCGCAGAATCGCGGAAGTAAATAAGCTCTTCAACGAATGCGGCATCATTACCATCAACTGCTTTGTTAGTCCCACGGTGGCCATCAGATCAATGGCTCGTGACATAGTCGGGGTTGACAGTTTCCACGAAATATTCGTAAATACGCCACTTCATATCTGCGAAGAACGAGATGTGAAAGGGTTGTATAAGAAAGCACGCCAGGGAGAAATTAAAAACTTTACGGGTATCGACGCCCCCTTTGAACCTTCGGCTGAACCTGCTTTGAATTTATTGACCGAAAATAAAACGGCGGAGGAATCTGCCGACGAACTATTGAGTTATATATCAACCAAAATCAAATTCGACTGATGCAATCTTACAGTCTGACACATTTAAAAGAGCTCGAATCTGAATCAATCTTCGTTTTGCGCGAAGTTGCCGCTCAATTCGAGAATCCCGTAATGCTTTTTTCGGGAGGAAAGGATTCCATTGTAATGTTTCACTTAGCCCGAAAGGCTTTTTATCCGGCGAAGGTTCCTTTTCCTCTTTTGCACGTGGACACAGGTCACAATTTTCCTGAAACCATCGAATTCAGAGACCGTCTGATGGAGAAAACAGGAGCTGAGCTCATCGTTGGGTCCGTTCAGCAATCTATAGATGAAGGAAAGGTGACGGAAGAAAGAGGCTTCAACGCGAGCCGAAATTCCCTTCAAACAGTCACCCTTTTGGAGTCATTGGAAAAAGGAAAATACGACGCAGCCATGGGTGGCGGACGTAGAGATGAAGAGAAAGCTCGTGCCAAAGAGCGCTTTTTCAGCCACCGTGACGAGTTTGGTCAATGGGACCCGAAAAATCAGCGTCCCGAGCTTTGGAATATTTTCAACGGAAAGAAAAATATGGGTGAGCACTTTAGGGTTTTTCCTATTTCTAATTGGACGGAAATGGACGTTTGGCAATATATCTTGTTGGAGAATATAGACATTCCGAACCTCTATTTGAGTCATAAACGAATGGTATTTGAGCGTGACGGAGTTTTATTGGCCGATACGGAATACATCGAAAGAAAAGAAAATGAAGTGCCCGAACTGAGGACCGTTCGCTTTCGAACCATCGGTGATATGACCTGTACGGGTGCCGTAGAGTCCGACGCAGATAGCATTGAAAAAATAATCGAAGAAGTATCAGCTACACGTGTTACCGAACGTGGAGCACGTTCAGACGATAAGCGGAGCGAAGCCGCAATGGAAGACCGCAAGAAACAAGGATACTTTTAACCAAAATCAGCCATGACAAAAGAACACGGATATTTAGATATGGATCTACTGCGCTTTACCACCGCGGGAAGTGTAGATGATGGAAAATCAACTCTGATAGGGCGAATGCTTTATGATTCAAAAAGCATTTTCACTGACCAGATGGAAGCTATAGAGCAGGCATCGAAAAAAAGTGGTGTGGAAGCTGAGGTTAATTTGGCACTACTTACCGATGGTCTTCGCTCTGAAAGAGAGCAGGGAATTACGATTGATGTAGCTTACCGATACTTTGCCACTCCAAAGCGAAAATTTATTATCGCTGATACTCCCGGCCACATTCAGTACACCCGAAATATGGTGACGGGTGCTTCAACCGCAAATTTGGCCATTATCTTAGTTGATGCACGCCATGGTTTGGTCGAACAAACAGCTCGTCATTCGTTTATCGCCTCACTGCTCAAAATCCCTCACATTGTTTACTGTGTAAATAAGATGGATTTAGTTGACTACAGTGAAGATCGATTTGAAGAAATTAAAGAAGAGCTCGAAGCGTTCAGCTCAAAGCTGACGGTTAATGATATTCGATTCATCCCGATCAGTGCTTTGAAAGGTGATAACGTAGTGCACAAGTCACAAAACATGGATTGGTACGAAGGAAGTACGTTAATGTACACCTTGGAAAACATTCATATATCGAGTGATGAAAACCACGTTGACTGCCGCTTCCCGGTGCAGTACGTCATCCGACCTCAGTCCACTGAATTTCATGACTATCGCGGTTACGCCGGACGCGTAGCCGGAGGAGTATTCAAAAAAGGTGATGAGGTAGTCGTACTTCCGTCAGGATTTTCATCCAAAATTGCAGCCATTGACACTTTCAATGGTGAAGTTGACGAGGCGTTTGCTCCAATGAGCGTGACACTTCGACTTGATGATGATATTGATGTAGGTCGCGGAGACATGATTGTGCGTCCTAACAACCAGCCTGAGGTAGGTCAGGATATTGATATGATGGTATGTTGGATGGGTGAAAAACCCCTTGTGGCTAATGGTAAATATGCCATCAAGCATACTACGAAAGACGCCCGTTGTATTGTGAAAGATATCAAATACAAAGTGGATATTAACTCATTGCACCGTATGGAAGATGAGAAAGATATTCGAATGAACGACATCGCTCGGATCAAAATCAGAACTACTCAGCCACTCTTCTATGATAGGTACTCTCGCAATCGAATTACAGGTAGTATCATAATGATTGATGAGGCTACTAATGAAACGGTAGGAGCAGGAATGATTGTGGAATGATTACAAGAGAATTGAAAATGCAAAACGCCATGATCTTCAGATCATGGCGTTTTTAATTTATCGTTCAAAAAAAGAATTCTTACATCTCTTCTTCTTCCGTCATCAATGTATCGGTAGCTTCGTCCATGTCTTCTCCCATGTCTTCAGCGGCATCCTCCACATCTTCTCCCGCTTCTTCCATTTCGTCTCCGGCTTCATCCATTTCATCCATAAGATCATCGGTCATTTCTTCCGTTTTTTCTTCCGCATTCTCAGCAGCAGAATCAGACTCACAACTTACGAAGGCCATTGATGCAACAAGGCTTAATGCAATAAATACTCTTTTCATTTTAGGCTTACTTTATTTGGTTTATATATAAGGGATTACTCTACTGTTACACTCTTAGCGAGATTTCTGGGTTGATCCACATTACACCCTCGCATTACTGCAATGTGGTAACTTAATAGCTGTAAGGGTATCACGGTCACTAAAGGCATCAGGCATTCATCTACATCAGGTATTTCTATAGTATGATCTGCCATCTCTTTTATTTGCCTCTCGCCTTCCGTCACGATAGCGATAATTTTTCCTTTTCGAGCCTTCACTTCTTGAATATTGCTCACGATTTTCTCGTAAGATCCTGCTCGGGGAGCTACCACGAATACAGGCATTTCTTCATCGATCAAGGCAATTGGTCCGTGCTTCATTTCAGCAGCAGGATATCCTTCTGCATGGATGTAAGAGATTTCTTTAAGCTTTAATGCTCCCTCCAGAGCCACGGGAAAATTATAGCCTCTGCCCAAATACAAAGCGTTTGGTACGTTTTGATAAATGTGAGAAATCTCTTTAACTAAATCATTTGATTTTAAGATTTTCTCAATTTTATTCGGAATGCTATCGAGTTCGATGAGTAAGCGTTGAAATCTGCTTTCGGGAATTGTCCCTTTTTGACGAGCGACATGAAGTGCCATCAAGGTCAATACCGTTACCTGAGCGGTAAATGCCTTGGTAGACGCCACTCCGATCTCTGGCCCGGCATGCGTATATGAACCCGCATGTGTCATACGCGGAATGGATGAACCAATCACATTGCAAATTCCAATGATCGTAGCTCCTTTTGATTTAGCCAATTCTATGGCAGCCAATGTATCAGCCGTCTCACCTGATTGTGAAATGGCGATTACGACATCGTTCTCATAGATCACGGGGTTTCGATAACGAAATTCCGAAGCATATTCAACTTCCACGGGCACACGTGCTAAATCTTCAAACAGATATTCTCCCACCAATCCTGCATGCCAACTCGTACCGCAAGCTACGATTAGGATTCGATCTGCATTTACAAACTTCGAGATATAATCGCGAATTCCTCCCAATTCTACCTGACCCGTATCAACTCGCAATCTTCCGCGCATCGAGTCACGTACGGATCTTGGTTGCTCATAAATCTCTTTGAGCATGAAGTGTTCATATCCGCCTTTTTCAAGGACTTCAAGCTGCATTTCCAACTCTTGCACATAAGGCGTTTTCTTCTGATTCTTAATATTCATCAGCGTAAAACCTTCCTTGCGATCGAGAATGGCTATTTCCTCGTCATCGAGATAAATAACATTCTTGGTATACTCAATAATTGGCGTGGCATCCGAAGCAACGAAAAACTCTTTGTCCTGGCCCAATCCGATAACTAAGGGACTTCCTTTCTTCGCAGCGATTAGTTGATCGGGATTATTCCTATCCAAAATTACTATGGCGTAAGCTCCGATGACTTCACCCAAAGCAATACGTACAGCTTCAAAAAGGCTGGTCTTCTCATTCTTTCGAATATTTGAAATCAAATGAATAAGAACCTCCGTATCGGTATCACTTTTGAATACATGGCCACGTTTGGTGAGCTCTTCTCTGAGCGCACCATAGTTTTCTATAATTCCATTATGAATGATGGCCATATCGCCATCTTCACTTTCATGAGGATGAGAGTTTAAATCGTTAGGAGGTCCGTGAGTAGCCCATCGCGTGTGACCTATTCCTACAGTCCCTATCATTTCTTTACCGGATTCAACCTTGTCTTCAAGACCTGATACCTTCCCCTTCTGCTTTACAATATAAATTTCATTGTTTTCCAAGGTGGCCACACCGGCGCTATCGTATCCGCGATATTCAAGCCTTTTGAGTCCCTTTATTAAAATGGGATAGGCCTTTTCAGTTCCTATATATCCAACTATTCCACACATATAGAGTTAATAATTAGTGAAGACTATATCAAGTCTGAGATCATCTGACGTAACTGCCTCGCCGGGAGCGGGTGGTCCGGCAAGAACTACGCGATTGGCCGTAGTAGTCGCTCTTTCTACCACGATTTCCAGCCCATGGAAGTCACGCTCACCGTTCAGTACTTGTTGAAGGTATCTTGTAATGTAAAAACCATATTGTCCTTGATTCGAATTCAGCGCGCCATCAGATTGGTTGTCCAAAAAATCATTGATAAAAAATGCATCGCCATTCTCATCCAAACCAAAGACAATCATATTCAGGGGGGGCGGAAATCTATTGCCATCCGTAGATTTTACAGGCAGGATAAGCTGAGCTTTTGCTACGGCCAATCCTTCGATTTTTCGTAAATCCGCAATATGCGGCAGGTCTACTCGTATCTTAACACCGCCTGCAGCCTGAGCATAAATTCTGTCCTGAATGGGGGAATCAATTCCGCTTACAACCTGCCTGATCAGCGAAGGTTCACCACCATTGACAAAATCGTGTTCGAACGAATTAAATTTACCTGTAGAGCCTCTGATTTCAAAATCGTAGAACAATGTGGAATCAGGATCAACACCGGTATCGCGGTAGTATAATTCCAATCGGCTTAAGCCTGCAAAACTATTAAAAGAAAGAATTCCCGTATTTGAGAGGTTCACTCCGCCTGCGTTTTCATCTACGGTGATTTTGATGCCTTTAATCACCTCCAAAAATTCCGTCGCACTCAATCCATCACCCTCACCGGCTTCAAAAATTCGTTCTCCTAAATCCGGTTTTAAAGGAATTCGCAATGCCGGTCTGAACGTTTCACCACCAACTACAGATGAATCTCTGTAATTGGGAGAAATCAGATTTTCGCCTTCCAAAACCAAATCCTCTTCAAGAATATTGAGGGATTGATTGCTGTAGTATTCTTCATCTACATCCAGCGAATCGATCACTTCAAACACCTGAAAGTACTGCTTGCCGGTAGATCCGTATACAGGCACATCTTCATTCACATCATACGCCAAATTGAGTACTAAGCTGTCAATTATCAAATTCTCTATGGAAGAACCATCCCCGTGAAAAATCGGGTTAGATGTAATCAACCTGAGCTCTGTATAGTGACTGGCTTTGGTAAGACCAAAAACGGGATCGATATAGGCTCCTACCATTCCGGTAGCAGGTCCGTCCGTGCGCAATGAGTCTTCAGGCAAAGAAATAGCCGATACTGTAAAAGTATCAACACCCGAGATATTGAATATATCATCTTCCGGCTGAAGATCAATACCAATGGACTCTTCAGGTTTTTCACAGGCCACAAAGACAGTGAACAAAAAAAAGATAGCGGCCCACTTTCGCGGCCGCTTATCTGTATTAATCATATTGTCGTCTTTAAAACTATTCAGCGAGAATAGAATTTTCTTCAAGTATTTCGTCGTAGAAATCACTGTAGATTTTAACGCAATTTTCGGGTTCGCAGTATTCCAGCTTTGGCTTATCGGAAGCTTCGATTTCGCTTTTAATTTTCTCATCGAGATCATCGCTGGCTTCAATAATACCATCTGAATATTTAAATGCAAATTTGGTCAAAGTTTCGAAGTCAACCTCACCATTTTTCAATTCTTCTAAATCTTCATCAGAAAAACCGTCATATTTCAATTTTTCTGCCACTTTCGGATCAAGGCTTCCTTCAAAATCTCTTGAATAGGCTGAGAAAACCACTTTGGAATCAGCGAAATGAGGATCCTCATTGTAGAATTTCTTTAAGTACAGAGGCAAGAAAGAGGTAAACCAACCGTGGCAGTGAATGACATCAGGAGCCCAACCCAATTTTTTCACCGTTTCAAGGACACCTCGGCAAAAGAAGATTGATCGTTCATCATTGTCTTTAAAGAATTTACCTTTTTTGTCTGAAAGCACGGCTTTCCTTTGAAAGTAGTCTTCATTGTCTATGAAGTAAACCTGCATACGGGCAGTGGGTATAGACGCTACTTTTATAATTAACGGGTGGTCGGTATCATTCACAACTAAATTCATTCCTGATAATCGAATCACCTCGTGAAGTTGATGTCTGCGCTCATTTATAGACCCGTACTTGGGCATAAATACTCTTATCTCTTTACCTTTCTCGTGTATACCTTGCGGCAAATTTCTGGACACTTCAGACAATTCATTCTTCGGCAGGAAAGGAGTAATTTCCTGCGACACATACAAAACTCTCGTCTTCTTCATAAAATTCCGGGATTATTTAGATAGTACAAAATTAACTAAATTTTCTCGGATTCTCAATCTATTGGTTAGCTTTGGCCACTTTTGCGTAATTATACCGAATACCGAATTCCCTCTTTTCAGAAGCCTATGAAAGTGATCAGGAAGGCACGTGAAATGTCTGCTCTGGCAGAAAATTCGCCTAAAAGCATCATAGGCTTTGTTCCTACCATGGGTGCTCTTCACCAAGGCCACCTCAGCTTAGTAAATAGCTGTTCGGCGGAAAATGATCTGACCGTAGTTTCGATTTTTGTAAATCCAACCCAATTTAATGATCCGAAGGATTTTGATCGATATCCTCGGGAAGTAGAGAAGGATTTAGAACTATTAAAATCCGTAAACGTTGATGTTGTTTTTCTACCCGATCAGGAAGAAATATATCCTGAAACGGATGAACATCAGTACAATTTAGGGACCTTATCTCAAAGCTTGGAGGGTGCTTTCAGACCGGGGCATTTTAATGGAGTAGCATCCGTAGTAAAACGCCTCTTTGAAATTGTAAAACCTTCACGAGCTTATTTTGGTCTGAAAGATTATCAACAATACCGAATCATTAAGGAGCTGAACAAAAATTATAACCTGGGAGTCGAAGTGATAGGATGCGAAACCGTGAGAGATGAAAACGGATTGGCACTTAGCTCCAGAAATAAACTTCTTTCTAAGGAAGAAAAGGTATTGGCTTTGCACTTATCCGAAGCGCTGAGACAAATGAAAAACGATAGCGAAAAGCACAATCATACCGAGTTGGAAAACTTAGGCAAAAGTTATTTGGCCAATTTTCCTGAATTGGAAGTGGAGTATGTGAAAGTGGTAAACCCTGAGAATTTAGAACAGCCCACCGGATCATGGGAAAAGGGAGAAAGATTAGCTTTACTTGCGGCTAGAATAGGTAAAGTCAGATTGATTGACAACATGAAAGTTTGAATTTGATTTCATATGCTGAAACAAAAACTCTTTCAATTTTTAAAGATCCTTATTCCGGTGAGTTTGGGGGTTTATTTGATTTGGCACATATATAACCAACTGAGTCCTTCTCAACGAACAGATCTTTTTAATGCCTTCGAAAACGCTAACTATTTCTGGGTAATCCTTTCTTTTTTTATGGGATTACTGAGTCATTGGATCAGAGGCTACCGCTGGAAATTTCAATTGGAGGCAATGGGTTATAAACCACATCCTGCCAATAATTTTATGGCCGTTATGATCGGCTATATCGTCAATCTGGCCCTACCGAGAGTGGGAGAAGTAAGCCGGGCAGCTATGGTGGCTAAATACGAAGGCGTTCCATTTCAAAAATCGTTCGGCTCCATTCTTTCGGAAAGAGCTTTAGACCTCATCATTCTTTTGCTAATAACTTTTACGACGGTTCTGCTTCAATATGAACTTCTTGAAAAATATGCCTTGCAAATCATTGATGCGACTCAGAGCAAATTCCAAACGCATCTTCTCATTATCGCCGCGGTAATCGCTTTAGTGGCATTTGCATTGTGCTTTTACTTTCTCAGAAAATTCGCTCACTTACCCATGGTAGGCAAAATTCGAAACTTCATCAATGAACTACTGGAAGGACTACGCAGCATCGTTAGAATGGAAAAGCGCTGGCTCTATCTCTTCTCTACTTTAGCCATTTGGGGACTCTACATCGGGATGTTCAGTGTTTGCTTTTTTGCATTGGAGGAAACATCTTCCGTAAGTATCAGCGCGGTTTTTGCCGGATTTGTACTGGGAAGTTTTGCTATCGTGATTATTCCCGGGGGAATCGGAGCTTTTCCCGCAGGAATTATGCAAGCACTTCTTCTCTACGGAGTTTCCGCCGAGAGCGGATTTGCATTGGGTTGGATTCTCTGGTTCTCTCAAACCATCATGATCGTTCTGGTAGGCGGCTTGAGTATGTTCCTAATTCCGATTTTTAACAAAAACCGACAACTTGACCACGCCTGAGTCCATCGCAAAAAAAATAATTGACTTGAAGGACATTTCAGCTTTGGCAAATCGGGTTAAAGCCAAAGGTCAGCGAATCGTCTTTACCAACGGTGTTTTCGATATCGTTCATCGCGGTCACGTCACTTTACTTGGTTTGGCTGCTGATCAAGGAGATTTTCTCATTGTAGGTTTGAATTCGGATGCTTCAGTAAAAACATTAAATAAAGGTCCTGAAAGACCTGTTAACAAGGAACAAGATCGCGCCATTGTTTTAGCCGCCATGCAATTTGTCGATGCAGTCGTAATTTTCTATGATTCCACTCCATTTGACCTTATTCGTAAAATTGAGCCTGACATTTTGGTTAAAGGCGGAGATTACAACCCCGATCAAACCGATAGCAATCAGAAGGATTACATTGTAGGTTCCGATATTCAAAGAAGAAATGGAAAAAGCACGATTTCCATCCCACTGGTAGAAGGCTATAGCACGACATCCATCATCAAAAGATCTAAAAATGGCTAAGTCCAAATCCGTATTTTTTTGTCAGAATTGTGGATTTGAATCGCCAAAATGGCAAGGCAAATGCCCCTCTTGTGGAGAATGGAACACATTTGTGGAAGAGACCGTAGTAAAATCCACACAAGGCTACAAAGCCATTCGCAAAAAAGAGAGCTTGCCCATACCCATTATTGAAGTTCAGAGCGAAACAAGTAAACGAAACAAGCTGGGCGATACGGAAACCGATCGGGTACTTGGTGGTGGAATGGTACCGGGCTCATTGGTTTTAATCGCCGGAGAGCCGGGAATCGGAAAGTCAACTTTGCTTCTTCAGACGGCTTTAAAATATAACCGCGCCAATGTTTTATACGTTTCAGGAGAAGAAAGTAAGGCTCAAATAGCAGATCGAGCCGCGCGAATCGGCGAGTTGAATGCGAATTGCTATCTCCTCACCGAAACCGATCCCGATGCCATTATTGAACACGCGGGAAATCTCAATCCCGATTTTATTGTGATTGATTCCGTTCAAACGCTTAATGCCTCGTGGATCGAGTCTTCACCCGGTTCAATAAGTCAAATCAGGGAGAGTGCTGCCAGATTAATGCGGTTTGCCAAAGAAGAAAATGTTACTCTCTTTTTAATCGGACATATCACTAAGGAGGGAAATATAGCCGGCCCGAAAGTACTCGAGCATATGGTCGATGCCGTTCTTTTGTTTGAAGGAGATCAAAATCACGTATTCCGCCTGTTAAGGTGTACCAAAAACAGATTTGGAAATACCAATGAGTTGGGAATTTATCGCATGGAAGGTTCGGGACTTGAGCCTGTGACTAACCCTTCTGAGTTACTGCTGAGCGGCTATGCGGAAAACCTGAGCGGATCAGCAGCCGCGGCCATAATTGAGGGGATACGGCCATTGATTATCGAAGTTCAGGCATTGGTAAGTACGGCTGTTTACGGAACCCCCCAACGTTCTGCAACGGGATACGACGTCAAAAGGCTGAATATGCTTCTGGCGGTTTTAGAAAAAAGATGTGGCTTCAAACTAGGTGGAAAAGATGTCTTCTTGAACATTGCCGGCGGTTTGAAAATTCACGATCCATCAATTGACTTAGCTGTAGTTGCCGCCGTTTTATCATCAAGTGAAGATTTGAGCCTCCCGCGTCAAACTTGCTTCGCGGGCGAGGTCGGACTTTCAGGAGAAATCAGGCCCATAAACCGAATTGAGCAACGCATTTCTGAAGCAGATAAATTGGGATTTAAATCCATTTTTATCTCCAAACACCACCGGATCAAGACGTCTTTAAAATCTACAAATGTGAAAATTATCGCAGTATCTCATGTAAGCGATATGCTAAGGGAAATGTTCGGTTAGTCTTCGCTCACCATTTCCAATAATTCATCCAATTTTGGTGAAAGGATAATTTCAATCCGTCTGTTCTTTGACTTATCGTCGGGGTCTACCGGCATGTATTGACTCCTTCCTGCCGCAATGAGCATTTCAGGGTTTATATCAGAATTATCCAACATAATCTGAATTACTGAAGTTGCTCTTAATACACTGAGATCCCAGTTGTTTCGAGGAAAAGTGGAACGTTGAAATTCATCTGTATCTGTATGGCCTTCCACCATTACGTCAAGGTCATCGCGGTCTCCCAGGGCTCTTGCCAAGTCTATAATTACTTCCTTTCCTTTCTTATCAACGGCAGTTTCTCCCGTCGCAAAAAGTAGCTTGGCTTCCATGCTCACGTATACCCTTCCATTGCGCTTTTCAATAGTAAGTCCCTTACCTTCAAAACCAAGCAAGGCGTCAGACACGCTCTTTCTTAAAGCAGTCATCATTGAGTCTTTCTCGTTTATTTTAGCTCGCAACTCGGTCAACTTTTCTTCTCGTTCAATCAGTTCTTCTTCTTTTTGATTTAAAGCCGTCTCAAGTTGATTCAATGCATCTTCTTTTTCTTGTAATGAAATTCGAACGGCATCCAACTCGGCCATCAATGTTTTCTTTTCCGATTCTGCACCTTGCCTCAAACTTGCCGATTTAGAAAGCAATTGGTCGTTTAAGGCATTAATTTTATCGTATTGCTTCCGCAAAATGCGAAGACTATTCCCCATTACTGCGGTATCGGATTTTAATGCTTCTATCTTTCTGTCTGCCACGCTCAACTTGTTGCTGAATTCATTCACATCAGTCGTCAACCTCTCATTTTCCGTTCGCAATTGTTCATTCTCCTTTTCACAAGCTTCTTGCTTGTTACTCACGTCAACGAATTTTCTATTGGGCACGCAAGAAGTGAAGACTAATACAGCCAGGAAAGGCAGGAATAATTTTGAAATCGCTTTTGACATATTTAGTATTTTAGGATCAGTTTAACTGATTGTGCAAATTTCTTACCTTTTAACCTATGATCGATCCAAGATCAGCAACTTTTATTCACTAAACGAGTATCATAAGCTATGAGCAGGCTTAGCAATGATTGGTTTATCGAGCCGATTTTTGATTACGAATACAAGACTTATCAGGTTTTAGCATACACCTCGCAAGCACAGAGGAGGTTTGAGGCTTCAATGCTTTTCCCCTATCTGGCAGATATTGGAAACCATCTTCGGAAAATCAAACTGTACCGTCAGAGTGTTTTGACTTTGGAAAACGAACTGAGGACAGACCTCATTGGGGTTGATCTTAATCACCTTCGGTTGGTTAGAGAAAGACTTGCGGACAATGGCGTGATGGAGACCTTAAAAGAGGTTACCGAATTTGCTATCAAGAAACTCTCTTCAACTCAGAGGCTCGGTATCAAAGAGAAAGAAAACCTGATGGAGCATATCAGCATCCGACCCGTTGGCTTGCTCAGCTCTGAAAATAATGGTGGACTGATTCTGCTCAATAACTCAGGCAAAACCAGAATATACAAGTATAAGTACCGCTTTGTAAGAAGACCTTATGAGAGTGAATCTTACAAAGACGTGATGACTCAATTTGTGGATGAGAGAACTACAGGGATGTTTCCCGATTTTCAGGAAATGAAGATGCAGTACAGAGAAAAGAACGAGGTCAACACGTATTTAATTGAAACGGAAACGGAAATACCCCTTTTCGAAACATTGCTTCCCGTGGCAAAGGAGTTTCTCTTAAAAGCTGAGGACGTTTAATTATTCAATTTCCTTAGCTAAGTAAACCTGAGATAAATCCAAATTCCCCATGGGAGTTACAGAGAGGTTCTTTACTCGGTTATTTACCAGCCAAACCCATTGCTCATAATAAAGAGGAGCCACGGCAGCATTTTCCATAACTACGCTGTCAGCTTGATAAAGCAATTTCTGCCTTTGTTTGGGATTCAATTCTCGAGTGGAGCGCTCGAAGTATTCGTCGAAATCAGTATTCTTAAAGCGAACGGTATTCAAGTAAGATGCTTTCACGGAATCTTCGGGAACTAACTTTCCATGAAAGAGTTTGAGAAAGTTTTCAGGGTCGGGATAGTCAGCGATCCATCCGTCTCTCCAAATAGCCACCCTGCCGCGTTCGATCTCTTCGTAATGTTTATCTCTGGGAAGTATTGAAAGTTCAACCGTGAGATCTAAATAATCTGCCAGCATACCTTGTATGGCCTCAGCTACTTCCAATGCAGTAGGATTTCCGTCATTGATTTGTATAGTCAGAACGGGAAATTCCTGTGGATCTTCATAACCTGCTCCTTTCAAAAGCTTTCTGGCCTTGTCAGGATTAAAGGTATAGCCATCAATAGCCTCAGCCTCATAACCCGGAGCTGCGGGGGGAACAAAGCCATACACGGCCGGCTCACCGAATCCGCGCAGCACGCTATCGACAAGGTACTCTCTGTCAATCGCGTAATTTATCGCTCTTCGAACATCTACATTACCAAACAAATCAGTTCTATGTTGAAAGCCATAGTATTCTACACGCATCCCCGGAATAGTCATGATACTGTAATTGGCACCCGAATTCTTTGAGTTCGCCACCAACTGCTGCACATTATCTCGCGGCACGCTAATTATTAAATCCAAATTTCCGTCTAAGAAAGCATCCAATTGATCATTCTCATTCTCTACGAAATTGCAGCGAATGGCATCTAGGTAAGGCAACGCTCGACCCAGCGAATCCATCTCTCTGTAGTTTTGATTGCGTTGAAAGATGATAACATCGTTCATCTTAATAATATTAGCCTTGAAGGGACCGGTGCCTATACACCAGTAGTTTATCTGCTCTTCATACTCGTATAATTCCTTTGGAAAAACCCAGCAGCAAGGATGAGTCAAGATGGCTAAAAAGTTAGGAGTCGGGTGTTCCAACTCAATCTGAAGCGTATAATCATCTACTAACCTCAAACCTTCGGGGCGCTCTTGCGTTTTCCTCCCTTCAATTTTTGCTTGGCGATACTCCGAGGCTCCTTTTATTAAATCGATTACGTAAGGATATAATGCATTGTTTTCCGAAGGTTCGCACAGCTTGGTAAAGCAATACACAACATCTTCAGCCTTTACCTCTCTTCCTTTTCCTTCCGGGAATATCGGATCATCGTGAAAGAAAATTCCTTTTTTCAGGGTGATGGTGTAGACGGTACCATCATCACTCAGCGCATATGAATCTGCCAATTTAGGGATGAACTCATTGGTTTTTTCATCCAATTCAAAAAGTCCTTCATAGACTTGATTCATCAAATTGAAGGCAGCGGCATCGACAAGATTATGAGGAAAAATGCTGAGAATATTATCGGAAAGACTCATTTTGAAAAGTCCCCCACTCAATTCGTGATTTACCTCCCCTTGCTTCTTTTCATCATAGGCCTGCCTATAATCGCATCCGTTGACGATAAGCAATAATGTGAGTAGTAGTAAGAATCGGTTTAGAAACGGAGATATTGTTCTAATCATTTAGATCGAGTTCAAGGGAGACGGGACAATGATCGCTGTGAAACACGTCCGATAGTATACCGGCTTTAACGATTGATTCGGCCAAAGGTTTCGACACCATATTGTAGTCTATTCTCCAGCCCAAATTCTTTGCCCGAGCGTTAAAACGATAAGACCACCAAGAATATTGATCCGGTACATCGCCATTAACCTCCCTGAAGGAATCGATAAATCCGGACTCCAGAAATCGGGTCATCCACTCCCGTTCTTCGGGCAAAAACCCACTCGAATTTTTGTTTGAAACAGGGTTATGAATATCTATGGGTCTGTGACAAATATTATAGTCCCCGCCGATCACCAGATTAGGTCGCGACTGTTTGAGCTCATTAACAAATCCTTGAAAATCTTCCAAAAACTCCATCTTGAAATCCTGACGAATATCTCCGCTACTGCCCGAAGGAAAATAGGTACTGAGAATGGATAGTTTACCGAAATCAGCTCGCAGAACTCTACCTTCGCAATCATATTGCGACAAGCTGCATCCTATCTCTACATTATCAGGCTCAAGCTTCGTCAGAATTGCAACACCCGAGTAACCTGCCTTATCCGCACTATGAAAAAAGGATCGATAGCCGAGCTTTTCTGCTTCAGAAAGATCTAATTGTTCGGGCTTTGCCTTCGTTTCTTGTATAAGGAGTACATCAGGATTCGCATCTTTCAGCCACTCAAAAAAACCCTTACGGATCGCGGCTCTGATGCCATTCACATTATACGATATAATTTTAAGCTTCAAATTGCGTATTCTTAATTGCCCAAGAGGGCGAATCGATGTTTTTTCAGGCGCTCAAAGTTAATAGATTCCCTCTACCATCGTGCTTTTGTCGTCTAAAGAAAACGGCAATCACAGGGATTTTTCTTATCGCGTTGACAGGCGGTACGATGAAGCTATGTGCACAAAATTTCGGCTCGCTCAGGACTCAAAATCTTGTGGTGACCGGAGACACGATTAAGCTCGACACGATGAGCATCGATCCGAATTCTCTCATTATTCTTTCAGAGGGAAATATGATAGCTGACTCATTGTATCAACTTTTACCCGCTGAGGCAAAGCTGATTTGGCTTACGGATTCACCGCCAAAGAATATTGATGTTTCCTATCGGATTTTCGCTTTGGATTTCAGCCGTAAATACAGGCGTCGCTCTCCGTCAATTATTCAAAAAGCCGATGACTACTACACGGACCCGTACACCTTTCGGCCGGAACCGCAACAAGAAGCCATCTTCGGTTCTACCCGATTAAATAAAACAGGTAGCATTTCCAGAGGTTTGGGTTTTGGTAACAACCAAGACCTGACCGTGAACAGCACCTTAAGCTTACAACTCAACGGAAAGCTTACGGATGAAATCAGCGTTTTGGCTTCCGTAACCGATGACAATATTCCCATTCAACCGGAAGGAAATACGGCACAACTCCAAGAATTCGATCAGGTTTTTATTCAGCTTTACGACGACAAGAATAAATTGACCGCAGGGGATTTCATTATCAAAAGACCAATCGGTTATTTCTCAACCTATTTCAAAAGGGCTCAGGGAGCCTCTTACGAAACAAGGCGCAAGATGGGAACCGGCAATTACTCCTTCTTCACTCAAACGAGTGCAGCCATTTCCAGAGGAAAATTTGCACGAAACATCATCCAAGGCTCAGAAGGAAATCAGGGACCCTATCGCTTGCGCGGAAATGAGAATGAAGCGTTCATCATCATTTTAGCGGGAACCGAGCGCGTTTTTATCGATGGTCGAGAAATGCAGCGAGGTCAAGAAAACGATTACATCATCGACTACAATACTGCCGAAATCACCTTCACGGCAAATCAACTCATTAATAAAGACAAGCGTATAGCGGTAGAATTTCAGTATACCGATGCAAACTACACGCGTAGCTTGGTTCAAACATCCACGGGAGTAGAAAACGATCGCTTTCAATTTTTCGTGAATTTCTACAGCGAGCAGGATGCAAAGAATCAACCCTTGCAGCAAGACCTCACCGATGCCGATCGAATGATTTTGAATCGAGCAGGCGACGATTTGCAATCAGCCGTTGCGCCCGGGTTTGAAGAGGTGTCGGAATATAGCAACGACAGAATCCTTTATACACTCGTGGACTCGCTCGGGTATGACTCCATTTTTGTGAGAGTTACCGAGCCAACGACCCCACTTTTCAACGTCAATTTCAGTGAGGTAGGTCAAGGAAACGGAGACTACATTCAGGAAGGTTTTGATGCCAGCGGTCGCATATACCGGTGGATTGCTCCTACGGTAGAAAATGGTCAGCTTACGCGAAACGGAAATTACGCACCCGTGAGGCTCTTGGTTTCTCCAAAGAGGAACCAATTACTTATGGCAGGAGCCAATGCTAAATTTTCTGAAAAGACCACAGCCAGCCTTGAGGCGGGTTTTTCGAATGATGATCAAAACACCTTTTCCGACAGAAATAAAGGCGACAA
>CAZYWJ010000012.1:53663-60605 GCA_964651785.1 uncultured Cryomorphaceae bacterium
AATTTGAACGCAAACCTGAATTTGGATGGTTTGAGAGGTTGGTTCATCGGTAGCTTACTCGAAACGGAGGGAGCGATAAAGAGTCGTTTTACCAGACATAAATCGCTGATCGAAAAAGATTTGTGGATCACCAAATTGGGCTTTACCGATGAACGCGAAGACAATTTGCGCTTTGCGCCGAGCGGTGATTCTTTGGCTTCCGGTGCTTACAAATTCTACGATTGGCAGTTTTATCTGGCCAGTCTCGATTCGGCCAATATAGGCTACAAAGTATTTTACCGCGAGAGAACGGATTTTGCCGCCGCATTCGATGACTATTCTGAAAGTACGCACGCCATCCACTATGGCGCGGAAATAGCCTTGATGGGAAATCCGAGAAACACGTTGAAAGCAACGGTGTCAAATAGGATTCTTGAAATTGTAGACCCCGAGAGTACGGATGAAGAGCCGGAAGAAACGCTTTTGATGCGACTGGAGTATGCGGGTCGGTTTTTCAAAAACACGATCACCACAAATACGTTTTACGAAATAGGATCGGGATTGGAACGCAGGCAAGAATTCATTTACGTATTGGACCCTACGGGACAAGCGCCCTTCACTTGGATTGATTACAACGATAACGGTGTGAAAGAGCTGAATGAATTCGAGATGGCCCGTCCGGAAGATGGTGAGCGCTATCTCAGAGTTTTTACTCCTACTGACGATTACGAAAGGGCTTATTCAAATCAATTTTCGCAAAGTTTGAATATCAGCCCTGCGGGAATTTGGATGCAAGAAGAGGGCTTTAAAAAAGTGCTGGCCCGCTTCAGCAACCAAACGGCATTTCGCATTCAGCGAAAAACCCGCCGAGAGGATGAGGTGGACCGATTTAATCCTTTTGCTGATATTACGACTAATCAAGATCTGATATCGCAATCAGCCAGTATTCGCAATACATTTTTCTATAATCGAACGAGCTCGAAATTCGGAGTGGATTACACTTACAGCGATCAAACGAGCAAGACTCCTTTGACTTCGGGGTTTGAGGAGAGAGAAAGCTACGCGCACATCCTGCGCATGCGATACAACTTCACCTCAAAATACGGTGCGGTTTTAGAGCAGGAAACCGGAACGCGCTCCAGCGGATCAGACTTTTTGGAAGGGCGGAATTATTCCATCGACTACATCGCCGTCAAGCCTACTTTCACTTACCAACCGAGTACCGAATTCAGAGCAAACCTTTCAGGTGAATACACTCTGAAAAAAAACGATGCAGATTTTGGCGGGGAAGAAGCAGAGATAGTTGATTTCGGCGCCGACCTGCGCTTGAGCAAAATCGAGAAGGGCACCTACTTCGTGCAAGTAAATTACATCACTATAGATTATGTGGGAGCAGTAAACAACAGCCTCTCATACGAGATGCTCGAAGGACTACAGAACGGTCAAAACATCACCTGGGCTGCGGGAATTCAACGAAATCTGGGAAATAACCTACAGCTCAGCCTCACCTACAACGGGAGAAAATCAGAAGACACAAAATCCATTCACACGGGCAACGTGCAAGTCAGGGCCTTCTTTTGATTATTTCAAATCAAAATCGGTCTTCCCTATAAGCTGTCCACCCTCGTACATTTCTACGATATAGTTTCCCTCGGGTACTTCCATATCAGTGGGCACATTGAAAAATACACAAACATCGGTCGCCTCATTGGCATAGTCGAAGGTGCGCTTCACGCTGTATTTCCCACTCACATCGTTAAAATCGAATCGCTGATCTTCCGACATTTCAGGCTGTAGAACCACGCCATCTTGAGAAATGATTCTCAGGTAAACCGTTTTTCGACCGGCTGTAGCAATACGGTTTTCACCGATTTTTGCACAGGTTCTGATCATCTCGGTTTTGTTAGCGCGATTCGTCTCTCGTTGCGTTCCGTTGTTTCGCATTCTCAGTCCTACCGCCGAGATTTCGAGCGTTTGCAATATCGACCCGGTGGCCACGATGTTCTCCAAATCCTTTTTTGAACTCTCGAGTTCTTTGGTCTTGGTTTTGGCCTCTACCAGCTCCTCAGCCAAAT
This sequence comes from uncultured Cryomorphaceae bacterium, assembly GCA_964651785.1. GTDB lineage: Bacteria > Bacteroidota > Bacteroidia > Flavobacteriales_D > Cryomorphaceae > JAKVAV01. Next base: position 55,718 of record CAZYWJ010000012.1, read on the forward strand.
AGGTATTATCGCGAATAAGATCTTGATTCATCGTGTTCAACGAATCAATGGTGACCAAATATCCTTTCATAATATCCCTCAGTGTGGCCGCTTCCTTTTTAAGCTTTGAAATGATGTAGGCATCGTCTTTATGCTTCTCGATTTCTTTCAGCATATCTCTGATCTGTTCCTGTTGAGCGGTGATTTCGGCAGAAAGCTGCTCGTTAGCCACTGTAACCGTATCATACTGAATCAACATGTCTTGCAAGTCATTTTGCAATTGCAACTTTTCGACTTCCAGTCCGGAGATGGCGCCCTCTTTTTGCTCTACGGTTTGAGATTTGGTAAAGACCAAAATTCCCAAGACCACCGTAGCCACGGCTAAAATGATCACGGCAATTAAGAGCTTTTTATTTTTTGAATCCGCATTATCGGTCATGGTTTCAATTCTTTAGGGTTTATCATTATTCCTGAATTTCAGTATCTTTCGATTGATGAAATTGAAATCAGGAAATAGATTTACGCAAAAGTACAATTTTGGATGGTTGAGTGATTTTACTCGATTATTCTTTCCTGAAATCTGTATCGGCTGCGCTCAACCTCTCAACGCAGCAGAGGACACTGTTTGTATTGACTGTCTCATAAAATTATCTCGCACCAATTACCACCGCCTGGAAGCCAACCCCGTATCGAATAAATTTCGCGGAAGAATTCAAATCGATTCTGCCTCGGCTTTTCTGTATTACGCTCGAGGAAACTCAGCACAATCGTTTATTCATCACTTAAAATATCATAATCGGCAGGATATCGGGCGACGACTGGGAGCTCTTTACGGCAAGGATTTGATGAATGACGGGTACGCAGCTCCCGATATAATTATCCCTCTTCCGCTTCACCCTTCAAAAGAGCGCCTTCGCGGGTACAATCAATGCACTTCAATAGCTGAAGGATTGAATAAATATCTCGGAGCTGAAATCGGCGCGAATCTTGTAAAACGGGTCTCAAATAATTCAACTCAAACAAAAAAAGGACGATTTGAGCGATGGGAAAATGTAGAGAAAATATTTGTTGTCACGGATCCCGAAAAGATAAAAGGAAAGAGCATCCTGTTAATTGATGATGTGGTAACTACCGGCTCCACTCTCGAAGCTTGCGGCCACACCATCTTGGAAGCCAATCCTGCCAAGCTAAGTTTTCTCACCTTAGCCACAGCTTAAAATTGATCTATCTTTGCGCCATGAATCGCAACTACGACCATGCTTTGCAACAAATTGAAGGTGTCATTTCGGGTGAACCCGACTTGATAGCCAATTTGAGCAACATCGCAGCCATACTCAAAGAATTAAAGGGGTATTTCTGGGTAGGATTTTATTTGGTAAAAAATGACGAATTGGTAGTGGGACCATTTCAAGGACCGGTAGCCTGCTCTCGAATTGCCAAGGGAAAGGGAGTTTGCGGAACGGCTTGGAGCGACGAAAAGACCATTTTGGTAAAAAACGTCCACGACTTTCCCGGCCACATTGCGTGTAGCCCTCTATCGCAGTCAGAAATCGTGGTGCCCGTTTTTGATCAGACCGGCTCAGTGGCCATGGTGCTCGACGTTGATAGTTCAGCTGTTGCTGATTTTGACGAAACGGATCAAGCCGCATTGGAAAAGCTGGCGCAAATGATCACAAAACTCCTACCACCGGCGTGAGAATTCTTCTCTTCTTTAGTTTTATAGTTCTCATGGGCTGCGCCAAGCAAAACAGCCTCACCGGTGGAGAGAGAGATACCACTCCTCCGCAAGTCCTTCTCTACGATCCGCCTAATTTGACCACGAATTTTTCAGCTAATCGATTCGAAATTGAATTTGATGAATTCGTTCAAATTAAAAACATGTCAGAGCAGCTCATCGTGTCTCCTTTATTAGATGAAGCGCCGGAATATGCCTTAAAAGGAAAAACGCTAATTATCAGTTGGGAGGAAGAGCTGCAACCAAATACGACCTATCAATTCAACTTTGGCTCAGCCGTGTCTGATTTGAATGAATCGAATGTAAATACCGACTTGCTCTACGTTTTCTCGACGGGAGATCTCATCGATTCGCTCTCCATTTCAGGAAGAGTAATGATGGCCAAAGACAATGAACCGGTGGCGGGTGCTTCCGTTTTGCTTTATAAAAATGAAGCGGACAGCTTACCCCGAACTACGCCGCCCGACTTTTTCGCCCTGACCGATGAAGCCGGTGATTTCCGACTGCGCTATTTGCCGGAAGGCGATTTTAAAGTCTTTGTATTATCAGAACAATCTCCGAACTACATCTACGACGGACCACCGGAAATGATTGGATTTTTGACCGAAAAAATTTCATCGGGAATTGCCGATTCTACGGAAACAAATCTGCTCATTCCCGCCTTTACCGAGCAGGATACCACACAGTTCATTGCGGGTACCGAAAAGAAAGACTTCGGATTTTACCGCGTAGCCTTCAATTTGCCAACTGATAATCCTCTTATAACCTTCCGGGACGTGGAAACTGAAACCGAACTGCCTGCCTTGAATATTTTGAGTCCTGAAAGGGATACGCTTACCTCCTACCTTCCTTTGAACGAAATCGAATACGATGTGGAAGAAATCGAAGTGATTGTAAGAGATGGCGAGGCCATTCAGGACACCTCATTCTGGTATCCTGAAATCGATCCGAAGTTCAGGCAAAAGCCACAACTCAAACTCACCTCTAATTTGGAGCAAAAGAAACTGGATCGATACGAGAACATTCGTATTAACCTCTCAAATCCACTGACCGAATTAGATACCACATTAATCGTCGTTTTAGAAGACAGCGTAGAAGTTCAGCCCGAAGCATTTAAACGAACCACGGGCGGCCTTCATTTTTCCATCGAAATGGAAAACAAGCCCACCTCCACCTACCAACTGATTCTGAAAGCAGGCGCCATCAAGGACATTTACGGACTTTACAGCGATAGCACTGCCTTTGATTTTCGGCTGGAAGATGAAGAATATTACGGCAATCTGGCGGTAACCATTAATGACAGTTTGATTCGAGACGGAGCCAATCCCATTTATGAATTTACCACGGCAACCGGAAATGTATTACGATCGGGTTCTTTAAAGGATCAGCGTGAACTTCGCTTCGAAAAACTTCAGCCCGGCAAATACGGCCTGAGGATAAATTTCGACCGAAACGAGAATGGTGAATGGGATACCGGAAACTACGATTTAGGAATTCAGCCGGAATTTCGGCTTTTCTATTCGGAAGAGATCGAAGTCAGGTCTAACTGGGATTTGGAGATTGATTGGACTCCCGCACCTCTGCCTTACGGCAAAATCTTAAACTGATCGGCGTCAAGCCTGACGGGAAATTTCTCCCGAAAATCGTTCAGTGATTCCAGATCCAAAGTGGCAAAAATCCACTCGGCTCTTTCATTTGCTACTTCAGTCATGGCTTCGCCTTTAGCATCTGCCACGATGGAATGGCCGCAATAGGGCACCTTATTCCCGTCCTCACCCACTCTGTTCACCCCGATGATGTAGCATTGGTTTTCTATGGCTCTCGCCAATAGCAACTTGTCCCATGCGGCCACGCGAGGGGCAGGCCAATTGGCTACGTAAATCTGCAGATCAACATCATTGGAGCGCGACCAAACGGGAAAGCGCAAATCGTAACACACCCGCGGCATGATGTTCCAGCCTTTGAAGTTGATTCGAACATCCTCTTTACCCGCGCTGTAAACATTATTCTCTTCTGCCATCCGAAAGAGATGCCGCTTATCGTACGTGGATTTAAGCTCGCCTTCCTGAATCCAAAAAAACCGATTGTAATAATTCCCTTCATCTTTCGCTACAAAGCTTCCGCAGATGGCGAGTGCTTTTTCCTTCGATAGTCGCGACAGTCCTGACATAGTCGGCCCGTCATTCTTTTCAGCCACAGCGGAAGGATTCATCGTGAAACCCGATGCAAACATCTCGGGCAATACCACGAGGTCCAAATCTTCAGGCAAAGTTTCCATCTTCTGCTCCACCATTCGCAAATTCTCTTCGGGTGATTCCCAATGAAGCTCGGTTTGAAGAAGAGCGACTTTCAGATTTTGAACTGCACTCATAATGATTTGAGAATTGCGGCTGCTTTCTCGAGGGTCTCGTCCGATTTGGCAAAACAAAACCGCAGCATGAATTGCTCTACCGGCTGATGGTAAAATACCGAAACCGGAATGGAAGCCACACCGTGTTCTTTGGTGAGCTTTTCAGCAAATTTCACCTCACCCATTTTGCTGATGGCCGAATAATTCAAGAGCTGAAAATAAGATCCTGAGCCAGGATTGGCTTTGAACCGTGAATCTTTAAGATGATTTAAAAACGTATCGCGCTTCTTCTGATACATCTCTGCGATGTGATTGTAGCGATCGGGTACTTCCAGGTAATCAGCTATGGCATACTGCATGGGCGCACTAACGCAGTAAACCAAGTATTGATGCACCTTTCTGAACTCCGTCATCAAATTCTCAGGAGCCAAAATGTAGCCCAATTTCCAACCCGTGACGTGAAAAGTCTTTCCGAAACTGCCGATGACCAAAGAACGCTTGGCCAATTCGGGAAATTTGGATGCACTCCAATGCTTCTTTCCGTCGAAAACAATGTGTTCATAAACCTCATCGCTCAACACCAGCGCATCGCTGTTCATGGCGAGCTTCTCCAGTTCTTTCATATCGCTTTCATCCCATACTGCCCCCGAAGGGTTATGCGGTGAATTGATAATGATAAGTCGGGTTTTTCGGGTTATGACTTTTTTGACGTCTTCCCAACTGACTTTAAAGTCGGGACCTTTCAGCTGAACGTAAACCGGTTTTCCCTGATTCAAAACGATGGGCGGTACATAGCAATCGTAGGCCGGGGTGAAGATGATCAC